>NZ_CP039865.1:572500-1236666 GCF_005160265.1 Phreatobacter aquaticus | reverse complement strand
TCGCCAAGATCGGCGTGTCCTGCCGCATCTGCGAGCGCACGACGTGCCACCAGCGGGCCGTTCCGCCGATCGATCGCGAGATCCGCGTGCCGTCGGACCGGCGCAAGGTGGTGCCGTTCGATCTGAGCTGAGGATTGGCGACGGCGGCTTCTGGCGCGGGTTCTCGGTCGGTGGGTTGGTGCGGGTGGTGAGATGCCCCTCACCCTAACCCTCTCCCCGCTTGCGGGGAGAGGGAATCCCGGTGCGCCAGCTCCTCGCACGCGCACATCCTTTTCTCATTGTGAGGTGCGAGCAGCGGAAAAGGACCCTTCGAGGCTCGGCTAAGCCTCGCTCCTCAGGATGAGGACGGTCGAAATCGTGATGCCGAGGCGTCCCCTCTCCCCGCCTGCGGGGAGAGGGTTAGGGTGAGGGGCCACTGCCCCACGGCCTGGTTTCTGAAACTTGTCTCGCCTAGCCGGGCCGCGACAGCGTGCGTGACACCGCATCCTTCCAGCGGGCGAGCTTCGCGCTCCGCGTCGCCTCATCCATCGATGGCACGAACCGGTGCTCCAGCCGCCATTTCTCGGCAAACACATCCGGCTCCGGGTAGACCCCACGCGAAAGCCCCGCGAGATAGGCCGCGCCCAGCGCCGTCGTTTCCAGCACTTCGGGACGGTCCACCGGCGCATCGAGCAGATCGGCGAGGCGCTGCATGGTCCAGTCGGAGGCGACCATGCCGCCATCGACGCGCAGGACCGTTTCGGACGCGCCCGGCCAATCGGCCCGCATGGCGGCGAGCAGGTCGGCGGTCTGGAAACAGACGCTTTCCAGCGCCGCGCGCGCCATTTCCTTCGGGCCCGTGCCACGGGTCAGGCCGAAGATGGCACCGCGGCACTCGGCGTCCCAGTAGGGTGCCCCGAGGCCAACGAAGGCCGGCACGAGAATGACCTCCTGATTGGGATCGGAGGCTGCCGCCAGCGCGCCGGTCTCGCCGGCCATCTTGACGATGCCGAGCCCGTCGCGGAGCCATTGCACGGCGGCGCCGGCGACGAAGATCGAGCCTTCAAGCGCATAGGAGCGCCGGCCATTCAGCTGGTAGGCAATGGTGGTGAGGAGCTTCGCCCGCGAGGCCACCGCCTCGTCGCCGGTATTGAGTAAGGCGAAACAGCCGGTGCCATAGGTGGATTTCATCATGCCGGGCTTGAAACAGGCCTGGCCGACGGTCGCCGCCTGCTGGTCGCCGGCCATGCCACCAATGGCAATCGGGCCGCCGAACAGGGCCGGATCGGTCTCGCCGAAATCGGCCGCGCAGTCCCTGACTTCCGGCAGCATAGAGGCGGGCACACGGAACAGGTGCATGAGATCCGGGTCCCACTCGCCGCGATGGATGTCGAACAGGAGGGTGCGCGAGGCATTGGTCGCATCGGTCGCATGGACCTTGCCGCCGGTCAGCCGCCAGAGCAGGAACGTGTCGACCGTGCCGAAGGCGAGCTCGCCGCGGGCCGCCTTGTCGCGGGCGCCCTCAACATGGTCGAGGATCCAGGCGATCTTGGTGGCCGAGAAATAGGGATCGAGCAGCAGACCGGAGCGCGCCGAGACCATCGGCTCGTGGCCCTCGGCCTTGAGCCTTGCGCATTCACTGGCGGTGCGCCGGTCCTGCCAGACGATGGCGCGATGGATCGGGCGGCCGGTGGCGCGCTCCCAGACCAGCGTCGTCTCGCGCTGGTTGGTGATGCCGAGGCCCGCGACATCGGCCGCCGTGACGCCAGCCTTGGCCAAAGCCTGCCGCGTCGTCTCGACGACCGTCGACCAGATGTCGTCTGGATCATGCTCGACCCAGCCGGATGAGGGGTAGTGCTGGGGAAATTCGGCCTGGGCGATGGCCTTGATCGACAGGTCGGCGCCGAAGACGATGGCCCGCGAGGATGTGGTGCCCTGATCGATCGCGACAACGACAGATCCCATGATCATCCTCCGCATGCCCGTTCCGGCCGGCTCTCCCGGCGGCCTTCACGCCATTGTCGCATGCGCGCCCCTTGCGGCCAAAGCCAAAAGCCTTCAGACCGGCCCCACGCATTCTGCATCGGACAAGGCTTGAGCGCATGAGCGACGGCGTGGCTGACCTTCTGGTGGTCGGCGGAGGCATCAATGGCACGGGCATCGCGCGCGACGCGGTTGGCCGCGGCCTGACGGTGACCCTGGTCGAACAGGACGATCTCGCCAGCGGCACGTCGTCATGGTCGACCAAGCTGATCCATGGCGGGCTGCGCTATCTCGAATATTACGAGTTCCGGCTGGTGCGCGAGGCGCTGATCGAGCGCGAGGTGCTGTGGGCGATCGCGCCGCATATCATCCGTCCGCTGCGCTTCGTGCTGCCTCACCACAAGGGGCTGCGACCGGCCTGGATGCTGCGGCTCGGCCTCTTCATGTATGACCATCTCGGCGGCCGAAAGCGCCTGCCGGCGACAAAGACGCTGGATCTGACGACAGACATCACCGGCAAGCCCTTGAAGCCCGGCTATTCCAGGGGCTTCGAATATTCCGATTGCGGCGTCGACGATGCGCGCCTCGTGGTGCTGAATGCCCGCGATGCCGCCGACCGCGGCGCGACGATCCTGACCCGCACCAAGGCGGTCGCCGCCGAGCGCGCCGACGGCCTGTGGCGGGTGACAGCGGAGGATCGCGGCACGGGCGCGACAAAGGTCATCACGGCGAAGGCTCTGGTCAACGCGGCGGGACCGTGGGTCGAGCAGTTCCTGACCAACGGCGTGCACGCGAAGGCGCCGGCCAAGGTCCGCCTCGTCCAGGGCTCGCATATCGTGGTCCCGAAGCTCTACGACCACGACCGCGCCTATATCTTCCAGAATGCCGACAACCGGATCATTTTCGCGATCCCCTATGAGGGCGCCTTCACGCTGATCGGCACGACCGACCAGGATTATCACGGCGACCCCAAGGACGTGGCGGCCACGCCCGAGGAAATCGCCTATCTCTGCTCCGCGGCGAGCGAGTATTTCACGAGAGCCATCACGCCCGCCGATGTGGTCTGGACCTATTCCGGCGTCCGCCCGCTCTATGACGATGGCGTCTCCGCCGCCCAGGAAGCGACCCGCGATTATGTGCTGCATCGTGACGGCGGCGAGGGCGAAGCGCCGATGATCTCGGTGTTCGGCGGCAAGATCACCACCTATCGGCGCCTCGCCATGAGCGCGCTCGAGCTCCTGGCGCCCGACCTTCCGAAACTGAAGGACAAGGCCGGCTGGACAGCGCAAGCGGCGCTGCCGGGCGGCGATTTCCCGGTCGATACGGTCTACAATGTCGCCGAGAGCCTGTGGCGCAGCCACCCGGCCCTCGACACGTTGATGATCGACCGGCTGGCGCATGCCTATGGCACACGAGCCCGTGCGATCCTCGAGGGCGTCGAGACACCCGCCGACATGGGCCGCGCCTTTGGCGCCGGCCTCACCGAGCGGGAAATCCGCTATCTGGTCGAAAACGAATGGGCGGTGACCGCCGATGACGTGCTGTGGCGCCGCTCCAAGCTCGGGCTGCACTTGAGTGCCGCCGAGCGCGAGGCGGTGAAGGCGCATATGGGCGCATGAGCAAGAAGCCCGCACAGGTTGCGATCGTCGGGGCCGGCCCGGCCGGGCTGTTTGCCGCCGAACGGCTCGCTGCCGCAGGCCTCGGCGTGACCGTCTATGACCGCATGGCATCGCCCGGGCGAAAGTTCCTGCTGGCCGGGCGCGGTGGGCTCAACCTCACCCATTCCGAACCGCGCGAGGCCTTTCTGGCGCGCTATGGCGAGGCGCGGGCCTGGCTTCAGCCTGTGATCGATGCCTTCCCCCCACCGGCCTTGCAGGCCT
The DNA here is from genome assembly GCF_005160265.1 of Phreatobacter aquaticus. Lineage (NCBI taxonomy): Bacteria > Pseudomonadati > Pseudomonadota > Alphaproteobacteria > Hyphomicrobiales > Phreatobacteraceae > Phreatobacter > Phreatobacter aquaticus. The sequence continues at coordinate 1,232,824 of NZ_CP039865.1, read as the reverse complement.
GGGCCGAGACCTTGGGCGAACCGACCTTCGTCGGGTCCAGCGGCCGGGTGTTTCCGCGCTCGTTCAAGGCTTCGCCGCTCCTGCGCGCCTGGCTCCGGCGGCTCGACGGCCTCGGCGTCAAGCTCGTGACGCGCCATCGGCTGGTCGGCTGGGGTCCGAACAATGCGCTGATCTTCGAGACGGCCGATGGCCGCAAGACGGTCAGGGCCGACGCCGTGATCCTGGCCTTGGGCGGCGCGAGCTGGCCGCGCATGGGATCGGACGGCGCCTGGGTCGATCTGCTCGGGGCGAAGGATGTGCCGGTCGCGCCGCTGAAGCCGGCCAATATGGGGGTTCAGATCGGGTGGAGCCCTGATTTTGCCGCTCGCTTCGCCGGCCAGCCGTTGAAGGGCATCGCGGTCGCGGCGGGCGGGCCCCGCACGCTTGGCGAAGCCATGATCACGGCCACCGGCCTGGAGGGCAGCGCGATCTATGCCGTGTCGGGGCGCCTGCGCGATGGTCTCGCGACCGGCCGGCAAACCCTGACCATCGATCTCAGGCCGAGCCTGTCGGCCGAGGCCATCGCCGGCAAGCTTGAAGGCGCGCGGGCCAAGGATTCGCTCTCGACCATCCTGCGCAAGCGCCTGGCCATGGCACCGCAGGCTCTCGGGCTGCTGCGCGAAGGCACGGGCGGCCCTCTGCCGCAATCGGCGCTTGGCATCGCACGGCGGATCAAGGCGGTCGCTTTGCCCGTCGACAGCGTCAGCGGCATCGAGCGGGCCATTTCGAGCGCCGGCGGCGTCATGGCCGAGGCCATTGCCGATAACGGCGCGCTGAAAGCGCTGCCGCATGTGTTCGTGGCCGGTGAAATGCTCGACTGGGAAGCGCCGACCGGCGGCTATCTGCTGCAGGCAAGCTTCGCCACAGGGGAAGCCGCGGCTCAGGCCGTCGCAGCCAGCCTCAAGGTCCGACTGGCGGATATCGCACCATCGGATTGGTGATCAGATGCAGCCCGAACCCTGGCTCGGCGTCCGGCTGATCGTGTCGCCGATGCGGGGGCGGGTGTAGAGCCGGTCGGAGAGCTGGACCGTGCCGGTGATCAGATAGCCGATGATCGGCTGGTAATTGTATTTCACTTCGGCGAGCACGAGGAAGCCGGACGTGCCGAGATCCGGCATCAGCTGCGTCGGAACAGCGATGGTCGCGCCGCAGGTATAGCGGGCGGAGTTGCGGTGATCGCTCCAGGCCACCGTCGCCTTGCCCTTGGTGTCGATCTGGATGCCGGTGACCACCAGCAGGGCATTGCTGGCGGCAAAGGGCGTCAGGATGTCCGACGAGGCATCGAGGATATTGGTCATCTCGGTATCGGCGATGACGGTCGACTGCGAGGCGAGATCGCTCAGCGCGCGGGCGGTGAGGGACACTTTGCGGTCGATCTGCAGACCTTGCGTGGTCTCGACACTGGCGAGGAACAGGGTCGCCATGACCGGCACGATCATCGCGAACTCGACGGCCGATACGGCGCGGGTGTCCTGACGGGCATCGGCGAGGAAGGCCTTCGCGCGATCAAACGCGGGCCGGAAGCGGGCGGGGACGAAGCGGCTCATCATGACCTCATCACCTCAGAACGGTTCGTTGCGGAAGGTCGACGTCGCCATGAGCAGGCGCTTGCCGTTGGACAGATCGCCGATCGTCAGGCCGAAGGACGGCATGAGGATCGGCCATTCATAGACGACACGGACCACGACGATGTCGCCGCCGGAGCCTTGCGAATATTGCATCGTCCCGTAGTTCACGACGCCGCCTGTGACCGGCTTCGACTGCGAGGCGGACGAGAAATTGGTGTAGGTGCGGACGTCGACGGCAATGCCGGAACAGCTCATCAGGGCATTGGTCGTCTTGCAGACCTCGTTCTTGAACGCGGTCGCATCGAAACTGCCGGATTGCGCCTGGCCGGTCATGATCAGGCGGGACGCGTTCGACGTCGCGGTCTCCAGCACCTGGCCGGCAAAGAACACCATCGCGACCTCGATGATCGCGAACAGGAGGAACAGGAACGGCCCGGCGACGAGCGCGAACTCGACGGCCGCCACACCTTTTTCGTCATTCTGGAGACGGCGCACGATGCGAGGGCGGCACAACCCACGACGCTCCATGCCCCGGCGCAATCTGGCGAGCCGTAGCCGCACGCGTGCCGGATAGGAGAGCGCAGCAAACATCAGAAGTGCCTTCCCGGGCCCAGCCGAGGGCCTCGAAGCTGATCGGACACCCTATGTCTTAGTGGAAACGAGTTGACGAAGCGTTGCCTCGCCGGTGGACGCGCCGCACTTGCAGTTAACCCGGTGTAAACAGTGCGGCGGCGCCGATCGCCAGGGCTCAGCGCGGGGCGGCCGTGCCGCGTGACGAGGCAGCGCCGTCGCGGGCGCGGGACTGGCCGAGAGCCGTGTCGAAGAACGCCTTCGAATCGCCGATCGCCATCGTGCGCTCGCAGGTCGGCGTGCAGGAATAGGTTTCGCGCTCGACGCCCCGATAGACCTGGACGACCGCATCATTCTGGGGCCGCACGCGGATCTGCACCGACATCAGCTGTTCGCCGCGATTGTCGAGGGCGATGAGATTGGTCGAACCGATCGCCTTGCCGGTCAGCACCATCAGTCCGCCGGCCTGGACCGTGGCGTCGGCGATCAGCGGATTGCCGATGACAAGGGTCGCCACGCGCGGGGGCATGCGCATGATGCGCGCCTGATCCATCGTCACGGTCAGGCCATGGGTTGCGAGATCGGCCTCCACGGCCGGCGTGCCGGGGGCAGGCGCCTGCGCGTGAGCAGCCGTGATGAATGCGACCGCGCCAAAAATAATGACGATCGGCAGGCAGACGCGGGAGAAAGCCGCCATGATTTTCAGAGCTCCGGACCGCTGATCGGTTTCATTGCCTGTTCCACCTAACCAGAAAATGGTGAACGATTTGCCAATCGACCCTGATTAGCCGGCGAATGTCGCCGGACCGGCGGCTCGTCAAGGTTTCCGGCTGGTGGAACCTCTCCGGGCTCTTGTGTTAAGGCTAGCGATAACGGAACGTAAGCTCCCTTTATTCCAGTATCTGGAACAACATAAATCGATCCTTAACGGCACTAAGCTTCGTATTTGCAAATTATAAATCATACTTGACCTTTCGAAATCGACAATTAACCACAGTTTCGAGCGCAACGTCTTTAGCGAAATCCGCGCTTCGATTTAACGAAGCTGCAAGAGGTGGCTGCTAGTGTCGGTCTCGTTCGAAAGGTTCCCAACAAGACCTGCGAACAACGCTGATGAAGCGTCACCGTGGACATCTAGGAGTCAGTCATGAAGACCATTCTTGCTCGTTTCGCCAAGGACCAGTCCGGCGCCACCGCCATCGAGTACGGCCTGATCGCTGCCGGCATCGCCGCCGTCGTCATCGTTGCCGTGAACACCATGGGTTCGAACACCCTGAACGCGTTCAACCGCGTCAACAACGGCTTCGCCACCAAGTGATCTCCGGTTTCTGACCGGCACCTAACGGCCCGCCGTCCCGGCGGGCCGTTCGTCTCAAATCTCGGAGGTGACACCACCTTGAAGACCTTATTGGCGCGGTTTGCCCGGGACGAATCCGGAGCCACCGCCATCGAGTACGGCCTGATCGCCGCCGGTATCGCCGCAGTGATCATCGTGGCCGTCAATAATGTGGGGTCCAAGACCCAGAATGCGTTCACGCGAGTGAACAACAATTTCGGCAAGTGACGGCACGGGCGCCGAGAAGCGCCAAAGCCCATGAACCGAATGTCCTGTAGAGTCAGAGAAGCAACCGTTCATGCCCGATCGTTCGAGAAACATCGTGGTACCCACCGGGATCAGATCCGGGAGGCTCGGCCAGGAGGCCGGGGGAGCGCTTCTTGCCGAGGTTCCAGTCGCCGACATCCATGGAACCGTCCGGCTCGTCGCCCTGACGCTTTGCGCGGGCCTTGTCACAGCTGCCATTGTCGTCTGGCGTTCACTGGTCTGAAACCCGCCCCGTGCTTCCTTCACCGGGACAGCGCATCCGCCGGAGACCTGCCGTGTTCGAACTTGCCATTCTCATGATCTTTCCGGCCATGATGGCCTTCGCTGCCGCCAGCGACCTTTTCACCATGACCATTTCCAACCGCGTCTCGCTGATCCTGATCGCGGGATTCATGGCGATGGCGCTGCTCACCGGCATGGCCTGGCAGGATATCGGCATGCATGCGCTGGCCGGACTGATGGTGCTGGTCATCACCTTCACGCTGTTCGCCTTCGGCTGGATCGGCGGCGGCGATGCCAAGCTTGCGGCTGCGACCGCACTCTGGCTCGGCTGGAGCCAGCTTCTCGAATATGCGGTCTATTCCTCGCTGCTCGGCGGCATCCTGACGATCGGGCTCCTGTCGCTGCGCGGCGCGCCGCTGCATCCGCCCTTCCTCATGCGCGAGGGCTGGTACGCGCGCATGACCGATGCCAAGACCGGCATCCCCTATGGGATCGCCCTGGCGGCGGCCGGACTCATCCTCTATCCCTCGAGCTTCTGGATGACCGGCGCGCTGCACTGAGGCCGCGCCGGGCGCCGCCGTTGGGCGGGCCAAAAATCGCCTGCAAGATCAGTTACTTTTCATTAAGGCAATTTGCACACCTCCGATTAACTATAAGTTGACCTTTGCCTGATGGAATCCGGTTTGGAGACAAGGGAACGCCCTTGCCAACACCGAGGTCCGTGTCATGCGTCTGAAGCCTGCCCAGATCGTCGTCATCGCCGTGGCGCTCGGCGCCGGCGGGACCGCCGCGATGCTGATGGGCGGTCGCCGTGCTCCGGCCCCCATGGTCGAGCAGGCAGCCCCGGTCGCGGCACCCGAGATCAAGACAGTCGATGTCCTCGTCGCCAATGCCGATGTGCCCATGGGCAAGGTGCTGACCGCGGGCGACGTCATCTGGCGCCGCTGGCCGGAAGAAGCGGGATCCTCGAACTTCATCATCCGCCGCAGCGGCGAGAACGGCACCGCCGCGATGGAGGAGACGCTCGGCTCGATCGCCCGCTCGACCTTCGTCCAGGGCGAGCCGATCCGCCCGAATCGGCTGATCAAGGGCTCGCGCGGCTTCATGTCGGCGATCCTGACGCCCGGCATGCGGGCCGTGGCGGCTCCGGTTGACGACCCCTCGCGCGGCGCCGGTGCCTTCATCCTGCCGAACGACCGCGTCGACGTGATCCTTGCCCGCCGTACCGCCAATGCCGCGGCGCAGGCCGAGGGCATGACCCACACCACATCGACCGTTCTGCGCAACATCCGCGTGCTCGCCGTCGATCAGGCGGTTGAAGAGCGCAATGGCGAGAAGACCATCGTCGGCCGCACCGTCACCCTCGAACTCACCGCGTCGCAGGCCGAGACACTCGCCCTGTCGCGCGAACTTGGAACGCTGTCGCTGGCGCTGCGCAGCCTCGCCGATTCGGCCGCCGCCAATCTGGCCGGCGAGGCCGGTGCCGATGGCGAGCCGATGTTCGGCGCCCAGGACGGCCGAATGACCATCGTCCGCCACGGCGTGCGCTCGGTCACCGGCGCGCAGGGAGCCGAATGATGTCGAAGACCATGCCGCCGTCCGCAGGAGACCAATCGATGCGCCCTCGTTCCAGGCTCGGAATCTGCAGCCGCGCGCTCGCTCTCGCCCTGCTCGGCCTCGCCGGCACCGCCGGCGGCCCGTTCGATGTCGCCCCCGCCCAGGGGCAGACGCGCCCGCGCGCCGCTGTCGCGCAGCCAGGCGGTTCCGCCCAGCTGATCACGCTTGGTGTCGGCAAGTCGCTGCCGATCGAATTGCCGCGTGACGCGCGCGACGTGATCGTCGCCAATCCGGCCATTGCCAATGCTGTGGTCCGCTCGGCCCGCCGGGTGTTCCTGATCGGTGTTGCCGTCGGCCAGACCAATGTCTTCTTCCTTGATGCCGAGGGCCGCCAGATCGCCGGCTATGACATCGAGGTCGGCCGCGATCTCGTCGGCCTTCGTCAGGCCTTGCGCAGCCTGCTGCCCGGCTCGTCGCTGGACGCACGCGCGGTCAATGATTCCGTCGTTGTGTCCGGCCAGGTGGCGACGCCGCTGGAAGCCCAGCAGGCCATCGAAGTGGCCGCCCGCCTCGTCGGCGACGAGAAGAAGGTGGTCAATGCCATCAGCGTGCGCGGCCGCGATCAGGTCTTCCTGAAGGTGACCGTGTCGGAGATGCAGCGCAACATCGTCAAGCAGCTGGGCGTCAATCTCTCGGCCGCCGCCGCCAGCGGCGCGACCTCCGGCGTCAGCAGCCTGACGACCGCCAGCATCTTCAACGCCAATGGCACGACGCCGCAGAACATCTTCACCCTCGGCACGGCGGTCGGCGGCGTCAACATCGCCGCGACGATGAAGGCCTTCGAGGAGCACGGCGTGGTGCGCACGCTCGCCGAACCGACATTGACCTCGGTCTCCGGCGAGCAGGCACGGTTCCTGGCCGGCGGCGAATTCCCGGTTCCGGCCGGCCGCGATCTCGCCGGCAACACGACCATCGAGTTCAAGTCCTTCGGTGTCGGCCTCGCCTTCACGCCGGTCGTCCTCTCGGAGGGCCGCATCAGCCTGCGTGTCGGCGTCGAGGTCAGCGAGATCGACAACCAGCTCACCGTCCAGCTCTCCGGCCTGACCATTCGCGGATTGCGCACCCGCAAGGCCGACACGACCGTGGAGCTGCCCTCCGGCGGCACCATGGTGATGGCCGGCCTGCTGCAGGAAACCACCCGCCAGAACATTTCCGGCGTGCCGGGCGCGCTGGACATCCCGATCCTTGGCGCGCTGTTCCGCTCGCGCGACTACCAGCGCGGACAGACGGAGCTGGTGATCATGGTGACGCCCTATATCGCCCGCCACGTGCCCGCGAACAGCCTCGCCCGCCCGGACGACAATTTCCAGGATGCCTCCGATCCCGCGAGCGTGCTGATCGGACGCCTCAACCGCATCTACGGCACGGGCGGACCTCCCGGCCCGATCACCCGTTTCAACGGCTCATTCGGCTTCATTCGCGACTGATCTCGACCGGAAGGACAATACCATGTTCCGCATGTTCCGCCGTTCCGGAACGGCTCGCCTGACCGCCCTCGGGATTGCCGCACTCACGCTCGCTGGCTGCCAGCACTCGCGTGTCCAGCAGATCGAGCGAGGTTTCCCGTCGGATTACCGGCAGCGCCACGCGATCCTGGTGGGTCCGCAGGGCGCCTACCTCGATCATCCCTGCGGCCAGTGGCCTCACGATGTCGGCGTCGCCGATGCCGACCTGAACGCGTTGAACCGGCCGCACTGGAACCATGGCTGCGCAAGCCAGCACAACTTTGCCGCCATGGTCGCCAATCCGAACGACCTTCTGCAGCCGCGCGCCGAGGGCGCTGTGGATCAGACCCGTCGTCAGACGGCGATCACCAAATACCGCGCCGGCGCCTCGCCCGGCCCGCAGACGGTCCATTCGCCGATGCAGCCGTTGACCGACGTGCGCTCCGGCGTCCGAGGGGGAAGCTGATCCCGTGCAAGAGCTCTCACATCCCGACATGGCGGGCGCCGAGCAGTTCGCGGCCATTCCGCGCATCTCGCTGCAGGTGTTCTGCGAAACCTCCGACCTCGCCGGCATCGTTGCCGACGCGGCCGAGGACCGGCGCATGGACAAGGCCCATGTTCGCGTCCAGATGGGTGGAGCGCCGGCTGCCGTCGAAGCGTACCGGACCTCTCCGACCCCCAATGTGGTGGTCCTCGAGACCGTCGGTCAGAAAGGCGAGATCCTCGGCTATCTCGACCAGCTGGCCGAGGTCTGCGATGCCACCACAAAGGTGCTGGTCATCGGCCAGGTCAACGACATCGTGCTCTATCGCGAACTGGTCGCGCGCGGCGTCAGCGACTACCTGATCGCGCCGATCGGCGTGGTCGACATCATTCGGGCGGTCGCCTCGCTCTACGGCGCGCCGGGTGCCAAGCCTGTCGGCCGCACCATCGCGGTGATCGGCGCCAAGGGCGGCGTCGGCGCTTCCACCATCGCGCACAATCTCGCCTGGGCGATCTCCCGCGAAATCGGCGTTGACACCTGCATTGCCGACATGGACCTGCCGTTCGGCACCGGCGGCCTCGATTTCAACCAGGATCCGCCGCAGGGCATCGCCGACGCCGTGTTCTCGCCCGATCGCGTCGACACCGCCTTCATCGACCGCCTGCTGTCGCGCTGCTCGGATCATCTGTCGCTGCTGGCGGCCCCGGCGACCCTCGACCGCGTCTATGACCTCGGTCCCGAGGCCTTCGACCCGCTGCTCGACATCCTGCGCTCGACGACGCCGGCCATCGTGCTCGACCTGCCCCATTCCTGGTGCGCCTGGACCAAGCGGGCTCTGGCCACCGCCGACGATATCCTGATCGTCGCGACGCCGGATCTCGCCAATCTGCGCAACGCCAAGAACCTGATGGACCTGTTGCGGGCGTCGCGGCCCAATGACGGGCCGCCGCGCTACATGCTGAACCAGACCGGCATCGCCAAGCGTCCGGAAATCAAGCCCGGCGACTTCGCCAAGGCGCTCGATGCCGAACCGATTTCCGTCATCCCGTTCGAACCGCAATTGTTCGGCACCGCCGCCAACAATGGCCAGATGATCTCGGAGATGGAGCCCGGCCACAAGGTGTCCGGCCAGTTCGTCGAGCTGGCGCTGGCGCTGACCGGCCGCAACGACACCCGCAAGGCCCGCCCGGGCCTGCTGTCGCCGCTGGCACCCTTCCTCGAGAAGCTCACGCAATTGCGCAAGAAGGCCTGATGGGCCTCATGCATAGGAATTGAGAACTCATGTTCGGCAAGCGCGGCACGACTGGACCAAGTTTCGGCCAGGCCCCGGCGGGGACCCGGACGCTTGAGCGCGTGCCGCTGCCTGCCGCCGCGCCCCGGCAGTCCGACACACCGACCTACACCTCGCCTCCGCTCGCCCCGGCATCGGCCGCACCGCCGCCGCCGCAGTCCGAAGAGCGTCAACGCTCGGCCAGTTTCTACGACACGAAAAGCCAGGTTTTCGGGGCCCTTATCGAGGCCATCGACCTGTCGCAGCTGGCCAAGCTCGACGGCGTCTCAGCGCGCGAGGAAATCCGCGACATCGTCAACGAGATCATCACGATCAAGAACGTGGTGATGTCGATTGCCGAACAGGAGGACCTGCTCGAGGACATCTGCAACGACGTGCTGGGCTATGGGCCGCTGGAGCCGCTGCTGGCCCGCGACGACATCGCCGACATCATGGTGAACGGTCCGAACACGGTCTATATCGAAGTCTCGGGCAAGATCTCGAAGACCGGTATCCGGTTCCGTGACGCCTCGCAGCTGATGAACATCTGCCAGCGGATCGTCAGCCAGGTCGGCCGGCGCGTCGACGAATCCTCGCCCATCTGCGACGCCCGCCTCCCCGACGGCTCGCGCGTCAACGTGATCGCGCCGCCGCTGGCCATCGACGGCGCCGCCCTCACCATTCGTAAGTTCAAGAAGGACAAGCTGACGCTCGAACAGCTGGTCAAGTTCGGCTCGATCTCGCCGGAAGGCGCGGAAGTGCTGAAGATCATCGGCCGCGTCCGCTGCAATGTCGTCGTCTCCGGCGGTACGGGTTCGGGCAAGACGACGCTGCTCAACTGTCTGACGCGCTACATCGATTCGGACGAGCGCATCATCACCTGCGAAGACGCCGCCGAGCTTCAGTTGCAGCAGCCGCATGTGGTGCGCCTGGAAACCCGCCCGCCCAATCTCGAGGGCGAAGGCCGGGTGACCATGACCGACCTCGTCAAGAACTGCCTGCGTATGCGGCCCGAGCGGATCATCGTCGGTGAGGTTCGCGGACCTGAGGTGTTCGACCTTTTGCAGGCGATGAACACGGGCCATGACGGCTCGATGGGCACGATCCACGCCAACAGCCCACGCGAATGCCTCAGCCGCATGGAATCCATGATCGCCATGGGCGGCTATTCGCTGCCGGCCAAGACCGTGCGCGAGATCATCGTCGGCTCGGTCGACATCATCGTCCAGGCCTCGCGCCTGCGCGATGGTTCGCGCCGCATCACCCACATCACCGAAGTGCTCGGTCTCGAAGGCGATACGCCGATCACCCAGGACCTGTTCGTCTACGAGATGCTGGGCGAGGACGAGAACGGCAAGATCGCGGGCCAGTTCCGTTCAACCGGCATCGGCCGGCCGAAATTCTGGGATCGCGCCCGCTATTACGGCGAAGACCAGCGTCTTGCGGCAGCACTTGACGCCGCCGATGTCGGCGAGCCGATGAGGTGAGCAGCCATGGAATTCGATAGCCTCGCCATCATCGCGCTCGCGACGCTCTCCGCCGGCGGGCTTGCCTATGCGCTGATCTATCCGCTGCTGTCGGGCGAGGTGAAGGCCGAGGAGCGCCGGGAGGCGGTTGCCGCCACCAGCGCGCGCGCCGTGCGCCGCGCCGACGAGCCCGCCACCAAGCGCCCGAGCATCGAGGAGACGCTGAAGGAGATCGACCGGCGGCAGAACAGCGCGTCGCGGCCGCCGCTGGCCGCCCGCATCACCCAGGCGGGGCTGACCTGGTCGAAGAAGCAGTTCTTCATCCTGTCTTTCGTGCTCGGCTTCGTGGCCTTTGCCGGCGTGCTGATCTCGGGTCTGCCGCCGCTCTGGGCGGTGGGTGCCGCGGTGGCCTGCGGCTTCGGCCTGCCGCAATGGCTGCTCGGCTTCCTGAAGAAGCGGCGCATGGCGGCCTTTCTCAATGAGCTGGCCAATGCCGTCGATGTCATCGTGCGCGGCGTCAAGGCCGGCCTGCCGATCGGCGACTGCATGCGCATCGTGGCGACCGAGGCGCAGGAGCCGGTGAAGGGCGAGTTCCGTTTCATCATCGAGCAGACCGCGCTCGGCATTCCGCTGCATGAGGCGGTGCTGAAGCTCTACGAGCGCATGCCGGTGGCCGAGGCCAACTTCTTCTGCATCGTCATCTCGATCCAGCAGCGGGCGGGCGGCAATCTCTCCGAAACGCTCGGCAACCTGTCCAAGGTGCTGCGCGACCGCAAGAAGATGAAGGCCAAGATCGTCGCGCTGTCGCAGGAAGCCAAGTCGTCGGCCGCCATCATCGCCTGCCTGCCGCCGGCCGTGATGATCTTCGTCTACATGTCGACGCCGCACTACATCTCGCTGTTGTGGACCACCGAGCTTGGCCGGCTGATGCTGGCGGGCTGCGTGCTGTGGATGTTCACCGGCGTGATGGTCATGCGCAAAATGATCAATTTCGACTTCTGATGATGGGGCTTGAGCCATGCTGAACCTCGTCCTCGACAGGCTCCACGACCGCGACTTCATGATCCAGATGCTGATCGCGATCGCGGTCATGGCGACCATTCTGACCTTCGCCATGCCGCTGGTTGCGGGCGACGATCTCGGCCGCCGCATGCGCGCGGTGTCGGTGGAGCGCAACAAGATCCGCGAGCGCGAGCGCGCGGCGCTGGCCGCCGGCAACAACCGCGCGAATCTCAGGCCGACCACCAAGGCCTGGATCATGATGGTGGTCGACAAGCTGCAGCTGACCAAGCATCTGGCCCAGGACGAGGCGCGGATGAAGCTGATCCAGGCCGGCTACCGCGGACAGGCGCCCTATTTCGTCTTCCTGCTGTTCCGCATGGTGGTGCCGGTCATCACCTTCTTCCTGGCGCTGATCTATCTGTTCGTGATCAACGACATCAAGCAGCCGGCCATCGTGCGCATGCTGCTGGCGCTGTTTGCGGCCTATGTCGGCCTGCAATTGCCCATGCTGTTCCTGAAGAACGAGATCACCAAGCGGCAGACCTCGATCAAGCGCGCCTTCCCGGATTCGCTCGATCTGCTGCTGATCTGCGTGGAAAGCGGCATGTCGATCGAGGTGGCGTTCAAGCGCGTCAGCCAGGAGGTCGGCAGCCAGTCGGTGGCGCTGGCCGAGGAACTGACGCTGACCACCGCCGAGCTTTCCTATCTGCAGGACCGGCGCATGGCCTATGAGAACCTGGCCAAGCGCACCGATCTCGATGGCGTGCGCGCGGTCTCGATGGCGCTGATCCAGGCCGAGCGCTACGGCACGCCGCTCGCCAACACGCTGCGCGTCATGGCCCAGGAAAACCGCGACATGCGCATGTCGGACGCCGAGAAGAAGGCGGCGTCCCTGCCGCCCAAGCTGACCGTGCCGATGATCGTGTTCTTCCTGCCCTGCCTGTTCGTCGTCATCATGGGCCCGGCAGTGATCCGCCTGATGGCTTCCAACTAGGACGTCACGTCGGCCCGGATTCGATCGGCATGGAATCGATCGGCGCGTCATTTTCCGGATCGGCCTGACCGCGCTTCGAGCTGCCCGCCACCACGCCGGCATGGGTGAGGCGGCGATAGAGGTTGCGCGAGCGGCGCACCGGCCACCAGTCGTAGAACAGGATCTGCGCCGGCCGCCAATTGGCAACCCAGCCGAACATCGAGATGCCGTCGCGGATGCCCTCGCGCCAGCCATCGGGGATCGGCATGTTGTCGACGCCGCGCGACAGGGCCGTGCAGATCGCCAGAACGAACAGGCCGATGGCGAGCGAGATCAGGCCGGTGCGGATCAGCTTGCGGAAATTCTGCGCCTCATTGGCGGCCATGCGGGCGAAATGATCGCCGAGCACGGCTTTCAGCTGCTGCACGGCCTTGGCGGGTGCCGGCCGGCCGTTGATGGTCAGCTCGATGACAAAGGTTGCCGAGCGCGGGGCGTACCAGGCCTGCGAGGCAATATACTGCGCCGCCGTGCTGTTCAGGCTGTGCTCGTGAAACGGCGAGGGATCGAACGAGGCGAACAGCTGATCGACATTGCGGACATCGACCGGAATGTGGGTGACAGGCACCATGGGAGCTCCCGGGGGTGAGGCCAATAGGGATACAATGGCCCGTACCAGCCCGTCGACCGCCAAGTTTCGGCGGCGTCAGGCCCGCGCGAGCCGCTCGCGCCGCATGAGCAACCAGCCCATGACCGTCAGGTTCACCAGATTCCACGCGATGCCGTTCATGAAGGCCGCCTGGTAGGACCGCGTCAGGTCGTAGATCACGCCGGACAGCCAGCCGCCGAGCGCCATGCCGAGCAGGGTCGACATCAGCACCACGCCGACGCGGGTTGCCGCCTCGCCGGGCGAGAAATACTCGCGCACGACGATGGCGTAGCAGGGCACGATGCCGCCCTGGAACAGGCCGAACAGGATGGAGAAGATGTAGAGCGGCGTCAGCGCGTCGGAGGTGAGGAACAGGAGCAGAGCCACGCCCTGCAGCGCCGACGAGAGCAGCAGCGCCGCCAGCCCGCCGATCCGGTCGGCGATGAAGCCGGTGCCGACCCTCGAAATGATGCCGAAACCGAGCATCAGCGACAGCATTTCCGAGCCACGGGCCACGCCATAGCCGAGATCGGCGCAATAGGCGACGATATGGACCTGCGGCATGGCCATGGCGACGCAGCAGGCAACGCCCGCCACCGCCAGCAACACCATCAGTGCATTGGGCGAGAGGCCGAGTGAACCGCCATGGCGGCTGATCGGCGCGCCGGGCACCGCCGCGGGCTCGGCCGGTGGCTTGCGACGCAGCATCAGGGCCAGCGGCGTCATGGTCACCACGACGATGACCGCGATGATCAGATGGGTGACCCGCCAGCCATAGGCGTCGAGCAGAACGCGCACGACCTGCGGCCAGATGGCACCGGCGATGTAATTGCCGCAGGCGCAGATGGCGACCGCGATGCCGCGCCGCTTGTTGAACCAGAGCGAGACATGGGCCATGAGCGGCCCGAACACGGCCGCCGAGCCCAGCATGCCGATGAACAGGCCGTGGGCGATGGCGAAGACCCAGATATTGGGGGCGAGGCCTGCGATGACATAGCCCAGGGCCAGCATCAGCCCGCCGCCAATGGCCGGCAGCATGATGCCGAACCGGTCGGTGAGCCGGCCGAGCGCCACGCCGCCTATTGCCAAGCCGATCATCGCGAATGTGTAGGGCAGCGAGGCGTCACCCCGCGCCACGCCGAAATCGGCCTGCACGGCGGGCAGCACGACCACCACCGACCACATGCCGACGCCGCCGATCGTGCCAAGCGCGATGGCGATGCCGAGGCGGATCCAGGCGGCGCGGCCGTCGATGTCGGAGGCCTCGGCCTGGCCGGCGGGGGAAAGGAACGTCACGGGCTCGGCCTCTCGGCTGCAGGGCCGGCGACAATAGCATTCTCGCCGATGCCGCCTAGGGAGATGAGCCGAACGGCGGATGCGCGTGGAACGCGCAAGTCGTTTCACGTGGAACGGGGGTGGAGCCGGACTGGCCGTTGATTGTTGGCCTCGCCGATCCGCCGCCGCCACGCACCCGGACGTCATCCCCGGCCGAGGCGCAGCCGAGGGGAACGGGATCCAGGACCCCGCGGCGGGTCCTCGCAGCCGCTTGCGAGCCCAGGCGCGGCGGAATGACCGTGCAGGTGGCTCCTGGACCCCCTTCCCTTGCCGCGACGCGGCTCGCCGGGGGTGACGTCGTGAGGGCGGGTCGGGCCGCCCGCCACCCGCGCCAGACCCCGTCCATTCTCCCAGGCCGAACCGGCCCCTCACCCTTCCCTCTCCCCGTGAACGGGAGAGGGTTTCGTCCGCTCCAGGCTCCTCAATGCGCGCAAGACCTGCCGGGCACGCGCTTCACCTCGCCCCGTTGGGGAGAGGTCGGACGCGAAGCGTCCGGGTGAGGGGGCGAACTGTCACCGGTGAGATCGAAAGCCCCTCTCCCGCCCTCAGGCTTCGCCTTCGGTCGACCTCTCCCCAACGGGGCGAGGTGAAGGTCTGCGCTTTCGGCACTCTCCGCTTTGCACCCGCACTCCCAGCGTCATGGCCGGGCCTGTCCCGGCCATCCACGCCTTGATCCTGGGCCGACAGAAGTCGTGGATGCCCGGCACAAGGCCGGGCATGACGATCAGGAGAGGATTGCGCCTGCGCCGAGCCTCGAAGGATCCTTCTTGATTGTTCGGTAAGCGCGCAAATCCGGCCGGGCGCGCGCTTCACCTCGCCCCGTTGGGGAGAGGTCGGACGCGAAGCGTCCGGGTGAGGGGGCGAGCTATCACCGGGGAGATCGAAAGCCCCTCACCCGCCCTCAGGCTCCGCCTTCGGTCGACCTCTCCCCAACGGGGCGAGGTGAAGGTCTGCGCCAGCGGTGAAACGATCCTTCGAGGCTCGCTGTCGTTCGCACCTCAGGATGAGGACAGGCGGGAGCCCGCACATGGCAGGAGAACGAGATCGGCCCTCTCCTCACCTCATCCTGAGGTGCGAGGCTTCAGCCGAGCCTCGAAGGACCCTTGAAAGCCCTCAATCCCTGGGCGCCATCAGCCCCGCGACACCCAGAACCAGCCAGCCGCCGATCAGCCCCATGCCGCCGATGGGCGCGGCCATGGGGAACAGCGCCACGCCATAGAGCGTGCGCACGACGAGATCGCCCGAGAACAGCGCGAGGCCGGCCGCCAGCACATAGGCCCCGGCAAGCCCGACGCTCCGGTTCAGAACCCCCGCCTTGATGCCCGCCGCCGCCGCCAGCAGAGCCGGCGCATGGATCAGCAGCATGGACGCCGCCACCGACAGGCTCGTGCCGGCATAGGCGTGGGAGGCCAGCGCGGAGAGCCCAACGCCAAGGGCGCCAGAGAGAGTGGCGAGGAGGGTGAGAATAAGGAGTGGCATCAGGACTCGTTTCAGCTTGGGCTCGCTGTCAAATGGGATACCGCGAGCCATCACGCTACATAATAGGACGTGAGTTTGCTTTCTCTCGACCAGCCGGCCGTTCTCCTTTAGTTCTGTCCCATGCCTCGCCGCGCCCCGGCCGTCATGGGAGAGCCCGGTCTCCTGCCTCCGCGCTTTGCCGCCTGGTTCGCGAGCCGCGGCTGGGCCGCGCGTGCCCATCAGCTCGATCTCCTGAAGGTCGCGGCCGAGGGCCGCTCGGCCCTGCTGGTGGCGCCGACCGGCGCCGGCAAGACGCTGGCGGGCTTCCTGCCGACGCTGGTGGAGCTTGCCGAGGCCAGGCCCAATCGCGGACGCGGCCTGCACACGCTCTATATTTCACCGCTCAAGGCGCTGGCCGTGGATGTGGCGCGCAATCTCTACAAGCCCGTCGACGAGATGGGCCTGAAGCTGCGCATCGAGACGCGCACCGGCGACACGCCGGCCTCGAAACGGGCACGCCAGCGCGCCGATCCGCCGGATATCCTGCTCACCACGCCGGAACAGCTGGCGCTTCTGCTCGCCTCCGCCGATGCGCCGCATCTCTTCGGCTCGCTCCGCCGCGTGGTGCTGGACGAGCTGCATGCGCTGGTCACCTCCAAGCGCGGCGATCTCCTGTCGCTGGGGCTTGCCCGGCTGTTTCGCCTCGCGCCGCATCTCACCACCGTCGGGCTGTCGGCAACGGTCAGCGATCCCGCCGATCTCGCGCGGTTTCTCGTGCCGCAGGGGCCTGACGCCATCGCCGCCGATATCGTGGTGGCGGAGAAGGGAGCACAGGCCGAGGTCTCTATGCTCGACAGCGCGGCGCGGCTGCCCTGGGCCGGCCATTCGGCGCGCCATGCGCTGGCCGACATCTATGCCGCGATCCAGACCCATCGCACGACGCTGGTCTTCGTCAACACGCGCTCGCAGGCCGAGATGATCTTCCAGGCGCTGTGGACGATCAACGAGGATGGGCTGGCGATTGCGCTCCATCACGGTTCGCTGGACGTGACGCAGCGCCGCCGCGTCGAGGACGCCATGGCCGCCGGCAAGCTGAAGGCGGTCGTCTGCACCTCCTCGCTCGATCTCGGCATCGATTGGGGCGATGTCGATCTCGTCATGAATGTCGGCGCGCCAAAGGGCGCGAGCCGGCTGATGCAGCGGATCGGCCGGGCCAACCATCGCCTCGATGAGGCGTCCGAGGCCATTCTGGTGCCGGCGAACCGGTTCGAGGTGATGGAGTGCCGCGCTGCCATCGATGCTGTGGCGAAGGGGGCGCAGGATACGCAACCCCTGCGCAAAGGCGCGCTCGACGTGCTGGCGCAGCATGTGCTGGGCACGGCCTGCGCCGGACCGTTTCACGTGAATCAGCTTTATGAGGAAGTCCGCTCGGCCGCGCCCTATGCGGATCTCAGCCCCAAGGATTTCGAGGATACGGTCGCCTTCGTGGCCACCGGCGGTTATGCGCTGAAGTCCTACGAGCGCTTCGCCAAGATCCGCCAGGGCAAGGACGGCGCCTGGCGCCTGAGCCATCCGAAGCTTGCGACCCAATACCGGATCAATGTCGGCACGATCGTCGAATCGCCCATGCTGAAGATCCGGCTGGTGCGCTCGGCCCGCCAGCCGGCCCATGGCTATTCCGGGCCGATCGCCCGCGGCGGCAGGGTTCTCGGCGAGGTGGAGGAATATTTCGTCGAGGGGCTGGTGCCGGGCGATACGTTCGTGTTCGCCGGCGAGGTGCTGCGCTACGAGGCGCTGGTGGAGAACGAGGTCTATGTGGCGAGGTCTTCCGCCACCGAGCCGAAGGTTCCGGCCTATGCCGGCGGCAAGTTTCCGCTCTCGACCTTTCTCGCCGAGGGCGTGCGCGCCATGCTGGCCGATCAGGCCTCGTGGTCGAAACTCCCCGATCAGGTGTCGGAATGGCTGGAACTGCAGCGGTTCCGCTCGGTGATCCCCAGGCGCGACCAGCTCTTGGTCGAGACCTTCCCGCGCTCGGGCAAGTCCTATCTCGTCGCCTATCCGTTCGAGGGCCGCCTCGCCCACCAGACGCTCGGCATGTTGCTGACCCGGCGGCTGGAGCGGCTGAAGCTCCGCCCCATGGGCTTCGTCGCCAATGATTATTCGATCTCGGTCTGGGGCCTGTCGGACCTGGGAGCCGCCATACGGCGGGGCGACCTATCGATCGATGCCCTGTTCGACCAGGACATGCTGGGCGACGATCTCGAGGCCTGGCTCGACGAGAGCCAGATGATGAAACGCACGTTCCGCACCTGCGCGGTCATTGCCGGGCTGATCGAGCGGCGCCATCCCGGCAAGGAAAAGACCGGCCGGCAGGTGACGATTTCGACCGATCTCGTCTATGACGTGCTGCGCCGCCACGAGCCGGACCATCTGCTCTTGCGCGCGGCCCGCGCCGATGCGGCAACCGGCCTCCTCGACATTGCCCGCCTGGCGCAGATGCTGTCGCGCATCAAGGGCCGAATCGTGCACAAGGATCTCGAGCGGATCTCGCCGCTGGCGGTGCCGGTCATGCTGGAGATCGGCCGCGAGCCGGTCTATGGCGAGGCGGCCGAAGCCATCATGGCGGAGGCGGAATCAGATCTGCTGGCGGAAGCCGGCGTCGGACGATGAGGATGATGGCGGCACTGGCGGACAAGGCGGCGGCAGACACGATCCTGACCCTCGGGGCTGAGGATTTCGTCGCGGATTGTGCCGGCGCGCTGTGGTGGGACGCGGCCGCCACGCTGGTCGTCTCCGATCTGCATCTCGAAAAAGGCTCGAGCTTCGCCACCCGCGGCCAGTTCCTGCCGCCCTACGATACCGGCGTCACGCTGGCCGCACTGGCGGCGCTGATCGCCCGCTACCGGCCGCGCCGGGTGGTGGCACTGGGCGACAGTTTTCACGATGGTGCCGGGCCGGCGCGGATGGCGGAGGACGATCGGGCGGTTCTTGCCGGTCTCCAGCGCGGCGTCGACTGGCTGTGGATCGCCGGCAATCACGATCCGGACCTCTCGGGCGCGCTTGCGGGCAGCCATGCCGACAGCCTGGACGAGGCGGGCATTGCCTTCATCCATGAGCCGAGCCTCAGGCCCACGGGGCCGGAAATCGCCGGCCATCTCCACCCTTGCGCCAAGATCCGGGGCCGCGGACGGGCGGTGCGCCGTCGCGCCTTCGTCCATGACGGCCAGCGCCTGATCATGCCGGCCATGGGCACCTATGCCGGCGGGCTCAACCTGCGCGATCCCGCGATATCACGGCTGTTTCCTGAAGGGTTGTCGGTGCTAATGCTGGGCGACGACCGCGTCTATGCGGTCGGGCACGGCCAGTGCTGGCCGGATTGAGCCGCCCGTCAGGAGCCGCCGCGGCGATAGACCCAGACGCGGGCAGGCGGAATGTTTCGCCAGACGCGCTCCGAGGGTTCGGCTGAGAAACCGCCTGATTTGATCGGAATCGGCGAGACCACCGCATAGGTGAACTGGATGAACGGCGCGCCGGGCTTCATCAGGTCGAAGGCCTCGGCGAGCAACTTCATGCGGATGGGCTCGGGCCGGGTGACCAGCGGCAGGCCGGACACCAGCGCGTCGGCCGGCTGGCTGAGCTTGCCGGCCAGCGTCTTCGACAGCGAATAGGCATCGCCGTGAACCACGGTCGCCAGGGGAAAGCGCTCGCGCAGCAGCCGGCAGAATTCGACGGAATATTCCACCAGCACGAGACGGGCGGGATCGACGCCGCGGGCGACGAGAGCCGCCGTCATCGGTCCGGTGCCGGGTCCAAGCTCGATCACAGGGCCGGTGCCGGCGGGATCGACATAGCTCGCCATCTTGCGCGCGAGCACCGGGCCCGACGGCGTGACGGCGCCCATGCGCAGCGGGTTCTTCAGCCAGTTGCGGAGAAATCGCGCGTCGTCGTCATGGCGCACATCGGAACGTTGGCGCATGGCGAGCCGGCTGATCGGCGTGTGATCGACCATTCATCGGTCCGATGAAAAGGGGCCCTCCAAGGGGGGCCCGTCATTGTTCCGTCATTCGTATCGGCATGCAGCCGGGGGGTCAAGAACCGCCCCGTCGCGCGTCAGCCCTGCGGTTCGGGCCTCGGCAATGTGTCGTACCAGATCGCCTTGTCGCCCATCTGGGCAATGAAGGCGGCATGTTCAGCGATATCCGCTTCGGTCAGCCGGGGCGCCAGGGCCTGAGGCCGCTCGCGCACGCGCACCGACACGCCACCGCGCTGCTGGCTGGCGCGACGGGCATCCGACAGGCCGAACGAGGCCTGCCGGCCGCCGATCAGCTCGATATAGATGTCGGCGAGCAGCTCGGCGTCCACCAGCGCGCCGTGGACTGTCCGCTTCGACTTGTCGATGCCGAAACGATTGCACAGGGCATCCAGGCTGTTCGATGCCGCCGGAAACCGGCGCCGGGCCATGGCAAGCGTATCCACCACCCGGTCCATCGGGATCGGCTCGCGGCCCGAGCGCTTCAGCTCGGCGTTGATGAAGCCCATGTCGAAGGAGGCATTGTGGATGACCAGGCGGGCGTCGCCGATGAAGGCGAGAAACTCCTCCACCACACGCTCGAAGACCGGTTTGGTTGCCAGCATCTCGCCCGACAGGCCGTGGACCCGGAAGGCCTCTTCCGGCATGTCGCGTTCGGGATTGATCTGAACGTGGTAGGTCTGGCCCGACGGGAAATGGTTGACGAGCTCGATGCAACCGATTTCCACGAGGCGGTCGCCACGCAGCGGATCAAGTCCGGTCGTTTCGGTGTCGAGAATGATCTCGCGCATCAATGGCTCCCTTGAGCGCCGGCCAGGGCCCGGATGATCGACTGCACCTGACGGCGGGCGGGCTCCAGGCCGAGCCCCGTATCAATGACCACATGGGCGCGGCGCCGCTTGTCCGAATCGGCCATCTGCCGCGCCAGAATGGCCTCGAACTTGTCGGCCGTCATCCCTGGACGCGCCAGAACCCGGGCACGCTGGATGTCGGGTGCAGCGGACACCACCGCGACCGCATCGACACGGGCATCGCCACCGGTCTCGAACAGAAGCGGAATGTCCAGCACGACCAGCGGCCTGGACTGCTCGCGGCAGGTGCGGCGGAAATCCTGCTGGGTCTGTTGCACCAGGGGATGAATGATCGATTCCAGCCGCTTCATCGCGTCCGAATTGCCCAGCACGGCTGCGCCAAGCTTCAGCCGGTCGACCACGCCATCAGCCGTGGTTCCCGGGAAGGCCTGCTCGATCAGCGGCGCGGCCTTGCCGGAATAGAGCCGGTGGACGGCGGCATCGGCGTCATAGACGGGGATGCCGGCCTCTCGAAAGAAGCCCGAGGTCGTTGATTTTCCCATGCCGATCGAACCGGTGAGGCCGAGAATGAACATGTCAGCGGCCCTCGATATCGGCGGCGACGAGATCATAGAGGTCACGGGTGACCTCCGGCTTCACACCGAACCAATGCTCGAATCCCGGTACGGCCTGGTGCAACAACATGCCGAGGCCGCCAACAATGGCATGGCCGCGCGCCTCGGCCTCGACAAGCAAGCTGGTCTTCAGTGGCACATAGACGATATCGGCCACGATCGCGTCAGGCTTCAGCCTGTCGAGCGGCAGATCGAGCGCTGGCTGGCCCTTCATGCCGAGCGATGTGGTGTTGATCAGCAGATCGGCTCTTGGGAGCAAGCCACCGACATCCGCCATCGCCAGGGCCCGGGCGCGGCCCGGATAGATCGCCGCAACGGCCTCGGCGCGGTCAAGCGATCGATTCACTACCGTTACGGTCTCGACCCCGCTGTTCACCAATCCATAGACGATGCCGCGCGCAGCGCCGCCCGCTCCGAGCACCACGGCATGGGTGGTGCGGCGCGTCCATTCCGGTACCGTTTCATCGAGATTGGCGAGAAATCCGGGCACATCGGTGTTCATGCCGCAGAGCCGATCCTGATCGAGCCAGACCGTATTGACGGCGCCAAGGGCGGCGGCCGTCGGATCGATATCGTCGAGAGCCGCCAGTGCCTCCTCCTTGTGAGGCACCGTGATGTTGCAGCCGGCATAGCCGAGGTCCCGCAGGTTCTTCAGGAAGGAACCGACCTTGCCGGGTTCGATGAGCTCACGACCATAAGAGCCTGTGATTCCGTAAGTCTTGATCCAATGATTGTGAATGATCGGCGAGCGGGCATGTTCGACCGGCCAGCCAATGACGCAGGCCTTCGTCATGTCTCGGCCAGTCCCTCGCGCCGGAGCGCGGCGAGCAAGGCCAGAAGCGGCATGCCAAGGATGGTGTAATAGTCGCCGTCGATCCGGTCGAAGAGCTGGATGCCGAGACCCTCGAATTGATAGCAGCCGACCGAGCCGAGGATCTGGTCGCCCATGGTCGCGACATAGGTGTCCAGGAAGGCATCCGAGAAGGCGCGGACATGCATCGCCGCCGAACCAACGGTCGCGAACAGAACGGCTCCGTCACGAACCAGGGCGACGCCGGAATGCAGATGATGGATTCGCCCCCGGAATGAGATCAGATGATCGCGGGCCTCGGTGACATCCTTCGGCTTGGAATAGCGGCGATGGCCGAGCGCCAGCGTCTGGTCGGCGCCGATCACCACGCGACCGGGCATGGAGAGGCTGACGGCCTTCGCCTTCTCCTCGGCCAGCAGCCGGGCGACCTGTGCCGGTCCATGGCCGGCTGCGGTCCAGGCTTCATCCAGCGCGCGCTCGTCAATGGCGGCGGGAACCAGTTCGACATCCAGCCCGGCACCGGCCAGCATGGCCGCGCGCGCCGGCGATTTCGACGCAAGAACCAGCTTCATGCGTTGTCCCTGTCGGACATCATGCGGCGGTGGTCCTTGAGATGCGAGATGATGGCCGCGGCCGTCTCCTCGATGGACCGCCGGGTCACGTCGATGATCGGCCAGCGCTTCTCGGTGAACAGCCGGCGCGAGGCCGTGATCTCTTCGGCGACCGCGCTGCGATCGACATAGCTCGATTTGTCCTGCGTCGCATTGAGGCTGAGAATCCGGTTCTCGCGGATCTGCACGATGCGTTCGGGGCTGGCGAACAGGCCGACGACCAGCGGCTTCTTGACGGCCTCGAGATGGGGCGGAAGCGGGATACCGGGGACAAGCGGCATGTTGGCGGTCTTCACGCCGCGATTGGCAAGATAGATCGACGTCGGTGTCTTGGATGTTCGCGACACACCGACAAGCAGAACATCGGCCTCTTCCCAGTTTTCGGGAAGCTGCCCATCGTCATGCATCATCGTATAGTTGAGGGCATCGATGCGCTGGAAATATTCAGCATTCAGGACATGCTGCGCGCCGACCCTGGGTGTTGACGCAGCGCCCAGGTAATTCTGGAACATGGACAGGACCGGGGCCAGAACCGACAGGCAGGGACAACCGAATTCTCGGCATTGCGTCTCGAGGCGGTCGGACAATTCCTTGTCGACCAGCGTATAGAGAACAATGCCGGGATTGCCCTCGATCTCGGTGATCACCCGGTCGAGCTGCTTCTGCGATCGGACCAGCGGATAGACATGTTCGATCGCTGAGACCGTCGCATATTGGACGGCCGCGGCACGGCCGACGCTCATCAGCGTTTCGCCGGTGGCATCCGAGACCAGGTGAAGGTGGAAGTAGCTGTCGTGTCGATGCGGCATCGCTCTCGCCGGTGGACGAAAGGGTCCAAGGCCTGTGGATGAATGCGGACAAGGCCATGCCAAAACGGTTTGGGCAAGGACTTTCACCGGGTTATGCCAGAGGCCGTCCCCAGATTGTCGCGAGGGAGAGCTGGAGGGTCGCCTTCGGTGGGCAACGGGGATAAGTGGAAGGGTGATAGACGGAGACGGCGAAAAGACTCCATGGAGTCAATCAGCTGGAGCGAGAGCTCGCTCCTGTTCCAGGACCCCTCCTTTTGGGTGGATGCTGGGGACAGGTTGTGCACGCTCTTGGCTTCGCTTAATCCCGCCTCAAGGAATCTAAGAAGATTCTCTTCAAGAAGAGTCTTGAGGGGAAGCAAGGAAGGCAGGAGTGCCCGTGCATAAGCCCCTTCTCGCGGTTCTCAATGGCCAGCGTCAGGCCTCGCCGCCGATCTGGATGATGCGCCAGGCCGGCCGCTATCTGCCGGAATATCGTGCGCTTCGTGCCGAAGCCGGCTCGTTCCTCGGGCTTTGCTTCGATCCGGCCAAAGCCGCCGAGGTGACACTGCAGCCGATCCGACGGTTCGGCTTCGATGGCGCCATCCTGTTTTCCGACATCCTGGTCGTGCCGCATGCATTGGGACAGACGGTGACATTCGAGGCGGGCGAAGGGCCCCGGCTCGATCCGATCAGTGACCGGTCGGGACTTGGCCGATTGGAGCGAGATCTCTCTCCTGATGTCGTCTCTCCGGTTTACGAGACGGTGGCCCGGGTGAAGGCTTCATTGCCGGTCAATGTCACTTTGCTGGGCTTCTGCGGGGCCCCCTGGACCGTTGCGACCTATATGGTGGCCGGACGGGGCGGGGAGGACCAGGTTGCCGCCAGGCTGTTCGCCTATCGCGATCCGGAGGGGTTCCAGTTGCTGATCGACCGTCTCGTCGAGACGTCGATTGCCTATCTGGCAGGCCAGGTCGCGGCCGGCGCCGACGCAGTGCAGATCTTCGATACATGGGCGGGCGTTCTGCCGGAGCCGGAATTCGAGCGCTGGTGCGTCGACCCCGTCCGGCGGATCGTCGAAGGTCTCAGGGCGATTGCGCCGGGAATTCCGGTCATCGGCTTCCCGAAGGGCGCGGGTTTTCGGCTGAAGCGGCTGGTCGAGGCTGCTGGTGTTCAGGCTGTCGGGCTCGACTGGACCGCCGATGCGGCCTTTGTTTCACGTGAAATCCAGACCAGGGTCGCTGTTCAGGGCAATGTCGATCCGATCGCGTTGCTCGCTGGCGGCGATGCGCTGGACCGGGCCGTGGACCGGGTTCTGGCGAGCTATGGCGCGGGACGGCTGATTTTCAACCTCGGCCACGGCATTCTGCCGCCGACGCCGATCGAGCATGTCGAGCGGATGATCGCCCGCGTCCGGGCCTGGAGCGCGTGATGGCTGGGCCCGGCATGACGGCGAAGGATCGCGGGCGCAGAGCGATGATCGCACTGGTCTCGACCGTCGTCCTGGCGCTCGGATTGACCTTCGTCCTGCCCGTGGATGCCGTGCTCTGGATCAAGGCCTTCCATGTGGTCGCGGTGATCTCGTGGATGGCCGGCATGCTCTATCTGCCGCGTCTTTTCGTCTATCATTGTGGCGTGGCGGTGGGTTCGGAGACCTCCGAGACCTTCAAGGTGATGGAGGCGAAGCTTCTGGAATATATCATCAATCCCGCGATGATCGTGACCTGGGTGCTGGGTCTGTGGCTCGCCTGGACGATGTATGGATTTCGGGGGGGATGGTTGCACGGCAAGTTGGTTCTGGTGCTGGCCCTGTCGGCGGTGCATGGCCGGTTCAGCGCCGCCGTGCGTGACTTTGCCGAGGATCGCAACACCAAGAGCCACCGCTACTGGCGCGCGATGAACGAAGTGCCGACTGTCCTGATGATCGCGATCGTCATTCTGGTCATCGTCAAGCCGTTCTGACGGTGCTGTTCCGGCGGGGCTTGCAATTGGTTAGCGCTGCGCTTATTCCAAGCACTCCTTCCTAACGCAGACAGGGTTATCCGCGGCGGCGCCACAGGCCCGACGCCGAAGACCCGGCAGAGACCTCCCCGGTTTCGATCTCCAGATCTGCGATCCTCGCTTTTCCTTCGTTGTGGTGCGGTTCCGGTTTTTTGTCCGCGCCCACGGCCGTCCTGCAATCCCACGGTTCCGATGCAGCAGATCAAACTCCAGGACATCAAGTCCAAGTCCCCGACCGAGCTTCTGGCTTTCGCAGAGGAGCTGCAGGTCGAGAACGCGTCGACGCTGCGCAAGCAGGAAATGATGTTTGCCTGCCTCAAGCAGCTGGCTGCGCAGGAAATCGACATCATCGGCGAGGGCGTCATCGAGGTCCTGCAGGACGGTTTCGGCTTCCTGCGGTCACCGGATGCCAATTATCTCGCTGGTCCGGACGATATCTACGTGTCTCCGTCGCAGATTCGCAGGTTCGGCCTGCGGACCGGCGACACGATCGAGGGTCAGATCCGATCGCCGAAGGAGGGTGAGCGCTATTTCGCCCTGGTGAAGGTGAACCTGATTAATTTCGAAGAGCCGGAAAAGGCTCGCCACAAGGTCAATTTCGACAACCTCACCCCGCTCTATCCGAATCAGCGCCTCAAGATGGAGAGCGATGATCCGACAAAAAAAGATTTCTCGGCCCGGGTGATGGACGTGGTGGTTCCGCTCGGCAAGGGCCAGCGCGCGCTGATCGTTGCGCCGCCGCGGACTGGTAAGACCGTTCTTCTGCAGAACATCGCGCAGTCGATCACGCGCAATCACCCCGAGTGCTACCTGATCGTCCTTTTGATCGATGAGCGTCCGGAAGAAGTCACGGACATGCAGCGCTCGGTCAATGGCGAGGTGATCTCCTCGACCTTCGACGAGCCGGCAACGCGTCACGTCCAGGTCGCCGAAATGGTGATCGAGAAGGCCAAGCGCCTGGTCGAGCACGGCCGCGACGTGGTTATTCTCCTCGACTCGATCACCCGTCTCGGCCGCGCCTACAACACGGTGGTACCGTCGTCCGGCAAGGTGCTGACCGGCGGTGTCGATGCGAACGCCCTGCAGAGGCCCAAGCGCTTCTTCGGCGCGGCGCGCAATATCGAAGAAGGCGGCTCGCTGACCATCATCGCGACAGCGCTGATCGATACGGGCAGCCGGATGGATGAAGTGATCTTTGAAGAGTTCAAGGGCACCGGCAACTCCGAAATCATTCTCGACCGCAAGGTCGCCGACAAGCGCACCTTCCCCTCGATCGACATCACCCGCTCGGGAACGCGCAAGGAAGAGCTGCTGGTCGCGGCCGACATCCTCAAGAAGATGTATGTGCTGCGCCGGATCCTCAATCCGATGGGCACGGTGGATGCCATCGAGTTCCTGCTCGACAAGCTCAGGCAGACGAAGTCGAACGGTGACTTCTTCGATTCGATGAACACCTGATCGATTCATCCCCGGAACGAATTGGACCTCACCCGTCCGATTCGGATCCGGAATAAGTCCTCAGGCCAAGCATTGGCAGTCCGGCGTGACCAGTCTGGCGCACACCATTGCAGCGGTCTCGACGGCACCCGGTATGGCCGGAATCGCGGTGTTGCGCGTGTCGGGCCCCGCCGCCGGCACGGTCGTCTCGGCACTGATCGGCCGTATGCCTCAGCCGCGCCAGGCCATACTCACCAAGCTCAACGATCCTGTTTCACGTGAAACACTGGACGTGGCCTTGGTCCTGTGGTTCCCAGGCCCGCGCAGCTTTACCGGCCAGGATGTGGCCGAGTTCCATGTTCATGGCGGCAGGGCCGTTGTCGCTGGTGTTCTCTCCGCCATCCTTGCCATCGACGGCGTCCGCGCTGCGGAACCCGGTGAGTTCACCCGGCGCGCTTTTGAGAATGGCAAGCTCGATCTCGCCTCGGTCGAAGGCCTGTCCGATCTCCTGACAGCTGAAACCCAGGCGCAACGACGCCAGGCATTCGCCCAATATCAGGGTCGAATCGGAAGCGTTACGGATAGGCTCCAGGTCACCCTGACCCGTGCCCTTGCCCTGGTGGAGACATCGATCGACTTCTCGGATGAAGGCGATGTGTCATCGGCTATTGTCCAGGAAGCCCGCGGACTCGTCACACACGTCGCAGACTCCATCCGCCGCCATATGGCTGATGCTGGTCGCGGTGAGCGCATCCGGGACGGTGTGACAATTGCCATTGCTGGCCCGCCGAATGCCGGAAAGTCGACCTTGCTCAATTCATTGTCTGGGCGGGATGTCGCGATCGTTTCACCGATTGCCGGAACAACCCGCGATGTGATCGAGGTGCACTTGGACCTCCATGGGGTCGCGGTCGTGCTGCTGGACATGGCGGGGATCCGGGAGGCTAGCGACGCGGTTGAGGCGGAAGGCATCAGGCGGGCGCGTGACCGGCTTCACAAGGCGGATTTGATCCTCTGGCTCGATCCCAGGCATGCGGGTGCTGCGGCTGGATTGCCGGACGCAGTCCCAGTCTGGAATATCCGTAGCCAGATCGATCGGGTCCCAGGCCTTGCAGCCAACGAGGCTGGCGGCCGCTCCATTTCCGCTGTGACCGGGGAGGGCCTGGCGGAGCTGATCCAGGATCTCGGGACATTTGCCGCGAACCTTGCTGGCGGAGAGCCCGCCGTTCTCGTCCGGGAGCGGCATCGCCAGACCTTTGCCGATGCGCTGAGCCACAGCGACGCGGCTCTGTCGATTGCGGATTGGGACGAGGCGGCTGATATCGTGGCGGAGCATCTCCGCCTCGCATCGCTTGGCTTGGCCCGCGGATCGGGTCGAGTCGGAGCCGAAGCGATCCTCGACGTGATCTTCTCGTCGTTCTGCATCGGCAAGTAGGGCCAGGTGTTTCACGTGAAACGATCGATTCGCCACCGATATGACCCAAGCCCGATTTGGGCACACTTGCGTCCGAGTGCTTTGACCCTGACCGCGATGCTGCGGTAGAAGCGGCCATGGCAATCGATCTGTCCTTTGATGTCGTTGTGATTGGCGGTGGCCACGCCGGTTGCGAAGCGGCCTCCGCCGCGGCCCGCATGGGCGCCCGGACCGCGCTGGTGACCCATCGCTTCGACACGATCGGGTCCATGTCCTGCAATCCGGCCATTGGCGGCCTTGGCAAGGGCCATCTGGTTCGCGAGATCGATGCGCTGGATGGTCTTATGGGCCGCGCGGCTGATCTTGGCGGCATCCAGTTCCGGCTGCTCAATCGCCGGAAGGGGCCGGCAGTCCGTGGCCCGCGTACCCAGGCTGATCGCAAGCTCTATGCGCGGGCGATCCAGACGATGGTTCGGGCCCAGGAGGGGCTCACTGTCGTTGAGCAGGAGGCCGCCGAGCTCAAGATCGATGGTGGCCGTTTGACCGGTCTGGTTCTCGCTGATGGTCGTGAGGTGTCGTGCGGGGCACTGGTGATCACCACGGGGACATTCCTGCGGGGTCTCATCCACATTGGCGAAAAGCAGATCCCGGCGGGCCGCGTGGACGAAGCGCCCAGCGTGCGGCTGTCCGAGAGCCTGCTCGCGCATGGCTTTGCGCTTGGCCGGCTGAAAACGGGGACGCCGGCTCGCCTCGATGGACGAACGATCGATTGGGCAAGCCTGGAGAAGCAGGAAGCCGATTCGGATCCGGAACCGTTCT
Source organism: Phreatobacter aquaticus (assembly GCF_005160265.1). Classification (NCBI taxonomy): domain Bacteria; kingdom Pseudomonadati; phylum Pseudomonadota; class Alphaproteobacteria; order Hyphomicrobiales; family Phreatobacteraceae; genus Phreatobacter; species Phreatobacter aquaticus. The sequence continues at coordinate 1,203,792 of NZ_CP039865.1, read as the reverse complement.
CCATGATGACGGGGGCGATCACCAATCCGCAGATCGCCTGCGGCATCACCCGAACCACTGACGCGACCCACCGTATCATCAGGGACAATCTTGGCCGGTCTGCCATGTATGGCGGGAGGATCGAGGGCATCGGCCCGCGCTATTGCCCCTCCGTTGAGGACAAGGTTGTCCGGTTCGGTGACCGCGATGGCCACCAGATCTTCCTGGAGCCCGAGGGCCTCGACGATGACACCGTCTATCCCAACGGGATTTCCACGTCTCTGCCCGAGGATGTCCAGGACGCGTTCCTGAGGACGATCCCTGGGCTTGAGAAGGTCGCGGTTCGCCGGTTCGGCTATGCGATCGAGTATGACCATATCGATCCCCGCGAGCTGGCCCAGACCCTCGAGACACGCCGCATCCGCGGGCTGTTTCTGGCTGGCCAGATCAATGGCACGACCGGCTACGAGGAAGCCGCAGGGCAGGGCCTGGTTGCGGGCATCAACGCGGCTCGCCGGGCGGGTGGCGGCGATGGCGTGACCTTTGGGCGGGACGAGGCCTATCTCGGAGTGATGATCGATGATCTCACCAGCCGGGGGGTCACAGAGCCCTATCGCATGTTCACCTCGCGTGCAGAGTTCCGTCTGTCGTTACGAGCCGACAACGCGGACCAGAGGCTGACGTCGAAGGGCCTGGCGCTTGGCTGTGTCGGCGATGCTCGTTCGATTCGGTTCCGGTCCAAGCTTGAGGCGCTGCAGGCGTTGCGCCGCCAGGTCGAAAGCCTGTCGCTGACGCCCAACCAGGCAGCCGAGTTTGGGATCGCGCTCAATCAAGACGGTGTCCGGCGGAACGGTTTCGAGTTGCTGTCTCACCCCGAGATCGCCTGGTCGGACCTTGCTCGTGCCTGGCCTCACCTGAGCGAAGTTGATCCTAAGCTGGCGGAGCAGGTCGAGACAGATGCGCGCTATTCCGTCTATCTGAAGCGCCAGTCGGCCGAGGCCGACCTCTATCGGCGTGAGGAAGCTCTGGCTCTGCCGACCGACTGGGAAACGCTTTCTGTCCCAGGACTGTCCAACGAGATCCGGGCGAAGTTGATTCGGTACCGTCCCGAAACACTGGGGCAGGCGGCACGGATGGACGGTATGACGCCGGCGGCGCTGACGCTGATCGCCATCTGGGCCCGGCGCGAAGCAGGAGCGGCTTGATCATGGCCGCCAATGTTTCAGATCGGGCAGCCGCTGAGGCCGCCGCGCGACAGGCGGGCGTTGCCGTTTCACGTGAAACGCAGGATCGCTTGGTCCTCTATGTCAGTCTTCTGCGGCGCTGGAACCCGGTGAAGAACCTGGTCTCGCCACACACCCTGTCGGCTGTCTGGGAGCGCCATATTGCCGACTGTCTGCAGCTCGCGGCGCTAGCACCGGATGCGCGCACCTGGGTCGATCTTGGATCGGGCGGCGGGCTTCCAGGCCTTGTCATTGCGGCTGTGTTGGCGGAGCGTGCCGGCACCCGGATCCATTTGGTCGAGAGCAAGCTCGGCAAGGCTGCGTTCCTCCGGGAGGCAGCCCGCCAGATGGGCGTGCCCGCGACGATCCATGCCTTCCGGATCGAAGGCGTTTTGGCTCAATGGACCGAGCCGGTCGACGTGGTGACAGCCCGTGCGCTTGCGCCGCTCGATCAGCTGGTCAGACTTAGCGTTCCCCTGTTGAAAACTGGGGCCTTTGGACTCTTTCCGAAGGGACAAGATGTAGGGTCCGAATTGACGCAAGCCGCTAAATATTGGAAGCTCGACACCGTGCTGACGCCAAGCGTCACGGAACAAGACGGACGCATCGTCACGGTCCGACGCGCCGAACCAGTCGCATCCTAGCTTTCTCTAACGTCGGACGGTCCGTCATGGCGATGATCTCTTCGTCCCCCGCTTTCAGCGGTCCCCGGATTCTGGCTCTCGCAAACCAGAAGGGGGGCGTCGGCAAGACGACAACCGCCATCAACCTGGGGACGGCGCTTGCCGCCATCGGCGAGAAGGTGCTGATCGTCGACCTCGATCCGCAGGGCAATGCTTCGACCGGGCTCGGTGTCGACCGCCGCTCGCGGGAGAAGTCCACCTACGATGTTCTGGTTGGCGATATCACGCTCGCCGACGCCATCCAGGAAACCTCGATCCCGCGCCTGTCGATCGCGCCATCGACCATGGATCTGTCGGGCGTCGAGCTGGAAATCGCCAGTGCCCGCGACCGTGCGTTTCGGCTGCGGAACGCCATCGACAGCGTCGCCAGCCAGTATTCCTATGTGCTCATCGATTGCCCGCCGTCGCTCAACCTGCTGACCATCAACGCGATGTCGGCGGCCAACGCGATTCTGGTTCCGCTGCAGTGCGAGTTCTTCGCGCTCGAGGGCCTTTCGCAGCTGATCAAGACGGTGGAGCAGGTGAAGGCGACGCTCAACCCGGGGCTCACCATCCATGGCATCGTTCTGACCATGTATGATGCCCGCAACAACTTGTCAGCCCAGGTCGTCGATGACGTCCGCCAATTCATGGGCGACAAGGTTTATCAGACCATCATTCCGCGCAATGTGCGGGTGTCGGAGGCGCCGAGCTACGGTAAGCCGGTGCTGCTCTATGATCTGAAGTGCGTCGGTAGCCAGGCCTATCTGCGGCTGGCGTCGGAAATCATCCAGCGCGAAAAAGTTCTGCGCGCAGCGTAATCGAGTTCGATTCGGTCCCGGATCGACCAGGAGGCCGCGTGCGGCGGCGCTTCCCAGGAGGATGTCATGGCGGAAGAGGCGGTGCGTCAGCGCCTTGGCCGGGGGCTTGCGGCCCTGATCGGCGATGTTGGCGAGGAAACGGCGGCTGTTGACCGGCTGCGGGCCACGCGCAAGGTGCCGATCGAGTTCGTTCGCGCCAATCCGCGTAATCCGCGCCGGACCTTCCGGGAGGAGGATCTCCAGGAGCTGGCGGACTCTGTCCGCGAGCGCGGTATCATCCAGCCGATCGTCGTCAGGACCGTGGCTGGCGCTGTCGACGCCTATGAGATCGTTGCCGGCGAACGCCGCTGGCGGGCGGCGCAGCTGGCGGGTCTGCACGAGATCCCGGTTCATCTCGTCGAGGTCGGTGATCGTGAGGCTCTCGAGCTGGCGATCATCGAAAACGTCCAGCGCGCTGACCTGAACGCGCTGGAAGAAGCGCAGGGCTATAATGAGCTGATCGAGCAGTTCGGCTACAGCCAGACCGACCTTGCCAAGGTCATCGGCAAGAGCCGCAGCCATGTCGCCAATACGCTGCGCCTGCTGAAGCTGTCGGACAAGGTGCAGACCTACCTGCGCGACGGCCAGCTCACCGCGGGCCATGCGCGCGCGCTGCTGTCACACGCCAATCCCGATCGAGTCGCTGCCGAAATCGTCGAGCAGGGCCTGAATGTCCGCCAGGTCGAAGCGCTTGCGCAGGATCAGGCCGAGCAGGCGGGTCGTGCGCCCCGGCAGCGCGAGCGCGTCGAGAAGGACGCTGATACCCGCGCCCTCGAGAAGTCACTGTCGGACCGGCTTGGCATGGTGGTGACGATCGATCACCGGGGGGCGGGTGGCGAATTGCGCATCCGCTACAAGTCGCTCGAGCAACTGGACGAGGTTGCCCGCCGCCTCAACGGCTGAGGTTCAGCGCTTCGTCGCCCTGGCGTTCATCGCGATCGCCATCAGCGTGCGATTGACGATGGCTGTTGCAAGATCCGCCTTGATACGGGTCTCGAATGTGGCTTCTGCAACACGCACCATCATGCGCTCCAGGCGCGCGGCGGACCAACGGTTCAGCTGGCGCTGAACCAGTGCCTTCCTGCGGAAGAATAGCGGCGGCTCGAACCGATCGGCGGCCGTCTCGACGGATGAGCCTTTCTCGACTGCGACCCTTGCCTTGTGGAGCGATCCGAGGTGGCGGCCCATGGCGGACATGATCTGCGGAGCAGCGACGCCCGATGCATCGGCACGCACCAGCAGCCGGTCGAGGATGGCGGGCTCGCCGCCTGCCGCCGCGTCGATGATTTCATCGATACCGAGCGCCATGCTGTCGCCGGCGATCGCCTCGACGTCTTCGGCGCTGATCCGCTCCTTGCCGTGGGCATAGAGGCAGACCTTCTGGATCTCGGCGCGCGATGCCAGCCGATCGCCACCGAGATGGGCCACCAGCAGACTTGCGGCATCCGGGTCGATCACCATGCCGGCCTGGGCGACCTCATCGGACACCAGCCTGCGGATGTCGGCCTCGCCGTCGGAATAGCAGGGAATGACGGCTGCCTTCGCCGAGCGTTCGGCTTCGACGCGCAAGGGGGCATTCTTCTTGAGGTCGCCTGCCTCGATCAGCACGATCGCGTCGGCCGGTGGCGCAGCGAGCAGCGGAGTGACCGCGGCGGCGAAAGACTTGTCGCCGGCTTTCACCCAGATCAGGCGGCGCGCGGCGAACATCGCGACGGTACCAGCCTCGTCTGCAAGGCGGGCCGGATCGGAAGCGAGACTGTCGCCCTCCAGGCGCACCACGGAGAAGGGGTCATCCAGATCGGGAACAGCGGCCTTGGCCAGCATGCGAGCCCGCTCACCGACGAGGCCGGCATCGGGGCCGTAGATCAGGATGATCGGGCGGGCACTATCCGGCGCCTTCAGAAACCGGTCGATTTCACCGCCCTTGAGAACAGCCATCGTCTACCGGGGCCGTGTCGCGTACCAGCCGGCTACCTGGGTAACGATGTTTTCGGCCAGCGTCTTGGCCGCGCGTTCCTGCGCCTCGATGATGGCGCGGTCGGACGCCAGGCGCTGGGACGTGCGGTCGAATGAGGCCGATGCGAAGGACGAGCCGCGATAGAGCACGTCGGTGCCGCCGACCGCCACGATCGTGTAGGCAGCGGTGAGCGAAACGGTCTGAGCCGAGGGTCGCCCGGCTGCCGTGTTGAGCAGCAGAGGCACCGTGTCGATGGTCAGGTTGACCTTCAGGACATGAGCCGGATTGGCGGCGCGGCCGCCGCCACCCTGGGTCAGATAGATCAGTTCATTGCGAAGAATGACACCGCTACGGCCGGAGATTTCCGGAATATCCAGCTCACGAAGCTGATTCTGCGCCGCCCTGCCGCCCGATACGACATTGGGGTCGCCATAGAGCGGTGTGAAGCAGCCTGCGAGCATCGCGCTCGCAGACGTGATGGCCAGAGCCCTCAGAACCAGGCGCCGCGACATGTCAGCCGACCACATTCACGATCCTCTGGGGTACGACAATTATCTTCTTGGCCGGTCGGCCCTCGAGTGCCTTCTGGACAGGCTCGAGCGCCAGAGCCGCATCTTCGATCTCTTTCTGGGCCGCGTCGCGCGCAATCGTCAAGTCCGCGCGCTTCTTGCCATTCACCTGAACCGGCAAGGTCATCGTGTCCTCGACAAGGATAGCATCATCGACCACCGGCCAAGCCTGCTCGGCGACGAGGCCCGAATGGCCAAGCGCTGCCCAGCATTCTTCCGCCAAGTGCGGCATCATCGGGGCTACCAGCTGAACCAGGATATCACCGGCTTCGCGCAGCGACGATGACAGGTCGGCCGAGGCCTGGTCACCCTTGATGCCATCCAGAGCCCGGCCCAGGGCATTGGCGAGCGTGTAGATGTGCGCAACGCAGCGGTTGAAGGCGAGGCGCTCCAGATCACTCCCGACGGCGGCGAGGGCCTGGTGAGCGGCGCGCCGGATGACAATGGCGGCTTCGCTGGTTGCCGGAGCCCGCTCGCCGGCCGCAGTGCGTTCGGCGATTTCGCCGACGAGGCGCCAAACGCGCTGGACGAAACGGCTGGCGCCCTCGACGCCGGCCTCGGTCCAGATCACATCGCGCTCGGGAGGCGAATCCGACAGCATGAACCAGCGGGCGGTGTCGGCGCCGTAGGTGTCGATGATGTCGTCGGGATCGACGACATTCTTCTTCGATTTCGACATCTTCTCGATCGAGCCGATCTCGATGGGCATGTTCCCGCCCTTGAGTGTGGCTCGCCGCTCGTCGCCCTCACCCGTAATCGTTACCTCGGCCGGCGTGACAAAGGTGCCATCGGTCAGACGGTAGGTCTCGTGGACCACCATGCCTTGCGTGAACAGGCCGCGGAACGGCTCGTCCAGGCCCGCATGGCCGGTCGCCTTCATGGCGCGGGTGAAGAAGCGCGAATAGAGCAGGTGCAGAATCGCATGCTCGATGCCGCCAATATACTGGTCCACCGGCAGCCAGGCATTGACCACTGCCGGATCGGTCGGGCTGTCAGTGCGCCAAGGATCGGTGAAGCGCGCGAAATACCACGAGGAATCGACGAAAGTGTCCATCGTATCGGTTTCGCGCCGCGCCTTGGCGCCGCATTGCGGGCAAGCGACGTGTTTCCAGGTCGGATGGCGGTCGAGCGGATTGCCCGGCTTGGAGAAGTCCGCATCGTCGGGCAGGCGCACCGGCAGGTCGGCGTCCGGCACGGGCACGGGACCGCAGGCGTCGCAATGGATGACGGGGATCGGACAGCCCCAGTAGCGCTGGCGGGAGATCAGCCAGTCGCGCAAGCGGAAGTTCACCTTGCGCTGGGCGACCGGTACATTGCCGAGGGTTGCTGCCTCGAGCCGCCGGGCAACCTCGGCAAAGGCGGCGTCGGTGGTCATCCCGTTGAGGAAACGGGAATTGATCATCACGCCGTCGCCGTCATGCGGCGTGTCGGTGACGGTAAAGTCATCTCCTGCGTCGGGCGGGCGTACGACCGTCGCGAAGGGCAGGCCGTACTTGCGGGCGAACTCGATGTCGCGCTGGTCGCCCGAGGGGCAGCCGAAGATGGCGCCCGTGCCGTAATCCATCAGAATGAAGTTCGCGACATAGACGGGGACCGTCCAGGTCGGATCAAACGGATGGACTGCACGGATCCCGGTGTCGAAGCCGAGCTTCTCGGCCTGTTCCAGCGTCGCGACCGACGTGCCCATGCGACGGCATTCGTCGGAGAAGGCTGCAAGCGCCGGATTGCTCTCGGCGGCGGCCTTCGCCAGCGGATGATCCGGCGCGATCGCCATGAAGGCGGCGCCGAACAGTGTGTCCGGCCGTGTCGTGTAGATTTCCAGTTCCGACTGGCCGGCGGGTGCGGTGGCAGCGTCCAGCGCCCAGCGGACCATCAGGCCCTCGGAGCGGCCGATCCAGTTCTTCTGCATCAGCCGGACCTTGTCCGGCCAGCGATCGAGGCCGTCGAGGGCGGTGAGCAATTCGTCGCTGAAGGTGGTGATCTTGAAGAACCACTGGGTCAGTTCGCGCTGCTCAACGAGCGCCCCCGAGCGCCAGCCGCGGCCGTCGATCACCTGTTCGTTGGCGAGCACGGTCTGGTCCACCGGGTCCCAGTTGACCTTGGCCGAACGCCGCTCGACCAGCCCGGCCTTCATGAAATCGTTGAACAGCTTCTGCTGGTGCCGGTAATAGCTCGGATCGCAGGTGGCGATCTCGCGCGACCAGTCAAGCGAGAGGCCCATGCTCTTCAGCTGGGCTTTCATCGTCTCGATGTTCTTGTAGGTCCATTCCTTCGGGTGGACCTTCGAGGCCATGGCGGCATTCTCGGCCGGCAGGCCGAAGGCATCCCAGCCCATCGGGTGCAGGACGTTGAAGCCCTTGGCGCGCTTGTAGCGCGCCACCACATCGCCCATCGCATAGTTGCGGACGTGGCCCATATGGATGCGCCCCGAGGGATAGGGGAACATCTCGAGGACATAATAATTCGGCCGCGGATCGCCGTTCTTCGTCTCGAAGATCTTGTTGGCGTCCCAGACGCCCCGCCATTTGGGTTCGGCGGTGCGGGCATTGTAGCGTTCAGTCGTCATGATCAGCGATTTGGCCATGCGGGGCAGCCGTTGCATGGCAGACAGCCAGGCGCGGGGCGTTGAAAAGCGAGGCCGGACAACACACGAAAGGTCTGGACCGGTCAACCATTTACACGGTAGCGGATCGGGCCAGATCCGGAGTGCCAGCCATGTCAGATGCCGTTTCCCGCCTCACGGAGGTCAAGGCCGCGATTGCGGATGCGACCTCAGCCGCAAAGCGTCCCGCGGGCGATGTCACGCTGGTTGCCGTGTCGAAGACCTTTCCGGCTGAAGCGATCGAGCCGGTTCTGGCGGCTGGACAGCGGGTGTTCGGCGAGAACTATGTCCAGGAATCAAAGGACAAGTGGCCGGCGCTGCGGGCACGCTATCCGGATGCGGAGGTTCACATGATTGGGCCGCTGCAGTCCAACAAGGCCAAGGATGCGGTCGCTCTGTTCGACGTGATCGAGAGCCTGGACCGTCCGTCGCTCGCCAAGGAGTTGCAGAAGGAAATCCAGAAGGCGGCTGGTCGGAAGCCGCCACGTTTCCTCGTCCAGGTGAATACCGGTGCCGAACCGCAGAAGGGTGGCATTCTGCCAGAGCAGGCCGATGCCTTCATTCTGGCCTGCCGAGAGCAGTACGGACTGGATGTCGAGGGGGTCATGTGCATTCCGCCCGCCGATGAGCCGCCTGCGCCACATTTTGCGTTGCTGACGTCGATTGCCCGCCGCAACGGCCTGAAGGTCATCTCTATGGGGATGAGCGCGGATTATCCGATTGCGGTTGCCATGGGCGCGACCCATGTCCGGGTCGGCAGTGCGATTTTTGGATCGAGGGGCTGAGGTCAGGCGAGGAAGGCCGTGTCACCCCGGCCATGACCCGTTAAGATGCCGCCGTTTACCGGAGAACCACCATGGATGCCGTGCTGAAGGCCGCTCAGGATTTCGCGCTCCTGCTGGCTGCAATCTATGCCGCTACCGTGGCGCTCTATTTCGCCCTTGGCTACGGCATCACATGGCTGAACGACCGCAATCCGGAGCGGCGCATTCAGAAGTCGCGGCGCGGCGAGATCCGAAAGGCGGTTGAGATCCGTCAGAGCATCGAATCCATCTTCGTGACCTGTCTGGTGGTGACAATCGGGATCTTCGCGCAGCAGCAGGGTTGGGCGCTCACGCCCTGGACCCTCACCTGGTGGAACGCCGTGCCGCTGTTCCTGTTCTGCATGGTGCTGTTCGACGCCTGGTTCTACTTCGCGCATCGCCTGCTGCACACCAAGCCGTTCTATCGCTTCCATGCGCTGCATCATCGCAGCGTCGCGCCGACGGTGTGGAGCAACGATTCCATCGGCCATGTCGATACGGCCATGTCGCAGGGCTTCTACATGGTGATCGTGTTCCTGGTGCCGTTCCCGGCGGTCATCCTGCTGCTGCACCGGGCTTTCGACCAGATCAACGGCACGTTCGGCCATGCCGGTTTTGAATATTTCGCGTCGAAGACCGCGCGTTATCCCTCGCCCATGCTGTGCACGACCTATCACGATCAGCACCACGCCGAGTTCCGCTATAATTATGCCAATTACTTTTCGTTCTGGGACCGCGTCTGCGGCACGATTTCGCCGATCTATGACAAGCGGGTCGACGATTTCGAGGCAACAAGCCCGCCATTGCGCCTGAAGAAGCCGGCAGAACCCGCGGTGGCTGACAAGCCCGCAGGTTGACGCGGCGCATTGCGAGAAGAGCACCCAATTCGGCGCTGATATCTGGCGGTCCCGAAGGGATTCGAACCCCTGACCTTCGGTTTAGGAAACCGCTGCTCTATCCTGCTGAGCTACGGGACCGTTGCGCCCTCTATGTCACGGCCGGGATGGCGCCCGCAAGAACCCATCGCGTCAGCTGCCGAAAAGGGACAGCCGTTTCGGTGGGGTTGCTGGCTGGTCCGGTCCCGGATCATCGGGGGCGCGAGCGATCGGAAAGACGGTTTCAGCGGGAACCGATCTGTCCTTGTTTGCAGGCTCAGGGACGCGTGCTGCCAGCTCGACCTCTGCCGCGTATTGCGCGACCGGCGGAGCCGGTTCGGCCATAGGGGGCGCAGGAACCACGGGCTCAGCGACGATCTCAACCGGGGCAGGCTCCGGCGCAGCAGCGGGCAGCATATCGATCACCGGTGTTTCCGGCTCGTGGGCGTCCGCCAGAACATCGTCGACATGCAGGATCGGGCCGCCGAGCTCTGCGACCGGCACTTTCCATTCGAAGGCATCAAGCCTGCCTGTAACAGGGGAAACCGGCAACCAGACGTCGCTGGTCTGCCCATCAGCCGTCCAAACCGGATCGCGGGCAGCCCTGAGGGCGCGTGCCATCCACTCCCGCGCATGGCCCTGGTCATTGCCATCCTTGGCCGAGAGTTCCGCCATCAGAAGGCAGGCGCGCTGTGTCGGCGCGCTGCCGGTCGCTTCCTCGAGAGCACGGCGTGCGACGGCGAATTCGCCGGCATCGATCGCGGCCCGCGCAACGGCCAGCAGGCTTTCGGGATGAGACGGCGTGCTGCGGGCAAGATGTTCGACGCGCTTTAGCTGATCGAGGCGGGAATCGCCGCTTCGGGCGATCGCATAGGTCTCGGCGAGATCGGGATGAGGCGACAGCTTCCATGCCGCTTCCAGCAGGCGCGAGGCTTTCCGCGTGTCGCCATCGGCGGCCAGCAGCCGTCCAGCCAAGGTTGCTGCCGGAACCAGATCAGAGGCAAGGCCATTGGCTTCAATGGCGAGTGCCTTCGCCATGGCCGGATCATGGTCGACCAGCATGGTGGCCTTAGCCGTGAGCAGAACGGCACGACGGCGCTTGGCTGTGTCCTTGTCGATCACGCGGGCCGCATATTGGCGCTCCAGGCTGGTGAGCGCGCCGTCCCAATCTCCCGATCGTCCCTGGTCTTCAAGCACGGCCTGCGCGGCCCAGCCGGCCGTGGCGGAGGCCTTGACGGCCTCGTCGGCAATGGCACGAGCCGCTGCGGTATCTGACCGCCGCTGTGCCTCGACATAGAGGCCGCGCAGACCGAGAACGCGCGTCTCGGGCTTGTCGATCATGGCGCGGAAGGCAGCCTCGGCGCCGGGGCGGTCGCCCGCGAGCTGAGCTGTTTGGGCGCGCAAGAGCAGAGTGAGCGGGGCGGCCGGCGCGAGCTTCTCGGCCTCGGCTGCAAATTTCTCGGCAGAACGACGGTCGCCGGCGCCGATGGCGACGATCCCACGGGTGATCGCGTCCTGACCCTTGGCAGCCCGACGGCGTTCCATCGAGCGGGCGGCGACCGCCGGACTGGCAATCAACCATTTCAGAATGCCGATTGCTGCCATGATGGCGGCTGCGAGCAGGACAAGTCCGATGACGCCGGTGAGGACCTCGAACTCGATCTGCCGGCCGAGCCAGACCATGGTCACGGTGCCAGGCTGATCGGCGATCCAGGCCGCGCCGGTCGCCAGAAAGGCGAGGAGAACCAGAAACAGAACAACGCGAATCATCCGTCTGCTCCTAGCGGGTGCCAAGCGCGGTAAGCGCCTGAGCTGTCGTGCGTTGCAAGGCGGTGTCGGCGGCGAGGCGGGCACCGGCCTCGGTCAGCCAACCCTGGGCCAGGGCCTTGGCTGCAGCGGGTAGCCTGTCGGCATCCGCGATGGCGCCGGCAAGGTCATTGCGCGCCAGCTTGGCTTGGACGCGTCCAACCACGGCGCCGACATCGTCACCAGAGGTCTCCCCCACGGGTCGGACGCGCACCAGTGACTGGGCGCTTGCTGTCAGGCGGTCGATGACCCCGCCTTCCGGCGCGGGCGTGCCGGCGCGCTGGATGGCCGGTGCGAGCGTTGCAAATCGCATTGCCAATGCGTCACGCGTCGCAAGTCCGGTCGCCGCAGCGGCTTCGAGAGGCTGCAGGGCTGTGGTGTCTGCACCGAGCGCCTTGGCGGCCGCCAGTTCCGAACCATAGGGGCCGCCACGGTCAGCCGCCGAGCGCAGCAGTTGCAGACCGACGACGAGCGCCGCCTTCTGGCCGAGGGCGTCACCCTGACCCCGCGCTGCGTCCAGCACAGCGATCTTCGCACCGAGCGCCTGGAGATTGTCCGCTAGCGCCTTCAGATCCGCGTTTGTCCCTTGAAGACGACCGTCCAGGACGCCGATGCGATCGGTCTGCGGCTGGATAGCCGCCCGAATGCGCTGGTCGACAAGTGCAGGATCGATGGCAGCGGTCGGAGTGGGCGGGCGGGGCTGATTGAGGGCAGTCATCGCCGCCTTCAGAGCGGTGATCTCACGATTGAGCGGTTCAAGATCGACCGTCGGTGCGGGTGCGGCCGTCCCGGTGGACACAGCCGGTGCCGGGCGATCCTCCAGAGCCTTGAGCCGTCGTTCGAGGCTTGCTACCGCCGATTCCATCTGCTGCCGCAGGGGCGCAAGGTCGGGAGCAATGTTGGCTCCTGCGCTTGCGGGTAGTGGCCGGGCCGCGACATCCTTCAAAGCCTGGTCCATAGCGGCAAGGCGCGCCTGGATATCGGGGGTGACAGGTGGATTCGTGCCCGGAACGATCCCCGCGACCTGAGCTCCGATTGCGAGCCCTCCCGTCAGCAGGGCGCCGATCAGGCCAGCAGCCACAAGGCGGCCAAAACCGGCTGCCGGGGGCTCCGGCGTGCGGGCCGGCTCGGCGACCCGGTCCAACGCGGGCGCGGATTGTTCAACAGACGATGCGGGGCCATGGTCGCCGTCGGATGGCTGTGCGCGCCCTGAAGCAGTTTCCGACGGCTCGTCGGTCGGAGCGGAATCAGGCACTGCCGGTTCTGGCGGCCCAGGTATGGTGTCGGACGGCGAAGCTTCAGCCACCTCCGGCCCTGCCGCAGGCTCGGTACCCTCGACCGTCGCTGCGGTCTGCTCGGTGGTGGCGGCGGCAATCTCGGTCGCTTCAAGTGTGATGACGGGCGATTTTCCGCGCCGCGTCTGCTTCTGGTCGCCCGTTGCGCGATTATCGGTCGCCATATCACATGTCTCCCGGAGGGGGCCCTCCCAAGGTCTATCCCCCGGGGCTGCCGCCCGCAACCGCGTCAGGCACCGAGGGCTTCAAGCAAGGATGGTTCGTTTGGCTCGCGGGCGATGGTGATCGTCGCACCAAAGACCGTGCGCAGCGGTTCGGCAACCTGGCTGGACAGGCAGACATGGCGAGCTCGGGCGGCGGCTCCGATCAGTCTGTCCGCGCAGATGAGATCTCGGAAAATCTCGGCAGATCTCGGAGAATAATGCACGATTGCGACAATCGATCCGTCTTCAAGCGCCCTGTGCGCGATTTCGGGCAATTCAGTCACGGGCGCCATGCGATAGACCGCGATGGTTTCGACCTTGATGCCCGATATTGCGACCAGACCAGACAGATCGCCGGCCCGGTCTTGGCCGCCGATATGCGCGACGCGGCCGCCGGCCTTCATGCCTGAGCCGGCAATCAGGGCCGCCAGGGCCGTCACGTCGCCATCCGCTGAGGCCACATGCCGGAATCCGGCTGAGCGCATAGCATCGGCCGTCCGGGCGCCGACCGCAAAGGCAGGCAGGTCAGCCAACGCGGCCCGATCGGCCGCGCGCATATATTCGACAGCCCGGGCGCTGGTCATGGCGACGGCGTCGAACCCGGTCATGGGTGGTGAATCGGGCATTGCCTGCGCCACCATGAGGGGTGCGACGATGGGCTGCCAGCCAAGTGCGGCGAGTTTCTCCGCGGTGCGCCGGGCCTCTGGCTCCGGCCGTGTCACGAGAACGGAGCCGCGGCCGGACATCAGGCTGCGCCGAAGAAGCCTGCGGGCGCCCGCGCTTTCAGCTCCTCACCAGCATCCCGGCCGAGGGCTTGGGCCTCGGCGAGGCCACCCTCGCGGGTCGTGGCGTGGCTCTCGCTACCGTCGGGCCTGAGAATCTCACCGGCAAAGCGAATGCTCCCACCATTGATCGTGGCAAGCCCGGCAATGGGAGTGCGGCAGGAGCCGTCGAGAACGTTCAGGAACGCGCGCTCCGCGGTGAGCGCAGTGGCAGTTGCGGGGTGGTTGATGGCGGCGAGGAGCTCGCGCGTTCGCTGGTCGCCGAGGCGCGTTTCGATGCCAATGGCGCCCTGGCCGACGGCTGGGAGGAACCGGTCCGCCTCGATGATCTCGGTTGCAACATTGGCGATGCCAAGGCGCCGAAGGCCTGCCAGCGCCAGGAGAGTGCCAGAAACCTGGCCGCTCGACACCTTGCCGAGGCGTGTCTGCACATTGCCGCGGAACATGACGATGTCGAGGTCCGGCCGCTCGCGGCGCAGCTGGGCCTGGCGGCGCAGCGAGGACGAACCGAAGACGGCGCCTCTGGGCAGTTCGGCCAGGTTCTTCACCTGATATCCGATGAAGGCCTCGCGGACGTCCTCACGCTCGAGGAAGGCCGTCAAACCGAGGCCGTCGGGGAGCACGGTCGGCATGTCCTTGGAGGAATGGACGGCCAGATCGATTGTGCCTGCGAATAGCGCTTCCTCGATCTCCTTGGTGAAAAGGCCCTTGCCGCCGGCTTCCGACAAAGGCCGGTCCTGGATGATGTCGCCGGATGTCTTGATGATCTCGACCGCGATGGTGTCTTCGGCAACTCCATGGGCGGCGGCAAGCAAGCTGCGCACCTGATGCGCCTGGGCAAGGGCCAGGAGCGAGCCGCGGGTGCCGATGCGAAGGAAGGGCGATTGCGCCATGGGAAGGTCCAGTGTTAGGCGGGGGCCGGCGCCGGATCATAGCGACCGGTGCCGCGACCGATAGACTCCTCGTGCCGGACCCGCAAATCCTCCCATGCTCGTGCTCGGAATCGAAACGACTTGCGACGAGACCGCCGCCGCCGTTGTGCGGGTGGAGAAGGATGGCCGGGGCACGATCCTGTCCAATGTCGTGCGTGCCCAGATCGAGGATCACGCGCCCTATGGCGGCGTGGTGCCGGAGATTGCGGCCCGTGCCCATGTCGAGGTCGTCGACCGCGTTGTGCTAGAGGCTCTCGACCAAGCGGGCATGCGGGCTTCCGACATGGATGCGATCGCGTCGGCTGCGGGGCCGGGGTTGATTGGCGGCGTCCTGGTCGGATTGACGACAGCCAAGGCGATGGCGCTGGTCACGGGTAAGCCGCTGATTGCGGTCAATCATCTCGAGGCTCACGCTCTGACGGCTCGGCTGACGGACAATGTCGCCTTTCCCTATCTCCTCTTGCTGGTTTCCGGTGGCCACACGCAGCTGCTCGCCGTCACCGGGGTCGGCGCCTATGCCAAGCTCGGCACGACGATCGACGATGCGATCGGCGAGGCCTTCGACAAGGCGGCCAAGCTGATGGGTCTGCCCTATCCGGGCGGGCCTGAGATTGAGCAGCGGGCGCTTGTCGGCAACCCCGCGCGCTTTGCCCTGCCGCGGCCGCTGGCCGGCCGTCCCGAGCCCGACTTCTCCCTGTCCGGCCTCAAGACCGCGGTCAGGATCGAGGCCGAGCGGTTGATGGACGACAGCGGCAATCTCTCGGAGACTGATGTCGCAGATCTCTCTGCCTCGTTCCAGCAGGCCGTGGCCGACGTTGTGGCGGATCGATCGCGCGTCGCGATCCGCCTTTTCCGCCAGCGCTTCGGCGAGCCGACGGCTCTGGTTGTCGCTGGAGGCGTTGGCGCCAACCAGACGCTGAAGCGGGTCCTCGCCGAGACGGCCGCGAGCATGGGCCTTGCCCTCGTCGTGCCACCGCCCAAGCTTTGCACCGACAATGGCGCGATGATCGCCTGGGCGGGCGCCGAGCGGTTCCGGCTGGGCTTCACCGATCCGCTCGATACGGCACCACGGGCGCGCTGGCCGCTCGATGCTGGCTCGGTTACGATCGGCTCGGGGCGACTGGGAGCCAAGGCATGACATCGACAGGGGGCCCGGCGGTTTCCGTGCTGGGCGGCGGCGCCTGGGGGACAGCGTTGGCCAATGCGGCGGCCCGTGGCGGGCATCGCACGCTGATCTGGTCACGCGACCCGGCTGTGGTCGACGAGATCAACCGGAAGCGCAGCAATGAGCGCCATCTGCCGGGGTGTCGGATTCAGGATGGTGTGATGGCCACAGCGGCGCTGAGTGATGCGGCGCTTGGCGGCATCGTTCTGGCTGTTGTGCCGGCGCAGTCATTGCGCCGTGTTGCCGAGCAGATTCAGCCATTGATCGCCAGAGGAACGCCGCTGGTGGTCTGTGCCAAGGGCATCGAGCGCGGAACCGGCCGGTTCATGACCGAGGTGGTGGCTGAGGCCGCGCCCAATGCCGTTCCGGCCATCCTGTCGGGGCCGAGCTTCGCCGCCGATGTCGAGAAGGGCCTCCCGACAGCGGTGACGGTTGCAGCTGCCGACGAGGCGCTGGCTCGTCAGATTGCCGAGAAGCTGGGCACCCCGACCTTCCGGCTCTACCATTCCACCGATATGCGCGGCGTCGAGATCGGCGGTGCCGCCAAGAATGTGCTGGCGATTGCTGCTGGCATTGTCGCAGGCAGGCGGCTTGGGGCCAGTGCATCGGCGGCCATCGCGGCCCGCGGCTTTGCCGAGCTCATGCGGTTCGGCCGTGCTTTTGGGGCCAATCCGGAAACATTGATGGGGCTTTCGGGCCTCGGCGACCTCATCTTGAGCTGCTCGTCCAGCCAGTCGCGGAACTTTGCGCTCGGCCTCGCGCTTGGTGAGGGCAAGGGCCTCGATCTCCTCTCGGGCAAGGGAGCGCTTGCCGAAGGCGCGCTGACCGCCGAAATACTTGTCGAGAAGGCAAGGTCAAAGGGGATCACCATGCCGATCGCGGAGGCGATCGATGCGGTGCTCGGCGGCCTCATCGACGTCAATCAGGCGATCGCGCAGCTCATGGCGCGACCGCAGCGAGCGGAGTAGGCGGAAATGGCGAATTTCTTCGAGAAACTGGCCCGTGGCGTCGAGGCTGCGACGAAGGTGATCGGATCGGACGTGGTGGCGGAGACCCACCCCTTCGACCTGACCCATGCCGTGACCTTTCCGGTCGCCAAGCTGATGAAGCGCCGTGGCGATGGCGAGCCGATCGTCTCGGTCGAGATATCGGATGCGAAGTCGGTGATGACGCTGGCCGAGTTCGAGCGTTTCGTGACCGAGCTGGACACGTTCCGCAAACTCATTCCCTCCGCCGGCGAGGCGCCGAAGGCCGGGGTCTGACATGGCGCATTGGCTCTACAAGTCCGAACCCTTCAAATGGTCCTGGGATGCCCAGGTGAAGGCCGGCGACAAGGGAACCTTCTGGGACGGCGTGCGCAATCACGCCGCCAAGCTCAATCTCATGCGGATGAAGGTCGGCGAGCGCGGCTTCTTCTACCATTCCAACGAAGGCAAGGAGATCGTCGGCATCGTGGAGGTGACCCGCGAAGCCTATCCGGATCCCACAGCAGAGGCCGCCGAGCCTTGGGTGGTGGTCGAGATCAAGGCGGTCAAGCCACTCAAGACTCCCGTGTCGCTTGCCACCATCAAGGGTGAGCCGCGGCTGGCCGACATGGCGTTGATGAAGCTATCGCGCTTGTCCGTGCAGCCGGTGACCGAAGCTGAATGGGAGCTGATTTGCACCATGGGCGGCGTCGATCCGGCCTGACATCCGCCTGCGGCCGGTGCAGGGCGCGGTTTCGGATGCGAGGGTTCGCATTCGGCGTGGTCCGCGCTAGATTGAGCGAAACCTCATTTCATCCGGGTTCATGATGACCGACGCTGCACCGACCCCTCGCGGACCTCTTGCCGGCATCCGCATCCTCGATCTGACCGCGGTGATCCTCGGGCCTTATGCCACGATGCTGCTGGGCGACATGGGCGCCGAGATCATCAAGGTCGAGAGCCCCGGTGAGGGCGGCGGCGACATCATGCGCTGGCCGGGGACCTGGCCGGAGGCAGCAGGGCCGGGCATGGGCCCGCTCTACATGATGTACAACAAGAACAAGAAGTCCGTGGCGCTCGACCTGAAGCGCCCGGAGGACCAGGAAGCCTGCATCGCATTGGCGCAGACCTGCGACGTCGTCTGCTCCAACATGCGGATGGACACGGCGGCCCGCCTGACCATGGACTATGACAGTCTGAAGGCCCGCATTCCGAACCTGATCTATGTGCACGCTGCCGGTTTTGGCGCGGATGGTCCCTATGCCGGGCGCCCGGCCTATGACGACCTGATCCAGGGTATCTCGGGCGGCGCCGACATCCTGCCGCGCGTCGATGGCAATCCGGCGCCGCGTTACCTGCCGACGCTCGCCGCCGACAAGACGGTCGGCCTGTTCATGGTCCAGGCGGTGATCGCGGCGCTATTCCACAAGCAGCGCACCGGCGAGGGCCAGTTTGTCGAAGTGCCGATGTTCGAGTGCTACACCCATTTCGTGATGCACGAGAATCTCTACGGGCATGTCTATGATCCCGCCCCTGAAGGTTCGGGCTTTGGCTATGGCCGCATCCACAATCCTGACCGCCGGCCCTACCAGTCCAAGGACGGCTGGATCGGCATCCTGCCCTACAGCGACAAGAACTGGTCCGATTTCTTCGCGCTGGCGGGACGACCGGAGCTCAACACGGATCCGAAATTCTCGACCTACAGGGCGCGGATGGTGAACATCAAGGAGCTCTATTCCATGATGGACGGGATGGTGGCGACCCGCACCAATGACGACTGGGCCAAGGTGCTGACCGAGAAGGCGATCCCGTTCGCGCCGATCAACCGGTTTGACGACCTGATGAACGATCCGCACCTGAAGGCGGTGGGTTTCTTCAGCAAGCATGCCCATCCGGATGGCTATACCTGGGTCGACATGAAGCACCCGGTGAATTATTCGGCCAGCCCCGCCTCGACGCGGTTGGCTCCGCCGAAACTTGGCCAGGACACGGCAGACGTGCTGAAGGACGCGGGCGTGAGCCTGCCGAAGGCGGCCGAGTAGGGCGGCCAACCGTCGGCGTCATAGCCTCCGATAGACTTCTGTCTCGAATTCCTTGAACAACTTCACCGCGCGCGGATCGAAGAACGGCACGATCTGCGTGATGAAAACGCCGGTGATGTCCCGAATGGGATCGATCCAGTAGAAGGTGTTGGCAAAACCGCCCCAGAACAGCGATCCCACCGAGCGGCCCTCTGGGGTCGCCTCGCGGTTGATCTGGAACGCGAGTGACCAGCCGGTCGGCTTGCCCGGAAAGAAGTCGGCGACGCGCGGACCCATCGGCGAGAAGAGCGGCAGGCCCGGAATGGTGAGATGCGGAATCTCGTCCCGTCTGAGGCTTGCGACCGACTCACGGGACAAGATCTGTTGGCCGTTCAGCCTACCGCCGGCGAGGATCATCCGCGTGAAGGTCAGATAGTCGCCAACCGTCGAATAGAGCCCGCCACCGCCGGAGGCGAATTCCGGGTTCTGCTCCACCACCATCTCGGTAGGTACGAAGCTGCCGTCTTCCTTGACTGCATGGACCGTGGCGCGGCGGGCATGCTGGCTCGCGCCCAGCTTGAACATCGTGTCGGCCATGCCGAGCGGATCGAAGATGTTCGTGCGGCAATAGTCGCCAAGCGTCTCGCCCGAAACGGCCTCGACGATCTGCCCGGCCCAGTCGGTCGAGATGCCGTAGATGAACTGGTTTCCGGGATCGGCGATCAACGGGGCGCCCAGGGACGCGCGCTTGCCGCTGTTGGTCGGCGGCAGGCCGGTTGCCTTCATGTATTTGCGGATCGCGGCGGACGCGAAGTCGTAGGAGTAGCCGGAGGTGTGGGTGAGCAGATGGCAGACCGTTACAGGCCCGGACGGCGGACGAAGGCGCGGCGTGCCGTCATCAGCAAAGCTCTCCAGCACCCGAACTGCGCCGATTTCGGGGCAATAGCGGCCAGCTGGCGCGTCCAGATCAATCCGGCCCTGCTCGACCAGTTGCAGGAGGGCAACTGTCGTCACCGCCTTGGTCATCGAGGCAATCCAGGCGACCGTGTCAAGGTTCATAGGATCGGGTGTGGACAGGCTGCGGCGGCCGAAGGCGCCCTGATAGAGGATTCTGTCATGCGTGCCGACGGCTGCCGCAACACCCGGGACCTCGCCCGCCTCCGTGCTCTGCGACAAGATCTCATCGAGCCCTGCAAGTTGCTGCACATCCGCCTCCTCTGCCGCGCCGGACCTTGAAGCGGTAGCCCAAGAGGGTCAATGCTGCCGATCGGCGGGGCGGCTCCGTCTAAAGGTCAACGACCAAAGTGTGACGTTCTCTCTCTTGAGACTCCGAAGCGCGAAGACGTATTGTCGCGCCGAAATCGAAGCCAGTCGCAGCAAGACTGCTTGAGGAAACGACCAGCCATCGCGTCGCTGATGGCGATATGTGAAGAGGGACTGCAGCCCATGTCGTCGGAAAAGCTCTATCCCGTCAGTGCCGAATGGGCCTCGAGGGCCTATGTCGACGACGCCAAGTACAAGGCGATGTACGAGGCCTCGATCAAGACACCGGACGCCTTCTGGGGCGAGCACGGCAAGCGGATCGACTGGTTCACGCCCTATACCAAGGTCAAGAACACCTCCTACGACCCGCACAATGTGTCGATCCGCTGGTTCGAGGACGGCACGACCAATGTGTCCTACAATTGCGTCGACCGGCATCTGGCCAAGCGCGCCGACCAGGTCGCGATCATCTGGGAAGGCGATGACCCCAAGGATGATGCGAAGATCACCTATCGGCAGCTGCATGCTCAGGTGATGAAATGGGCGAACGTGCTCAAGAGCCAGGGCGTCAAGAAGGGCGACCGGGTCACCATCTATCTGCCGATGATCCCGGAAGCCGCCTATGCGATGCTCGCCTGCACCCGCGTTGGCGCCGTTCATTCCATCGTTTTCGGCGGCTTCTCGCCGGACAGCCTTGCCGGGCGCATCGAGGATGCCGCGACGGATGTCGTGATCACCGCCGACGAAGGCCTGCGCGGAGGCCGCAAGGTTCCGCTGAAAGTCAATGTGGATGCCGCCTGCGACAAGATCCCTGGCGTCGTGAAGAGCGTTATCGTCGTGAAGCGGACCGGCTCCGCGGTGGCGATGAAGGAAGGCCGCGACCATTACTACGGCGATCTCGCCGCCAAGGTGCCGGATGAGTGCGCGCCCGAGCCGATGAATGCCGAGGATCCACTGTTCATCCTCTACACGTCAGGTTCCACCGGCAAGCCGAAGGGCGTGCTGCACACCACCGGCGGCTATCTCGTCTTCGCCTCGATGACCCACCAATATGTCTTCGACTACAAGGATGGCGACATCTACTGGTGCACGGCCGATGTGGGCTGGGTGACCGGGCACAGCTATATCGTCTACGGCCCGCTCGCCAATGGCGCGACCACGCTGATGTTCGAGGGCATCCCGACCTATCCGTCGATATCCCGGTTCTGGGATGTCGTCGACAAGCACAAGGTCAACACGTTCTACACGGCGCCAACGGCGATCCGCTCCCTGATGGGAGCCGGCGAGGAGCCGGTGAAGAAGACGTCGCGGGCCTCCCTGCGTCTCCTCGGCTCGGTCGGTGAGCCGATCAATCCGGAAGCCTGGGAATGGTATCACCGAGTGGTGGGCGACCAGCGTTGCCCGATCGTCGACACCTGGTGGCAGACCGAGACCGGCGGCATCCTGATCACGCCGCTTCCGGGCGCGACCGCCTTGAAGCCGGGTTCCGCAACACGGCCGTTCTTTGGCGTGAAGCCGGAAGTGGTCGATGCCGAAGGTAAGCCATTGGAGGGTGCTACCGAGGGCAATCTGGTGATCGCCGATTCGTGGCCGGGCCAGATGCGTACCGTGTTCGGCGATCACGAGCGCTTCGTGCAGACCTATTTCTCGACCTATCCCGGCAAGTATTTCACCGGCGACGGCTGCCGCCGCGATGCCGATGGGTATTACTGGATCACCGGTCGCGTCGATGACGTGATCAACGTGTCCGGCCACCGCATGGGCACGGCCGAGGTGGAATCGGCCCTCGTGGCCCATCCGAAGGTCTCGGAAGCGGCTGTGGTCGGCTATCCGCACGACATCAAGGGCCAGGGCATCTATGCCTATGTCACCCTGATGACTGGCGAACAGCCGACCGAGGAATTGCGCAAGGAACTGGTCGCCTGGGTGCGCAAGGAGATCGGCCCGATCGCCTCGCCCGACCTGATCCAGTTCTCGCCGGGCCTGCCGAAGACCCGGTCCGGCAAGATCATGCGCCGCATCCTGCGCAAGATCGCCGAGGACGAGTTCGGTGCGCTCGGCGATACGTCGACGCTGGCCGATCCGGCAGTGGTCGACGACCTGATCACCCATCGCCAGAACCGCAAGGACTGATCATGGCAGGGCGGGACATCGCCCTTGCCGCCTTGCTGGTGAGTTTTGCGGCGGCCCCTGTGGCCGCCGCTTGCGTTTCGGAAGGGGCCATGGAGGTTCCAGGGCTGCGCGCCGATGGTCCGTTGGGACTGGCTGGCCAGGACGGTAGGCGATTCCGCCTTGTCGCCCTCCAGGGAGACGCAACACCTGAGCCGGTTGCGGGTCTGAAGCTCGCGGCGCTTGGTCCGCCGAATCGCCACGGCCGCATTCCGGCGCAAGGATTCGTCGGTGAGGAGCCGTTCGAAACATCGCTTCTGTCGGCTGGTCTTGCACGGCTGACGCCGACCAAGCAGCTTTCGCGGGAATGCTGGCGCCGTCTGGAGATCGCAGAGAATGTGGCCGTTGCCGGCCGGCTTGGCCTCTGGGCTCGGCCTGAAGCCATCATCTCGGCCAGTGACGCGGCAACCTTGCGCGGCGCGGATGGCCGTTTTTCGGTCATTCAAGGCCGTGTTTCGAGCGTCAGGACCCAAGGTCGGATCACCTATGTGAACTTCGGCCCACCAAACTCTGGGGCATTGACGGTAACTATACTCGAACGTGACATGGCGGCTTTTCGCGAGAGTGGGCTTGAACCTGCCGCAATCCGCGGGCAAATCCTCCGTGTGCGCGGGGTCGTGATGATCCGGCGTGGCCCGACTGTCGCGGCGGCGATACCCGAGGCCCTGACAATCGCTGAAACGCCCGCTCGCGGTGCAAGGTGACGGCCGGCCTTGGTTCGGTTCGGACGAGCAGTGAAGACATGGCAGCAGTTCGCCGGGCCGGCGGCTTCGCTAGCGCTTGCGCTTTTTTTGGCGAGCTGCGCGACGGTGCCCGAGCCTGTGCCGTTGCCCGAGCCAGCCCCGACTGAATCGCGACTGCCGCCGCTGACCACACGCGACCACGCCAGAATTCTTGCGGCCTTTGGCGGCGAGTACGAGGCAACTGCGATCGACCGTCTGGCAACCGAGGTCCTCGACAAGCTTGGTGCCGCGTCGGACAGGCCGGACCAGCGCTACCGGCTGACCGTGCTCAATTCGCCGTCGATCAACGCCTTTGCCCTGCCGTCCGGCCATCTCTACATCACCCGCGGCATGCTGGGACTGATCAATGACGTCTCGGAGTTTGCCGCCGTTCTCGGCCACGAGATGGGGCATGTCTCGGCCCGCCATGCCAACCAGCGCGAGGACCAGGTGCGGACCAGCGAACTGGTCGCTGTGATGCGGGCGAGGCTGCTCAATGACCTTGCCGGTGCCGAGCAGCGCCGCGAGGCAGCTCGGATCTCGCTGGCGAGCTTTTCGCGCACCCAGGAGCTTGAAGCCGATGCGCTCGGCGTCGCGCTCTTGAACAAGGCCGGCTTCGATCCCTACGGCGCGTCGCGTTTTCTCCAGTCGATGGAACGCAATGCAGCCCTTCGCACACCCATGCAGCAGGCTGGCGGAGGCCCCGACTTTCTCGCATCTCACCCCTCGACGCCCGAGCGCATTCGCCAGGCTGTCCTCGCGGCTCGCCAGTTCTCCGCGCCGGACGGCGCGCCGCGCGAACGCGAACGCTATCTGCGGGCACTCGACGGCATCACCTATGGCGAGGATCCGCGCCAGGGCGTGGTACGCGGGCGCTCGTTCATCCATCCGCGTCTTGGCTTCATGGTGACGGCGCCGGAAGGCTTCACGCTGGAAAACTCCCGCTCGGCGGTGACCGGCCTCGGCCCGAACGACATGGCGATCCGCCTTGACGTGGTCAGGGTGGCGGCGAACCAGAGCCTCACAGGCTATCTCACCTCCGGCTGGATCGATGGTCTTGCGGAACAGTCGGTCGAGAGCGTGACCGTCAACGGCTTCCAGGCGGCCACCGCCATCGCGCGGGGCGCTGACTGGTCCTTCCGGATCTTCGTCGTGCGGTTCGGGAGCGAGGTCTATCGGCTGATCTATGCGGCGAAGGACCTCAACGCCGAAGTGGACGCCATGTTTCGCGGTTCGATGGAAAGTTTCCGCCGGCTGTCGAGTACGGAAGCCGCGGTCAAGCCGCTCCGAATCCGGCTGGTCCGGGCAGGCGAGGGCGACACGGTCGATACCTTTGCGCGGCGGATGCAGGTGGCCGACCGGGCTCAGGAGCGCTTCCGAGTCCTCAACGGCCTCGGACCCGAGGAGCAGCCGCGGGGAGGCGAATTGGTCAAGATCGTTAGCGAATAGGCCTCGACCGGACGCCTAGCGCACGATCATCACCGCATTGCGCGCCAGCCTCGGCAGGATTTTCGCGAAGACGCTGATCGGGATCGCAACGCAACCGGCCGTCGGCGTCAATCCGTCCCGCGCGCCATGCCAAAAGATTGCACTGCCGTGATGGCGCCGAACCGGCTGGTCGTTCCAGCCGAGCTCTACGATCACATTGTAGAGATGATCGTCG
Organism: Phreatobacter aquaticus; assembly: GCF_005160265.1. Classification (NCBI taxonomy): domain Bacteria; kingdom Pseudomonadati; phylum Pseudomonadota; class Alphaproteobacteria; order Hyphomicrobiales; family Phreatobacteraceae; genus Phreatobacter; species Phreatobacter aquaticus. The sequence goes on along the minus strand of NZ_CP039865.1, from coordinate 1,179,276 downwards.
CGGATGAGGCACTCCTCCGCCGTGCCCGGAGGCCTTGCGATCAACCGGTTGTAGCGCCGGTCCCGGGCGTCATCGCACCAGGCATCTGTCGGGCGGATGGCGCGGATCGTTTGCAGACTGGCCGGCCGCTGGAGCCGATCCTTGCGGAAAAACACGCGCCTCAGTGGCAATCGAGCACGGGGCGTTGCTCCGTCACCCTCGCGTTTGATGGTCCGAATTCCCGAGCGCCCGAGGGCACAGGGAAAGGCAACGAGGCCGACATGCAGCATGCCGCGCGTCGGGCGCCCCGGCAGGGAGTGGACGAAAATCTGTCGCACGCGCTGGCCGTTCATCAATCCGACATCCATATGAACACGGGAATTTTGCGGTTCGTAACGCGCGACCCGGTTTGCGCGTAGTGTCGTTCTATGTCCTAGTCCAACGCACCGCAGTTGCGGTGCGCCCCCTCTTTTCTGGGTGATTCGATGAGCCAGGTGCGGAAAATTCTTCTCTGCGACGACGATGCCGACATCCGCGACGCGTTGACAGAGCAATTGGCTATCCACGAGGAGTTTCAGGTCGACAGCGTCGATTCTGCCGCCAAGGCGATGCAGACCGTCAAGGGCGACCATTTCGATCTTCTGATCATGGACGTCGGCCTGCCCGACATGGATGGTCGAGAGGCCGTCAAGATCATGCGCAAAGGCGGCTTCGCCTCGCCGATCATCATGCTGACCGGCCACGATACGGATTCGGACACGATTCTCGGCCTCGAAGCCGGGGCCAATGATTATGTGGTGAAGCCGTTTCGCTTCGCTGTGCTGCTCGCTCGTATCCGTGCGCAGTTGCGCCAACACGAGGCCAGCGAAGACGCCGTGTTTCAGATCGGCGCCTACAGCTTCCGTCCCTCCTCCAAGCTTCTCATCACCGAGAAGAACAGCAAGATCCGTCTGACCGAGAAGGAGACCGCGATTCTGCGCTATCTTTATCGCCAGGGGATCAAGCCTGTGTCGCGCGACGTGCTGCTCTCCGAGGTCTGGGGCTACAATTCCGGCGTCACGACGCATACCCTGGAAACTCATATCTATCGGCTGCGCCAGAAGATCGAGAAAGATCCGGGCAACGCTTCCCTGTTGGTCACCGAAGGCGGCGGCTACAAGCTCGTACCCTGATCGGGTCACCCGGACCTTATGGCCCTTGACGACGACATCACGCTGCTCGAGCACGTTCCGCTCTTTGCTTCGCTCGGGCAGGACCCGCTGCGCCTGCTGGCCTTCTCGGCGGAAACGCGCATGCTCGGCAGCGGGGACATTCTGTTCCGTGAAGGCCAGGCGGCGGATTCCGGCTTTGTCGTGGTCGAGGGTGGCTTCATCCTCAGCAATTCCGGTGGCCTCGGCGATCGTGCCGTCGGTCCTGGCGCCCTGCTCGGCGAGATCGCATTGATCGTCGCAACATTGCGGCCTGCCACCGCAATAGCGCGCGAGCCATCGACTGTGATGCGCATTCCGCGCATGCTGTTCCGGCGCGTGTTGGCTGAATTTCCGGCTGCCGCTCGCCGGGTTCATGCCGAGTTCCACCAGAAGATGCAGCGCACGACCGAAAGCCTGACACGTGTCGGGCGCATGTTCGAGACGATCGACACACCCTGACCCCGCCTCAGACATTCTTGACGACATAGGCCCTGCCGACCCACTCTTGCGACATTGGCCAGAAGGGGTCCGGCGGCTCGCGAGCTTGTCTGGCGCCCGTCGCGGCGCCTGGAGGCGAGACCCATGGCTGAGTTCGGAGCGCGCAACGATCCCGCGCCCCAGAGCGGCTCCGACCTGTCCCGGCGTTTTGCCGGGCTCCTGACCCTGTGCGGTCTGCCCCTGCTCTGTCTGGTTCTTTATCTCGCCTGGGCGACCTATGGCCGTGCGGAGGTCACGGCGCAGGCGCGCGAGCATTTGGTCGAGCATATCGTCCTCGTTGCCGGCATCGTCGCGACGTTCACGGTCCTTGCCGTGTTGATCTGGCGCCAGTTCGTCGCGCCCGCGGTTGCGATCGCCCGCTTCGGTGCAGAGGCGCGCGGCGGCCATGCCGGAGCGGTGCCCAACGTCCCCCAACCCTGGCTGTCGCTTCGCCGGCAGGTTGCCTCCGCTGTCGATGAACAAAGCCAGCGCATCCACCAACTGCGCGCGATGATCGACGGAATTCCGCTGCGCACCGTCTACGTCGATCATCTGCTGATCTATCGCGACGCCAACCGCGAGTTCCTCGAATTCGTCGGCAAGACGGCTGAGGAGGTGATCGGGCACACGGTCGAGGAAATCCTGGGGCCGAAGGTTGTTGCCCAATATGTCGCGATGGGCGACCGGGTGCGCTCCGGCGAGGTCATGCGCTGGGAGGGCTGGATCGATTTTGTCGAGAAGGGCGGGCGCTACCTGCAGGTTTCGCTTATTCCCTATGTGCCGATCGGTGAGATCGAGGTTGGGTTCCTGACCTTCACGCGTGACCTCACCGAGTTGAAGATCGGCGAGCAGGAATTGGCCAGGAACATCGACGCACTCGCCCGCAGCGAAGCGCTGAACAAAGCCGTGGTGCAGTCATCGCTCGACGCGATCATCGTCTCGGACGAGGACTGGCAGGTGGTCGAGTTCAACCCGGCCGCCGAGGCCATGTTCGGCTACTCTCGCGAGGAGGCCGTTGGCCAGAAATCCTGGGATCTCGTCGTGCCGCACGACCTGCGTCAGATGCAGGTCGACACGATGGAGCGTTACAAGGCGAAAGTGGATGTCGGGTCGATGGCCCGGCGTTTTGAAACTCTTGCGCGCCGCAAGGACGGCTCGGCGTTCCCGGTCGAATACTCGGTCAACACGGTGCGATCGGGCGGTTTCCGCCTGTTCATGGCCCATGTCCGCGATCTCACCGAAGCCCATCGCATGGCGGACGAGGCGCAAGCGAGCCGCGAGCGCCTGCACCAGGTCGAGAAGCTTTCCGCCCTGGGTTCGCTCCTTGCGGGCGTTGCGCATGAGCTCAACAATCCACTCGCCATTGTCATTGCCCAGTCGTCGCTGCTGGTCGAGAAGGCCCAGGCCGACGACGTAAGGCGCCGCGGCGAGCGCATTCATGCAGCCGCCGAGCGCTGCGGTCGCATCGTCAAGAGCTTCCTGGCCATGGCCCGACAGAAGCCGCCGCAACGCAGTCCGGTGGACATTAACCAGGTGGTCACCGGCGCGCTCGACATGGTCGGCTATGGACTGCGCAGCTCCGACATCGCGGTCGAGCTGAAGCTTGGCGAGGGATTGCCGACCCTCACGGGCGACCGCGACCTGTTGACCCAGGTTCTCGCCAACCTGGTGATCAACGCCCAGCAGGCGCTGATGGATCGATCGGCGCCGCGGATCGTCCGAGTCGAGACGCGCGAGGCCGGCGACCGTATCGCGATCGTTGTCAGCGACAATGGTCCCGGTGTCCCGCCCGATCTGGTGCGGCGTATCTTCGACCCCTATTTCACCACCAAGCCTGCCGGTGTCGGGACCGGCATCGGGCTTTCGATCTGCCGCAACGTGGTCGAGGCACACGGCGGCACGATCGCGCTGACCAACCAGCCCGAGGGCGGCGCGCGGTTCGACATTTCCCTGCCCAAATCGGAAGGGGCGATGGAGCAGGCAGTCGCTGCGGCGGTGGCGGAAGGCCGGCCGGGCCTGTCGGTGCTGATCGTCGACGACGAGGTGGATGTGGCGCAGAGCCTCGCGGAAATCGTCGAGGGGCTGGGTCATCAGGCGATCATTGTTGACCGCTCGAACCTCGCCCTGGAACGGATCGGCTCCGGCGTGTTCGACATTGTGTTTGCCGATCTGCGCATGCCCGGCCTTGATGGCATCGATTTCCGGGACCGGATCCACGCTATTGATCCTGCGCTTGCTGACCGCACGATCATTGTCACCGGCGACACCGTGGCCGGGCCGGACCGGCTTGCCAAGGCACAGGGCAGCGCGGTGGTAGTGCTGGAGAAACCCTTCACCTTCGAGGACGTCAAGGGCGTCTTGGCCAAGGTCGCGACCAACGACCTGGCGGCCCGGCTCAGCCCCAAGGGTTGATGATCGATTTCACTCGGCTGCCTGCCGTGACTGCAAGTCCGCCGCCGCTTCGATCATGGCATCCGAGACGATGCCGTAGGCCAGCGCCCAGGCGGCTTCCGCTTTGGCATCGAACCGCGCACCAAGTGTTTCAGCGAGGGCCGCCAGCAACGTTTCGCCCACCAGCGCATAATGGTTGGCTTCGACCCCGTAGGCCGCATGGCGCATGCCAAGAGACCGCACATCGTCCAGAACCGCCCCGAGATTGTCGAGCGACAGGATGACGTGGGCAAGTGCCTGAATGAGCTTGGCCCGCTGAGGGCGCATGTCGGCAGGAAACATCGGCCGCAGCATCGGATCGGAATCGAACAGCTTGTCGTAAAACAAGGCCGCGAAGACGTCCTTCTGCGGCGCGATCATGCCGAACTGCTGGCGGACAACGGCGATCTGGGCGGGTGTCATGGCGAACCTTTTCGGGACTGAGGATGGCTCCCTTTGTCGTCTCGTTCGCCTTCAACCCGATGCCGACCGCGTCGCCCGCCCGTTTCCAACGTTTCCGCCTACCGGGCGACGATCGCTTGCTGAAACAACAGGATCAATGCGGCGACATCAGCGCGCGCAGGTGCGCTGTCCAATGTCCGGCCAACCGAAGCAGGTATCCATGATCGCAATCGCCGCCACCGCCCCCGATGACGCCCGAATGCGGGCCGATTCAGCCGTTCCCGGCGGGCGATTGTGTTGGCTCGCCGGCATGGGCGGGCAGGTCGAAGACATAGCCATGGCCGCGCACCGTGCGGATGGCTTCGGTGTCGAGCTTGCGGCGAAGCCGGGCAATGCGCGAATCGATCGCGCGGTCGAAGGCTTCCTCGTCCTCGGCCGGCGCCTTTTCCATGATTTCCTCGCGCGTCAGCACCTTGCCGGGATTGTCGGCAAAAGCTCGGATCAGCGCGACCTCGCCGGCCGACAGGCGTTCAGTGGAACCGTCAGCCTTCAGGACGCGGGCGGCGACGAGATCGACCGACGAGCTCTCGAACACCACGAGGTTGCGACGCCGCCCGAGCCGGCGTTGCAGGATGCCAGCCACGCGGGCGGCCAATTCGCGCAGCTCTACCGGTTTCTGGACGTAGTCGTCGGCGCCGAGCTCGAGGCCCAGGACACGGTCAACGGGGTCGGGATTGCCGGTCAGAACCAGGACCGCGACGTCGCTGGCGAGATCGGTGCGGATCAGGATGTCGATCCCGCTTTCGCCAGGCAGGCCGAGATCGAGAATGATCAGGTCGGGCTTTTCGCGGGCGAGATAGGGCTCAAGTTCCCAGGCGGCCGCCAGCCGGTCCACGTCGTAGCCAAGATCGACCAGGTATTCCTCGACGGCGTCAACCCAATCGGGTTCGTCGTCCAGCACCGCGATGCGGCCGCGTCGCGCCATGTGACAGCCTTCCCAATGCATTCGCGACCGTCAGAAGCTGTCGCGATGATTCATCCTAGTGTGCAGCCAAGGGCAATGTCATCATTGTCCGCGAAGAGGCAAGGGCAGAACGCATGAAGACGACGGTCGCGATCGTTGATGACGAAGAACACCTGCGTGAGGCGGTCGCGGAATATCTGGAACTCCAGGGTTTCGACGTTCTGTCCTACCGCAATGCCCAGGTCTTCCGCGAGGAGTCGGTTGGCAAGGCCATCGATGTCGCAATCCTCGACATCGCCATGCCCGGAGAGGACGGCCTCTCGCTCGCGCGCTTCATCCGCAAGACACGCCAGACCGGGATCATCATGGCGACGGCGGCCGGCCGGCCGATCGATCGCATCGTCGGTCTGGAGATCGGCGCGGACGATTATCTGGTGAAGCCTTATGAACTTCGCGAACTGCTTGCCCGCATCAAGAGCGTGCTCCGGCGGGTCAAGGCGGCACCGGCCAATGGTCAGGCAACGGCCCCACAGGCGGTGCTTCAGGAGGGCAGGAGCCTGAAGTTCGGCACACTGACGCTCGACCTCGACGCGCGGCGTCTGGTTGACGCGGCTGGCGCGCCGATCGATCTCACAGCTATGGAGTTCGACCTGCTGCAAGCCCTGGCGACACGGCCGAATCGCGTTTTGTCGCGCGGACAGTTGCAGGAGTTCGCCCATGGCCGCAGTGCCGATGAAAGCGATCGCTCTATCGACATCCGGGTGACCCGGTTGCGCAAGAAGATCGAGCCGGACGCGGAGCATCCCCGCTTCATCAAGACCGTGCGTGGCGAAGGCTATGTCTTCGTGCCAAACGGGGCCTGAGGATGGCGGAAGCCAGCAGCGCCGGCCCGCTTTTCGCGGACATGTTCGACGACAAGGTGCTGGCGCCTGCCGGCCGGCTGGATCCGGCCATCCTGGCGCGCCTGTTCGATGCCATCCCGGCGCGCGTGACGGCCCAGGATGCCGACCACCGCTATGTCTATGCCAACCGGCAGGCGCTCGATCTGCTCGGCTACCGGCTGGAGGACATTGTCGGACGGTCCTATCGCGAGATTGTCGGCGATGTGATCGCCGATCGCGCCGCGCCGCTGGTTGATGAGCTGAAAGCCGGCCGTGCCGTGCAATGGAGCGACTGGGCGGTTTATCCGAACGGGCTCCGGCGCTTTGTCGAGCAGATCTACTCGCCTTGCATCACCCATGACGGTGCACTCGTGGGCTACATCGCCTTCATTCGCGACACGACCGATCTGAAACTGCGCGAGGAGGCGCTCGAGGAGCAGGTCGCGGCACTGAATGCGCGCGAGGCTGTTTCCAGCGCGATCCTTGCGACCTCCCTCGATCCGATCGTCGTGGTCGACGAGGAAGGTTTGCTTGAGGATCTGAACCCGGCGGCGGTGGAGACCTTCGGCTATTCGCGGCAAGAGGCCATCGGGCGGTCGATCGCCGAACTCATTGTACCGGAGTCGTCGCGCGGCGCCCATGCGGCCGGCATGGCCCGCTACAAGGCCTCCGGCATCAGCCGAGTGCTGGACAAACGCATCCAGGTCGATGCCCTGCGCCGCGACGGCTCCGTCCTGCCGGTCGAGATGACCATTTCCGAGATCCGGCTACCCCTGCGCCGAGTATTCACCGCGCATCTGCGCGATCTCACCGCCGCGCGCCATGCTGAGGCCCTGCTTGCCGCCCAACGCGACAGGCTTCACCAGGCGGAGAAGCTCTCGGCCATGGGGTCGCTGCTCGCCGGCGTCGCCCACGAGTTGAATAACCCGCTGGCAATCCTGGTTGCCCAGTCGACCTTGCTGGTCGAAACCGCCCCGAGCCCCGAGATCAAGCGGCGGGCGGAGCGCATCCATGCGGCGGCCGAACGGTCTGGTCGGATCGTGAAGAGCTTCCTTGCCATGGCGCGCCAGCGACCGGAAAAGCGAGAGCCCACCGACCTCAACGATCTCGTCAAGGCGAGCGTGGACATGCTTGGCTACGGCCTGCGCACCCATGGCATCACCGTCGATCAGGTACTCGATCCCGCTCTGCCGAAGATCATGGCCGACCACGATTTCCTTGGTCAGGTGATCGCCAATCTCATCATCAATGCCCAGCATGCCTTGACCGACAGGCCCGAGCCACGCCGGATCGGCCTCACCACGCGGACGGAGCCGGGCTTCGCCATCATCGAGATTTCGGACAATGGCGCGGGCGTTCCCGATGCGCTCGCCGAGCGCATTTTCGAGCCCTATTTCACCACCAAGCCGGCAGGCGTCGGTACGGGTATCGGCCTGTCGATCTGCCGCACCGTCGTGGAATCCCACGGAGGCACCATCACGTTGGGTCGAAGCGACCAGGGTGGCGCGCGGTTCACAGTCCGGCTGCCGGCAGAGACACAAGAGGGCAGAGCGGTCGCCGCGGGAATCGTCGCATCGCCGGCACTTTCAATTCTGGTGATCGATGACGAGACCGATGTGCGCGACAGTCTCGCGGAAATGCTGGAGCTGCTCGGCCATGACGTGGTGCCGATCCAGCATTCCGCCGAGACGCTGGACCAGGCGGCGGTGATGGCCGCCGATCTGGCCTTCGTCGACCTGCGGATGCCCGGCACCGATGGTCTGAGGTTCCGCGACCGTCTGGTGGCGATCAATCCGGCGCTCGCCAACCGGGTGGTGATCATGACCGGCGATGCGGTGGAGGGGCCGGGTGCCATTCAGCGCAAGGCCGACAATGGCCAGATTCCCATGATGGAAAAGCCGTTCGGGCTCGCCGAGGTGCGACACATCCTGGAGACCGTCGGCGGGCTTGCGCGCCGCTCGTGACAGTGAACCTGACATGGTTTTCGGACGCTTCCCTGCGCTCGCCCGGAGTCTTGTGCCCGGGGCCGTGAGTCTAGCGGGATGGTCAGCCATGACGCCAATCGTCTCAGGTGCCAGTGTTAACTATTGATTGACGATAATGACTGTCTCGCGACGCCTTCCGGACTCGGTAAGCCCCGCGACAAGACTCCGTCTGTGGGTGCCAGGACTCTCCACCACCACATCTAGACGTGAACGAATCGGGACTCACGCAGAGTCAGCGATTCGGGCCCGATTCGTTCCCCTCCCGTTCGCAGGATGAATGCCGGCATCCGCCGGTGCCGAATTGTCACCCACCTGTGGTGCCGGCGTGGTACAGGTCTTACCGAATGACGCTCTCCTTTCCGCCATTGCCCCCCGCCCTCCGCGGGCGTGGGGTCACCGCAGTGCTGGGCCCGACTAATACGGGCAAGACCACGCTCGCCATCGAGCGGATGCTGGCCCATCCCTCGGGCCTCATCGGTCTCCCCCTGCGCCTGCTCGCCCGCGAGGTCTATTCCAAGCTGGTGGCACGGGCGGGCGTTGGCGCCGTGGCGCTGATCACTGGCGAAGAGAAGATCAAGCCGCAGGGAGCGCGCTACTGGGTCTCGACTGTCGAGGCCATGCCGCTCGATCTCGATGTTTCGTTCATGGCGATCGACGAGATTCAGATCGCTTCCGATCTGGAGCGCGGTCATGTCTTCACCGACCGCATCCTCAACCGTCGCGGCCGCGACGAAACCATGCTGCTGGGTGCCGCCACCATGCGCGGCCTGATCGAGAAGCTGATCCCCGGCGCCAATATCGTCACCCGGCCGCGTTTCTCGAACCTCCTGTTCGCCGGGGAGAAGAAGCTGACCCGGTTGCCCCGGCGTTCGGCGATCGTCGCCTTCTCGGCCGACGAGGTCTATGCGATCGCCGAGCTGATCCGGCGTCAACGCGGCGGTGCTGCCGTCGTGCTTGGTTCCCTCAGCCCACGCACCCGCAATGCCCAGGTTGAAATCTTCCAGTCCGGCGACGTCGATTATCTGATTGCGACCGATGCCATCGGCATGGGCCTCAATCTCGATGTCGAGCATGTCGCCTTTGCCGGCGATCGCAAGTTTGACGGCTATCAGTTCCGGCGCCTGAACCCGGTCGAGTTTGCCCAGATTGCCGGCCGGGCCGGGCGCTCCAACCGCGATGGCACATTCGGCACGACCGGACGCTGTCCGCCGCTGGAGGATGAACTCGTCCACGCGCTGGAGGCGCATTCCTTCGATGGCGTGAAAGTGCTGCAATGGCGCAACACCCATCTGGATTTCGCAAGTGTCGATCGCTTGCGCGAAAGCCTCGATCTCCTGCCGAACGAGGCGGGACTCACCCGTTCGCCGATCGCCGAAGACCAGCGTGTTCTGGACCTGGCGCTGCGCGATGAGGAGGTGCGGACCCGGGCCGTTGGGCGGGCGGCGGTCGCACAATTGTGGGATGCCTGCCTGATGCCGGACTACCGGAACATCTCGCTGGCGAGCCATGCAGACCTGGTTGTGACCATTTTTGGCTATCTGACCGGTCGTTCCGGTCGCATTCCCTCGGATTGGCTCGCCTCGCAGGTGGCCTTCGCGGATCGGACCGATGGCGACATCGATACGCTTTCCAACCGCATCGCTCATATCCGAACTTGGACCTTCGCGGCCAACCGGCCAGACTGGGTCGACGACCCTGTCCACTGGCAGGCGGAGACCCGCCGGGTGGAAGACAAATTATCCGATGCACTTCACGAACGCTTGACGCAACGCTTTGTCGATCGCAGGACGAGCGTGCTGATGCGGCGCCTTAGGGAAAACACCATGCTCGAAGCCGAGATCACCAGGACTGGCGACGTCACCGTCGAAGGTCAGCACGTCGGACGCCTCGAGGGCTTCCGCTTCGCGCCAGACCCGGCGGCCGGCGACGGGGAAGCCGGCAAGGCTCTGCGCGCTGCCGCTTCCAAAGCGCTGGCGAGCGAGATCGACAGCCGTGCCGAGAAGCTTTCGGGCTCGGGCGACGAGGCGTTCATCCTGTCGAATGACGGGACGATCCGCTGGCATGGTGAGGCGGTGGCCAAGCTCGCGGCGGGCGACAAGGTGCTCAGCCCGCGGATTCGCATCCTCGCCGACGAGCAATTGACCGGCGCACCGCGCGACCAGGTTCAGGCGCGCCTCGATCTCTGGGTCCATGCCCAGATCGAGAAGCTGCTGGGTCCGGTGACGGCGCTGGAGAAGTCGGAAGAACTGCAAGGCCTTGCTCGCGGCGTCGCCTTCCAACTTGCCGAGGCCATCGGCGTCATCGAGCGGCAGAAGATCGCCGAAGACGTTAAGCAACTCGACCAGGAGGCTCGGGCTGCCCTGCGCAAGCTCGGCGTCCGCTTCGGTGCCTATCACATCTATCTGCCGGCAACGCTCAAGCCGGCGCCGCGCGCCCTGGCGCTGCAGCTGCACATGCTCAAGCAGGACATGCTCGAGGCGAAGGGGCTCGCCGAGCTTCCGGCGCTCGCGGCGTCGGGCCGGACCTCGATCGCTGTCGATCCGGAGATCGACAAGGATCTGTACCGGTTCGTCGGCTTCCGGGCGCTTGGCCCACGGGCCGTGCGCGTCGACATTCTTGAGCGGCTTGCCGACATCATCCGACCAGCACTTGCCTGGCGTCCCGGCACTGCGACGCCTGAGCCGGCCGGACATTTTCCGGGCGGCGGCTTCACCACGACGGTCTCGATGACCTCGCTGGTCGGCTGTTCGGGCGAGGATTTCGCGTCCATCCTGAAGGGCCTCGGCTACCGCATGGAGAAGCGTCCGGCGCCCGTGCCGAAGCCTGTGGCAATTGTTGCGCCAGCAACGGACGAGGTGGGCCCGACGCCCGATGCAGCTGCCCAGCCGGTTGACCCCGTGCTTGCAGAGTCAGTTGACGGCGATGCTGAGGCCCAGGCTTCGGTCGAGGCGACAGAGGCCCCTGTCGAGGTGTCCCTCGATCCCGTTGTGACGGACGAGCCGGTTGCCGCGCCGACCGAGCCTGCAGCTGCGGTCGAGGAGATCGCTGAAACTCCCGCCTTGGCCGTTGCAGAGGATGAGGTGGTTGCGGCCACCGCGGCTGAAGGCGAGCCGGTCGAACAGATTGCCTTGGCCAATGCCGGGACCGCACCAGCAGAGGCCGCCGCTGCCCCGGCCGAGCCGGCCATGGTTGAGGTGTGGCGTCCGGGTGGACGCATGGACGGCGAGCGTCCGGCGCGTCGCGACTTCCGCAAGGGCGGCGAGCGCGGTGCCGGCGGTGAACCGGGCCAGCGTCGCGATTTCCGGCCGCGTCACGGCAAGCCGTCTGGCGAACCGCGAGCTCCCGGTGAACCCCGTCCTGCCGGTGAGGCGAGGCCGCCGCGTGAAGGTCAGCCCGCTGGCGGTCAACATCGTGGTCGTCCGCGCGATGGCGAGGCAGGTCCGCGTCCCGAAGGTGGCCGTCCGCCCCGCCGTGACTTCTCCAAGTTCAAGGATGCCGGCGGCTTCAAGGGTCCGCGCCCCGAGGGCGATCGTCCGCAGCGCGATGCCCGTCCCGATAACCGGATCGTTCAGCCGGAGCGCGCGCCTCGCAAGGAGCGCGAGCCTGATCCGAACTCGCCCTTCGCCAAGCTGCTCGCGCTGAAAGAGGCGATGCAGAAGAAGCCTTGATCAGGGGGTCGATTGACCGAGACGGCCAAGCTGCGCATCGACAAATGGCTCTGGGTCGCCCGGGTGGTGAAGACCCGGTCGGCGGCGTCGACACTGTGTGAGGACGGATCAGTCCGGCTGAACGGCATCAAGGTCGACCAGGCCCACAAGGCGGTGCGGATCGGCGATGTTCTGACAATTGGACTGAACAGCCGCATCAAGGTGCTGAAGATCGTGTCGCTCGCCGAGCGACGCGGCCCGTTCAGCGAGGCGCAGCTGATCTATGAGGATCTGTCGCCCGAGCCGCCGCCGCGCGAGGAGCTGCCTTCGCCGGTCGCCGAACGGGAGCGTGGCAGCGGCAGACCGACCAAGTCTGACCGGCGGCAGATGCACCGGTTCCGCCAGGACGACGAATAGCCATCCTCCAAACGGCCGTGCAGGCTTGCAAAATTGCTGCGTTCGGAATACCGAACGAAACGACTGACTTTCAAAACGCTCTTCTCGCGATTGCTCTTGGATGTCGATGACCCGTGCCGACCTGAGCACCAATGTACAGGATGCCGCGCGCCGCCAGGCCGATGAGCCGGATGGTCTGATCGCGCGTTTCGGCGCCGATGAGCCATTGATGCTTGATGCGGGCGTGGCTCTCTCACCCTTTCAGATCGGCTATCAGACCTACGGCACGTTGAACGCCGACAAGTCCAATGCCGTGCTCGTGTGCCACGCGTTGACCGGCGACCAGCATGTGGCGAGCGCCAATCCGGTCACCGGCAAGCCGGGCTGGTGGGAGATCATGATCGGGCCGGGACGGCCGATCGATACCGACCGCTATTTCGTCATCTGTTCGAATGTGCTCGGCGGCTGCATGGGCACGACGGGGCCGGCCTCCATCGACCCTGCGACCGGCGAACCTTTCGGCCTGACCCTGCCACTGATCACCATTCCGGACATGGTGCGCGCGCAATGGATGCTGGTGCGCAGGCTCGGCATCGAGAGCCTGTTCTGCGCCATCGGCGGCTCGATGGGCGGCATGCAGGTGCTGCAATGGGCTTCCGAGTACAAGGACATGGTGTTTTCGGCCTTGCCGATCGCGACTGCCGCTCGGCATTCTGCGCAGAACATTGCGTTCCATGAGGTCGGCCGCCAGGCGATCATGGCCGATCCGCAATGGCGGGGCGGACGCTATCTGGGCGAGAACACACGACCGTCCGCCGGTCTCGCAGTGGCGCGCATGGCCGCCCACATCACCTATCTCTCCGACATGGCTCTGCATCGGAAGTTCGGCCGCAGGTTCCAGGACCGCGACGCGCCGACCTTCTCGTTCGATGCCGATTTCCAGGTGGAGAGCTATCTCCGCTATCAGGGCGAGGCCTTCGTCGAGCGGTTCGACGCCAATTCCTATCTCTACGTGACCCGCGCGATGGACTATTTCGACATAGCCGAGGAGCATGGCGGCTCGCTCGCCAAGGCCTTTTCCGGCACCAAGACGCGGTTCTGCGTGGTGTCGTTTACGTCGGACTGGCTGTTCCCCACCGCGGGCTCGCGCCAGGTGGTTCATGCGCTCAATGCATCCGGCGCCTCGGTCTCCTTTGCCGAGATCACCTCCGACAAGGGCCATGACGCGTTCCTGCTCGACGAGCCCGAGCTCTTCGCAATCTGCCGTGGCTTTCTCGATGCCGCGGCTCGCGCGCGCGGCCTGCCGGCGGGAGCTCAGCCATGAGTCATGACCTGACGATGAGCGCCACGCCCGGCAGCATCCGGGCCGACTATCTGGTCGTCGCCGGCATGGTGACGCCAGGATCCAAGGTGCTGGATGTCGGTTGCGGCGACGGCGGGCTCCTGAAGCTGCTTCGCGACGAGAAGGGCGTCGATGGCCGTGGCATCGAATTGTCGCGTGCTGGCGTCAACGACTGCGTGGCGGCCGGCCTCGCCGTGGTGCAGGGCGATGCCGATACAGATCTCGCCTTCTATCCCGACAATGCCTTCGACCTGGTGATCCTGTCGCAGACGATCCAGGCGACCCGCCAGCCGCGCGTCGTGCTGGAGCATATGCTGCGCATCGGGCGGCAGGCGATCGTGTCGTTTCCGAATTTCGGCCATTGGCGGCTGCGCCTGCAGCTGATCCTGCGGGGCCGCATGCCGACCAGCGAGAATCTGCCCTATTCCTGGTACGATACGCCGAACATCCATTTCTGCACGCTGCGCGACTTCGTCGATCTCGTGCGCGAACTGGATGCCGAGATCGAGCGCTCGGCGGCGCTCGACGGCTGGGGCCGCGAAGTGCGGGTCAATGCGCCCTGGTGGTTCTGGAACCTGTTCGGCGAACAGGCGGTGTTCAAGCTCAGCCGCAAGGGTTGACGGTCCAAGGCCGTGCGCTTGACTTGAACAGGCGAACCGCGTGTTTTGCACCGAGACGCCGCCCTTCCTGCCGGAGCCCCCATGAGCCTTGTTGCCCGCCTTCTCGTCCTCCTTATCGCGCTGGAACATGTCGGCATCCTGGTGATCGAGATGTTCTTCTGGAACACGCCCTTCGGCCAGCGCTCGTTCAACCTGACGCCCGAGTTTGCGGCCCAGTCGGCGGTGCTGGCGGCGAACCAGGGTCTCTACAATGGCTTCCTCGCCGCCGGCCTGTTCTGGAGCCTGATAGCGCCGAAGACCATGCGCCACGCGCTCAAGCTGTTCTTCCTCGGCTGTGTCCTGGTCGCTGGCCTCTATGGCGGCCTGACCTCCAAGACCTCGATCCTGTTCGTGCAGGCCCTGCCTGCGGCGATCGCTTTGGCGGCGGTCTATCTGGCACGCGACCCCGATTGATGCCAGCAGGCGCCGGCTTTAGGCTAGGGTTCTTGCTTGGCCGTTCAGCGTCTCAATCACGCGCTTGATCTCCGGCCGGCAGGATCCGCAATTGGTGCCGGCCTTGAGCGCCACGCCGACGGCATCGACGTCGCAGGCACCGTGGGCGATCGCCGCCTTGATGGCGGTGAGGCCAATGGCGAAGCAGGCACAGATGGTGGGACCTGCATCGGCCAGGCCGTCGGGCGAGCGCCCGGAGAGCAGCGCCTTGCGGGCGAGTGGCGAGAGTTCCGGCGCCCCGAACTGGGTTTCGATCCACGACCAGGATGGCCTGCCGCCAAGTGCGGCGAACAGCACTGCAACAAGGCGCTCGCCATCGAAGATCGCCGCGCGATAGACCCCGCGGGCGGCATCTTCGAACTCGCTGATCGAGCCGCCTTCCGGCTTGAGTGTCCGAGCCAGTGCGGGCGCATCGAGCCCTTGCGGTGCGGCGAACACCGTACCGAGCCCGCCATCGATCGCCGCGCGGGCCCAGACCGTGCCAGCCGGCAGGTCGACTGCGCCGTGCGACAGGATGAAGCCCTCCAGGCCCGGCGCAACGCGCGTCAGGGAGACGGGGGTCGCCTTCATCTCCGGCTGCCCGGACCAGGGGTCCGTGAAGGGCTGGACCAGCGCGCCGATGCGGCCGTGGCTGGCGGTCTCGCCATTCCAGTGGATCGGCGCGAACAGCGACCCGCGCGACTGGCCTGGTTCGACAGCGACCCTGAGCGTCGCCTTGCCATGGGTGGAGGTCACCTCGGCAAGATCGCCCGCGGCGAGGCCCTCGACGGCGGCATCGTCGGGATGGATTTCGAGCAAGGGCTCCACGCGGTGGCGTCCGAGCGTCGGCGCCTTGCCGGTGCGCGTCATCGTGTGCCAGTGATCGCGCATACGGCCGGTATTGAGCAGATAGGGGAAGGCCGGATCGGGCTCCGCCTTCAGGTCCGGCTGATCGATGGCGATGAAGCGGGCGCGTGCGTCGGGCGTGAAGAAGCCACCTTCGGCGAAGAACCTCTTGTCGCCAAGATCGGTCGGTGTGCGCACCGGCCACTGGACAGGCGCAAGTACCTCATAGTCCGAATTGCTCAGGTGGCTGAAGCCGCCAATGTCGAAATCGCGGCTGCCCCGGTTCTCGAAGCTGGAGAGCGCTGCATGTTCACGGAAGATCGAGGCGACATCCGGCCAGTCGAAGGCCTCGCCATAGCCCATGCGCTTGGCGACTTCGGCAATGATCCACCAATCTGGTCGAGTCTCGCCCGGCAAGGGCAGGAAGGGCCGCTGGCGCGAGATGCGCCGCTCCGAATTGGTGACGGTGCCGTCCTTCTCGCCCCAGGCGGCGGCCGGCAGCAGGATATGGGCGCCGGAATTGACGGTGTCGTTGGAGAGCATGTTCTCCGAGACGACGAAATGGTCGAGGCCCGCCATGGCCCGCCTGACAGCATCGGCGCGTGGCAGGCTGACGGCCGGGTTGGTGGCCATCACCCAGAGCGCCTTGATGCTGCCGGCCTCCACCGCATCGAACATCTGGATGGCCTTCAGGCCCTCGCGCTCGGCCATGCGTGGCGCGCCCCAGAACCGGCCGACCCGGTCGATCTCGGTGCCGGAAAAGCCCATATGGGCGGCCAGCATGTTGGCGAGGCCACCCACCTCGCGCCCCCCCATGGCATTGGGCTGGCCGGTGAGCGAAAAGGGTCCCATCCCCACACGCCCGATGCGGCCGGTGGCGAGGTGGCAATTGAGGATGGCGGAGACCTTGTCGGTGCCCTGCGCCGATTGATTGACGCCCTGGCTGTAGAGCGTGACCACGCGGGGGTTGGCGGTAAACCAGGCAAAGAGAGTTGCGACATCGGCCTCGGGCAAGCCGCAGGTGATCGCAGTTGCGGCGAGCGTCGGCGCGATCTCGCGCGCTCTCGCAAGGGCCTGGTCCAGGCCGGTCGTATGGGCGTCGATATAAGCGCGGTCCAGCGCGCCGGTTTCGGCGAGATGCACCAGCAGTCCTGAGAAGAGAGCGGCGTCCATGCCCGGACGGATCGCCAACATGAGATCGGCATCGGCCGAGGTCGCGGTCTTGCGCGGGTCAATGACGACGATCCTGGCGCCGCGCGCCTGCTTGGTGGCGAGCATGCGCTGCCAGAGGATCGGGTGGCACCAGGCGGCATTCGAGCCGACCAGGACGAGCAGATCGGCCTCGTCGAGATCCTCGTAAGTGCCGGGAACCGTGTCCGAGCCGAAGCCGCGGCGGTGGCCGGCAACCGAGGAGGCCATGCAGAGCCTGGAATTGGTGTCGACATTGGCCGTGCCGACAAAGCCCTTCATCAGCTTGTTGGCCGCGTAATAATCCTCGGTCAGAAGCTGGCCCGACAGATAAAAGGCGGCGGCGTCGGGGCCGTGGGTCCGCGCGATGCGGGACAAGCCCTCGGCGGTGGCCGAGAGCGCACTGTCCCATGAGACCCGCTCCAGCGTCCCGGAGCGCGATCGGATCATTGGGTGGAGCAGGCGGCCTTCCAGGCCGATGGTCTCGCCTAGCGCCGAGCCCTTGACGCAGAGCCGGCCGCGATTGGCGGGATGGTCGGGATCGCCCGAGGCCGTGATCGCGCCGCTGGCATCCGCCGTCATCAGGACGCCGCAGCCGACCCCGCAATAGGGGCAGGCGGTGGCGACCGGCTTCGGCAAGGTCCCTAAGGCGTTCATGGGCGCCTCAGGCCGCTTCGGCGAAGCTGCGTCCGAAGACGATGGCCTCGCGCAGGGGACCGAGCTTTTCACCCCGACGGATCAGGTCGAGATACCAGAGGCCGTCGCCTGTCTCGCCGACCAGTACCGTGCCGACGGGCACATCGTCCTTCAGCACCAGCTTGCGATAGGTGGCGAGGCCTGGATCGCGATAGATGATGGCCTCTGTTCCCTCGGCGCCAATGAAGTCGCCGGCCGAGAAGACCGGCATGCCCGAGACCTTCAGGTTGGTGGCGAGCACCGTGCCGGCATAGGCGGCGGGCCGACCGCACAGACGAGCCGCGAGCACCTTGGCCTGATCATAGGCCGGCTCCACCAACCCGTAGCAGGTGCCTCGATGCTCGGCGCATTCGCCGAGCGCTGATATGGCGGGGTCGGAGGTCGCAAGTCCGTCGTCGACGACAATGCCGCGGTTGACGGCGAGGCCTGCCGCACGGGCCAGTTCGGCATTGGGGCGGATGCCGACTGCCGAGATGACCATGTCGGCGGGTAGGACGCGGCCATCGGTCAGTCGCACGGCTTCGACACAAGCATCGCCCTCGACTGCGGCCGTATCGGCGCCCAGCATGATCTCGATGCCGCGGGCTTCCAGTTCGCGGCGGAGCAGGACGGCGGCTTCGGGATCGAGCTGGCGTTCCATCAGCCGGTCCATCAGGTGGATGAGCGTGACGCGCGCCCCGGTTTTCGACAGTCCGTGTGCCGCCTCGATGCCGAGCAGGCCGCCGCCGATAACCACCGCGCGGGTCACCGGGCTCGTCGCATCCAGCATGGCGGAGACGTCGTCATGGTCGCGAAAGGTGAGGACGCCGGGCAGGTCCATGCCGGGCTTGGGCAGGCGGATCGGCGTCGAGCCGGTGGCGATCACCAGGCGATCGAACGGGATGATCTTGCCGCTGTCGAGCACCACGGTCCTTGCATGGGTATCGATGGCGGTTGCGGCTTCGCCATAGAGAAGCGTGACGCCTTGCGCGCGCCACCAGTCGCGGTTCTTCAGCACCATGTCGTCGCGGGCAACCTCGCCCGCCAGCAGCGAGGACAGAAGCACGCGGTTATAGGCGAGCATCGGCTCGGCACCGATCACCAGGATCGAGTAGCGACCGAGGCCAAGCTTGCCGATCTCCTCGACGAGCTTGGCGGCGGCCATGCCGTTGCCGATGATCACGAGACGTTCCGACATGGGATCGCCCTGCTCTCAAGCCGCCTCGACAAACTTGTGGCGCTCGTAGAGGAACTTGAGTACCGCCTCGCGCGCCTTGATGTAGGTCGGGTTGGAGACCAGTTCGAGCCGCTTGCGCGGACGTGGCAGGGTGACGTCGAGTACCTCGCCGATGGTGGCGGAGGGGCCGTTGGTCATCATGATGATGCGGTCAGAGAGCAGAACTGCCTCGTCGACGTCATGGGTGATCATGATCATGGTGTTCTTCAGCGCGGCGTGGATCTGCATGATCGAATCCTGCAGATGCGCGCGGGTCAGCGCGTCGAGCGCGCCGAAGGGCTCGTCGAGCAGCATGATCTTGGGCTCCATGGAGAGCGCGCGGGCAATGCCGACGCGCTGCTTCATGCCGCCGGAGATCTCGCCGGGACGGCGGTCCTTGGCATGGCCCATATGGACGAGATCCAGCACATGCATGGTCCAGTCATGGCGCTCGGCCTTGGACTTGCGGCCGGAAAAGACCTTGTCCACGGCCATGCGAACATTGTCGTAGACCGTCAGCCAGGGTAGTAGCGAGTGGTTCTGGAAGACGACGGCGCGGTCGGGGCCCGGCGAATTGACCTCCTTGTTCTCGAGCAGGATGCCGCCCGAGGTCACCGGCGTGAGGCCGGCGATGAGGTTGAGCAATGTCGACTTCCCGCAGCCCGAATGGCCGATGATCGAGACATACTCGCCCTGCTCGATGGCGATCGAGACGTTGTGCAGCACATTGTTGGAGGTGCTGCCGCGGGTGAAGGTCTTCTCCACGCCTTCAATGAGGAGATAGGGGACCTGGCGTGCCATGGGGCGTCTCCTCAGTTCGCGGCCGTGCCGCGGGTGACGACATTGCCGAGCGCTGCGATCAACCGGTCGAGGACGAACCCGATCAGGCCGATATAGACGAGGGCGATGATGATGTCGGGCAGCTTGGAGGAGTTCCACGCGTCCCAGATGAAGAAGCCGATGCCGACGCCGCCGGTGAGCATTTCGGCGGCAACAATGGCGAGCCAGGCGAGGCCGACGCCGATCCTGAGGCCGGTGAAGATATAGGGCGCCGCCGAGGGCAGCATGATCTTCCAGAAGAACTCGAAATGGTTCAGCCGCAGCACGGCGGCGACATTGCGATAGTCCTGCGGGATGTTGCGGATGCCGACCGAGGTGTTGATCAGGATCGGCCAGATCGCCGTGATGAAGATGACGAAGATTGCGCTCGGATTGGCGTCGCGGAAGGCGGCAAGCGAGATTGGCAGCCAGGCGAGCGGCGGCACGGTGCGCAGCACCTGGAAAATCGGGTCGAGGCCGCGCATGGCCCAGGTCGACTGCCCGACTAGGGCGCCGACCATGATGCCGACCACGGCCGAGAGCCCGAAGCCGATCGCAACCCGCTGCAGCGAAGTCAGCACGCGCCAGCCAAGGCCGATATCCTGGCTGCCATTGACGAAGAACGGATCGAGGATCAGGTCGTTCGCCTCGGCCCAGACGCGCGAAGGCGGGGGCAGCGTCGCGTTGGCGCCCGAGCAGAGCAGTTCCCAGACCAGCAGGATCAGCGCCAGCATGATCAGCGGCGGGATAACTGCGGAGGCCACGCCGATCGCTTGGCCGCGCAGCCGCTCCCGGCGTGTCGGGCCGGTGGGCACCTCCAGCCGGATCACCTCGGCGACGGGTGCCGCGATGGCCGAACCGGTATCCTCGACTGCTTTGAGCGCGGGGCGCGTCATGATGTCGGTCTCCGAAAGGCGGAAGGCCGCCCGGCGCAGTGCCGGGCGGTGAGGGATCAGACCTGGGCGCGCTTGATCTTCAGCGAGCGCAGATAGGCGGAGGGGTCGGCCGGATCGAACTTCACGCCGTCGAAGAAGGTCTCAACGCCGCGGGAATCCGAGGTCGGCACGCCGGCGACGCCCAGCGTCTTGGCCGCCTGCAGCCACAGGTCAGAGCGGTTGGTCTTGTCGACGAGCGCCTTGATGTCGGTGGTCGGCTCGAACTTGCCCCAGCGGATGTTCTCCGCGACGAACCAGGTGTCGAGGCTCTTCCAGGGGTAGGAGGACGTCCCGCCCTCGCCCCAGAACTTCATGCGCAGTTCCGGCGCATTCACCTTGCGACCGTTGCCGTAATTGATGTCGCCGCGCAGGCGGCCGTTGATGTCGTTGACCGGCACATTGAACCACTGACGGCGCCCGACGATCTCGGCCAGTTCCTGCTTGTTCGCCATGGCGTCGCACCATTGCTGGGCTTCCATGACGGCCATCAGGATGGCTTGGGTGGCCTTCGGATTGGCGTCGACCCAGTCGGCGCGCATGCCGAGAATCTTCTCCGGATGGCGCGACCAAAGTTCACCAGTGGTCAACGCCGAATAGCCGATGTTCTGGTTGACCAGCTGCTCGTTCCACGGCTCGCCGACGCAGAAGCAGTCCATGTTGCCGACCTTCATGTTGGCAACCATCTGCGGCGGCGGAACGGTGATCACCTTGATGTCGGTGTCCGGGTCGATGCCGCCGGCGGCCAGCCAGTAGCGGATCCACAGGTCATGGGTGCCGCCCGGAAAGGTCATTGCGGCGGTGAGTTCCTTGCCCTGAGCCTTCTTGCGCTCGAAGGCGGCCTTGAGCGGCGAGGCATCCTTGCCGACATTCAGGTCCTTGTACTCGTTGGAGACGGAGATCGCCTGGCCGTCCTCGTTGAGGTTGAGGAGCGTGTACATCGGCAGCGGCTGGCCGTTCTGCATCACCTTGCCGGTGGTGTAGAGATGGGTCTTGGGACGCAGGATATGGCCGCCATCGATGCCGTTGGCCTTGGTGCCGAGCGCCATGTTGTCGCGCGTCGCGCCCCATGAGGCCTGTTTGGAAATGTCCATGTCGGGCACGCCGTGCTTGGCGTAGAAGCCCTTTTCCTTGGCAATGATCAGCGCCGCCGCATCGGTCAGTGCGATATAGCCGAGCTTGGTGCCCTTCACTTCGGGACCAGTTCCCTGGGCAAAGGCGCCGCCGGGCAGCGCTGCCTTGGCAGCGGCGAAGAGGGCAGCGGTCGCGGCGGTGGACTTCAGCAGCGATCGGCGATCGATCGCGCGGGCAACACTCGTGCTGGCGGAAACAGTCTTGCTCATCGTCGCTTTCCTGTCTGACGGCCCTCGGGCCCGCGCCCTGCGGCGCGCAATCGGTTCATTCCCCTGGTGGCCTGCTTCGCGCCGCTTGTTGCCGGTCGTCGAAAGCCCGCCTTCTCCCGCCTGCCTGCCGTTCCGGTCGCCCGAAACGCAAAAAACCGCTGACTTCGGCCCGACTCCGGTTCGCTGGCGCTTCGTCGAAGCGCGCAATCCGATCTGTCGAACGTCTGTCAGCGGCGTTGCTGATGGCCCTCTGTTGGGCCGGGACGGAGGTCCAACCTGACCCTCGCTTGACAAAGGGAGATACAAGCCGCGTGCCAAGTTGCCCGCGATCAGAATCGTTCCAAGAAATCAGTGTGTTGCGAAAAGTGGCCCGGGATTACGTTTCGCCAGGCCCGGCGCGATCTTTCAGCAGACCGCGGGCAGAGCTGCCGTATCGTTGTGCAGTGCAAGAATTTTCATCGCGTGCCTGCCGGCAGTCCGCGGGCGTCGAATCCGGCGAGATAGCCGCCGATATCAAAGGGATTGAAGGGCCGGTCGATGCGCGCGCCGACGGGATCGCCGGCAACAATCGCGGCGGCTGTCACGGGCATTGATTCGAGCGCCCGATCGAACAGGTCGGCGCGGATCAAGGCTTCGATCTGACCCATGGCAGCGGGATCGAAGCGGGTCTGGCCCCAGCGCACCATCTGCGCATAAAGCCAGGCGAAGCGGCCGGCATTCGGCCTGACGGCATCCGGCACGTCGTAGCGAATGAAGTCGGGAATATCGATCTGCGGTCCGCCCGGCTCCAGCACCAGGCGGCCTTCGATCGTGCGCAGCACAACGGGTGCAGCGACGTCGAGATAATGTTTCGCGGCCAACATGTCGGCGAGCGTCCGCGCATTGGCCGGATCAGCGCACCAGGCGGCCGCACGGGCGACCGCCGCTACGAGGGCGAGGGAGGTGCCGGCGTCAGGCGTGGCGCCGATGGCCAGCACCTTCTCGGGTATCCCGGAGAACAGCGCAGAGGTCGGGCAGAGAATGCGGCCAATGCCGCGGTCGACGGCCAGCGAATTCCAGGGCGAGCCAACGCAGAACCCGTCAATCAGGCCTTTCTCCAGCGAATTGACCATGAGCGGCGGCGGGATCACCACCAGCTGTACGTCGCGGTCGGGATCGATGCCGCCCGCGGCGAGATAGGCGCGCAGGAGATAATTGTGGGTGGAGAACGGGAAGGTCATGGCGAAGACCGGCGGGCTCAAGCCTGCACTGGCCCGCCGCTCGATCGCGGCCCGGATCAAGGGCAGGGCAGCCAGGGGATCATCGGGGATCTCGCCCATTTCGCGCGCAAAGGCCGTCGAGACGGTGATGCAATTGCCGTTCAGCGCCAGCGTGACCGGGGCGATCAGCGGCACTTTCACATGGCCGATGCCAAGCGCGGAGGCGAGCGCAAGCGGCGCCAGCATATGGGCGGCGTCGAACAGGCCGACCGACAGCTTGTCGCGGATATTCGCCCAGGAGACTTCCCGCACCAGATCGAGTTCCAGGCCCTGATCGGCAGCAAAGCCGCATTCATGGGCCGCGATCAGCGGCGCTGCGTCAGTGAGCGGAATGAAACCGATGGTCAGCCGCTTCATCCGAGCATCTCCAGGCCGGTCACCACGGCATTCGCGATGTCGCCGATCTTCTTTTTCTCGTTCATGGCGCGCCGGCGCATCAGCGCATAGGCCTCGTCTTCCGAAATGCCCTTGTGCTTCATCAAGAGCCCCTTGGCCCGTTCGACGATCTTGCGCTCCTCGAGCTGGGATTTCGCATGGTCGAGCTCGCCCTGAAGCTTCGAATAGGCGTGGAAACGCGCAATGCACATGTCGAGAATGCCGCGCACCCGCTCCTTCTTCAGGCCGTCGACGACATAGGCCGAGACGCCGGCCTCGATGGCGGCATTGATCATGCGGGTATCCGACTGGTCGACGAACATGGCGACCGGGCGCTTGACCAGTTTGGAGACCTGGAAGAGCTGTTCCAGCACGTCACGGGAGGGGTTTTCGAGGTCGATGACCACCACATCAGGGTCGGTGGCATAGAGCCTCGCCAGCAGGTTGGTCATCTCGTCGATGTGCACGATGCGCCGGTAGCCCGCCTCGCGCAGTCCGTCCTCGATGATGGCGGCGCGCGACCGGCTCTCGTCGACGATGCAGATCGTCAGGGCGGCATCGATCAGGGCAGGGCTCCCGCGTTCAGGTCCACCGTGATGGTGCACTGCACAAGGGCGATGCACAAGCCGTCAGGGCCTGGGATCAATAGGTCGCCCGTCCGCCGGAAATGTCAAAGACCGCGCCGGTGGAAAAGGCGCAGTCCTCCGAGGCCAGCCAGGCGATCATGGCGGCGACCTCGTTCACTTGCAGGAAGCGGTTCATCGGGATCTTCGACAGCATGAAGTCGATATGCTCCTGCTTCATCTGATCGAAGATCTCGGTCTTGGCGGCGGCCGGTGTGATGCAGTTGACCAGGATGCCCGAGGTCGCCAGTTCCTTGCCGAGCGATTTGGTCAGCCCGATCAGGCCGGCCTTCGAGGCGGAATAGTGCGACGCGTTGGGATTGCCGTCCTTGCCGGCGATGGAGGCGATGTTGACGATGCGGCCGTAGCCCTTCTTCAGCATGACCGGCACGATGGCGCGGCAGGTGAGGAACGGGCCGACCAGATTGACGTCGATCACTTGACGCCAGATATCCGGCTCCAGCTCCCAGGTCTTGCCATTGCCGCCGGTGATGCCGGCATTGTTGACGAGAATGTCGATGCCGCCATGGGCGGCCACGACGGCGTCCGTCGCGGCCTGCACGGATGCTGCGTCGGTCAGTTCCACCACATGGCTTGTCGCCTTGCCGAGTTTGCCGAGGGCTGCTTCCGCCTCCTTCAGGCGGGCGGCATCGACATCCCAAAGCGCGACGGAGGCGCCGGACGACAACATCCGCTCGGCGGCGCCATAGCCGATGCCGCGCGCGCCGCCGGTGATGACCGCGACGCGGCCCTTGAGATCGATCTGGTTCATGGATGTTTCCTCATGGGGATGGATCCGGCCCGTCTTGTGCGGGCGCGGGGAATGTCAGCGGGTGGCGACGATGAACAGGCGCGGGAAGGCGAGCAGCACCTTGCCGTCGGCGGCAACCGGATAATGCGGGGTGATCGCCTTGCGGTAGAGGTCGAGGAAGGCCGCCTGCTCCGAAGCGTCGAGCTGCGCGAGGTATGGCCGGAGCGCGGAGCCCTTGAACCATTCGACAATGCCCTCGATGCCCACCATCGGGTGGTGATAGGCGGTGCGCCAGATATCGACGCGGGCGGCATGGGGTTTCAGGAGGTCATAGTACCAGGCCGGCGACGCGAGCGGTTCGCGGTCGGCGCCGGCCGCCCTGATCCGCTCGGCCCAGGGTCCCGCCCGGCCCGCCTCGCGCATGCCGATATGGCTCGGCTCGCCGACATTGTCGGGCATCTGGATCGCCAGCGTGCCGCCTTCGGGCAAGAGATGGATGAGCCGCGGCAGGATTGTCTCGTGACCCGGCACCCACTGGAACACCGCATTGGAATAGATGATGTCGACGGGCGCCGCCGGATCCGGCTTCCAGGTGGTGAGATCGGCCACCTCGAAGCGGATATGGGCCATGCGTGCCCGCGCATTGGTGATCATGTCGGGGGAGGAATCGAGCCCGACGATCTCCGCCTTCGGATAAGCCTCAAGCAGCAGTTCGGTGGTGTTGCCCGGACCGCAACCGAGATCGACCACCCGGCGCGGATCGCGCGTCGGGATGGCCGCGACGAGGTCCCGCGCCGGCCTGGTGCGTTCGTCCTCGAACTTCACATATTGCTTGGCTGACCAGTCCATGGGGACCTCCTGACGTCAGATGCCGCCGAGATAGCGGGCATGGAGCGGCGTCGGGCCGATCTTGGCGACGAGCTCGGCGAGCCGGTCGACCGACCAGACCGCGAGATCGGCGCGCTTGCCCGTCTCCAGCGTGCCAATATCGGAGCGGCCGAGAGCCTTTGCCGCATGGCGGGTCATGCCGAGCATGACCTCTTCCACAGTCATTCCAAACAGAACGCAAGCCATGGTGGCCGAGACGCGCAACGAGGCAATCGGCGCCGAGCCTGGATTGAGGTCGCTTGCCACCGCCATGGAGACACCGGCCTTGCGGAAGGCTTCGATCGGCGGCTTCTGCGTCTCCTTCAGCATGAAGAAGGCGCCAGGCAGGATGACGGCGACCGTGCCCGCTTCAGCCATCGCGGCGGCGCCGGCCTCGCTTGTGTATTCCAGATGGTCGGCCGAGAGCGCCTGATGGCGGGCGGCCAATGCCGCGCCGCCGGAATCGGTCAGCTGGTCGGCATGGAGCTTCACCTTGAGCCCCGCGGCCCGTGCCGCCGTGAACACGCGGTCGACCTCATCGGCCGAAAAGGCGATCGATTCCTGGAAGGCATCGACCACGCCTGCGAGCTTCTCCGCCGCGACGCGGGGGATCATCTCGTTGCACAGCCGGTCGAGATAGGCGGTGCGGTCCATGTCAGGCGGCACGGCATGGGCGCCGAGAAAGGTCGGCTCGATGCGCATGGCGCGCTCAGCCAAGAGACGCCCCGCGGCGCGCAGCTGGCGCAGCTCGGTCTCAACGTCGAGGCCGTAGCCCGACTTGACCTCGACCGTGGTCACCCCTTCGACGGCGAGCGCATCGAGGCGCGCGGAAGCCAGGCGGACGAGGTCGTTCTCGCTGGCCGCGCGCGTCGCCCTGACGGTTGCGGCAATGCCGCCGCCCGAACGGGCGATGTCGGCATAGGTTTCGCCGGCTAAGCGCCGCTCGAATTCGTCGGAGCGGTCGCCGGCAAAGACGATGTGGGTATGGCAGTCGATCAGTCCCGGCGTGACCCACCGGCCCCCGAGGTCGATGGTCTCGGACGCGGCCAGGGCTGGAGCCTCCGCGGAAGGTCCGATCCAGGCGATCAGACCATTCGCTACCGCGATGGTGGCGCGGTCAATGGTGCCGAGGCCCGGATGGCCGGCGGCCATCGTGGCCACCCGGCAATTGGTGAAGACACGATCGACTTGCATGCGAGAGGTCCTGAAATCCGTCGTGCAGACCCGTGCGCCGGGCGTCTGCTTTGGTTATGACGGAAGCTAGCATGAGGGTTCCGATGCACAAGCTCAGCTTCCGCTCCGCGCTCACGCCGCAAGGCTGGGCCGACAATGTCCTGGTGACGATCGATGCCGAGGGCCGGATCTCGGCCGTCGAGCCCGGTGCCGAGGCTGCCGGCATCGCGCGGATTGCCGGCGCGGCGCTGCCCGGTCTGCCAAACCTCCATTCCCATGCCTTCCAGCGCGGCATGGCAGGCATGGCCGAGGTGGCAGGCCAATCGGACGACTCGTTCTGGACCTGGCGCGACTGGATGTATCGCTTCGCGCTGGCGCTCGACCCCGACGATGTCGAGGCGATTGCGGCGCTTGCCTATGTCGAGATGCTGGAAGCCGGCTTCACCACCGTCGGCGAGTTCCACTATCTCCACCATGACCGGGACGGCCGCCACTATGCGGACATTGCGGAGCTCGGGCGGCGCTGCGTGGCAGCGGCCAGTGAGACCGGGCTTGCCATCACGCTGCTGCCGGTATTCTACGCCCATTCCGGTTTCGGTGGTCAGGCACCGAGCGAAGGCCAGCGGCGCTTCATCAACGATATCGACAGCTTCGGGCGGCTTGCCGGCGGCTGTGCCGCGGCGACCCAAGTCTATCCGCGCGGCCGCTTCGGCATCGCGCCGCATTCGCTGAGGGCCGCAACCCTCGACGAACTGAAGGTGCTGGTCCAGGCCTTCCCGGATGTGCCGACCCACATCCATGTGGCCGAGCAGGTGAAGGAGATCGAGGACTGCCTCGCCGTTCACGGCCGGCGGACGATTGAACTGCTCACCGACACTGTGGAGCTTGCCCCCAACTGGTGCCTGATCCACGCGACCCATGTCACTCCAGCCGAGGTCACGGCCATGGCGCGGTCGGGGGCGGTCGTCGGGCTCTGCCCGGTGACGGAGGCCAATCTCGGCGACGGCATCTTTCCGGGTGCGGATTATCTCGGGCAGGGTGGCCGCTTCGGCGTCGGCACCGATTCGAATGTCGCGATCTCGGTGTCGGGCGAACTCGCAACGCTCGAATATTCGCAGAGGCTCGGCTTTCGGCGGCGCAATGCGCTGGCGCCGCGGGGTGCATCCACCGGGCGCACGCTGTTCGAGGCGAGCCTTGCCGGTGGCGGCCAGGCGTTGGGCCTCGGAGTTCAGGGCATCCAGGTGGGGGCGGTCGCCGATATCGTCGTTTTGGACACCAACCACATCGCCTTTGCCGGGCGCCAAGGCGATGCGATGCTCGACAGCTGGGTGTTCGGGCCGTCGGCCGGCTCGATCCGTGACGTCTATGTTTCGGGGCGACGTGTGGTGGATGGCGGGCGGCATGTCGCGCGCTCCGCCATCGAGGCCAGGGCGCGCAAGGTGTTGGAGCGCGTGATTTCGTCGGCGTCGAACTGATGCCTACCCGCCCCGACGGAGACACAAGGTCCCAACGCTGCTAGAGGCCCCGGCCGTCAGGGTATCCAGCGCTCAGTCCTCAGGCGGCCTCGCTCAAGCGCTCGGTGTCGCTGGCTATCGCGGTCACCTCGCCCCAGCTCTTAAGCAAGGCATCGACGCAGGCCGGGTCGAAATGGCGGCCCTTTTCGGCGATCAGATAGTCGCGGGCCTGGTCGACGCTCCATGCCTTCTTGTATGGCCGTGTGGATGTGAGTGCATCGAAAACATCGGCCACAGCGGTGATGCGTCCCGACAACGGGATCGCTTCGCCGGATAGCCCATGAGGATAGCCGGTGCCATCGAACCTTTCGTGGTGGGCGAGAGCGATTTCGCCTGCCAGTCGGATCAAAACCGATGACGAGCAGGCCAGGATCTCGCCGCCGCAGCGCGCATGTTCCTGCATCGCCAGCCGCTCTTCTGCAGTCAGTGGCCCGGCTTTCAGCAAGATGGAATCCGCAATCCCGATCTTGCCGATGTCATGCATCGGCGCGGCCAGGTGAATCTGGGCGCTGTAGGACGGATCAAGGCCGAGATTCTGCGCGATCATTTCGGCATAGCGGGCCATGCGCGTGATGTGTTCGCCCGTGTCGCGATCGCGGAGCTCCGCAGCTCGGGCGAGGCGCAGGACAATTTCCTCTTCACGGACCAGGATCGTGCGGGTCGCCTTCGCGACCTCTTCTGCGAGCCAAGCGGCCTGATCGCGAAGGTTTCTCTGGGCTTCAGCGAGGCGTAGCAGATTGCGTACGCGCGCCTTGAATTCCGCAGGGTCAACTGGCTTGTGAATAAAGTCGGAGGCGCCTGCTTCGAGCGCCTCAAGCCGCACAGCGCGCTGGTCGCTCGTCGTCACCATGACGATCGGAGTTTCGTCGAGGTGCGCTCTGCGGCGAACCTCCGAGATGAACGACACGCCATCCAATCCAGGCATCATGTAGTCGACAAGAATGAGGTCGGGCCTCCCTGTCTCGAGTGCGACAAGAGCAAGTCGCGGATCCTTGAAGGTCTGGATCTGATCGATATCAAGCCTGTTCACCAGCGCGGAGAGCACCATCAGGTTGGTCTCGGTGTCGTCAACGATCATGATGGTCATGGTTGTCTCCTTGGTCATCACAACCGTGGGGCAATGCAAGCGATTGACGCAAGGAAAACCACCAGTGGCGGTAAACTGATTGCAAATAGCCGGATCCGCCAATGCGCCGGGCTTGTGCAAGAGATTATTAGTCAGGCCTTCCGGTTGTAGAGCCAGGGATACAATTTTAACGAGTTGTCGAGCTTGCGTGGGCGACAATGAAATCCCCGTCCGTGATCCTTGGGTTTTCCTCCGATGCAGCAGACCAATCTTCGCGCACACCGCACCTTGCGCGGTGCTGCTGCCACAGTCACATGGCTCGGCCTCGCCATGATTGCTCTGATCTGGACCGGCGTGGAGACGGACATTCGTCAGGAGCGCGAGTTTGCGCATCGGTCGGCGTCGCAAACTGCAAGCAACTACGCCCGCCTGTTCGAGGAGCATATTGCCCGCTCGCTTACTGAGGTCGACCATACGATCAAGTTCATCCGTCAGGATTTCCTGCGCGATCCCGCGGCGTTCGATCTCCAGGCCTGGGTGAAGAACCAGTACAGTTTCACCGATCTTGCGCTGCAATTCACCTTGATCGGCCGCGACGGCATCATGCACTCGACCACGACCCCCGGAGCCAGCGCGGGCCTTGACCTTAGCGATCGCGAGCATTTCCGTGTGCAGGTCCAGGGCCCTGCAGACATGCTGTTCATCAGCAAGCCTGTGCTTGGGCGGGCTTCGGGGCGCTGGTCGATTCAGCTGACGCGCCGGATCACAGATGCAGAAGGCCGGTTTGCCGGCGTTGTCGTGGCATCCCTCGATCCCTATCGGCTCTCCCGATTCTATGAATCAATTGATCTAGGGCGCAGCGGCAGCATCGCGGTCGTGGGGCGTGATCAGGTTGTCCGCGCACGCGCCGGCCTTTCCGCCGACAATCTCGGCAGCAGGCTGGACGATCCCCAGTTCTTCGAGAGGGTCCTCTATAATTCCATCGGTATATTTGACCGGCCCTCGGAGACGGGCGATGGCGTGACGGTCACAGCCTATCGGGCCATCGAGGACCATCCGTTGATCGTGACCGTGTCGGTCGGTGACACCGATGCGGCCGCCGCGCGGGCCGCGACCGCCTGGAGAATGCGCCTTATCGCGTTGGCGATGTCCGTGGTGGTCTTGGTGGTTATCGCGCTGGGTGTTCGCCATCGTCGGCGCCTCGACCATGTCATCGATGAACTGTCGGCAAGCCGGGCGGAGGCTGCGGAAAAGTCGCGCGAACTCGACCTGACGCTGAACAACATGAGCCAAGGCATCCTGATGGTTGATGCCAACGAGCAGGTTGCCGTGATCAACCGCCGAGCCTTGGAGCTACTAGACCTGCCGGAGACTCTGATGGCGGAACGTCTGTCGTTCCAAAAGCTGCTTGAATACCAGTGGCGGGCAGATGAGTTCGGCGTCGCGGGCAAGGATATTCCCGACGCGCTCCGTGACTATGTCCAGTCAGGGGGTCTGTCGACAGCACTGCCAGTCTACGAGCGCACCCGGCCGAACGGTACTGTCCTGGAGGTGCGCAGTGTGCAATTGGCCGGCGGCGGCGTCGTTCGGACCTATACAGATGTGACGGAACGCAAGACGTCTGAACGCGACCTGCGCGAGGCTCGCGACCGTGCGGAAGCGGCGTCCGAAGTTCGAACATCGTTTCTTGCCACGATGAGCCACGAGATTCGCACGCCTCTCAACGGCATCATCGGCATGTCATCCATTCTCGAGCAGACCGATCTGAATGACGACCAGCACAGTTACCTGAGAACCATCCACGGTTGCGGAGAGGCGCTCCTCGAAATCATCAACGACGTTCTCGACTATTCAAAGCTCGATTCCGGCATGATCGAGCTCGACGCCACCGATGTTGTCCTGAAGGAAATTGTTTCCTCTACCGTCGATATTCTCGGAGCTCGGATTCATGCCAAGCACCTCTCGCTCGATGTCCAGATGGCTCCTGAGCTGCCGGCCGTGGTTCATACCGATGGAAGCCGCATCCGCCAGGTGTTGATCAATCTGGTCGGCAATTCGGCCAAATTCACCGAGGAGGGGGGAATCACCATCCGGGTCGAGGCGCGCGAAGGGGTGTTGGATGTCCTGCCACGCCTGCGCTTCTCTGTCGTCGACACCGGCATCGGAATTCCTGAGGAGTCGCGTGACCGCCTGTTCCGGGAATTCTCCCAGGTCGATGCTTCGATTACGAGGCGCTTCGGGGGTACTGGTCTTGGACTTGCGATCTGCAAGCGGATCATCGAGGCCCTCGACGGTGAGATCGGCTGCGACAGCAGCCCCGGTGTGGGCTCGACATTCTGGTTCGAGATCCCCGTCCGCAAGGTCGATGGCCATGTCGCAGAGGGCAAGACGGGTGCAGTCCGCGCCAATCCCTTGCCCGCCATCCAGCGCAGCCTGCGCATCCTGCTGGCGGAAGACAACAAGGTGAACCAGGAAGTCGCGACCCTCCTTCTGAAGCGCATCGGACATGAGGTCGTGGTCGCGGAGAATGGCCAGCAGGCTGTAGCAAGGGCGGCGGAGTGCCGCTACGACCTGATCCTGATGGACATGCAGATGCCCGAGATGGGCGGCGTCGAGGCGACCCGAGCGATTCGCAGCGGCCGCGGAGCTAGTCGCGACGCACCGATTGTCGGCCTGACGGCCAACGCTTTCGCATCCGATCGGCAGGCCTGTCTGGACGCAGGTATGGACGCATTCTTTGCCAAGCCTATTACCCGCGCCAAGCTGGACGATGCTCTGGCCGTCGCAGGTTCAGATACCGTTGCTGAAAACACGTCCACCGCTGCTAGCGATGCAACGATGCTCATCAATACCGAGTATCGGGACATGCTGTTCGGAGAGATTGGTCCGGATGCTGGCCGTGCTCTGGTCCAGTCGTTCTGGGGGGATGCCGAGACGATTGTCGAGGCGCTTCATCTCGCCGTAAGCAGAGGCGATCGGGATGCGGCTGAAACCCATTTGCACACCCTCAAGGGGGCCGCAGCAAACATGGGCTATGAGGCGATCACCCGTGCGACCGGCAATCGGCTGGTAGCGGGGGGCGATGTGGCTGCGATGGAGGCCCTGCAGGCGGCACTCCGACAGACGCGGCAATTGGACGCCCCAAAGGAGCGTCCGGGTGAAGAGAACAATTTGGCTCGCAAGCTCGCCAGCTAGATTTGGCGAGCTGCTCGCGGGTTGCGGCGTTCTGCCGCCGCCACGCGATCTCAATTCCGACACCGAGCAACGTCGTGATAGCCATATCGCTGCCGTTGGAAGACCATGACTGACATCGCCGTTAGCCGTCCTCTCAGGCCGCGCCTGTCCCGCGTCGGCAGGCGCGTCAGCCTCGCCTTCCTGATTGTGTTCGTCGCCCCAATAGCCGTCGCGGCCGGCCTCTATTTCCAGAGTGATGCCACGCGCGACTGGCGGAACGCTGATCGGTCCAGTGCTGGTCTATTGCCGCCCGCGGCCGTCAACCGCCAGGCGGTCGTTCGCGTGTTTGCCGCACGCACGGTGCGCTGGCGTGGAATCTTTGCCACCCATTGCTGGATCGTCGTGAAGGAGGAGGGAGCTTCCGCCTACCAGCGCTATGACTATACCGCCTGGGGCGATCCTATCCGCGTCAACGGCTTTCCGCCCGATGGTCGCTGGTTTGGCCGTGCGCCTGAGGTCGTCCTTGCGGTTGATGGCGCTCAGGCCGCAGCAGCCATCCCCCGGATCAAGGCTGCGATTGCAGAGTACCGCTATCGCACCGTGGGAGACTATCAGGCGTGGCCTGGGCCGAACTCCAACACGTTCGTTGCCAATGTGATGACTGTGGCCCCCGAGCTTGGTCTGAAGCTGCCGACCACAGCCATCGGAAAGGATTATCCCTACGATGGCCGTTGGCTGGCGGTGACGCCGTCCGGCACTGGTCTCCGGCTGAATCTTGGCGGTTATGGCGGGTTCAGTGTCGGGTGGGTGGAGGGAATAGAGGTCAACCTGTTTGGCGCAGTGGCGGGTGTCGAATTCCGCCGTCCGGCAATCAATCTGCCGGGCCTGGGAAGGTTCGGGATCAAAGAGGATTAGTCCCCGCCAGACCTGGTGCGTGCAATGAGCGCCGACCTAACGAGGCGCGACGGCCTGCTCGCCCGACTGGCGCGCCAACCCGGGACCTGCGGTTGTGGGTGGAGTTCCGATCTGAGCGTTCGGCCAACCTGCGCGTGACGCTCCCTCCCGGGTACCTCGCCAGTTCCGTTGGCTAGCGCAACTCCGCCGCTCATGCGGGAGCGCGCAATGGACGGTTGCCTCGGAGCACGCCAATCAAAATCCGGCAAGGTGGTTGCATAAATATCATTTATGCGTATATATGCAGATATACATTCTCGTGAGGAGTGATCCGACATGAACATCGATAAGGCTGTTCTCGCGTTCGCCGGGGCCATGGTGCTCGTTGCGCTTGCCTTGAGCATCTGGGTCTCGCCGTGGTTTCATCTGCTCACAGCCTTCGTCGGCCTGAACATGATGCAGGCTAGCCTTACTGGCTTCTGCCCGGCTGCCATGATCTTCAAGCGGCTGGGTTGCGCGCCGGGAGCCGTCTTCAAGTGAGTATTGCAGCGCAACTCATATCTTGAGCAATGATCGGATCGGGCTGCGAATCGCTTGTAGCCAACGAAGTCGTTTCCCTTCCCGAGAAGGCGCCATGATCACTCCCCTTGCTCCTGTGACTGTCGACGTCTCGAAACCAGCCATCGACCCCATGATCGCCGCCTCTGAACAGGCTGCGAGACTGCTCAAGGCCATGGCAAATCCCGCCCGCTTGCGCATCCTCTGTCTGGTCGCCGAGGGAGAGCGACCTGTTGGTGAGATCGCCCAGGTTCTAGGCCTCCGGGAGCCTGCGGCGAGCCAGCAATTGGCGCAGCTTCGGATGGAAAATCTTGTGGTGGCCCGCAAGGATGCCCAAAGGGTCATCTACCGGTTGGCGAGCAACGAGGTGGAACGGATTCTGGCAACCCTGCGCGACATCTTCTGTCCGCCGGTCTGAGTTCGCATGCGGCTGCGCGCGGGCTCGTTCCGCTACCCCATGCCGGCGGGCAATCGAGGATCAACGCAACTCCGAATGGGCTGACTGGCTCTGTCGGAACGACCGCCTGGCCTGAATTCGACTCCGACGGATCCTTGCGTCGGACATCGTTCGGACTAAGGAGCCTTGGAGCCTAGATTGCCGTGGAGTTTGATCGGCATGCCTCAGATCAACTGAAAGACAATATCTGTTGCCAATTGGCGGAGAGTGGGCGAACCGACAATACATCCCGCACTTCTGGGGATAATTTGATTTCTAGATAGCCTTCTATTTTACCCACCTATTGTCTTACTTGTTTTGTTAGTCTGGCGAGTAGCCGTTTTCATTCTGCCGATTTGAGGCTGCTCGTGGTCGATGCGACAACCCCGTCTAAACGTGGGCGTGCTTAGCGCCCCGCAACCATGCGCACGTCGAATTCAGGACTACGCTCACACTGCAAAGACAGCCCGCGTGAGAGCACTTGATCTTTCTCCTCCGGCCCGAGGAGCAACGAGTCCAGGGTCAGGCCTGACGCGGACCTGACCGGTCTGCCGGCAGCGATATCAAACCCGCTGACGTGGAGCGCATCATGGATCGCGCCCTGCAACATGATCGAGGAAGGCACCCACCGCGGGGATATCGAGCGATTCCTTCACTGCCACGGCATAGACACCGGTTCGGTGTGGCAAATGGTCAAAGGGTATCGCCAGCAGGCGCGCATCATCACCGAGTTCCCCCTCGAACAAGGCCCCAATGCCCAGGCCTGCGGCAACCGCCTCCTTCATGGCCTCGCGGCTGCCAAGTTCAAGCCCGGCCCTGAGAGCAATGCCAGCCATTTCAAAGCCAGCCTCCAGCACCTGACGCGTCATTGATCCCCTTTCGCGCAGCACAAACGCCCGGTCGGCAAGGGTCTTTGGTTCGACACTGGCAAAATCTCCAAGCGGATCGTCTCGGCGCACACAGATCGCCAGGCGTGGCGCCGAGATCAGCTGGCATGCGAGATTCTGGGGCGGGTCGAGCAGGGTCATGATCCCGATGTCGATCCGGCAGCGTCCGACATCCTCAAGCAGGGTCGAGGTGTTGCCGATGATCGTGGTGATCTGGATCGACGGGAACCGCGCGGCAAATGCGGCAATCAGCGGCATGGCCACATGTGGCGTGGACAATCCGATCGACAATCGTCCGCGCTGCATGACCCGCAGGTCTCGGACCGATGCGTCAAACTCGTCGACTCGGCTCAAGATCAGACGGGCGATGACGAAGAGGTCCTGCCCCGGACCGGTGAGCACCAGCTGCGGCTTGCGCTGAAACAGGAGTACGCCACAAGCCTGTTCCAACGCGGCGACCTGGATCGACACGGTCGGCTGGCTGACACCCAGCGCCTGCGCTGCTGCCGAAAAGCTCAGGGCTTCCGCGGTCGCCACGAATGCACGCAATCCCGGCAAGGTCACCGAAGGTTCCGCCGAGCGGGAGCCGCGTCGGATCGTCATGGCCGTGACATCTCCATCCATTACGAAAATGGGAGCAACAGCCACTCGACATAGATTATTTCTATGGAGCCATCAATGACCGACCCGACACGCCGCGACCTTCTGTGCTACGGACTTGGCGGCTCGGCCGTCATGGTTGCTCTCGATGGTGCGCTTATCGGCGAGGTGCAGGCGCAAGCACCGGCGCAGAAGCGCGGAGGTAGCCTCGCCTATGCGCAATGCTCCGGCAACCGGCGCGGCGGCGACGCCAGCAACACACGCCACCCCTATTTCATGATCGATCTGATCACCCGGTCCGCCTACAACACGCTGACCTGGGTCAACGAGGATCTGACGGTCGTCCCCGAACTGGCGACCAAGCTGGAACCGGCCGACGCGCGGCTGAATGTCTGGGACGTCAGCGTGCGCGACGACGTGCTGTTCCACGACGGCCGCGAGGTCACTGCCACCGATTGGGCGGCCTCGTTTGAACTGCACCGACGGCGCAATTTCGCCTCCGGCCAGATCCAGCGGACCGAAGTCACCGGCAAGCATTCGCTCCGGTTCTTCCTCGAGGCCGGCAATTCCGAATTCCCCTATGTGCTGGCCGAGTACGACAATGTCGTCATGCCCGCTGACGATTGGCAGAAGATCGGTCTGACCGGCATCGGCACCGGACCGTTCAAGATCGTCTCGGCCGATCCCCAGCGCCGTATGGTGCTGGAGCGCAACGAGACCTACTGGCGCAAGGGTTTCCCCTATCTCGACCGCCTAGAGGTGGTGAACCGCGAAGGCCAGATGGAATCGGCCATCAACGGTTTCCGCGCCGGCCAGTTCGACGCCGTCCTCAACATCGATCCGCGGCTTGTGCGCCAGCTGCAGGGCGAGCGCGACACCGACATCGTCCCCGCCTCATCCGGCGACCAGGCCGTCATCGTTCTGCCGAAGCATCCGGGATCGCCGTTCCTCGACGCCCGCATCCGGCGCGCGCTGGCGCTCGCGATCGACCGCGAGGCGATCATGCGGGTCGTCTATGGTGGCTCGCGCTGGGGCTGGGTCGGCAATGACAGCCATCTCGCCGGCACGGACCCGATGTTCGTGGCCCGTCCGGTCAGCCGCGACTTGGCCAAGGCCAAGGCCCTGCTGGCTGAAGCCGGCCATCCCAACGGCATCACTCTGCCGACGCTCTATTACGCGCCCCAATGGCCGGAAATGGCCCGCTACTTCCAGGTTGTGCAGGAAACGGTGAAGGAAGCCGGCATCATCCTGCCGATCGAGGAGCGGCCGAATGACGGCTACCTGAATTTCCGCACCGGCGACGCCGATGTGACCAAGGGCAATTTCCACAAGTTTGCCTATACGGCGGTCGGACCGCGCAACCCCGGTATCAGCCTGTTCCGCATGCGCAGCGCCAACAACGAATCCGGCTATTGGTCGGGCCCGGCGCATGACCGCTACATGGAGCTCTATGGGAAGGCCATGGTCACCGCGGGCGCCGCTGAGCGCAAGGCGATTTATGCCGAGATGCAGAAGATCTGCGCCGAAGAGGTGCCAGCTCTCCTGCCGGCCGGGCGCAACAATGTGCTGATCAAGCGCCCATCGGTGATCGGGCTGAAGAACCACCCCCAGCACTGGTCGATCATGTGGGACGGCGTCTCGCGCGCCTGACATGGGCGCGGCCCCGGCCCGCCATTCCTGAACCCGATTTCTCGCGCCGACCATCGACGGAGCCATCCATGACCGCTTTTGACCGCCGCACATTCCTGACTGCCGGCCTCGCCGGCCCGGCCTTGCTCTCCGCCTTCGATCAGGCCCTGCTCGGACCCGCCATAGCCCAGGAAGCGCCGAAGCGCGGCGGCACCCTGGTCTATGCCCAGCTCTCGGCCAATCGCCGCTCCTCCGATGCCCGCTCCGCCAAGCACCCCTATTTCATTGTCGATGCCAATACCCGGCTGCAATGGAACTGCCTGACCTGGGTCAACGAGAAGCTCGAATGGGAATATGAACTCGCCTCCAAGATCGAGCCGACCGACGCCAAGATGAATGTCTGGGACGTGACCGTCCGCGAGGGCGTGCTGTTCCATGATGGCCGCGAACTGACCGCGCGCGATGTCGTCGCCTCCTTCGAATATCACCGCAAGAATGCGCCCTTTGCCGGCCAGATCATTTCGATCGAGGCGCTCGACAAGCTCCGGGCTCGCTTCACGCTCGACACCGGTAATTCCGAGTTCCCCTATATCCTGGCCGAATATAACAGCGTGATCATGCCGGCCGCGCCGATCGACACGATCGGTTTCGACGGCATCGGCACCGGCCCGTTCCGCATTGTCTCGACCGACCCGAACAGGTCGCTGATCATGGAGCGGTTCGACCGCTATTGGCGCCAGGGCTTTCCCTTCCTCGACCGCGTTGAATGCCACAACCGCGAAGGCCAGCAGGAAGCGGCCCTCAACGGCCTGCGTGCCGGCCAGTTCGATGTGGTCTTCAGCATCGATCCCCGGGCAGTTCGCCAACTCGGCGACGATCCGGCCTATGATGTCGCAACCGCCAAGGGCGGCTACCATTTCGTCATCCAGCTGCCCAAGCACCCGGGCTCGCCCTTCCTCGACAAGCGCGTCCGTCAGGCCTTCGCCTATGCCATCGACCGCGAGGCCATCGTGCGCATCGCCTATGGCGGGCGCTTTGGCTGGGTCGGCAATGACAGCCATCTGGTCGTCACCGATCCCAACTTCGTGGCCCGGCCCAAGGGCCGCGACGTCGCCAAGGCCAAGGCGCTACTCGCGGAAGCCGGCTATCCCAATGGCATCACGCTGCCGACGCTCTATTTCAGCCCGCAATTGCCGGAAGTGCCGGTCTATTTCCAGGTACTGCAGCAATCGGTGAAGGATGCCGGCATCACGATGGCGATCGAGGAGCGGCCGAATGACGGCTATATCCAGTTCCGCACCGGCAATAACGATCTCGCCCAGGGCAATTTCCACAAATTCGCCATGACCGCGGTCGGCTCGCGCAATCCCGGCATCTCGCTGTTCCGCATGCGCGGCGGCAATGTCGAGAGCGGGCACTGGCGGGGACCCGAGCATGATCGCTACATGGCGCTCTACAGCAAGGCCATGGTGACCGCCGGCGCGCCCGAGCGAAAGGCGATCTATGCCGAGATGCAGGCGATCCTGCACGAAGAGGTTCCGGCCATCCTGCCGGCCGGTGGCGACAATTTCCTGGTCAAGCGCAAGGCGGTCCGCAACTTAAAATTCCATCCGCAGATCTGGTCGGTGCGCCTCGACGAGACATGGAAAGCCTGATGGCGAGCCTCTCGCGCCAGGGCGAACCCATGGGACGGCGGCCATGATCGTGGCTGTCGTTCGCCGCCTCGTCCTGTCGCTCGTGACGCTGGTCCTGCTGGCAACCTTCATCTTCGTGGCGACCGAGATCATGCCGGGCGATGCCCTGGACGTTTCGCTGACCGCAGACGAGATCGCGCTGATGCCGCCGGAACGGCTGCAGCAGATGAAGCGGGATCTCGGCCTCGATCGTCCGGCGCTGCTGCGGCTTGGCGAATTCCTGGCCGGCGCGGCAACCCTCGACTTCGGCAAGACCCTGATCTCGAAGGCGCCGGTTGCCGACATCATCGGCTATCCCTTGAGAAACTCCCTCCTCCTGGCGGCCGTCGTCATTGTGCTTGCCCTGCCGCTGGCGCTGGCGATCGGCATTGCCGCCGCCTACTGGCACCGCCGGACGCCGGACCACATCGTCTCGACGGGCGCGATCATCGGCTATTCGGTGCCTGAATTTGTGACGGGAACCGTGCTGGTCATGTTGTTTGCGGTGGCATGGCCGCTGTTTCCCGCGACAATCACGGCCAATACCCGCGATCCCGTCCTGACCCTTCTGGCGGCCTCACCCTTGCCTGTGGCAACGATCCTCATCGGCTCCATTGCCTATCTTGCCCGCATTCTCCGCGCCGGAATGGTCGAGGCGCTGGCGAGCGATTATGTCGAGCGGCTGAGGCTCGCTGGCATTCCCGAGGCCCGGATCGTACTGATCCACGCGCTGCCGGCCGCCATCATTCCGAGTCTGACCGCCCTCGCCCTCTACGCCGCAAGCCTGGTCTCCGGTATCGTCATTGTGGAACTGGTCTTTGCCTATCCAGGCCTTGGCCAGGAGCTGGTCCGTGCCGTGACCCGCCGCGAGGTCCACGTCATCCAGGCCATCGCGCTCTGTTCGGCGGCGGTCGTAGTTGCGGCCAACCTTGCCGCCGATTTTGCGATCCTCGCCCTCGATCCGCGCACGAGGCAGGCATGAGCAAAGCCCTCTCCGCCATCCTGCGCCGGCCTCTGACCCTTCTGGGTCTCGTCCTGGTGATCACCCATTTGGGCGTCGCGCTCTGCGCCCCACTTCTGGTTCCGCACGACCCGTTCAAGCTGCTCGATGCGCCGCTCGAGCCGCCGGATGCGCGCTACTGGCTCGGCACCGATGAATTGGGACGCGACTTCCTGTCTCGCGTGCTGCTGGGAGGCCGCATCTGCATCGCGGCGGCCCTCATTTCCGGCTTCATCGCCGCCCTTGTCGGGGGCACGATTGGTCTCGCCTGCGCCTATTATCGCGGCGTCTTCGACGACATCGTCTCGCGGCTGGTCGAGATGAAGCTCGCCATTCCCGCCATCCTGCTGGTCGCCCTGTTCGTCACTGCCTTCGGCCAATCGCTTGGCGTTCTGGTCGGCGTGATCACCGTGATCAAGATGATGGGCGTGATCCGCACCGCGCGAGCCCAGGGCATCGTGCTGATGGAACAGGGTTATGTGAAGGCCGCCCGACTGCGCGGTGAAAGCGGGGCCGCCATCATCCTGCGCGAGATGCTGCCCAATATCGCGGATCTGCTGACGGTCGAATTCGCGCTGAGGTCCTCCAGTGCGCTGCTGTTGGTCTCGGCGATCTCCTTCCTCGGTCTCGGCATTTCGCCGCCGACGCCCGACTGGGGCATGATGATCCACGACGGGCTGCAATCCATTCGCTCGGAGCCGTGGCTGATCCTGGCGCCGGCTCTGTGCATTTCGACCCTGGTGATCGGAATCAATTTCGCGACCGAAGGCATTGCCGACGCGCTTGGACTGGAGGCCGCCCGTGGCACATCCGGTCACTGATCCGCTGGTCAGCGTCGAGAACCTGTCCGTTGGCTATGGCGCGGCCGACGGTGGGATCACGACCGTCCTGAACGGCGTATCGCTCTCCATCGCGGGCGGCGAAACAGTCGGCATTGTCGGTGAATCCGGCTCGGGCAAGTCGACCCTGGCGCGCGCCCTTCTGGGCTATCTGCGCGGCGGCGGGCAGTTCACCGGCGGCCAATGTCTGATCGACGGCCTCGACGTAACCCAGGCCGACCGCTCGGCCATCGGCACGCTCCGCGGCCTCAAGGTCGCCATGGTGCCGCAGAACCCGCTGGCATCGCTCACCTATCACATCCCCGTCGGCCGACAGGTCGACGAGGTCCTGATGGCACGCGCCGGCCTCGACCGCCGCGCCGCACGCCAGCGCACCCTCGACCTGTTCACGGAAATGGGTCTGCCGGATCCCCAGGGCATTGTCGGCCGCTATCCCCATCAGTTGTCGGGCGGCCAGCGCCAGCGGGTGGTGATTGCCGCAGCGCTCGCCTGCGATCCCAAACTGCTGGTGCTCGACGAGCCAACGACTGCGCTCGACAAGACCACCGAGGCCCAGGTGCTCGATCTCGTGCAGCGCCTGCGCGAGGCCCGCGGGTCGGCGTTGGTCCTGGTCAGCCATGACCTGAATGTCGTCGCCCGCGTCTGCCAACGCGTCATCGTCATGAAGGACGGCAGGATCGTCGAGCAGGGCCCGGTCGCGCGCGTGTTTTCCGCGCCGGCCACCGACTATACGAAGACGCTGCTGGCGGCCTCCCTCGATCTCGACGGCCCATCGCCTGCCGGCGACCAGCCGCCAAGCGGGAAACTGATCGAGGCGCGATCGCTCGACTTTGCCTATCGCGGCGGTTCGCTGTTCGACTTTGCGCGGGCGCCCGCGCGCAAGTCGCTGGACGGTGTCGACCTCACCCTCGACCGCGGCTCCGTGATCGGGGTGATTGGCGAATCCGGGTCCGGCAAGACGACGCTCGCCATGGTTCTGTCGGGCCTTCTTGCTCCCAATAGCGGCAGCCTGACGCTCGACGGCCGATCGATCGCGATGGCGGCCGGTGCCCGCTCGGCCGAAGCCCGCCGGCGGATCCAGATCGTGTTCCAGGATCCGCTCTCCTCGCTCAACCCACGCCAGACCGTCGGCGCCGCCATCATGCGGCCGCTGCAGATGTTCTTCGGGCTGTCGCGGGCCAAGGCCCGCGCGCGCGCGGGCGACCTGATCGGCGAGCTCGGCCTCAGCTCTGACCTGCTGGAGCGCTATCCCCGGCAGCTCTCGGGTGGCCAGCAGCAGCGGATCGCGATCGCGCGCGCCTTCGCCGCCGAGCCGGATCTGCTTGTCTGCGACGAGATCACCTCCGCGCTCGATGCATCGGTTCAGGCCCAGTTGCTGGGCCGCCTGCAGGACCTGCAGCGGCGCAACGGCACGAGCATGATCGTCATCACCCATGATCTCGCGGTGATCTGGCGCCTGGCGCCCCAGGTCATCGTGATGAAGGATGGCCGCATTGTCGATGCCGGCAGGACGGCGGACATTTTCAGCCATCCGACCAGCGACTACACCCGCCTGTTGCTGGAAGCCGCCACCGCCACCGCCACTTTCCGTCGTCCCGCCGGGTCGATTGCACCCGACATTCAGCCCGTGAGCCAGCCGATCCATGTTGCATGATCCAGCCTTCTCCGCCGCCGGCCGCTTCTTCAAGGGCAACATCCACACCCATACCAACCTGACGGACGGCGCCCGGTCACCGGAGGCCGTCTGCCGGGCCTATCGCGAGGCTGGCTATGATTTCCTGGCCATCACCGATCATTTCTTGCCGAAATACAGCTTTCCGATCGTCGATACCGTGCCATTTCGCACCGAGACCTTCACCACCATCCTCGGTGCCGAGGTGCATGCACCGGCAACCGCTCTTGGGGAGATCTGGCACATTCTCGCCGTCGGCCTGCCGGCCGATTTTGCCCATACGACGGCTGGCGAGACCGGCGCGGCGCTCGCCCGGCGCTGTCTGGATGCCGGCGCCTTCGTCGCGCTGCCACACCCCGGCTGGTATGCGCTCAGCACGGCGGATGCAGCGACCATTCCCGGCGCCCATGCGGTCGAGATTTATAATCACACGAGCCAGGTGCGCACCGACCGCGGCGACGGCGCCTATCTGATCGACCAGTTGCTGGCAGATGGCCGGCGGATCAATCTGTGCGCGACGGATGACGCCCATTTCCACTGCGCCGACGCGTTCGGCGGCTATGTCATGGTCAAGGCCGAAGCCAACGAACCCGACGCGCTGGTCGCGGCCCTCAAGGCCGGCGCCTTCTATTCAAGCCAGGGACCGGTAATCGAGGACGTGCGGTTTGCCGAGGACCAGGTGGAGATTACCTGCTCGCCGGCCTCGTCCATCATGGCGCTTGGCCGCGGCTCCAGGGCGACCCAGATCGTCGAGCCTGGAACGACCCGCGCGACCCTGCCGCTTGCCGGACTGATGCCGGGTGGATTCGTCCGGTTGGTCGTCGCCGATTCCGCCGGACGACGCGCCTGGACCAACCCGGTCTGGCTTTCCTGAGGGATTATCCAACCCAGCCGCGGCGCGAGCCTGATCCAACGGCCCAATTCAGGATTCTCCCACAGAACATTAGCTGATCGGTTGGGATGGCTCCCCAGCCACGACCTGGAGTGAGCCACTGCAGGTTTGGGTCAGTGATGTCTCCAAACGCATTCTTCTGATCGAGCGTCGATAGATTTGCCCTGCGCGCCCTTGGCCCCTGTGATGGGCAAGCGCTGTCAGCGCTTGAATTCCGTGGTGCTTCAGGATCTCAGCGCATCGCCAAGGGGCCAAATCGCGCGAGATCGCGCATCTGGAACATTTTCGCGTAGGCAGTCGAATGGAGGACTAGTCTCTCAATAAAGCTAAATCACTGACATATAAGCGATAATGGCGGAGAGGGAGTCCGCCAAATATGCTCCTTATATATCTGCAACCACTCACTTTTTTCCTGCGGCTGGTTGTTTGCCCCACTCGTTGCCCCACTCACGCTTTGCGTTTAGGGGGTGCTGGATCTAAGCCTGATAGCGCGTAGCTTCCTAAATCCGCGAAAGAACGAAATCGAAGATTGGCTTGAACACAATGAGATGCTGGGGCGGGATTTGCGGCACGACCTCAGCCGCGAACCTCAGCTTGTCCCCATTGAACTTAATCCAACCAGCCCTGTCGTTTACGTCCACCGCAAAATGCTGATCGATGCCGGGGGTGTCTTTCAATAGAAGCTCAATGCTCAGCCGTGACTCCCCCTCGAACGTCCGGTTTGCATTGGCATTCCATACTTGATTGCGAATGCTAAGGTCTGCCGGTACTGGCAGGAGCATTGCGTATCCCTCGCAATTCCGTCGCTTGACGGTAAGGCACTTTTCGATATCGGGCTCGATGAGATCACCGAGTTGCGACCAATCTTGGTAGGCACCGTCGAAATCGAAGAGTGCAAAAAATTTTCGGCCCTGGTTCCCGTCATAGAGAGACTGCCGCTTCATGAGATTGCGCAGGAAGGCGCAGTCGAAAGCTTGCTCGATTTCAAACGGGCAATCTTGTCCGGGGAACGTGCAATCC
Source organism: Phreatobacter aquaticus (assembly GCF_005160265.1). NCBI lineage: Bacteria > Pseudomonadati > Pseudomonadota > Alphaproteobacteria > Hyphomicrobiales > Phreatobacteraceae > Phreatobacter > Phreatobacter aquaticus. The sequence continues at coordinate 1,134,571 of NZ_CP039865.1, read as the reverse complement.
CAAGCCGTCCGCAGGATTATCACATCGGAGATGCCTTCTGTGAACAACACGGGCTGGGTGGTGTTCTTGAGCACCCGGTCGATGCTGAGTGCCGCTTCTTTCTCCGAGAACGTGATCAGCCCTGCTGACAGTGACTTGATCAGCTCGCCCCTGCCCTTTTCCCGCGCTTCGGTTCTTCCGCCTATGAATTCAATCTGCCTGATCCGGCATTCGACCTTCGCAGCGATTGTCGAGGCGCTATGGCTGCTCATCAGGATGTGGTTTGTTCGTGCACCCTGCTCGGAGATCGCAAGCGTCTGGTGGAGAAAGTCGAACTGCCATTCCGGATGAAGAAAGGCGTCTGGCTCGTCCAGCAGCGTGATGCATTCGCGATCCTTGAACAGCTCGGAAATCGCGAAGAGGTAGACGGATTGGAATTGCCCGTCGCTGAAGGCACGAGATGACACCTCAGCGTTGGCCGCCAACCGAACCGGGATTGAGATATCCGCGATCATGTTGAGCGCCCTTAGTGCGTTGAACTCACAAAACACCTCGACAGGCGGCAGAGCCGCGAAAACCTCGCGGAATTTGATGACATCGATACCAAGCTCATAGGTGTCAGTGGCGCGGTCATAGAGCGATGCGGGCGTGAAACCTCCAACGATGCAGAGCATCAGCTGGTCGAGGAATGTCCGGGCGATGCCTTTGACGCCCCAGAACAACTGCGTGTTGTCTAGCGGGTCGAAATATCTGGTTCGGTGAGCAACTGTCGGCCTGCGGAGCGCCAGCCGGGTTGTTCCGCCCGTTGCCTCAATGCCGAGCTTAATGCGCAGGAACTCCCGGGCTTGCGAGGCCTCAGGGAGCATCAGCATCAAGGCCAAAAGCAAGGTCTTGTAGTCCGGCCCGATGCCGATGAAACGCGGGCTTTCGGCGACATTGGCCTTCCTCACCGAGCGCCGATATGTGTCGCGGTATCGACGGATCAGCGCCGCAACAGTGTCGTTCTGGCCGGAATAATAGACGATGATGTTGACTGGCATCGGCGTCTTGCCGAGCTGTTGTCGCACGACGCCGTTGATGAACATCTGTCCGCCGTGCCAACGGAGCGTCGTGGTCTTGCCGCCGATATCCCATGCGATCTCGTATTCGAACCCTGGGCCAACACCGCTCGCCGTGAAGCCGTAAACGTGGTCAAAAATTTCAATCAGGGCTTCGAGAAAGTTGGATTTTCCCGAGCCGTTCTTACCAACGAAAATATCGATGAAGCTATCGCCCTCAAATGTCAGCGTAAAGTTTTTGAGGTTCTTGTACTGGCTGATGAGAACCGATTTCAGGCGCATGGGGCTTAAGACACGGCTTTGGAAGCGATAGCGTCAGCAAAGCTTACCTGCGCTACACGAGTGCAATTAAAAGCTTCGCGTATCAAATCAAGGTGGCGGAATAATTCTTTGACCTTAGCGACGATACGCCGTTGTTCCTCGACGGGCGGTAATGCAAAAATAACGGCCCTCAGATAACCCAGTGAAACAAACGGCTGCGCCCCACCCGATGCCTTTATCTGCAGATCGAATGCTATATTCTCTAAAAAAATCTTAATAAATTCTGGTAATGTCATATTTCGATCGTAATACTTAAACAACGCCACATTTTTTACGCTGAATTGTTCGTCTGTCTTGACCTGCACCTGATTTCCTAAATTTCCTCCTATCATCGAAAACAGAATATCATCTCGCTCAACTAGGGACCGCTTTGATATAATAAAATGGTCTTCAGCAGATATACGTCGGGCATTTTCAAAATCAATTTTCCCATTCTTAAAATCTTTGCTCGTTACGAGAGGGAAAGTCTCGTTGCCTGTGGCGTCCTTCGGAGAATCGTGCGTACCATCTCTGACGTCGATCGCTTCACTAAGGCGACACCATTGCCAAGCGACCGGCAATTGAAACGGTCTTTCGTTGGCCCTAATCGGTGGAGGCGACTTCGTCGACTTAAGCTTTCCAATTGAAATCATACGGCTTTTTGCGGCAGCTATCCTGCTAAGGAGCTCCGACGCCGGTTCATCGTTCGGGTCCTGCGGGACGAGTTTGCCCATCACAGCGAGTTGCAGAATGGTCTGCTTCAGCTGATCGACGCTGGCTTCGGTGGTCAAGAGCGTGTCGAAATGGGTTTCAATGCGCGCCCAATTCTCGGCCAGTTCCTCGGCGTTCTGGCTTCTCGGCAATGTGGCGAGGAGGTTGCCGACCAGTAGCTCATGCGCCTCGATCGCATCGTAGGTCTGCGCTTCCAGCCGATCGCACAGGGCCATCAATTCATCGACCTTCGCGACGATCCGATGCTGCTCGGCTAGGGGAGGAAGCGCAATCTCAGCTTCCGAAATCTGCTTTCCAGATAGATGGTCAACTGTCGTGTAGGCTTTGACGCCTTGTAGCTTCGACAGCTGCTTTTGCAGATCAATTACCACATACTGTTTTGCGATTTTATCGGAATAGAATTGCAGACGAGAAACTCGTTGATTCAGTAGCGCGGGCCCATTGGTCCAAACTGCCACCCGAAACTCACCATCCATGCTGATCAGGTAGTCACCCTCGGTGACGACAAACTCTTCACGATACTCGCCGCTGTAGTATGTGCCAGAAAATTGAAGCCCCACATCGCGAATACGAATCAGTGGAAGACCTGCCCCAATCTCATTGAAGTCGTTTGATTTGAACGCGAACCCAGCTTGGGAATTCGCAAGACAATCAAGACGAGCAATACACCAGCCGTTTGGGAGGGTCCTATTCAGTATCTTTGGTGCAGCGCGAAAATCTGCCGTTCTCGGTTTCAACCGAGTTTTGCGGTCTTTCGCTATGCTCTCCAATAGCACCGACGCGGGCTCTTCATTTGGGTCCTGCGGAACCAACTTTCCGCGCACGGCCAAATCCAGAATGAGCGCACGCAGCTTCTCAATGCCGTAGAGGCTGAATTTCTTCGATCTCCCACGTCCTGCCGTGGACCGACGCTCAATCGCGCTCGTCCAGATGTCCAGGTTGTCGGTCAGAATGTCTGCAACGTTTGCCATGTCGCTCACCGTGACAGGGCGTCGGAGAGGATCGCCTTCAGCTCGTCGCGCAAGGACTGGATGGATTTCTGCGTGTCGCCGTAGGCGATCAACAGTGCCTCCGGATCGTGGTCTACCGCTGCCGCCTGATGAGGGTTCTTCCGATCGAGATTATGGCCATTGGCAGCAATCTCAGCCGCGCTCACCTTCCAGGCCTGTTCGGTCGGCTTGCGCGCCTTGAAGCCATCCGACTCGGTGCCCCACCAATCTTGTTCGGTCTGAAACTCTTCGAACTGCATCGGCTTGGTCTTATTGTAGCTCGTCACGCCTTCCGGGTAGGGGTGCTCGTAGAACCAGATATCCTTGGTCGGAACGCCCTTGGTGAAGAACAGGATGTTCGTCTTGATGCCGGTATAGGGTGCAAAAACGCCATTTGGCAGGCGCACGATCGTATGGAGGTTGCACTCCTCCAGAAGCTGCTGCTTGAGAGTCGATTTCGTGCCTTCGCCGAAGAGGAAGCCATCAGGCAGCACCACAGCCGCGCGACCATGTGAGCGCAGCAGTTTGATGATCAGCGCCATGAAGAGATCGGCTGTTTCCCGCGTGCGCAGATGCGAAGGGAAGTTGTTCTCGATGCCATCCTCTTCCATGCCGCCGAAAGGCGGGTTGGTCGCGATGACATGGACGCGATCCTTGTCGCCGTAATCCCGATACGGCTTTGAAAGCGTGTTGCCGTGCTTGATGCCCGATGGCGTGTCAATCCCGTTAAGGATCATATTCGTCACGCAAAGCATGTGCGGGAGAGCCTTCTTCTCCACGCCATGAATGGTGCGCCGGAGCGTTTCCTCATCGGTCGGCGACTTCACCAACTTTCGCTTGTGCTCCACGGCGCAGGACAGAAAGCCACCCGTGCCACAGGCCGGATCGAACACGATCTCATCGAGCTTCGGGTTCAGCCGGTTGATGATGAACTTTGTCACGGCGCGTGGTGTGTAGAACTCGCCGGCATTTCCCGCGCTTTGCAAGTCCTTGAGAATCTGCTCGTAGATCGCACCAAAGGTGTGTCGGTCTTCGCGGCTGTTGAAATCGATCTCGTTGATCTTGTTGATCACTTGCCGGATCAGTGTACCGTTCTTCATGAAATTGTTCGCGTCTTCGAAGACATCACGAACAACCGACGCTTTGCGTCCAAGATCGCCGGGTGGCGGCACGAGCGTTTTCAGCTTTGGGAAGAGTTGAAGGTTGACGAACTCGGCGAGGCCTTCGCCCGTCAGCCCTTCCTTGTTGGCCGCCCAGCTCCGCCAGCGCAGATGCTCCGGCAAGGGGGATTTATAATCGTCTTCGACGAGTTCCAGTTCGACTTCCCGGTCATCGTAAATCTTGAGGAAGAACATCCAGACCATCTGACCGATGCGCTGCGCATCGCCATCGACGCCGGCGTCTTTGCGCATGATGTCCTGAATGGACTTGATGATACCCGAGATGTTGCTCATTCGTTCGATGCCTGCCCGTAAATCTGATCTTCTAGTTCGTTGAGGGCCTGCTCGTACTTCGCCTTGCCGCCAAACGCCCCGTTGATGATCTCAGTCGGGGTCCCGATGTCCGCAAAGGGCGTCAGCCGAAGCACCTTCGTTTCCTCAATCGTGGTTATGCCTTCATCCGCGTATTTGTCGAGCAGCCCTTCCAGAACGGCTCTAGCCTTGTCGCCGTATTTGGCGAAATAGTTCCGTTTCTTGACCTTCTCGGCCCGCTCTCGACGCGTGAGTGGCGGCTGATCGTAGGCAATGTGGCACAGCAGATCGAAATCGCCGATGTCCTTGCCAACCTCGTCCGCCAGGTTGGAGAGCACGATGCCATGCTCTTCCAACTCGTCGATGATCGCCTTTTTGCGATCGCTCACGCGCCATTTCTGGATGAACTGATCCAGCGACCGATACTCCGAGATGATCTGCTTACGGGCGAACTCGCGATAGGATTCAGTGATCAGTTGGCCATCTGGCCCAACATATTGGATCTGCTCGGCGATGATCTGCGCATCCACACCGCTAATGCGAATTTTGGTGACTCCAGGTTCATCGTCCGAGCCATCGCCACCGGGGGCATCTTCATCCTCCGGCTCTGGATCAGGTGGCACAGGATCATCGTCGTTGCCGGGCTCGTAGATGACAACCGGCTCGCCATCGAAGGCCGGATCTCGGAACAACTCGGTGGCCTTCTTAAAATCCATGATCGTAAAAAAGAACTTGTTATTGTCCTCGTCGATCCGTGTGCCACGCCCAATAATTTGCTTGAACATGGTCATCGAGTTGATCGTGCGGTCGAGGACGATCAGCTTGCAGGTTTTGGCGTCTACACCCGTCGTAAGGAGCTGAGAGGTGGTGGCGATAACGGGATATGGCTCTTCGGGGTCGATGAACCGGTCCAACTCCGCCTTGCCTTCGGTACTGTCACCCGTAATACGCATGACGTATTTCGAGTTGTTGCGAGCCAAGTCGCCAGCTGCGTTGACAATCGCCTTGCGCATCCGCTCTGCGTGGTCGATGTCCTCGCAAAAGATGATGGTCTTCGACATCGGGTCCGTTGCCCGAAGCAGCTTCATCACACGTTCTGCAACGAGCTTGGTTCGCTGGTTGAGGACCAGAATGCGATCCATATCCCTCTGATTGTATTCGCGTTCCTCAACCTGGTTGCCGAGGTCATCGACCATTCCGGGTGGCGGGGTCCAGCCCTCGACATCCCGGTCGATATCGATACGGATCACCTTATACGGCGCCAGGAAGCCGTCTTCGATGCCCTGCTTGAGCGTGTAGGTGTAAACCGGGTCGCCAAAGTAGGTGATGTTGGAAACGTACTCTGTCTCCTTGGGCGTGGCCGTCATACCGATTTGAACCGCGCCATTGAAATAGTCGAGGATTTCACGCCACGCTGAATCCTCGGCCGCGCTTCCCCGATGACATTCGTCCACAACGATAAGATCGAAGAAGTCACGCGAAACGGACTTAAAAATCTTATCGGATTCCTCCTGACCGGTCAGCGCCTGATACAGCGCGAGGTGGACCTCATAGGCCGGATCGACCTTCCGATTTTTCACCTTGGTCATGACCGCGCCAAAGGGCTTGAAGTCATTGACCAGCGTTTGATCGACGAGGATGTTTCTGTCGGCGAGGAACAGGATTCGCTTCGCTTTTCTGGCCTTCCAAAGTCTCCAAATGATCTGGAATGTCGTGTAAGTTTTCCCCGTACCGGTCGCCATCACGAGCAGGATGCGCTTCTGCCCTTTAGCGATTGCCTCTACGGTTCGGTTGATTGCCTCCACTTGATAGTAGCGAGGCTCCTTGCCGTCAGAATCGACATGGTAGGGCTGTTCAACAAGCGCGACTTCTTGATCCGCGATATTGTGAAACGTCTTGTATCGGCTCCACAGCTCGTGTGGCGGAGGAAAATGATCGAGCGGAAACTCTGTCTCTATGTCCTCACCCGCCGCTGCTGTTTTGTTGTGCGACGCGAAACCATCCCCGTTTGAGCTAAATGCGCTCGGCAGTTGTAAGATGTCTGCATAGCCAAGGGCTTGCTGCAAACCGTGGGAAACCGAAAAATTGTTGTCCTTGGCTTCAACGATAGCGATCGGAAGCGATAGCTTCCAAGACAGGACATAGTCTGCAAATTTCTTCTTCTTTTTGTTCCTTGAAGACAGATTACCACGAACAATGACAGGACCAGGTGTAAGCGTCACTTCACGTCGGATTTGTGTCAGCGGATCCCAGCCGGCGCTCTTGATCGCGGGCGTAATGAAAAGGTCGCAAATATCAATCTCGCTTAGGCGCAGCTTATCCCGTCGGTCCATGTAGCCTCCGCAGGAACAGCTGCCTCACACGCGTCCGTACGTGCTTGATACCAGCATGGCTAGCCGATCCTCAATCCCACAGTTGCTCTCGGCTCATGGGCGCCTGTGATGGGCGAGCGCGTAACGCGCGAGGGCACACCATTCAGCCACGTCCCCTACCTAGCTGTGGTACGCGTTCAGGCGTCAACACCCGTCAACACCCGTCAACACAAAGGCGGTCCGGCGGCGACGATCATTTGCGATCTGAGCCAAGCGCGATATAGGGCGCGCGATACTCGTAAAATCCGGCGCTCTTAGCTGGCCAACCGGCTCGTCCTACAGGAGTCGAGGGCGGGCACCGGCGGACGCTCGCTACTGCCCCAGCGGGCACCCTTCGCAATCGGACTCAGCGACTCTCGCAACGCCGGCAAACGCCTATCGTTTAGCGATCGGCCCGTTCAAAACCCGATGCGCACCGCGTCTCGCGCTCTCAGCAGATCCAGCAGCGTCGAAACGGGCTGACCGCCATTGGCGGCGAGATGCGCCATCAGCCCCTCGAACCAGCGGCCGATCCCTGGCAGGTCGGCGCCCTCGTAGGCCGAGGCCTCCAGCATCCGGCGCTCCGTCTCGGCGAGAAAGGCCTGGCGTCCGTCAACATTTTCGTCTTCGGCTATAGCGACCAGGCGCGCCACGATACGCTCGTTGGCCAAGCTGATCGCATATGGGTGCATATCGCCCAATGTCTCGACACGCATGGCGGCCTCGACGTCCGCCACGGTGATGAGGAGCAGGCGACGATAGACCCGGACGGGCATGAAAGTCCGCAAGCGCTCCTTGAGAGCACGGTGCGCCTCGCGCTTGAGGCGTTCAGTTCCCGCACGTTCGCAGACAGCTCCCGGCTGGCAGTGGCTTTGGAGCCCCCACTTGAGATACGGCTCGATGGCGATCTCGCCGAGGAAGTCCGCAATGATCTGGTAGGGGCGCGGAGCAGCGACCACAGGCTTGATCGCGACGATGGCCTCACGTCGCGGCGAGCGATACTCCTCGATCAGCGCCCTAGCGTGCTCGTCCTCGGTGAGGGCGATCGGTTCGGCCGTCATCGGAGAAATCGGCGCCTCCTCGGCCTCCGCCGGACAGATGGACAGATGAGTGTGTTCCGCTTTTGAGGCCGAGAATGGAGTCAGATCGCCTTGCAGTGTTCCGCTTTTGAGGCCGGACCCATACTCCAGTGTTCCGCTCATGAGGCCGAGGTGCACCGGATCTGAGGCCGATTTCTTCTTTGAGGTGTGGTAGACGGGAAAGTCCTTGCCCGGCCCCCAGAGGCGATAGCGGGCAGCGGCCGGGGTGAACAGCACGCCGGCAGGGGTTTGGAACAAGTCGATGGTGTAGGTCGCCGTGACGCGGGGCCCGACCAGCGCACGGCCGAGCACCTTGTTCTCGATGAAGCCCTTCCCCTGAAGCTCGTTGAGGGCGCGCCGGCCGGTATCGTCGCTGGCACCGATCAGCTGGCCCGCCTCGTCGTTGCTGATCTCGATGGGATTTCGGCGCTTGGACGTGAAGATCAGCGCGACGAGCAGGAGGCGAGCCGTCGGAGACAGATGACGCCAGGCCGGCGTGCGCATCGTCTCGACGTCCAGCTTCGCGAACTCCTGATGGTGCTTTCGGGCCTTGTTCCACTCCGCGGCGAAAGGAGTCGGCGGCGCGCCCGGCCGGCTGTCCTTGATGAAGGGCAGGAGCCATTCGCTCGCCCGCTCGCCCCTAGGTCCCTTGCTGCCCTCACGCGCCAGGATGAGGAGGCCGTTCTCGCGCAAAGAGCGAATTGCGCGATCGGCCGTCGCAGGTCCCCGGGCCCCCAGACGACCGGCAAGATCGCGGCTGCCCATATAGATCTGGCCGTTATTGTTGCCGTTGTCACACGCCATGAACTCAAACAGGGCCGCGCGTGCCAGCGGCGTCGCAGCCTTCCAGCGCGGGCTGTTGGTCAACCAGGCGTAGACGCGGATATGGAATGCGCTGACACGCTCGGCACGCTTTCCGAGGCTCTCGCGGCCGGACTGGTTGACCTTCGTCTTGTTGAGCTTCAGGTGCTTGGACATGGGGCCTGCCGTCTCCGTGATCGGCTTTCGAGAGAGGCGGCCCCGCAACAATGTCGCGGGGCGTCGGGCTCGCTTTCATTAGTGCAGGGGGCGACCGAGACGCGGAGTGGCGTCAGGGAGTTGGGAGAAGTAGGCCAGTCTCGTGGCAAAAATGCCGGATTGGCCTACCCGTGGCTGCTTAGGAGTTGCAGCGAACACGTCCCGCGAAGAAGGCCTCGACATCCTCAACGCGGAAAAGCGTGCGGGAGCCGATCTTGATGTGCGGGAAGCCCTTATGGCGGATCAGGCGGTCGAGCGTCGCGGGCGAGATGACGTAGGCGTCGCACACGTCCGTCTTGGCGATCAGGCGGCGCGCCGGCTTGGTAGCAATGGCGGTGATGGGGGTGTTGGTGTTCATCATGTCCCTTCAGGTTTCTCAATCAATCCGGCTCGGTGGCCGTCACGTTGAGTCCTGGCTGGTCAGAGCGACCTCGTGTGATGGGGGTATATTCCGCAGCGTTGGAAAACTGAGGCAGGCGGCGCTGCACCGGTTCCTCGATACACTCCATGACCCCGTTCTTCGGTCTGAAATGGTGCCTCCTTGGTTGCGGGCGCGCTTCGGCCCAATCGATTGATCAATGCTCCGAATCGGAACGAGCAGACTGATTCGAATTTGTGCGGATTGGAGCTGTTGCGCGGTCTTGATGGGGGAATCTCGCCGTCGCTAGAGTGCCTGACCCTTCAGAACTCCAGCCTAGGCAATCATGACCGAAGCCCGCGAACCCGCGCCAATCGGCAGCCTGTACCCAGGCGACCCTGAACTCGTGAAGGTCCAGCACGCCTATGAGGAGCGGAAGGAGATTCGCTTGGTCGGGATGGGCAGCGTCTTCTTCACCGATGGTGGCAACATGTTGATGGCGCGGGGGCGCGACGGCATGCCGACTCCCGCTGCGCAATCCTACCTCGACGATCTGAGGGAGAAGTTCATCGCCGGCGAGCGGTGGGTCACCGTCCGGCATGGCGACAGCTACCAATCGATCAGCGCCCTCGTGTCCGGCTTCCGCAGGCAGTTCGAACTGCCCCTCCCACCACTGCCGTTGTGGGATCGATTTCGGCTGGCAATCGGCGCGGCCCGGCCGCACAACCGATTTCCGCAGTTCAGCCCGCCGCCACGGAGCTTGAGCCGCCTGCTGCGCTGGCTAGGTCAGAAAGAGCTGCGTGAGCGCGTCCCTGAGCTTGAGCAGGGTGCAGCGGAGAAGATCGCGGAGTTTGAAGCAAACCTACGAGCTGGCCTCGTCCGCGAGATGCCCGGTCGTGACATCCGCGTCCCCTCCAGATCCCGCGAACGGCCTTAACCGTGGATGCCATGCTTTGGACCAGGCGCCGGTTTCGTCCAATCGAGTTCTCATTCCTTTGAATGTGTCGCGCGTAAACCCACGGGTCTCACCGTGGGCCGCTTCAAAAGCGATCTGACAGCACTCAACGAATGGCGTTGTCGCGTCCAGCGCCCAACCCGGCTTCCGTCCAAAGACCCAAAACCACATGACAGCGACCGCGTCGATATAGTCCCGTGGCGCTGGCGGTGCTCCTCGTTCCAGGAGTGGCGTTTCAACGCGTTTGATTAGTGCCAACGTCTCATCATGCTGCTTTCGGCGGGGGTCTATCTCCAGACTTGAAAGGCTGACGCCGAGGCGATGCTCAAATGCGAGGATTAGGACCTCTCTCGCAAACCCGCTCGCTGCTATGGCGTCGGCTTTCATCCTCGTCGAGAGAATGCTGACCAGTTTCTCATGGTGCTCTAGGATCGGAGCTTGCAGCCACCATTGGTCTGGGTCCTCTGGTGGGCCAGCATCCCGCTCCAAGAACGCTTCTTTGCGAAGTTTCAGGGTAGCGTCGTCTTTGTCCTCTTGCCAATCAGCCGACACGCCGGCGTTCCCGTCATCCTCCTGCATGGATCAAGCTCGCCGCATCTGGACCACGTTGGCCCCTGCGACCCCTTCAACGAAATCCGACCACCCTTCCATCAGCGCGATCCGGCGGGCGAACAGGTCGGATCGGGCATAGGCGCGCTCGACGTCGTCACCAAGCTGATGGGCAAGTGCGGCCTCCGCCGCATCGCGATCGCTCGGACGATTATCCTGGACCCATTGGCGGAAGGAGCTGCGCAGTCCGTGCGCCGTCGTCCGGTCATTCGCGTTCATGCGCTTCAGGAGTTGCAACAGCGCCATATTCGACATCGGCCGCTTCAGGTCCTGGCTGGGGAACACCGCATCCGATGGTTCGGCACCCTCAAGACGGATGGATTTGAGGAGCTGAATAGCCGCATCGGTCAGCGGCACGCGGTGCGCGACGCCTGCCTTCATGCGCTCGGCCGGCACCAGCCAGGTCTGCTCCCTCAGATTGATCTCGGCCCAGGTTGCCCCCAGAACCTCGCCAGTGCGTCCGGCCGTCAGGATCAGGAACTCCAGCGCGCGCGGCGCCATCCCTTTGCGCTCGCGGAGATCGACTAGGAAGGCTGGGACCTCTTGCCACGGCAACGCCGCATGATGTCCGGCACCACTCTTCTTGGCCTTAGCGAGCAGATGGTCGAGATGGCCCTTCAGGCGCGCCGGGTTTTCGCCTTCGCGCAACTTCAATGCCTTGGCGGCATCGAGTATGGCCTCGATCCGCTGCCGAACGCGTGAAGCGGTCTCGGGGATCTTCAGCCAGATCGGCTGGAGGCAGGCGAGAACTGCCTCTGTGTCGACGTCCGCGACCGGTATCGCCCAGAGCTTTGCCCCATGCTGCTGGAGGCTGTTGCCCCACTGCTGCCCGTGCTTGGCATTCTTCCAGCCGCCGCGCTTGCGCTCGATATGCGCCAGCGCCGCCTCGCCGAATGTCACTGCAGCTGCCCGATGGCCCTGCCGCTTGCGCTCCGCGATGGGATCGATGCCGTTGGCCAGCAGATCTCGGGCGTCCGAAGCGGCCGCGCGGGCATCGGCAAGCGATACCGCATTGGCGCCCACCGCGCCGCCGAGCCCCATTTCGCGTCGGTTCTCACCGTTACGCTTGAACATGAAGAGCCAGCGAGCGCCGTTTCCATCGACCTTTAGGTAGAGACCACCACCGTCAGAATGGGTGCCCGGCTGCTTGACGAGCGAGCCCACCGCCTTCGCACTCAGCTTGTTCAGCGCCCGAGCCATCTCGCCTGCCCCACTTTGTGCCCCACCTTCGAGCTGCGGTAGCCCGATCAGCGGTGACGTAACGTGAGGACAGTAGCGCGAATCTCGTTGAAAAATCAACGACTCCGTGAGGAGATCGGCGCAGTTAGGATGATGTCTGAGGGGGGAGTTTGGCGGAGAGGGAGGGATTCGAACCCCCGATACGGTTGCCCGTATGCCGCATTTCGAGTGCGGTGCATTCGACCACTCTGCCACCTCTCCGCGGTCGCTGAACGGCACCTTGCGGGCGCCCTCCGGTCGTAAAGCGAAGCGGCATGTAGCGGAAGCGACGCTGCTGTTCAAGCGGCAACCGTCGCCGACCGTCAAATTCCGTCAGCTGCGCCGGGATTTCCTTGACTTGGCCGGCAATTTCGATCATTGAGCCGCGTCCCGAACTCCTGCATGTCGCGGCTTGTCTGCGTCTGTCATGGTTTCGGGCATTCTCAACCGCCATTCCCGGCGGCAAGACAAACCAAGAAGACGACCGGTCCGGGCTCCCTGGCCAAGGTTCGTCGATGAAGGACTAGAACCATGTACGCAGTCATCAAGACTGGCGGCAAGCAATACAAGGTTGCCGCCGCCGACACGATCACCATCGAGAAGCTGACGGCAGAGCCGGGCGATGTCGTGGTGTTTTCCGAGGTTCTCATGCTCGGTGGCGACGCCGGTATCACCATTGGCGCCCCGATGATCGACGGCGCCTCGGTGGCCGCTCACGTCGTGCGCCAGGCCCGCGGCCCGAAGACGATTTCGTTCCGCAAGCGCCGCCGCCAGAATTCGAAGCGCAAGCGCGGTCATCGTCAGGATCTGACGGTCGTCCAGATCGGCGAGATCCTCACCGGTGGCGCCAAGCCGACGCTGACCGCCAAGGCCGCTGTATCGACCGCTGCCGCCGTGTCGGAAAAGCCCGCCAAGGCGCCGAAGGCTGCAGCGCCCGCCAAGTTCGCCGATCTGCCGGCCGAAGGTGGCCGCGATTCGTCGAATCTCTCGCTGATAGCCGGTATCGGTCCGACGATTGAGAAGAAGCTGCGCGCCGCCGGCATCACCACCTGGGAGCATATTGCTGCCTGGACCGCCGAGGACCTCGAGGCGAAGGACAAGGAGCTCGCGCTCCGCGGCCGCGCCAAGCGCGAGGAATGGGTCGAGCAGGCCAAGGAACTCCTGGCCGGCAAGCCGCCGCGTGCCAAGGTCGACCAGGCCGAACAGAAATCCGGTGAGGACTGGTAAGCGCGAACGCGCACTTGTCATCACGCTGAACGCAACGTCTTATAAGACAGAACAGAACGGGAGCTCGACATGGCTCACAAAAAGGCAGGCGGTTCGTCGAGAAACGGCCGCGATTCAAACTCACAGAGGCTGGGCGTGAAGCGCTTCGGCGGTCAGGCCGTGCTGTCTGGGAACATTCTTGTTCGCCAGCGCGGCACGAAGTTCCATCCCGGCACCAATGTCGGCCTCGGCAAGGATCACACCTTGTTCGCGACCGTAGACGGCCGCGTCGAGTTCCGCACCAAAGCGAATAACCGAACCTTTGTGTCGGTTGTTCCGATGGCTGCCGCAGCCGAGTAACGGCGGCACCTCATCGGAGCCGCCGGCGGATCGCCAGGCAGCTCCGATGATCTGAGGTCAAGGATCAAGGGGTGCCAGGCGGAAAGCCGGCGCCCCTTTTTCTTTGGCCTCGGGATGGTCCCGGGGTCCGGCCACGGCCAACAAGGAGCCCGTGTCATGACTTGCCTGGAAACCGAACTGGAAGGCCGCCCCTGCGGCGAACTGCTCGAGAGCTGTATCCCCGTCCTCGAGACTGAGCGGCTCGTTCTCCGTGCGCCGCGTTTCGAGGACGCGCGCGCGATCGCGGCGGTAGCCGATGATCGCCGTATCGCCGAAATGACGGCCAATCTTCCGCATCCTTACGCGGAAAAACATGCGGAGAATTGGATCGCCAATGCCTGGTCCGGTCCGGACCATCCCTTTCTCATCACGCTCAAGACCAACGGCGCGCCCATCGGTGCGACGGGCTTCGTGATGCCGGAGCTCGGCGATCCCGAAATCGGCTATTGGCTGGCCACCGCCCATTGGGGCAAGGGCTATGCGACGGAGGCCGCCCGGGCCGTCGTCGATCACCTGTTCACCCAGCACGGCGTTGCCGCCGTCGCTGCTTCCGCACGTGTGGTCAATCCCGGCTCGCGCCGAGTCATCGAGAAATGCGGCTTCCAGTGGATAGGCGTCGGGTTGATGCGCTCCAGGTTGCTCGCAAGTTCCGTCCCGGTTGACAAGTTCCGGCTGGATCGCAGCACCTGGGCCAGCATCAAGGCCTGGCGCGATCCGATCCTGCGGCGCTCCGTTCCGGAGGGCCTGACCGACTGATCTGACGATCGGCTGCGTCTGACCATCAAAGGGCTTCCCGGTCTCGCATCGGGGGGCCCTTTTTGCTAAGCGATGGCTCATGACCGATCGCTTTGAAGGCCGCCCCTGGCGGAAGTCCGCGCCCATCGAGACCCGCCGTCTCGTGCTGCGCGACTTCACCTTCGACGATGTCGCCCGCACCGCCCTCTATGCCGGCGATCCCGCCGTCGCCCGCATGATGGCGCCGGTGCCCCTGCCGTTCACCGAGGCGCATGCCTCGGCATTCATCGGCGATGTGCTGGCCTCCAATGCCTTGGGTGGGGGCCTCGGTCTGGCGGTCGCCCGCAAGCGCGAGCCCGACGCACTGATCGGCACCGTCACCTTCGCGGGCGAGGGCGCGGCCGTCGAGATCGGCTGGTGGTTCGGTCGCGCCTTCTGGGGCAAGGGCTTCGCCACCGAGGCGGTCATGGCGCTGATCGACGTCGCCTTCCAGGCGCCGCACCTCGAGACAATCGTCGCCGGGGCCTTCGCCGACAATCCGGCATCGCTCCGCGTCCACGAGAAGCTTGGCTTCCGCATCATCGGCCACTCGCGCCGGACGAGTGCGGCGCGCGGCTGTGCCGTCGACCATATCGACATGGCGCTCACCCGCGCCGACTGGCAGGCACGCCAGTCCTCTGCATCCGAAGGCACGTCTGGCGCGTAACTCCCCAACAAGGAGACACGCCATGACCCTGTCCCGCCGCACCCTTCTATCTGCCCCCGTCCTGCTTGCCGGCCTTTCGCCGATGGTGGCTGAAGCCCGACCCACTGCATCCCAGCCGCTGGTTCTGGAGCGGGTCTTTCGCGGCCGCCTGCGCGCCGAGGGCCGTTTCACCAGCCGCCTTGGCGGCGCAACCCGCACGCTCGTTGCCTTGATGAACGGCCGCTGGGACGGCCGCGTCCTGACGCTCGCCGAGGACTTCACCTATTCAGACGGGGAGCGCGACCGGGTCACCTGGCGCTTCACCAAGCTTGGCGAGGGCCGCTATGCCGGGACCCGCGAAGATGTGATCGGCACGGCAGATGTCCGCAATGACGGTGCAGCGCTGAAGCTTTCCTACGACGCGCTGGTCAAGACCGGCTTCGGCCGTCTGCGCGTCCACTTCGAGGATGTCATTGTCGCCCGGCCCGACGGCTCGCTCTACAACACGGCCGTGGTTACCTTTTTCGGCATCCCGGTTGGCGACGTCGAACTGGTGATCCGTCGCATCCGTTGAGCCAGCGCGGTCGTCGCGCTAAGGATGGCGCCATGAGTACAACCGTCCCTATCGGCGTGGTCACCGTCTCCGACCGCGCAAGCCGCGGCATCTACGAGGACAAGGGCGGCCCCGGCATCGTTGCCGCCCTCACCGAGCTTTTCGGCTCCCCGTGGCATCCCGTCGCCCGGGTGGTTGCGGACGAGCAGGCCCTGATCGAGCGGGCCCTGGTGCAGCTCGCCGACGAGGATCTCTGCCCGTTGATCCTGACCACCGGTGGCACCGGCCCGGCCCTGCGCGACGTGACGCCAGAAGCGACCGAGGCCGTCTGTGAGAAGATGATGCCAGGCTTTGGCGAACTCATGCGCGCCGTCAGCCTCAAGGTCGTACCGACAGCCATCCTATCGCGTCAGACCGCCGGCATCCGGGGTGGATCACTGATCGTCAACCTGCCCGGCAAGCCTTCATCGATCCGCGAGTGCCTGGATGCGGTCATGCCCGCTATTCCCTATTGCATCGACCTGATCGGTGGGCCGCGTCTGGAAACCAACCCGGCCCATTGCATTGCCTTCCGGCCGAAGGGCGCCTGATCCTGCGAGGGAGCCGCGCTTCCTCGGCGCTTCCCAGTCCTGTCAAGGCGGTCTAGCCTCCTGTCCCATGGAACAGGAGACGAGGCCATGGATCGCCGCGAATTCGCCACCGTAACGGCCTTGGGGCTCGGAGCAGCCATGACCGCGACCACCGAAACCCAGGCGCAGGCCACCACCATCGAGCAGATCCGCGCCCGCACGCTGGGCGGCGCCATAACCGATGTTGCTGGCATCAAGGTTGGCCATTTCAGCGATGCCCGCCGGCCCACCGGCTGCACCGTGGTCATGACGGAGGAGGGCGTTACCGGCGGCGTCGATGTGCGCGGCGCGGCGCCGGGCACACGCGAGACCGATCTCCTCAACCCCACCAACCTCGTCGACAAGGTCCATGCCGTGATGCTTGCCGGTGGCAGCGCCTTCGGCCTCGATGCCGCCAGCGGCGCCATGCGCTGGCTGGAAGAGAAGGGCTTCGGCTGGCCGGCAGGCCCAACCAAGGTGCCGATCGTCCCCTCGGCCATCCTCTTCGATCTCGCCATGGGCGACCACAAGGTGCGCCCGGATGCCGAGGCCGGCTACAAGGCCTGCGAGGCCGCCAGCAACAATGCCCCCGCCGAAGGATCGGTGGGCGCCGGCACCGGCGCCTCCGTCGGCAAACTCTATGGCATGGCCCGCGCGATGAAGGGCGGCATCGGCACGGCGTCGGTGAAGGTCGGCAAGATCACGGTTGGCGCCATCGTAGCGGTCAATGCGGTGGGCGACGTGATCGATCCGAAGACCGGCGAGGTTCTGGCCGGCGCGCGCACGCCCGACGGCCGTCAACGCCTCGGCATCACCCAGGCGATCCTCAAGGGCGAGCTGCCGCCATCGCTTCAGGCCGGCATGGCCACCACGATCGGCGTGGTGGCAACCGATGCGCAACTCACCAAGGCGCAGGCGCAGAAGCTCGCCCAGCACGCCCATGATGGGCTCGCCCGCACCATCGACCCCATTCACACGATGTGGGACGGCGACACGATCTTCGCGCTCGCCACGGGCAAGAGCGGGCTGCCGGGCAACATGATGGCACTCGGCGCCCTTGCAGCTCAGGTCATGGCCGCCGCGGTCGTGCGGGCCGTGCTCGCGGCCAAGGCCATTCCCGGACCGGGTGTGCCTGCAGTGCCGGGCGTCAGCGAACTCTAGGTCCGGGCACACCCTTTACCCTTCAGGGGAGGGTGAAGATGCGACTTCCGCCTCACATCGCCCGGCGGGGCACTTGCGCGAGGAATTCCTGCAGCTCGCGCTTCCAGAGCCGCGCCATGCCTGTTGTGCCATGACCCCTGGTCTCGGTGCTCGCCGGGATCAGCAGCAGACGGGCCCCGGCGACGCGCTTTAGCTCGCGGTCCATGATGCCGGTCTCGGGCGGATTGCGCTCGTCATCGGCGGAATTGATCACCAGTAGCGCCGCTTTGATCCGCTCCAGGCGGGGCGCCGGATTGTAGTCGCGTGACGCGTCCCACTGATACATGAAGTCGTTCGCATCGGCACCGAAGGGCGCAGCGAGGCGCGCGTCGAGCAGCTTGTCGGCCGCCTCGCGCGTCGGCGCCATCTGCTGGTAGGCCAGCGTTCCGCCATTGGTGGCAATGCCATAGAAGGCGTTGGCGACCCTCAGGCTCGGCGGCTGCGTGGTGTAGTTGCCATTGTTCCAGGCGGGGTCGTTGCGGACCGTGTCAATGATCAGGCGGCGCATCATCCAGTTGCGGCTGGACATCTCGGTCGGCTGCGAGGCCATCGGCACCAGCGCATCCATGAAATCGGGATGGGTGACACCCCAGACCCAGGTCTGCATCCCACCCATGGAATTGCCGATGACGAGGCGCAGGCGGCGAATGCCCAGGCCCTCGGTCACGAGCCGGTGGTGACCGGCGACCATGTCGTCGTAATTGTAGCGCGGGAACTGGGCGCGCAGGCCGTCCGACGGCTTGGACGATTGTCCCGCGCCAATCGCGTCCGGGATGATGATGAAGTACTTCGCCGCATCGAGCGGCTGGCCTGCGCCGAACAGTTCGCCGGCAAAGCCCGGATTGAGCATGTTGGCCGCCGATCCCGCGGTGCCGTGCAGAACCAGAACCGGCTCGCCGGTCGGATTGCCGATCGTCACATAGCTGAGCTTCAGCTCTGGGATGACCTGACCGGTATGAAAGCGGAAGTCGCGCGCGACATAGGTTCCGCGCTTCGGCTCGGGATAGTCGGCGGCGCTGGCCGCAGTCCATGTCAGAAGAGGCAGAAGCAAAGCCGCGGCGGCAAGTCGCAGCGCAGATGCGATCGTCATGGCAGTTCCCCCTGGAATGGCTCCGGTGGGACGCAGTGCGCCGCCCGGAACTCTTGGGAAGAACTATGACTCGCGGCAGCGAACGGCAGCAAGTCCGCTGCCGTTCACGGTTCCGCGCGCGGTGGGCTCAGCGCAGGCGCTCCAGCACGCTGACGTAATTGGCGACCGCGGCGCCACCCATGTTGAAGATGCCAGCAAGCTTGGCGTCCTTCACCTGGATGCCGCCGGCCGTGCCCATCAGCTGCATCGACGACAGGACGTGCATGGAGACGCCCGTCGCGCCGATCGGATGGCCCTTGGCCTTCAGCCCGCCCGACGGATTGACCGGCAGCTTGCCATCCTTCTGAGTCCAGCCCTCTAGAACAGCGCGTGCACCCTGGCCCTCCGGCGTCAAGCCCATCGCCTCATATTCGATGAGCTCTGCCACCGTGAAGCAGTCGTGTGTCTCGACCAGCGAGAGATCCGACAGCTGGATGCCCGCTTGGCCCAAGGCCTGGCCCCAGGCCCGGGTGCAACCCTCGAACTTCAGGATGTCGCGCTTCGACATGGGCAGGAAGTCCTGCACATGGGCCTGACCGCGGAAGGCGACGGCCTTCTTCATCTTGAGCGCGGTCGCCGTATCGGTGACGACCAGAGCGGCGGCGCCATCCGAGACCAAGGAGCAATCGGTGCGCTTCAGCGGGCCGGCCACGAAGGGGTTCTTCTCACTCTCGGTGCGGCAGAACTCGTAGCCGAAATCCTTGCGCATCTGCGCATAGGGGTTCTCGACGCCATTCTTGTGGTTCTTGGCGGCGATCGCCGCCAGCGCATCGGACTGGTCGCCCCAGCGCTGGAAGTAATTGTGCGCAATCTTGCCGAAAACGCCGGCAAAGCCCGCGGGCGTGTCGCCATCCTCGGGCAGGTAGGAGGCCTTGAGAAGGTTCTTGCCGATCTCGGGGCCCGGTGTCTTGGTCATCTGCTCGACGCCGACGACCAGAACGACCCGCGCATCGCCCGCCTTCACCGCGCGCACGGCCTGGTGAACAGCCGCCGAACCGGTGGCGCAGGCATTCTCCACTCGCGTCGCCGGCTTGAAGCGCAGCCGGGGGTCGGCCTGCAGCACCAGGGAGGCCGTGAAGTCCTGCTGTGAGAAGCCCGCGTTGAAATGGCCGAGGATGATCTCGTCCACGTCGTCCGGGCCGATGCCGGCATCGATCAGCGCATCGGTTGCAACGCGGACGATCAGGCTTTCGACGGTTTCGTTCTCGAGTTTGCCGAAGGCCGTGTGGGCCCAGCCAACGATGCAGGCAGTCATGTCACATCCTCCAGATTCACACTGACGAGTATATACACGATAGCCCGAAAACGGGCTTCCCGCATCAGAGCTACGCTGCATGGCAGGCTCGATCAATTCGCCCGAACGAGAGGTGCCATTCTTTGGCCCGGTTCAGGCTGTTGAAGCGTGATCCGCGATCGTGCCCGTTCAGGGCCTATCCGGCCCTCCGCACTCGCCGTGTTCACGCGCACTTGGCGAAACATGGACAAAGCAGCTACACAGGATCTGGTCCTTGTCTGCACATCGAAGAAGGCTCCAGCTCTTGCGGCTCAGCGCTTCATTTTTCGCCGCCACGATCGCCTGGAGCCTCGCCTCCGCGGGCGTTGCGACAGCACAGCAGATCGGTCCGACCATCGTCGTCGATGCCGCGACCGGACAGGTGCTTCAGGCCGACCGTGCGGGAATGCCGTGGTTGCCGGCATCACTGACCAAGATGATGACCGCCTATGTGGCGCTGCGCCAGGTGCGCGAGGGTCGCGTCACCATGAATACTGGTCTGCCGGTCAGCCAGCGCGCGGCGCGCGCGACGCCCTCCAAGATGGGCTTTCGGCCGGGTACCGTGATCACCATCGACAATGCGCTGAAGATCATCATGGTCAAATCGGCGAACGACGTGTCGATCACTATTGCCGAGGGCCTCGGCGGATCGGTCGAGAATTTCTCGGCCATGATGAACGCCGAGGCCCGCCGACTTGGCATGAGCGGCACGCGCTTCATCAATCCGAACGGCCTGCCGGGCGCCGGCCAGCAGACCACGGCGCGCGATCTGGCCGTGCTGGCGCGGGCGCTGATGCGTGAATTTCCCGAACATTCCGCACTCTGGCGACTGCCAGCGATCCGCTATGGCAACCGCGTCATGCGGAACCACAATCACCTGATCGGGCGTTATCCCGGTGCTGACGGCTTCAAGACCGGCTTTACCTGCGCCTCCGGCTTCAATGTTGTGGCGACGGCCACCCGCGGCGGCCGCCAGTTGATCGTGGTCGTGCTTGGATCGACCTCCGCGCGCGGTCGTGCGGAAACGGCCGCCGGCATGTTCGAGCGGCATTTCGCCGGCTATGGCGGCTCGGGCGCCGCCGTCGAATCGATCCCGAACGACGTGAGCTCCGGGCCGCCCGATATCCGCGAACAGGCCTGCCGTCGGCGCGGCCGTGGTCCTGCTTATATCGAGCAGGGCGAGGAGATGGATGCCGAGCCGATCGCCACCAATGTCGATCCGGGCAATCTGTCCTTCGCCCAGATGATGGCCCAGCCGAATCGCGCCGGACGACCGGCCGGCCTCCAGGCCCTCGCTGCTGCTTCGAATGGTCAGGTCATCTCGCTGCTTGGCCCCTACCGCCCGACCAGCGATCCAGTTCCCGTCTTCATCGGAGGCGCAACCGCCATTGCCGCGCCGGCATCGGCGCCCGTGGCGGCGCCGACCCTCGCCTCCGTGCCGCGCTCCGCCCCTGCGGAACTGCCGCTGGGTCTTACCGCGCCTACCCCGCGGACCACCACCACGATGACCACCACTGGAACATCGACGGTGACCGTCGTGCCGGCCCATGGTGCGATCACCCGTGGATCGGCAGGCGAGCCTGCCCAGCGTCTGGGCGCAATCAGCGGACAGGCCCCCGCTGCGGCAACGCCCGTCGCTGCCGCTCCCAATCCGGCCGGCGCGCCGCTCAGTCTTCAGGGTGCAGCACCCATCCCGGCCGCACGGCCTGCAGCTCTCCGCAACAGCCGGACCGCGACCTCCACGCCCACTCCGGCGCCGAGCCGGACGCAGGCTCGTAACAGCCGGAACGCCACGCCTGTCACGGCTACCCGGGCTCGCCCGCGCCCGTGACCCTGTCCCCGCTGGCGATTGGAATTGGCGCCGCGCTTGGCGGCGCAACGGCTTATGGCATCAACATCGTCTATGCGCGCATGTCGACGCAGATGGGCGTATCGGCGGGTGACCTCGTGTTCCTGCGGGTCTTCCTGATGCTGGGTGGTGCTGCGCTCGCAGCTCGCCTTACCGGTGGCTCGCTCAGGATCGAGCGGCCTGCCTGGCCCGCACTGATCCTTGTCGGCGTCACGTCGGCCGGCCTCGGCCTCGCCTATTTCTTCGCGGTGTCGTTCGTGCCGATCGGCGTCGCCGCCGTCATCGTCTACACGTTCCCGCTCATTATCCTGATTGCCAGCCCCTTCGTCGACGGCACAAAGCTGACGCCGAGCCGTCTCTTCGTCTTCACGCTGGCCTTCATCGGCATTGCTATCGCGCTTGGGCCGACATTCGGCGCCTATGATCCGCGGGGGCTGATCCTGGCCGCACTCGCGAGCCTGCTCGCCGCCAGCCAGTTCTTTGCGGCAAGCCGAGCCGGTGCCCGCATGCCGGCGGGTGCCCTGCTGTTCTGGTCGCATATCGTCATCATGCCGATCGCTGGTTTCGTCGCTCTGATGGTGGGCACCAGCCCTGTTTCGGCTTTCGCAACCGCCTGGTTTGCTTGCGTCATGACGATCGCCGGCTATCTCGCCGGCTTTGCCCTGCAGATGTACGCCGCCCGCAAGGCGCCGACGGCCCTGGTCGGCCTGGTCTTCTGCCTTGAACCGGTCGTCGCAATCATCAGCGCCGGACTGATCCTTGGCGAAACATTGACCGCTTCCCAAATAATGGGCAGCCTCCTCGTGCTGACGGCCTTGATCGCCTCCTCTTTTGTCGAACTCCGCCGTAGCGCCAGCCCGACCTGAATCCCATTCTCCCCACAATGTCCGATAGCCCTAGCCCTCGGCGGCCACGACCGCCCGTCCCCGTCACCGTGCTGACCGGCTTCCTCGGAGCCGGCAAGACGACGTTGCTCAATCGTCTCCTGGCCGATCCGGCGATGAAGAACACGGCCGTGCTGATCAACGAGTTCGGCGATGTCGGCCTGGACCACCTCCTCGTCCGCACCGTGGACGAAGGCATCGTCATGCTGTCATCCGGCTGCGTTTGCTGCTCGGTGCGCGGTGATCTGGTCGCAGCACTCGAGGATCTGGTGCGCGCCCTCGACAATGGCCGTGTCGATCCCTTCGATCGCGTCGTCATCGAGACCACCGGCCTGGCCGACCCCATCCCAGTCATTCACACGATCATGGCCCATCCGTATCTGGCCATGCGCTATCGCCTCGATGCGGTCATTACCGTCGTCGATGCGGTCAACGGGCTGGCGACCCTTGACGGGCATGCCGAGGCTGTCCGCCAGGTTGCGGTCGCCGACCGGATTGTGCTGACCAAGACCGACCTTCTTGACCGGCCGGATCGGCTTGCGGCCTTTGCGAAGCTGAGCGAGCGGCTGGCGCGGCTGGCACCGACCGCAATCCGCCTGGATGCAGCCGGAGGCGAGGCAACGCCCGCGGCAGTCCTCGCGGCGGGCCTGATCGATCCGGCAACCCGCAGCCCGGATGTGGCGCGCTGGCTCAACGAAACGGCGCTCGCCGCCGATGGCGTCAGCCATTCTCATGACGACGGCATCAAGAGTTTCGTGTTGACCAGCGACCGCGCCATAGGCTCGGCCTCCTTCGACATGTTCCTGGAACTCCTGCGCGGAGCCCATGGCCCGAAGCTGCTACGGGTGAAGGGTGTCGTGAAGATCGCCGAGTTCCCGGATCGACCGGTGGTGATCCATGGCGCACAGCACCTGTTCCACCCCACCACCATGCTCGACGCCTGGCCTGACGGCGATGCGCGGACACGCATCGTGTTCATCCTCAAGGACATGGAGCCAGCGGTGATCGAGGCACTGCACGATGCCTTTGTCGGCATTGCGCGCGCCGATCAGCCTGATCGTGCCGCGTTGACGGACAACCCGCTCGCCATTCCAGGGACAGCCCTATGAGCAATGCCGTCGCGGCCTCCCATGATGTGCTGGAGTTCTGGAGGAATGCCGGCCCGTCGAAGTGGTTTGCCAAGGATGTGGCCTTCGACGAGGCGATCCGCGCGCAGTTCCTCGCGACCTACGACGCCGCGGCAGCCGGCGATCTCCGGTCCTGGGAATTGACTGCCGAAGCGACCTTGGCTCTTCTCCTGGTGCTCGACCAGTTCCCGCGGAACATGTTCCGGAACAACAGCCGGGCCTTTGCGGCGGACAGTCTCGCGCTCGCGATAGCGGAGCGCGCCATTGGCCGCGGGGTTGATCGGCTGATCGGGCCGGACTTGCGCGTCTTCGTTTACCTGCCGCTAGAGCATTGCGAGCAGATCGGCGTCCAGCGACGGTCGGTCGATCTGATCAGCACGCTCGCCGATGTTGAGTACACCCGTTACGCGGTGGTTCATCACGACATTATCGCGCGCTACGGCCGCTTCCCTCACCGGAACGCAATCCTGGGGCGCGAGGCGACGCCGGACGAGCTTCTCTATCTCGCCGGCGACGGGTTCAAGGGTTAGCGGTCGTCGGGGTCAGGCGGTCGAGACAGGCTTTCATTGCCGCCGCTCCAGCTGACATCATCGCGTCAATGGTTGGCCCCGCCAAATCCGGCAGGAAGTCGGCTGTCCAGACAACGAGGCAGCCGCCGCCGGATGCGGGAAAGACCTGGACCGCGGCATTGTAGTGGTGGGTCAGGCCTCCTTCTGCCGTCCAGACCAGTCGGCGTCGCACCTCGTCCACGCCGACAATCGGCTCCCGCACCACCACGCCATTGCCGAAAGTGACAACCCGCATGCCTGGCTCAAGAGTGGTGGCCGCCACGAAGCCCGGGACGAGCCGGGTGTGGAGCGCGCCAATGTCACGCACCGCATCCCACACAACCGCTGGCTCGGCCGAGGTTGCCACTTCCTTGATGATCGTCGCCATTGTCGTTGCTCGTCTCAGGCTTCCGCGCCGCAGTAGGCTTCGATCCTGTAGCCGTCGGGATCGATCGCGAAGGCGGCGTAATAGGTAGGGCTATAGTCGGCCCGAAGGCCGGGTTGGCCATTGTCGCTGCCGCCACAGGCAAGGGCCGCGGCATGGAAGGCATCGACTCTCGCGCGGGTCGGCGCCTGGAAGCAGACATGGAGCCCGGATTTGGGATCTGCGGCGACCGGACAGTCGGTCTGGCTGATCCAGAACTCAACGGACTCCTTGCCGTAGCCGAGGGAATCGGCCCCGGCGCTGAGGCACGCATAGCCAAGCGCTCCGAGTGCCGCGTCATAGAAGGTCTTGGTGCGCGCAATGTCGCGGACGCCAATGGAAATATGATCGAGCATGGTCTCATCCCGCTGTTGGAAGCCCGGTGACGCCACCGGCAGGGTTTGGAACATGCAGTGCTGCGCGGTTCCGCGGCTTGGGGAATATTGCTATTCTCAGCGCCAATGACGCCCGACATTCTCGAACTCTTCGATGAGCCGGCAGAGCGGTCGTCCGACGTCCTGTCGGTGCGGCGCGTTGCGCGCACGTCGCAATGGAGCGTGAGTGACATTGTCTGTGAGGCCGGACCTGAGGCGCGACCCTTCGAGGAGCGCCATGATGGCTTCTCGATTGCCGCAGTGGTCTCAGGCACATTCACTTATCACGGCGAGAATGGCCGCTCGCTCTTGCATCCCGGCGCCCTGCTGCTTGGCAATCACGGCCGGTGTTTCCAGTGCGGCCACGACCATTCGATTGGTGATCGCTGTCTTGCGATCAGCCTGAGCAGCGAGTTGTTCGAAGAGATTGCTGCCGCGCGGGCCGGCAGCAGCCGGTTCGTGTTTCCTGTCGCCAGTCTGCCTGCAATCCGTGAATTCCTGCCTCGTCTGACGAGGCTGGAGGCGATGGGCCGGAACCCCGGCATCGAGGATGCCGTGATCGGCCTCGCCGAGGCTGTCGTCGGGCACCTCTCGGGGCATGTCGCGAGTGCGGCGCACCTGACGTCGCGCGACGAGCGGCGGATCGCCGAAGTCATCCGTCATATCGATGCCTGCGCCGACGAGCCAATGGAGATCGACGCGCTGGCGCGCCTGGCACGGATGAGCAAGTACCATTTCATCCGGGTCTTCCGGGCGGTGATTGGTCTGTCGCCCTATCGCTATGTTCTGGCGTTGCGAATGCGCCGATCCGCGGCGCGGATCGCGCTCTCGAGCGAGAACATCGCCTCGATCGCCTACGAAGCCGGGTTCGGCGACCTCTCCACATTCAACAGCGGCTTTCGCGAGGTCTTCGGCATGAGCCCGACGGCCTATCGCCGGCGCATGCTACGCGCCTGACGAGGGGGACGTCACAGGTCAAGCCGGCGGTGAACGTCGGCCGCCGTCAGGCCCTGCTCCCGGAGCTCCCTCAGCCCCGTCGCACCATCGTTCTTGGATAGCTTCCGTCCATCCGACCCCAGCAGCAGACGATGATGCCTGTAGAGCGGCCGGGGCAGGCCGAGCAATTCCTGCAGGAGCCGATGGACCGATGTCGCCTCGAACAGGTCCTCGCCGCGCACGACATGGGTGATGCCCTGGACGGCGTCATCAACCACGACCGACAGGTGATAGCTGGTCGGCACGTCCTTGCGCGCCACGATCACATCGCCCCAGCGGGCTGGATTGGCGGTAACATCACGGACTGGAAGCCCATGTGCGTCGACTTCGCTCCACGACAGGGGCGCGCCGAGCCGGGCCGTGGCTGCGGCCATGTCCAACCGCCATGCATAAGGCGCGTTCGCGGCGATCCGTGCCGTCCGCTCAGCGGCGGTCAGCGACTTTGCCATGCCTGGGTAGAGCGGCGCTCCATCCGGATCCATCGGCCAGGGCTCACCGCTTGTTGCAACCCTCATCGCAACTGCGGCCTTGAGCTCGGACCGGCTCTCGAAACTTGGATAGACCAGCCCCATCGCCTCAAGCCGGGCGAGGGCCGCGCCATAGGCCGCCATATGCTCCGACTGGCGACGCACGGGGCGCTCGTAGGCAATGCCAAGCCAGTCGAGGTCCTCCAGGATCGCGGTCTCGAACTCGGGGCGACAGCGGATAGGATCAATATCCTCCATCCGCAGCAGGAGCCGTCCGTCGAGGCGCGCGGCAAGTGTCGCATTCTCCAGCGCGCTCAGCGCATGACCAAGATGCAGCCAGCCGTTCGGGCTTGGCGCGAAGCGCAGGACCGGCTGAGGAATCGGGTGGTGCGAAGCGGCCATGGTCAAGCCTATGCTGACAGCCGACCCGCGGCGCAAGCCGTTCACTGAAGGCCAGACCCATGCGCATCGACACGGAAGCCGACCTGGCGCACGGCCTCGCGGCGCTTGCCGGTCTTTGCCCGCTCATGGCGGGAACGCTCGCGGAACTCGGAGCGCCGCCGCTGCGTCGCAGACCGCCGGGCTTCGAGGGCCTTGTCCAGATCGTCGTGTTCCAGCAGATCTCGGTCGATGCCGGACGCGCCATCTGGGCACGCTTCGCCAATGCCTTCGGCACACCGACACCCGACATCATTCGCGATGCCGGCGAGGATGCGCTGCGTGCCGCCGGCCTGTCCCGCCCGAAAGTCCGGGCCATGCAGGCCATGGCGGAGGCCATGCTCGCAGGCTCACTCGATCTCGACCGCCTCGACGAACGGCCTGCCGACGAGGCTCATGCCCATCTAGTCGCCGTGAAGGGCATCGGGCCCTGGACGGCGGATGTCTACCTCCTCTCCTGCCTTGGACACCCCGATGCCTGGCCGGCCGGAGACATCGCTTTGCAGGCGGCAGCTGGCGAACTGCTCGGGCTTCCCACGAGGCCGAGCGCGAAGGAGATGGGGCCGCTCGCCGAGCGCTGGCGGCCCTGGCGTGCAGTCGCCGCCCGACTGCTCTGGGCCCATTACGGCGCGCGTCGCTCGGGTAGGGTGCTCGAACCGCTGGTCATCGCGACGTGATCCTGCGGGCATCAGGCCGCGTGCGGGTGGGCTTCACAAGAGCGACACGATGCCCATAGTATCCCGTCAGGTATGAGTGTTCGGCCGGCCCGAATCAGCCGTCCGAAACGATCGCAGGGAGCTGGTCGTGACGGTCGCCGTCTCGCCAAGTGCATTGTCGGTCTCAAGCAGCGTCGCGCCCGGCTCATGGCCGGCCCTGGTGCTCAACGCGGACTATCGCCCGCTGAGCTATTACCCGCTGTCGCTCTGGTCATGGCAGGACACCATCAAGGCTGTCTTCCTCGACCGCGTGACAGTGGTCTCCACCTACGACAAGGCGATCCACTCGCCGAGCTTCGAGATGCGCCTGCCGAGCGTCGTCTCGCTCAAGACCTATGTGAAGCCGAGCCGCAATCCGGCCTTCACACGGTTCAACGTCTTTCTGCGCGACAAATTCCGCTGCCAGTATTGCGGCTCGCCCGACGATCTGACGTTCGACCACCTGATTCCACGGTCGAAGGGCGGCCAGACGACCTGGGGCAATGTGCTCACCGCCTGCTCACCGTGCAACCTGCACAAGGGCTCGAAGACGCTGCGCGAATCCGGGATGCAGCTGATGCACGAGCCATTCGCTCCAAGCGTGCAGGACCTGCATGCCAATGGCCGGATGTTCCCGCCGAACTATCTGCACGGCAGCTGGATGGACTATCTTTACTGGGATACCGAGCTGGAGCCCTGAGGTCAGCCTGCCTGCCGGCCGCGCGAGGCGCCAGCGAGTGCGATGGCCGCCAGAATCACCGCCACCACCACGTTCCAGCCCGCCAGCGACAGGCCAAGAAACCGCCAGGCGGCAACGGTGCAATCGACAACGCGTGGCCCGCTTTGCAGCTGGCGCAGGAGATCGCCGGGCGTGCGAGCAATGGTTGCTGGCTGGGCACAGGTGGTCGGCCCCTGCCAGAAGGCCCATTCGGCGCCTGCGTGATAGATGCCAAGACCGGCGCCCCACAGCATGACTGCGGCAATCGCCAAGAGACCGATGCGGACGACAGAGCCTGGCACGGCTCGGATCGAAGACGCCGCCGCGACGACGAGCGCCAGCGGGATGGTGACGTAATAGGGCGTTCGCTGCTCAAGACAGAGCGGGCACGGGGCAAGCCCGACGACGTACTGGAAGAAATAGGCACCAAGGATGGTCAACGACGCGCCGGCGGCGACCAGCAGTGCTGCAGAGGTCCAGGGGCGTTCGCGGGTCAGGGTTCTCAGGAGCTCGATCATGTCCGACGTCATTGGCCTCTTCACGCGGTTCTGTCCATCCCGGGAACCACGGTCATCGGCTTTCGATTGACCGCGCGCGCGGCCTCGTTCATCACAAGATCATGAGCTCGGCCGATCAGATCCCCCGCGCCCGCCGGGGCGGTGCCTTCAGCATCCCCAATCTCCTGACCTACGGCCGGGTTGTCGCCGTGCCTCTGGTCGCGGGATGCCTGTTCGTGCAGGTCCTCTACGACAGCGGCGTCTGGCTCCGCTGGGTCGGGTTCTCGATTTTCGTGGTCGCTGCCATCACCGACTACTTTGATGGCTACCTCGCCCGTGCCCTGTCGCAGCAATCCGCTATCGGCCGCATGCTCGATCCGATCGCCGACAAGCTGCTGGTCGGCGTCGTCTTGTTGATGCTGGCCGCCGATGGAACGATCCTCGGATGGTCGCTCTGGGCGGCGATGATCATCCTGTCTCGCGAGATTCTCGTCTCCGGGCTCCGCGAGTTCCTGGCCGAGTTGCGCGTGTCGGTGCCCGTGACGCGCCTCGCCAAGTGGAAGACGACGGTGCAGTTGATTGCCGTCGGCTTCCTCATTGCAGGCCCTGCTGGCGATCTTGTGATGCCGGGCGTGACCCTGACGGGTCTTGTCCTGCTGTGGATCGCCGCCATTTTGACGCTCTATACCGGGTTCGACTATTTCCGAGCCGGGGTCGGCCACCTCATCGACGAGGACGAGCGTTGAAGATTCTCTATTTCGCCTGGGTCCGCGAGCGTGTCGGCAAGACCGAGGAGATCATCGATCTTCCGGCGGGTGTCGCGACCGTCGCCGACCTGGTGGAGCATCTGACCGGACTGGGCGAGGAATATGCCCATGCCTTCGAGAATCCGAAAGTCGTGCGCGCCGCGCTCGACCATGTGCATGTGAAACCGGCGGCCTCGCTTGCTGGCGTCAG
The DNA here is from genome assembly GCF_005160265.1 of Phreatobacter aquaticus. Taxonomy (NCBI): domain Bacteria; kingdom Pseudomonadati; phylum Pseudomonadota; class Alphaproteobacteria; order Hyphomicrobiales; family Phreatobacteraceae; genus Phreatobacter; species Phreatobacter aquaticus. The sequence goes on along the minus strand of NZ_CP039865.1, from coordinate 1,104,692 downwards.
CGAAGTTGCCTTCTTCCCGCCGATGACAGGGGGCTGATCCGCCATGCCGTCGCGCCGCAAGCTGCTGGGCTATCTCGCGGCGATCCCGGTGATCGGAAGTGCGGGTGCTGCCTGGGCGAGTTCGACCAATCCCTACTATTCAGGCCCGGTTTCCGACCATTTCGACGGCACCCGCTTCTTCGATCCGCATGGCAGCGAGCCGAAGTCGCTGACCGGCGTGCTGCGCTGGCAGTTCGGCGGCGGGCCGCGCGCCAAATGGCCGGATAGCTGGCCGATCGAGGGCACCGACAAACCGCCGGCCCGGGTTGATGGCGACGACATACGCCTGGCCTATGTGGGCCATGCGAGCGTGCTGCTGCAGACACGCGGCTTGAATATCCTGCTCGATCCCGTGTGGTCGGAGCGTGTTTCGCCTGTCTCGTTCCTCGGGCCGAAACGCGTCAACCCGCCAGGTATCCGCTTCGAGGACCTGCCGAAGATCGATATCGTTCTGGTCAGCCACGGCCACTATGACCATCTGGACCTGATGACGCTGTCCCGGCTCGCAGCGGTTCATGCGCCGCGCGTGATCACGCCACTCGGTCAGGACACGATCATGAAAGGCCATGATGCCGCGATCCGCGCCGAGGCCCACGATTGGGGCGACCGCGTCGAGATCGGCAATGGCTTGGCGGTGCATCTCGCCTCCATGCGACACTGGACGGCGCGGGGCGTCTTCGATCGCAACAAGGCGCTTTGGGCCGCCTTCATCATCGAGGCCCCTGCCGGGCACATCTATCACATCGGTGATACAGGCTACGGGCAGGGTCACCATTTCCGCGAGGCCAAGGCCAGGTTCGGCGGCTTCCGGCTCGCCATCCTGCCGATCGGCGCCTATGAGCCGCGCTGGTTCATGGCCGAGCAGCATATGAACCCCGAAGAAGCCGTGCAGGTCATGATCGACTGCGGCGCACGGCGCGCGCTCGCTCATCATTGGGGTACGGTCCAGTTGACCGATGAGGCCATCGAGGCCCCACGCCAGGCTCTCGCCGAGGCTCTGGCCGCACGGTCAATCCCGCCGGAGACATTCCGCGCGATCCGCCCCGGCGAAACCTGGACGATCGGCAGCGGCGAGGTCTGACTTCGGTCGGGCCTGCGCCGCCCTCACGATGGCCTACTGGATCTGCAATCCGCGCAGCAGACGCTCGATATAGTCGGTCTCAAGCGTCGGCCGATCCGGGTCCGACAGACGTCGACGCAACTCCTCAAGCACGCGCTGTGCCCGCTGAGCCGCGCCTTCCCCCGCATTGGGAATGCGGACGTTGGAGTTCTCGTTGGGCTCGCGGCCGCGTGTCGGGCGTCCCAGCGGATCATAGTCCTGGTTGCCCGCCTGGCCGTTACGGCCTGGCTGCCCCGGCTGCTGGCCCTGACCCTGTTGCTGGCCCTGGCCTTCCTGCTGTTGCTGCGCAAGGCCTTGCGCGCCCTGCTGCAGACCACGCAACGCGCGGCCCTGGGCGTCGGCCGCCCCCTGGCCGTCGCCGCGACCGAGCGCCTCTTCGGCTTCGCGCATGGCACGTCCAGCATTGCCGAGGCCCTGCTGGGCCTGGCGTCCGCCTTCGGATTCGCCCTGCCCCTCGCCCTGCTGCCCCAGTTGCTCGCGCAACTGGTCCAGCAATTCCCGAAGCGCCCTTTGGCCCTCGCCGAGCTGCGAATAATCCTGTTCGCCTTCACCCTGCTCGCCGCCCTGGCCGGGCTGCTGTTCGCCTTGCTGGCCCTGCTGACCGCGCTGCCCGGGGCGCTGCTGCCCCTGCTGGGGACGCTGGCCCTGCTGACCACGCTGAGCGCGCCGCTGTTCCTGGTTGCGACGGAAGGTCTGGTCACGCAACTGCTGCTGTCTGCGGATCATGTCGGAGAGCTGGTCCTGAGGGTTCTCGCCCTGTTCGCCGCCTTCGCCCATCTCCTGCTGTTGCTGCTGGCGGCCGGCCTGCAGACCCTGGAGCATCTGCTGAAGCTCCTGCATCAGCCGCTGGGCCTGATCGCGGGCGCCGTTGCGGGCGAGGTTCTCGATCCGGTTGAGCATGTCACGCAGATCCTGCGGTCTGACATTGCGCTGGTTCTGGTCGCGCTGAGCCTGCCGCTGGTTCGGATTGTCCTGGCGGTTGCGCTGTGCCTGCTCGGTGAGCTCGCGCATCAGACGATCCATCGCCTGACGCAATTCCTGGGTCAGCCGCTGGATCTCCTCGTTGGAGGCACCGCGCTCGATCGCCTGCCGCAAGCGCTCAGCGGCTTGCTGGGCATTGCGTTCGGCTTCGGAGACATCGCCGTCCTCGATGCGGACCGCCATGTCCCACAGGAAGTCGATCACATCGGTCAGCTGTTCGTCGGTTCTGGCTCGTGCGGTCCGGTAATAGGCGGTGCGCAGGCCGAGATAGACCGGTGTTTCCATGCCGAAACGGTCAGGGGCGGTCGTCAGCGCGTCGAGCGCGCGGGCAATCCTGGGCCGGGCATTGGCGTCGAGCGCCAGGATCCGCCGTTGTTCGACCAGCGCGCGAGGGATCGGCTTGGAGAACGAGCGCTGCGGCAGCGTGGTGACGACAGTCGCCGACTGCGCCTGGTTTCCGGCATCGTCCTGTGCGTGCAGCGTGACCGCCACCTGGAGACCTGCAAAGGGATGGGCCGCGAAGTCACGTGTCGTCTGGCCGCTGCCGCTGCGGGTTCGTGCCTGGGGCAGCACGAGCGGCATGGCCGGCAGGGTCGCCAGCGCCCGCGCTCCGTCACGCTGCAGGGCGCGCGCCGAAGGGGCAAGCGCGAACCGCGCCTCGGCACTCGTCACGCCGTAATCGTCCTCGACCTTGTAGGCGAAGACCAGATGGTTGCGCTGGTCGGCCTGCGGCTCTCGTTCGAACGCAATGGTCGGTGCGCGGTCGGCCAGGGCCTCGAATTGCCAGCCCAGCGGCTCGATGCCGCCGCCGCGCACGATGAGCGTGCCATCTGCTGAAATGGTCCAGCGCGTCTCGGCAAGCCCGGTCGGTGCGGCTGGCGGCGCGGCATTTGCTGCCTCGGCGATGGGTGCGGCGGCTATGCCGCCTTCCGGCTTCACCTCGACATTGGCCAGGCCCGTGACGCGGAGGGTCACGATGGATCCGGCGGGCACCTTGAACAGGTCGGGCGCGGCATCGCGCCGCTCGGCCGTATCGGAGGAGCGACGGGTTGGAAGGATGATGGGCGGACGGCTGGTATAGGCTGGCGGCGTCACCCAGGCATCGACCCGATAGGTGATGGGGGCCGGCGGCGCGCGCCAGTCGAAAGCCGTCAGGAGGCGGGACATGCGCTCGTCGCCCGCCAGGAAAAAGGCAGGCACGATCAGCAGGACCGCCAGCGCACGGATCGCATAGCGGTCGAGATTGGCCATGCGCGGCATGGGGATGCCGGTCTTCAGGCGGCCGGTTGCGGCCACCACGCGGGCACGGTGCTCGGCCCAGAGAGCGCGTGCGAAGGGGTCGTCGGCGGTTGCGAGATCGTCGGCAAGCGCGGTTGCGGGCCGATGGCCACCGCCTGTTGCCTTGTCGATCCGTTTCAGCGCTTCGGCATCGGTCGGCCGGCGGATGGTGAGCAATGGCCAGGCCGCCAGGAACAGCAGAGCCAGCACGAAGACCACGCCGCCGAAGCGCGCCCAATAGGGCACGACCTGCCAGAAGCCGAGCCAGGACACAGCAAGAACGCCGCCGAAAATGACCAGGAACAGCACAAGCCGGGGCCAGATGCGCTCCCAGAGGAGAACAAGCCGCGCCCGATCCTGCGCATGGCGCAGCGCCAGGTTGGATTGGACGTCGCTCGAATGCCGGTCGGGGGTTTCGCCGTCGCTCACGCTTCGCTCCGGTTCGACAGCGCCGGAATGCGGCGCAGCATTCACCAAACTATCATGAAAGCGCGCGATGACCAGCTTAGGCGTGGTGCGTCACGATCACAGGTCGTTCAGCGCCGACGCGACGAGACGTCAGATCACGGCCGCGAGTGACGCCAGATCGACATTGGCACCGCAGGCCAGCACGCCCACCCGCTCGCCGGGAGCCGGTCGATAGGCCCCTGAGATCAGCGCGGCGAGCGCGGCGGCACCGCCCGGTTCAGCCGCTGCCCTCAGGCCGAGCCAGAGTCGCTTCTGTGCCTCTCGAATGGCGTCGTCGGGCGCCAGAACAACCTGGTCGACATAGAGCGCGGCTGTTTCGTGGACGCGGGCGAACACGTTGCGGGCGCCAAGCGAATCGGCGGCAATCGAGTTCACCTCGACATCGACGGGATGCCCTGCCTCGAGCGCCGCCTGGAGCGCACGCGAACCCTCTGGCTCGACGCCGACGACCTTCACCCGCTTCTCAAACCAGCGGGAAATGCCCGAGATGAGGCCACCACCGCCGACCGCGACAAGCACGGTATCGAGCCCGCCGGCGTCCTGCTCCCATTCCAGACCGACGGTTCCCTGTCCTGCAATGGTCGGCCAGGCGTCATAGGCATGGACCGACAAGGCCCCAGTCTCCGCCGCATGGGCCTCGCAGGCGGCCAGCGCATCGGAATAGCGGGCGCCACCCACCACCAGTTCGGCCCCGGTCTCGCGGATCCGGGCAATCTTGGCGGGAGACGAAATCTCCGGAACATAGATTTTCGCGGGAATGCCGAGCTTTGCAGCCGCATAGGCCACCGCAATGCCGTGATTGCCGCCTGATGCCGCACAGACACCGGCCTTCGGCATGGGCCCGGCCAGCAGTGTGTTAAAGGCGCCGCGCGCCTTGAAAGTGCCCGTCACCTGCAGGAATTCCAGCTTCATCGACAGGGGCAGGCCGAGGCCGAACGTATCGGCGTCCAGCGACAGCGTCGGTGTGCGGCGGACATGGCCGGCAATGCGGGAATGGGCAGCGCTGATATCGTCGGTGGTGATCATGATCGGGGTCCAGAGCAAGGCGGCGACGGGACCCGGTTCCGGCCGCGGGGTCAAGCCCATATGGCGATAGGCAGGCCATGCGCGTCCCTGCCCGGCGGGTCAGGGAAGGGCTGTGCCTGGCCTTCCAGCAGCCGCCGGGCGATCAGGGCATTGACAGCTGCGTCCAGCAGGTCGTCGGCCCCCGCCCCTCTCGGCGGATGCTCCAGGAAGGCTTCCGGATAGCCGTGACGCACCAGGATCTCGCGCCGGACAACCAGACCCGGCCCGTGCGGACTGGATTTCACCTTCTTGGCGACGGCCACCGGCTGTTCGGCATTCAGACGCCAGAAGGCGAGTTCGGGGTGGACCTCGAAGACGCGCGACCGGAGCTCCGGCGAGCCCCGCAGCAGGGCGTCGATCTCGCGGATCTTGGGAAACAGGAAGAAGGCCTGTTTCGACACTTTTCGCGGCGGATCCGAGGTCAGGAGCGCGATCCGGCAGGCCTCCTGATAGTCCTCGCAGGCGACCGCTGCCCGCGATGGCACCGAGAAGACTGAGGACTGCCGCTCGCCGAGCCGCGCGCGAGCCAGGGTTTCCGGGCCGCGCCCGCCAGGGCCTGCGTGTTCCGGCAGTCCGATCGGCATGTCGACGGCAATGATTGCCGGCCCTTCGGTGAACGCGGCGAAGCTCGGCGATACCGCGACCTCGGGCCGCAGGGCGCCTGTGGCCGAAACCGTGACCGCTATCCAACCGTTCTTGCATCCGTCGACGCCGCGAACCAGTGTGGTCGCGTCGAGAGCTCCCGCCTCCTCGCCGATCATCATGGCCGCCTTGTCCCGCTTCATCCGCCGCATGTTCCTGGTCGGTCTGTTCCTCGCCGCGATCCCGCTGGCGCTGACACTGCTGTACACCGTCGTGACACCGGTCTCGACCCTGATGGTCTGGCGCACTGTCACCGGTCAGCGGGTCGATCGCCAGACGGTCAAGCTCGCCGAGATTGCGCGTGTTGCCCCGGCAACCCTGATCGCCTCAGAGGATTCCCGCTTCTGCAGTCATCGCGGCGTTGACTGGCGCGAACTCGCGGCAGTCATGGATGACGAGGACGGGCCTGCCCGAGGGGCCTCGACCCTGCCGATGCAGGTCGCGCGCAATCTCTTTCTCTGGCAGGGCGATTCCGGCCCGACGGCCTATTTGCGCAAGGGGCTGGAAATCCCGCTGGCCCTGATCATCGACCTCGTCTGGTCAAAGCGGCGGATGATGGAGATCTATCTCAACATCGCGGAATGGGGGCCAAATGGCGAATTCGGCATCGAAGCGGCGAGCCGCCGTGCCTTCGGCAAACCGGCCGCCCGGCTGAGCGCTGGTGAGGCAGCGCTTCTGGTCTCCGTGCTGCCGAACCCGATCCTGCGCGACCCCCGCGCGCCGGGGCCGGGCGTCAGGCGCAAGGCCGCCATCATCACAAGGCGCGCCAACCAGGCATTGACCCTATGTCTGGGATGATCCCTGCCGAGGCTGGACGCGACGACAGCGACACGCTCTAGTAGCGATCATGGCTCTTCCGATCGTCCTCGCCGCGCTGGCTTTCGCGAGTTTTATCCCAGCGATCGCCCACGCACAGCCGACCCCCACCCTGCCCAGCGCCGCACAGGTTCAACGCGCCGCCGGCCCCTGGGAATTGTCGAACCCTGCGGGCGATCGCAAGTGCGAACTGACCTTCAAGCCGGACCGGGCAGCTGCCGGGCTCGCACTCACCTTCGGCCCGACCTGTGCCCAGATCTTTCCTGTAGTGAACGGCGTGGTTGCCTGGACCATCGGGCCGAATGGCGGCATCCGCTGGCTCGACCGGGCCGGCGGGCCGGCACTCGATTTCGACGAGACCGAGGTCGGCATTTTCGAGGCCCTGAAACCAGGCGACCCCAATGTCTATTTTCTGACCAACCTCGGCCTCGCCGGCACGGCTCTGCCGACCGCCGACGAGATCACCGGTCAATGGTCGCTTGGGCAGCCGCGCGGTCGGGCGCTCTGCAACCTCACCTTCCAGCCGGAACTGGCCGCCGGAGCCGGGCCACTCGAGCAGCGCTTTGCCCTTGAGATCGGCGCCGGCTGCGAACGGTCGATCGCAGCTCTCGCCCTGGCTTCCTGGCGGCTCGAGCGCGAGCTTCTGGTGATTCAGGGCGGCGGCGCCACGACGCTCACCTTCAAGCGGGAACCAGATGGCCGATGGGTCAAGACCCCGGCGGACAATCGGCCTCTGGTGATGAGCCGCCCCTGAGCGTCAGGTAATCAGCTTCAGCCCGCGAAAGCTCGCATGGCCCTCGCGTCCGACAATGATGTGGTCGTGGATGCTGATGCCGAGCGGCTTGGCGATCTCGACGATCTGCTGGGTCATCAGGATATCGGCGCGCGACGGTGTCGGATCGCCCGAAGGGTGATTGTGAACCAGGATCAGCGCGGTCGCCGAAAGCTCCAGCGCCCGTTTGACCACCTCCCGCGGATAGACCGGCGTGTGGTCGACCGTGCCCTCTCCCTGCACCTCGTCGGCAATCAGTGCATTCTTCTTGTCGAGATAGAGCACACGAAACTGCTCCCGCTCGGCAAAGGCCATGGCTGCGCGGCAATAATCCAGCACGCTCGTCCAGGATGACAGCACCTGCTTCTGGGCGATCTTGGTGCGCCCCATGCGCACCGCCGCCGCATGGACAAGCTTCAGCTCGGTGACGACCCCATCGCTGACCCCCTCGATCTCGGCAAGCCGGGCGGCGGGGGCCGCGATCACGTCGGCGAAGGATCCGAACCGCTTCAGCAGCGCCTTGGCGATCGGCTTCACATCGCGGCGCGGAATGGCACGAAACAAAACCAGTTCCAGCATCTCGTAATCGGCGAGCGCGTCTGCGCCCACGTCGCGAAAGCGGGCGCGCAGGCGCTCCCGGTGGCCGTGAAAATGCGGCGCCTCGGAAAATCCCGGTAGATCGCCCTGTCGGTCTTCGGACATGCCCCTCACCCTTGAATGTGACGCTAGCGGAGCGACCGGCAGGCGACGTTCCGGTTCATTACGGATGGCGGTCTATCAGCCGATCGGCCGAGCCAGAGGCCCTTGCCGCAAGGCCCATCCCGCACGAGGTTGCAGGCCATCAGACGAGGAGACATGAGATGGCGGGATTCAGGGCGGTCGTTGTGACCAAGGGCGAGACCGGCACCAAGGCCGAACTCACCACTTTCGACGAGGCCGACCTGATGGATGGCGATGTGACGGTGCGCGTGTCGCATTCGACGCTCAACTACAAGGATGGTCTGGCACTCACCGGCAAGGCGCCGGTCGTCCGTCGCTTCCCGATGATCCCCGGCATCGATTTCGCAGGAATCGTGGAAACGTCAGCCCATCCCGACTTCAAGCCCGGTGATGCGGTGCTCCTGAATGGCTGGGGCACGGGCGAGACCCATCTTGGCGCCTATGCCGAGAAATCGCGCGTCAAGGGCGACTGGCTGGTGCCGCTGCCGAAGGACCTGTCTGCCGCCGAGGCCATGGCCATCGGCACGGCCGGCTACACCGCCATGTTGTGCGTCATGGCGCTGGAGCGCCACGGCCTGACGCCGGACCGAGGGCCGGTGATCGTCACTGGTGCGGCTGGCGGTGTCGGCTCGGTCGCGACAGCCCTGCTGGCCAAGCTCGGCTTCCACGTCATCGCGTCCACCGGTCGACCCCAGGAGGCCGACTATCTCAAGGGTCTCGGCGCCGCCGAAATCATCGACCGCGCCGAATTGTCCAGCCCCGGGAAGCCGCTCGCCAAGGAGCGCTGGGCCGGCGGCATCGATTCGGTCGGTTCCCATACACTGGCCAATGTGCTGGCCATGACCCGGTACGGCGGCGCAGTCGCCGCCTGCGGCCTCGCCCAGGGCATGGATCTGCCGACCTCGGTCGCCCCCTTCATTCTGCGCGGCGTGTCGCTGCTCGGCGTCGATTCGGTGATGGCGCCGAAGGCTCTGCGGCTCGAGGCCTGGTCCAGGCTTGCCCGCGATCTTGACCGAGCGAAACTCGCCGCACTCACCTCGACGGTCCCGCTGGAACAAGTGATCGAGGCCGGCAGTTCCATCCTCGACGGACGCATTCGCGGCCGCGTGGTGGTTACCATCGCCTGAGGGCGCATGGCGGAGACAGAGGGCGATGAGAGCAATCGGCAGGACTTGTGCGCTGCTGGCCCTCGTTGGGGCGCTTGTCGGCGGTATCCCCCAGGCCTGGTCTCAGGCGGGATTTCCACCGCCGCCGGCCGGAATGGTACCCGCCGGGCCGGATAACGCCACTCAGAACCATTTCGAAATCCTGCGCCAGCAGCAGATTCAGCGCCAGCAGTTCGACCAGTTCCAGCAGAACCAGCGGAGCATGACCGACCAGAACCTGGAGACCCTGCGTCGCCAGGAGGAGGCCGGTCGCCGCCTCCGCAATTCCGACCGGGGTGAACAACTGGAGCGGGAACGCCGGCTTTCCGCGGAGCAGGGCCGGCAGATTCAGTCCCGTATTCCGCGGTCGAGTAGAACTGCCGTGGATACCCCGGTAAGGCGCAATGCCTTCCCCTCGATCATCATCGAGGACCCGCCGCGCCGGGCCGCGTCCTGCCGGCAGGTCGCGCGCCGGCTTGCCGACGGCAGGACCGTCCGGCAGAGGCGCTGCTCGCCCTAACGCGCAGCGCATTTGGCAATCCACCGCGCCAAATTGTCCTATGGGGTTTGTCGTTATGGCCGGCGGACCGCAAAACCGCCATCATGCGCTTCAATCTCTGGCGCACCATGACACGCAAACGCCTCATCCTGTTTGGTCTGCTCTCGGCCGCGATCGCCTGTGCCGCGCTCACGACCTATTGGTACAACCGGCCGACAACGCTGACATTTGCCGTCGGGCCTGCTGGGTCGGAGGCCGCCAGGTTGATCGATGCGCTGCGCGTTGCATTGATCCGTGAGCGCTCCAGCGTCCGGATCAGGCTGGTGAATTCGGACACGCCGAGCGACAGCGCCGCCAAGATCGCCCGCGAGGATGTCGACCTGGCCATCGTGCGGTCGGATGTGTCCTTTCCCGCAACGGCGGTCGCACTCGCCATCTGGCAGCGCAATCCGGTCGTGCTTGCCGCGCCCACGAGTTCCGGCATCGAGCGGTGGACCGACCTGTCTGGACGGACATTGGGCGTGGTGGGGCGTGGCATAGGCTTCAATTCGCGGCTGATCGAGACGATCCTGCGCGAACACGGCGTGCAGCCGGCCAGCGTCAAGATTGTCGATGTGCTGCCGTGGGAAACCGGTGACGTTTTCCGCAAGGGACTGGTCCATGCCCTCGTCACCATCGGGCCGGTCGCGACCAAGCCGGTTGCAGATGCCATGGCGGGCCTTGTCCGTGAAACGGCGGACGGCCGCGTTTCCCTGGTGCCTATCCGGGAAGCGGAGGCGATCGCGGAGCGCGTGCCTGTCCTCGAGGCGGCAGAGGTGGTTGCCGGATCGTTCGGTTCCAACCCGCCAAGGCCCGCGGAAAGCTATCCGACGCTGTCCGTGCTGCACTATCTCGTCGCCCGGCGGTCGATCACCGACGCAGCGGCCTCCGAACTGACCCAGCAATTGTTCACGCTGCGGCCGACGCTGGCGACCCAGCACCCCTCCGCCTTCCGCATCGAGGTGCCTGAGACCGAGAAGGGCTCGGCCGTCCAGGTTCACCCGGGGGCGCTGGCCTATCTCACCGGCGAGCAGAAAAGCTTCGTCGAGCTCTACAGCGACTACATCTACATCTTGATCTTCGGGCTTTCGCTCGGCGGTTCGGCACTGGCCGGCATCATCGGCTATTTCGGCTGGGGACGCCGCGAGCCGGTGCCGGGCCATCTTCCGGAAGTGCTGCAATTGCTCCGCCAGGCCCGTGGCTCCGACGATCCCGAACTGCTCGACGAGATTGGCAGCCGGGCCGACGATATTTTCGTCGAATCGATCGAAAGTTCGAAGCTGCCAGGCTTCGATTCGAGCCTGTTCTCGACCCTCATGCTGGCACTGGATCGTCTGAACGCCACGCTGGCCGACCGCCGGCGGGCGCTTGCCATGTACGGGGAGGACGAGGACGAACCCGACAATCAGAGTTCCCTCGCCGCTGCGCCGCTGGCCTCGGCAGGCCGGGGGTGACGGGCCTGCCCCACGGCGCTATAGCTCACCTTGCAGCAGGCAAGGAGCACCGCAGTGGCAGCGGCGAAGTCGGACGCTATGGTCAATCCCATTGAGGAGGCGTGCATTGCCAAGGGCATGCGCATGACCGATCAGCGTCGCGTCATCGCCCGCATCATTGCCCAGGCGGCCGACCACCCTGACGTGGAAGAACTGCATCGCCGGGCGAGTTCGGTGGATTCCAACATCTCGCTCTCGACGGTCTATCGCACGGTGAAGCTGTTCGAGGATTCCGGCATCATCACGCGCCACGCCTTCGGCGCCGGTCGCGCTCGCTACGAGCCGATCTCGGAAGCCCATCATGATCATCTGATCGACCTGCGGTCCGGCCGGGTTGTCGAGTTTCAATCCGAGGAAATCGAGCGCCTGCAGGCCGAGGTTGCCCGCAAGCTCGGCTACAAGCTGATCGACCACCGCCTCGAACTCTTTTGCGTGCCGCTCGATGATGAACACTGACGGCGGCCTCGGCGATTTCGGACGCGGCGGGCCGAGCCCGTTCGACACGGTGCGAGCCGTGCTGTGGCTGCTGATCATGATCATCGCGGCGCTCGTCCTGCTGCCGACGCAGATGGTCGCGCATGCTTTCAACCTGCCGATCCGCCGCACCGTGCCGATGCTGTTCCATCGCGTTGTGCTGAAGGCATTCGGCGCCCGCGTGACGCTGCGTGGCGAGCCGACCGAACACCGCCCGGTGCTTTATGTGCCGAACCATGTGTCCTGGATGGACATCATGGTCCTCGGCGCCTTCGCCCCGGTGTCTTTCGTCGCCAAATCCGAAATCGCCGACTGGCCGGTCTTCGGCTACCTCGCCAAGCTGCAGCGATCGATCTTCGTCGACCGCGAGAAGCGCCACACGACCTCCAAAACCGCCGACGAGATGATCCAGCGCATGCGCGAGGGCGAGCCGGTGGTTCTGTTCGCCGAGGGAACGTCATCGGACGGCAACCGTGTGATGCGCTTCCGGCCCGCCCTGATCGGCGCAGCGGAAAGCCTGGCGCGCGCGACCGGTGACACAGTCTGGATCCAGCCGATCGCACTCGCGTACCGCCGGATCAACGGCCTGCCGTCAGGCCGCCAGCACCGCCCGCGGCTGTCCTGGATCGGCGACATCGAGATGGTCCCCCATGCCTGGGCCCTCCTGAAGGATGGCTCGGTCGATGTCGACCTGATCTTCGGCAATCCGATCCCCTTCGACCCAAGCGCCGACCGCAAGGCGATCGCCAGCTTCCTGGAGCGCCGCGTCCGCACGCTGCACGCTTCCGCCCTGCTCGGCCGTGAATCCGACCTCCCGCCGCTGACCGCCCTCTGATCTGTCAGGCGAGGCCGGCACCGCGCAGCGCCGCGTCGAGGCTGGCCGGCGGGATCACCATGAGTTCGCCTGTCGCGGTCCAGATCAGCCAGGTCTCGACCGGTCGTCCCGGCACGATGGCGCCGATCAGCGCGTTGTAGATCGCCAGTTGCACCAGATAGGTCTCCGGCACATCGCCCGGCGTCGCGGGCGGAGGATCGTTGGTCTTGTAGTCGGCTATCACGATCCGGTCCGGCAGGATTGCCAGCCGGTCGATCTGACCGGCGACGGGGTGCCCCGCAATGTCGCCGGCGATCGCAGCCTCGGCGCGGCTCGTCGGGCCGAACAGCGGCGCCAGCCTGGCATCTTCCACCAAGGCGAGGGCGGACCGCGCGATCGCAGCCTGCGCCGCCTCATCAAGGCCTGACTGGGACCGGAGGAACGTGGCTGCAGCTTCGGCGCGCAGGCCCGGCCGGACGTCCGGCAGGGATTGCAGGAGCCGGTGGACCAACGTGCCGCGCCGGAGCGCCTGTTCGCGATCGAGTACCGCGGCGCCTCCTTGGGCGCCCGGCGCGCTTGCGAAGCCGGACGGCGTCAGCGTGCGGCGCGGAACAGGCGGCGCGGGGGCCCGGGTCCGTGTCCAGCCCGGCAGCAGGACCGCGGTTCGCTCGGCGGCGATGCGGGCTTGCGGCGCCGTCGCGGATTCAGGTGTTGCAGGCCAGCGGCGCACCATGCCGTCGCCGTCGTCGGCCGGCTCCTCGTGACCGGGACCGAGCGCCGGCGCGATCATGTCGTACCAGGCGTCCTTCGGCCCGCGTTTCGGCCGGGCACCGCAGATGATCAGCTTGTCGGCTGCACGCGTCATCGCGACATAGAGCAGCCGGCGGTATTCATCCTCCTGGTGCCGGCGATGGGCATCGCGAGCGCTGGTCACCAGATCGACGTCGGAGGCCTTGGCCGGCGACCAGACAAGCCGCGCCGGGGCGCTGGCCATGCTGTTGGGCGGCTTGATGCGGAATAGCCTGGGATCGTGATGGCCGCCGGGACTCGACATCGTATCGGCGAGGAACACGATCTCCGCCTCCAGGCCCTTCGCACCATGGACGGTCATGACCCGGACCTCGTTGCGGCCAAGGTCCATGTCGCGTTTCACCTCGATATCGGCAGCCCGCATCGCGGAGAGGAAACCCCGCATGGTCGGGATCTCGTCCGCCTCGAAGGCCAATGCCCGTGACAGGAACTCGTCGAGCGCGTCGGCCGCCTCATAGCCGAGACGCTCCAGGATGCGGCGGCGACCGCCGTCTCGCGACAGGACCTGCGCGAAGAAGGTGGCGGGTGGCGAGGCCAGCACTTCGTTCCGCCACCTGGCCAGCAGGTTCGCCGCCGGATGGCCACCGATGCGGAGGGCATCCCAGAGCGAGCCGGCTCGGCCACTGGCGAGCGCCAGCAGGGCATCCTCGCTCATGCCGATCAGCGGGCTCTTCAGAACCGCGGCCAGCGAGAGGTCGTCGTCGGGCGTCAGCAGGCAATCGGCCAGCGCCAGCAGGTCCATCACGGCGATATGCTCGCCGAGCACCATACGGTCGGCGCCGGCGACCGGCACCTGGGCATTCTTCAGGGCCCGGATGATCGCCTCAAACAGGGCGCCGCGCCGTCGCACCAGGATCAGGATATCGCCGGCGGCGATCGGCCGGTCGCGATCCGGCAGGCGATGGCCCTGATCTCTCCACAGCTTGATATGGCCCGCGATCCGCTCGGCGAGCCGCATGACGGGATCGCCCGGCGTGACCGCATCGAGCGGCGCCGTCCAGGGCGAGACCTCCGGCTGGTCGGTCGGCTCGACCGCCGGCCAGAGTTCCACACTGCCCGGAGCGCCGACGCGGGCGACCGAATGGGTCGGCGCGACATCGTCATCGAACACCAGGCCGCGCCTGGCATCCGGCGCCTCGAACACGGTATCGACAGCCCCCAGCACGGCGGCGGTGGAGCGGAACGAGAAATGCAGCGGCACGGTCTCGAAGCGTTTGGATGCCTTGCGGAAATCGGCCTCGAACTTGCGGCGCATCAGCGCGAAATGGGCGGGTTCGGCGCCCTGGAACGAGTAGATCGACTGTTTCTCGTCGCCGACCACGAACAGGGTGCGGTCGCCGGGCCTGGCGCCCTCGCCGGAGGTGAACTCGGCCACCAGTTCCGCCACCAGCTCCCATTGGACCGGGCTGGTATCCTGCGCCTCATCGACCAGGATGTGGTCGATACCCTGGTCGAGCTTGTAGAGGATCCAGCGGGCATCGACCTTGCCGAACAGGGCGCGGGTGCGGATCACCAGATCGTCGAAGTCGAGCGCGCCGCGCGCCGCCTTCGCTGCCTCCACCCGGCTGTGAACGGCAACGGCCAGCGTCAGCAATGCCGCGGTCCGGTCGCGCATCGCCACGGCCTTGCGCTTCATGTCCCAGGCGACAATGCGCTCGGCCTCGCGGTCGAGCCGCTGGCCAAGATCGGGGAACGTCGTCTGGACCGCCTTGGTGACGATGGTCTTCCGGCGGCTGCCCGCCTGGGTCAGGAACATCGCGAGATAGGCATCCGTCTCGCCGCCAGCGGCGCGCCTGAGCCGTGCCGCCGCGTCCCGGTCACCCGCTCCTGCCTTCGGTAGGCTCTCCAACGACAGGGCGACAGACAGCCATTCGGAGGCTGCAAGGATCGCCTCGTCGACCAGGGCGGCCTGCAGACTGGCCTCCGTATCGGTCGGCACGAGCCCCAGCATGTCGCCCAGCGCATCGATCTCGCGGGTCAGCGCCGCTTCGTCATCGATCCGCGCGGGCAGCGCATCGCGCAGCCGGAGTGCCTCCGACAGAAGGTCGTCCACGGTCTGGTCGGCGGCGATCGTCGAGAGCTGCGCCAGCGCCCGCCCATAGATGCCGTCCGGGGTGCCGGCGGCCAATTCGAGCACGGCGAGTTTTGCCCGTTGGACCAGGTCGGCGCGGCTCGTGTCGTCGAGCACGGTGAACTGCGAGGCGACATTGGCCTCGAAGGGAAACTGATGCAGCACGCGCTCGCAGAAGGCATGGATCGTCTGAACCTTCAGGCCGCCCGGCGTCTCCAGCGCCTCGGCAAACAGGCGCCTGGCGCGCAACAGCCGGTCGGCGCCCGGCTTTCGCCCGTCGAGATCCTCCAGTGTCCGGGCCAGCGCCCCATCGTCCAGCGCCGTCCATTCAGCCAGAAGGCCGAAGACGCGGTTGGCCATGGTGGCGGCCGCCGCCTTGGTGAAGGTCAGGCAAAGGATGGCGCCGGGCGGTGTTCCCGCCAACATCAGCCTGACAACGCGGCGCGCCAGCACATAGGTCTTGCCCGAGCCGGCATTGGCCGACACCCAGGCGGAGAGGCCGGGATCGGAAGCCAGCCGCTGCTTCAGAACCGCATCCGGCGGCGCGATCAGGCGGGTGCTCATTCGCCGCCTCCCGATGCTGCCCATTCCTTGACGCGGGCGAGATGGGCGTAGTCGTTGGAGCGGCCGGTGGCGAATTGCGGGATGGCCCAGGACAGATAGCCCTGCGCCGGGTTCTCGAAGGCGGCGACCAGGCCGCGCAGCTTCTCCTCAACGTCCTCGACCAGACCGGCGACGCCCATGTCCGGCTGGATCGGCAGCACCTCGCCCGCAGGATCCCGGCCACCGAGCTTGACATAGACCAGGCCCGCGACCGGCATGTCCTTGGGAATGCCCTTGAAGCCGCCCGCGCGGGCAACCGCCGCCTCGAGCGGCAATTGCGGCGACAGGCCCGATTCGACCTGCGGCTTCGAGGGCGGCTGCCCCGTCTTGTAGTCGATCACGTCGAGCGCCCCGTCAGCGCGCACCTCGATCCGGTCGGCCCGGGCGGTCAGCACGAAGCGGCGGCCGCCGGGCGTATCCCATTCCATCCGGCCGCCGAGCTCGACGTGAACACCCTGGAGGTCCGGCCTGCGGGCGAGATCGTCGGCGACGAACCAGCGGGCAATCGCCATGAAGCGCGGCCACCACACGGCACGCACGGTCGGATCGGCCCAGAACGGCTGGAACTTGTCCTGGCCTATGGCAAGGAGCCGTCCGACGGGATCGGCCGGAATGCCGGTCCTGGCGATCTCCTGCGCATAGGCGGCCAGGGCGTCATGGATCAGCGTACCGCGCTCGGCGGCGCCCGGCTCCTCGTCCAGAGCATCAAGCGGGCGGAGCATCAGCACATGGCGGGCATAGATGGCATAGGGATCGCGCAGCAGCGTCTCGATCTCGGTGACCGACAGCCTCGCTGGCCGCAGTTCCAGCGGCGGCGCCGGCTGCGGCCTGAGCACCGGCACGACCGCCGCGGGGCGGTCCAGCTCCTGGGCCAGCGCCAGGACTTGATCGCCGCGCGCCTTCAGCAGTGCCCAGGTCTCGCCACCGAGCACGGCGGCCAACCGCTGCACCCAGCGCGAAGCGACCGTCGGCACGCCGCCGGTCTTGGCCGCGCGCGACAGGACGACGCGCGGGGTGCCTAGCAACTGGCAGAAGTCATGGGCGGCGAGGCCGATGCGGCGTTCCGGCGGATCGATGCCGAAGGCGGAGCGCATGGCCCGGTTGAGCCAGGGATCGAGCTTGGGATCGCCCGGCCATGACCCCTCCACCAGGCCTGCCATCACCACGGTGTCGACGGCCAGCAGGCGCGCCTCGGGCAGGCCGAGAATGCGGATGCGTGCGCCAGGATCGGCCGCCATCCGCACGGTTTCCGTGCTCATGAGGGCATCAAGGGCCGCGGGATAGTCGCCAACGGGGATAAGAAACTCGGCTGCGGCCGGGCCCGCCATGCGGGTGAGGAGGTCGAGCAGGGCCTCGGTGCCCTCGGCATCCGCCTTCAGCCGCAAATCGGACAGCGCCCGGCCATGGCGGAGCGCGAGCTCCGCCAGCGGAATCGGCCCGCCTTGTAAAACCTCATCAAAATGCCGGAGAGCCTGGAACAGGAGCGACATGACGCTCCGCCCGTCGGCGAGCGCCTCAGCCGTCACCCGGCGCAGCGGATCGATCGCCGATCCCTCCAGCGGCACCGCCTCATCGAGCACCCGGCAATAGCCGGCGAGCCCGCCCTGCGGCCTGAGGCCACGCAGCACCCGGAGTTCGATCGCCGCGATGGCATCGGCCAGCCGGTCCGCATCCAGGCCGAGATCGATTGCCGGGTGGGCGAGCAGCGCCAGCACCTGGGCGGGCGCCGGATCGTCGAGGGCGATCGCCGCGACCAGCCGGGCAACGGTCGCTGCCGGACTGGTGCCAAGCGGCCGGCCGCCGGAATCGTCCACCACCACCTGCCAGCGCGCGAGTTCGGCGGTGACCCGGCGGGCCAGCGCCCTGTCGGGTGTCACCAGCGCCGCCCGGCGCGTCGGGTCCTCGGCGATCTCGCGGAGCACCAGCGCCACGGCGAGGGCCTCGTCGCGTTCGGCCTGCGCCTCGATCACAGTGATGCCGTCGAGCATGGACGGCCCTGCGACGGTGCGCGCCTCAAGCCAGGCTTCGGTCGTTGCTGCCGGTCGCATGACGTCCGACATCAGCCGCTCGCGGCCATGGGGCGCGGGCCCTGAGAGTTCGCGGACATCGCCGGCCAGGATGCCGACATGGTCGATCAGCCGCTTCAGGCCATATTGGGGATGACCATGGGCCTTGGCGCCGCCTTCGCCGGCAATCGCCGCCCAGGATGCCGCATCGAGATCGCGGTCGAGGCCCGGCAGCACAAGCGCGCCCTTCGGATGCAGCGCCACCGCCCTCAGCAGATCGCGCGTCGCCAGGATCGAGCCGGTGGAGCCGGCCGCAATCAGCGGGCCCGCGGCGGCCTTCAGCCGCTCGGTCTCGGCTGCGATCAGCTGGTCGCGGCGGACCGCCGGTTCCTGCAGGCCCCGTTCGGCCAACAGCGCCGGCCAGTGTCTGGTGGCGATGGTCAGGAAATCCCGCGTCATGGCCCAGAAGCGGTCGAGGCCGGCTTCCACGATCGTCTCAAGCCCGGCCCAGGCGACCCGCTCGGTCTCCACCTGGTCCATCAGCCGCATCAGGTCGGAGGCCAGCGACAGGGCATCTCCGGTGGAGGTCGAGACGATCAGCGGCTCGTCGGCGCCGAGCCGCACGACGGCGCGGTCCACGCTCTCGGCCCAGCGGCGCACCAGGGCTGCGAGCGTCAATTGCCGCTCCAGCCCCGCCATGGCCGGCCGGATCGCATCGATGCCAAGCCGGTCCAGCGGGTTGGGATCGGCGAAGGCCCATTCGTCCTCGTCGACATCGCCGATGGGCGCGATACGCGGCAGCAGCACGGGCTCGCCGCCCGACAGATCCAGGAACGCGTCGCGCATGGCCCGGCAGGCACGCCGGTTTGGCAGCAGGATCGTGCCGGAGGCCAGCGACAGGGGATCGGACCGGTCCGGCCAGCCGGCAATGACCTGGCCGTCCAGGATCGCTGCGGCGAGCGTTGCCAGCAGCGGCCGCGAGGCGGGAATCGACAGGACATTGGGGAGGACAGCCATGGCCTAGGGATGACGGCTCGAGCCCCGCTCGGCAAGGCCCGAGATGAAGGGTGCGGCAGGTCGTCCTCTGCTCATCCACGCGGCATGTTCCGGCAGCTGTCTGCTGTCGCCCCGGTCGTGGAGCGGGCTTCCTGCCCAAAGGCTCGCCAGCAACCGCCGATAGTTTGGTCTCGACTCATGCTGCACTGCAACTAGCCTTGTCGCATCAACCAGACAGCAGGATTCAACCATGCCGTTCTCCGGTCTCGACCGTCGCGACTTCCTGAAATCTGCCGCAGCGTTCGCCGCCGCCTCGACCCTGCCGGTCCTGCCTGCGGCCGCCCAGGAGAAGGTGATCCGCTACGGCATCTCGATGGCCGACATTCCGCAGACCACCGGCCAGCCCGACCGCGGCGCCGGTGGCTACCAGTTCACCGGCTACACGCTCTACGACCCCCTCGTCGCCTGGGAGATGAATGTCGCCAACCGGCCGGGCAAGCTGGTGCCGGGCCTCGCCACCGAATGGGCGACCGACCCCGCCGACAAGAAGAAGTGGGTGTTCAAGCTGCGTCCGGGCGTCAAGTTCCACGACGGCTCGACGCTCGATGCCGACGCGGTCGTGTGGAACTTCGACAAGGTCCTGAAGACCGACGCGCCGCATTTCGACCAGCGGCAGTCGTCGCAGGTCCGCGCGCGTCTGCCCTCGGTCGCCAGCTGGCGCAAGGTCGATGCCATGACGGTGGAGGTCACCACCAAGACGGTCGATTCGTTCTTCCCCTACCAGATGCTCTGGTTCCTCATCTCGAGCCCGGCCCAGTTCGAGAAGGTCGGCCGCGACTGGCAGAAGTTCGCGCTGGAGCCGTCGGGCACCGGCCCGTTCAAGCTCGGCAAGCTGCAGCCGCGCGAATTCGCCGAATTGATCCGCAATCCCGACTATTGGGACAAGAACCGGATCGCCAAGACCGACAAGATCATCCTGTCCTGCCTGCCCGAGCCGATCACCCGCACCAATGCGCTGCTCGCCAACACGGTGGACTTCATCGAGACGCCGGCGCCCGACGTCATGCCGCGGCTGAAGCAGCAAGGCTTCAAGCTGATCGACAATGTCACGCCCCATGTCTGGAACTATCACCTCTCGACGCTGCCGGGCTCGCCCTGGACCGATATCCGCACCCGCAAGGCGGCCAATCTCGCTATCGACCGCGCCTCGGTCGTGGAGCTGATGGGCGGGCTCGCCCACCCCGCCTATGGCCAGGTGGACCGCTCCAACCCCTGGTTCGGCAAGCCGACATTCGAGATCAAGTATGATATCGATGCCGCCCGCAAACTGATGACGGAGGCCGGGTACTCGAAGGCGAACCCGTTGAAGACCCAGTTCCTCATCGCCTCGTCGGGCTCGGGCCAGATGCTGTCGCTGCCGATGAACGAGCTTTGCCAGCAGATGTTCAAGGAGGCCTTCATCGAGGTCGAGTTCAAGGTGGTCGAGCTTGAGCCGCTCTACACGGCGTGGCGGCAGGGCGCGGCGCATGAGTCCCTGAAGGGCATCACGGCGAACAATGTCGCCTATGTCACCTCCGACCCGCTCTATGCCTTCATCCGCTTCTTCCATTCGGGCCAGATCGCGCCGATCGGCGTCAACTGGGGCCATTACAAGAATGCGGATGTCGACAAGCTGATCGACACAGCGCTGTCGAGCACCAACGAGGCCGAGCAGAACGCGCTGATGGCGAAGGTCCACGAGAAGGTGGTGGACGATGCGCTGCTGGTCTGGGTGGTCCACGACACCAACCCGCATGTGTCGGGGCCGAAGGTGTCGACCTACACCCAGGCGCAGCACTGGTTCCAGGACCTGACCACGCTGGGGTGAGAGGGGCGGAGTTCCCGCTCCGCTCTATCCCGTACGCTCTCCGCGTCATGGCCGGGCTTGTCCCGGCCATTCCCGTCTTGGTCCTTAGATTTCAACAGGCGTGGATGCCCGCCACAAGGATGGGCAGGACGTGATTGCCTTAGGATAGGTCGCGCGGCTTCGGAAAGTCTCGTGCTGAACCCGGGTTCAGGTGACGTCGATCCCAATCGCTTGTTCCCGTTTGGGGAACATGCTAGCTTGCGCCTATGCGGATCATCGCACGCAGCACGCTTGTGGCCTTCGCCGATCGGCATCCATCGGCCGCCGCCTCGCTGGACCATTGGCAGCGGATGGTCCGCAAGGCGAACTGGACCAGCCCACAGGACGTGCAGGGGGCCTTTTCCAAGGCCAAGGTGTTGAGCGCCGACCGTGTGCGCTTCGAGGTCAGTGGCGGCAACTTTCGCCTGATCGTCGCTTTTCGCTTCGACCTCCAGATCGCCTTCGTGAAGTTTATCGGCACACATGCCGACTACGATCGGATCGATGCCCTGACCGTTTCGCAGTTCTAGGAGCCCGCCATGGATATCCGCCCGATCAGGAGTGACGACGACCACCGCAGCGCGCTGGCCGAGATCGATCGCCTGTGGGATGCCGCCCCCGGCTCTCCTGAGGCTGACCGACTTGATGTTCTGGCAACCCTCGTCGAGCGTTACGAAGACTTGCATCATCCGATCGATCCGGCTGACCCGGTGGAGACCATCAAGGCGCACATGGCCTGGACCGGACGAGACCAGTCTGACCTCGCCGCGCTCCTCGGCTCGCGGGCGCGCGCCTCCGAGATACTCTCTCGCAAACGCACCCTGACCATGGACATGGTGCGCAAGCTGACGAAGGTCTGGGGAATACCGGCCGAGCCACTGATCGAGCCCTATGCGCCGGTCGCCGTCGCCTCATAGCGCCTGCTCTCACTCCCTCCGCTGTCATGGCCGGGCTTGTCCCGGCCATTCCCGTCTCGGGCTTTCCAGCGGACCAGCACAGGCATGACGAACCGACGTCACCCCCGGCGAGGCCCAAAGCGAGAGGCGAACGCATCTCGCGTTCGCTCGATGCTATGGCCGAGGGAAGGGGGTCCAGGAGTCCCAAGCACCAGCCTTCCGGCCCCTGGATCCCCTTCCCTCGCTTCGCTCGCCGGGGATGACGTCAGAGCGTGCGACGGTCATTCCACGGGCGGATGTCGGTGTGTTGCGTCAGGCCCCTCACACCGGCGGCGTATAGCCCTTCGGAAGCCGCGCCCGCTCGATCTGCGCGATGTCGCAGGCGACATCGACCATGGCCGAGAAGTCATTCTGCCCATAGCCGCGGGCGCGGGCCTGCGAGAAGGCCTCGCGCGCGGCGGCGGCCACCGGCACCGGCACGCGGGCTGAGTTCGCCGCCTGCACGATGAGGGTCAGGTCCTTGTGGGCGAGGTCGATGGAGAAACCCGGTTCGGTATCGCCGGCCAGCACCTTGTTCGGCCAGTTGACCTTGAGCTGGCCGTTGGTGGCGGTGGTGCCGTAGAGCACGTCGAGCGTCTTCGAGAGATCCAGCCCGAAGCGCTGCGAGAGCGAGAGCGCCTCGGCATTCATCTGGCAGAGGATGATCGCGAGATAGTTGTTCACGAGCTTCATCCGCGTGCCGGCGCCGGGCCCGCCGGAATGGTGGATCGTCGTGCCCATGGCGTCGAGCAGCGGCTTGGCGCGGGCGAAATCGGCATCGTCGGCGCCGACCATGAACAGGCTCTGGCCGCGATCGGCATGCCAGGCAAGCCGGCCGACCGGCGCATCCACGGCGGTCATGCCGCGCTTGCGGGTTTCCTCGTGCAGGCGGTCGGTGGTCTCGGGATCGATGGTCGACATGTCGAGGATCATCGTGCCGGGCTTCGCATGATCCAGCACGCCGCCGGGGGCCAGCACCACTTCGCCGACTTCCTTGCCGGTCGGCAGCATGGTGACGACGATGTCGGAGGCCGCCGCGATCTCGGCCGGGGTGCCGCGCTTGGCGCCAAGCGCGAGGAGCTCCTTGACCGGCGCCTCCACCACATCATGGACCATCAGCTGGAAGCCCTTGGTCTGCAGGTTGGAGGCCATGCCGCGCCCCATGCGCCCAAGCCCGATGAATCCGATGATCATGCCAGTCCTCCCGAGGAATCACTTGTTTCGTGGCCGGGGTCCCGCCATCGTGCGGCCGCCCAGCAATGCGCACGGAGCCTACCGAGCCGATGAACCTCTACAACCCCCCCGTGGCGCATGCCCCGCCCCATTCCTGGCAGCTTGATATCTTCGCGCAGCTCAAGAGCGCGCATGTGCGGCAAGTGGCCTATGTGCCCGATGGCGGCCATGCCGACCTGATCCGCGCCGTTCATGCCGACAAGGCGATGATCGGCATTCCGCTCACCACCGAAGAGGAAGGCGTGGCGCTGACCACCGGCGCCTGGCTCGGCGGCGACCGCGCCTGCCTGCTCATGCAGTCCTCGGGTGTCGGCAATTGCATCAACATGCTGTCGCTGGTCCGCAACATGGGCGGACCCTTCCTCACCTTCGTCACGATGCGCGGCGAATGGGGCGAGTTCAATCCGTGGCAGGTGCCGATGGGCACCGCGACGCCGGATGCCTTCCGCCTGATGGGCGTGCATGTCCTGCGCGCCTCCGAGCCGCACGAGGTGGGGCCAGCCGCCGCCGCCGGCATCCGCATGGCCTATGAGGGCGGCAGCGCGGTCGCCGTCCTGCTCGGCCAGAAACTGATCGGCGCCAAGGTGTTCGTGAAATGACCCAGAAACTCGACCGCCGCGCCGTCGTTGCCCGCCTCCTCGCCGATCGCGGCGAGGCGATTGTCGTCACCGGCCTGGGTTCGCCCACCTATGATGTGGCCGCCGCCGGCGACCATGACCGCAACGTCTATCTCTGGGGCGCCATGGGTGGCACAGCCGTCATGGCGCTGGGCCTCGCGTTGGCCCAGCCGGACAAGCCGGTGGTCGTCGTCACCGGCGACGGCGAGATGCTGATGGGGGTTGGCTCCTTTGCCACCATCGCCATGCAGCAGCCGAAGAACCTCACCATTGTCGTGCTCGACAACGGGCTCTATGGCGAGACGGGCGGCCAGGCGAGCCACACGGTCGTGGCTGATCTCGC
This sequence comes from Phreatobacter aquaticus, assembly GCF_005160265.1. Classification (NCBI taxonomy): domain Bacteria; kingdom Pseudomonadati; phylum Pseudomonadota; class Alphaproteobacteria; order Hyphomicrobiales; family Phreatobacteraceae; genus Phreatobacter; species Phreatobacter aquaticus. The sequence continues at coordinate 1,080,828 of NZ_CP039865.1, read as the reverse complement.
GGCCATCGCCAAGGCCTCGGGCATTGCCGACACCCGCGTCATCGAAGGCATGGACGAGGTGAACCGCCTGTCGGTGCGCATCCAGAACGCCGGCGATGGGCCCTGCGTCGCCATCGTGAAGATCGATTCCCACGAGCGCGAGCGCGTGCTGCCGACCCGCGACGGCCATGCGGTGCGCGCCCGCGTGCGCCAGTCGCTCGGCTTGAGCATCGATTGATGCTGTCCGCCGACGAGCTGGAGCGCTATGCCCGCCACATCGTGCTGCGCGAGGTGGGCGGTCCAGGTCAGCAGAAGCTCGGCAAGGCGCGGGTTCTGGTGATCGGGGCCGGCGGGCTCGGCGCGCCGCTGATCCTCTATCTCGCGGCGGCGGGCATCGGCACGATCGGCATCGTCGATGACGACGCGGTCGCGCTGTCGAACCTGCAGCGGCAGGTGATCCACCGCACCGAGGATGTCGACCGGCTGAAGACCGAGAGTGCCGCCAATGCGGTGCGCCGGCTCAATCCCCATGTCGAGGTTGTCGGCCATGTCACCCGGCTGACCGAGGCGAATGCCCGCGATCTCGTCCGCGCCTACGACATCGTGGTCGACGGCTCCGACAATTTCGCCACCCGCTATGCCGTCTCCGACGCCTGTTTCCATGAGGCGAAGCCGCTGATCACGGCTGCGGTCGGCATTTTCGACGCGACGCTGACGACGCTCCGCCCGCACGAGACGGGCCCCAACGGCAAGCCCAACCCGACCTATCGCTGCCTGTTCCCGGATGCACCGCCGCCCGGCACGGTGCCGGCCTGCGCGGAGGCCGGCGTGCTCGGCGCGCTGACAGGCATTGTCGGCTCGATGATGGCGCTGGAGGTGATCCGCGAGATCGTCGGCTTCGGCGAGGGCCTGGTCGGCCGCCTCCTGATGATCGACACGCGCGCCATGCGCTTCGAGACGCTGCGCTATGGCTGGGACCCGGAGAACCCGCTGAACGGGACGCAGGCCTAGGGGCAGGTCGGGCAGCGGGCCCGAGACGGCTCTCTTCGTGATCGCGGGCACGGCCCACCTGCAATTTCCGCGCTTTACGCCGCCGCTTCCACACGGCAAAGCGGAACCATGGCCCCTTCCTCTCCCCCACCGATGCGTCCGGTCCCGATCACGCCCGCCGGCATGATCGAGGGCGCGCGGCTGAGCCTGCCGCTGCTGCCGGGCGTCATCGTGTTCGCCGCGGCCTTCGGCGGCGCTTCCGCCGAGAAGGGCCTGACGTTGGTCGAGACCACGCTGATGAGCCTGCTCGTCTATGCAGGCGCCGGCCAGCTGCTGGCACTCGAACTCTGGCCCCGGGCATGGAGCACGGGCGCGCTCACGGCCATGGTGGCGGTGGTGGTGGCGGTGAACCTGCGCTTCCTGCTGATGAGCGCGGCCCTCCAGCCCTGGCTGTCGCGCATGCCGAGGGGCAGCGCCTATCTGGCGCTGTCCTCGCTCACCGACGCCAATTTCATCATCGGCTCGCGCTATCATGCCAAGGGTGGCGAGGATGCCGGCGTGTTCATCGGCGCCGGCCTGTTCCTCTGGATCATCTGGACGCTCGCCACCATTCCCGGCCACATGCTGGGTGGCATCCTGAGCGACCCGAAGCGCTTCGGCCTCGACCTGATCATGCCGCTGATCTTCACCTCCATGGCGGTCAGCATGTTTCGCATCCGGCGCGACCGGCTGGCCTGGCCGATCGCGGCGGGTGTCGCCCTTGGCACGTCGCAGGTGATCGACGGCTACTGGTTCATCGTCGTCGGCGCGCTCGCCGGTTCGATCGCGGCGGGGCTGCTCCGTGACCGATAGCGCCAGCTGGACCATCGCCGCGATCATCGCCATGGCGCTCGCCACCTTCGGCGTGCGCATCGCCGGCCACTGGATCATGGGACGGGTGCCGCTGACCCCGTTCATGCGCGCCGCGCTGGAGGCGCTGCCTGGCGCCATCATGATGGCGACTGTCGTCCCGCTGGCGGCGAAAGGCGGCCCCAGCGCCTGGATTGGCATCGCGGCGGCAGCCATTGCCACGCTGGTCTTCAAGCGCGACCTCGCGGCGCTGGCCTGCGGGCTTGGCGCGGTGATCCTGGCGCGCGCGCTTGGGCTTGCTTGACGCCGATCAAGGCGGATGGGGCGGATCGCCTGTTGGGTGAAGCGCATACGTTCCCGAGGAAAGTCTCCGCGCCATGACCACGCTCCCCCACGGCTTCCACAAGATCCGGCTGAATCTCGCCCGGTCCAAGGACTTCCCCGATGGATCGAGCCGCCACGGCTATGAGTTCGTCGCGCCGCTGACTGCCGATGCCCATATCGATCTTGCCCGCTGGAAGGAGCACAAGGCGCTCTGCAAGGTGCGGCGCTTCTGGGTGGGCGAGGAGGACCAGCACGGTCTCGTCGTGCACAAGCCGGGCGGCGCCAAGGGCGCGACCTGGGTGTTCGACTATGATGGCGCCGCGACTGTTGATGACGAAGCCGGCTATCGCTTCGGCGAACATCCGTTCCAGCTCGGCGAATATGTCTCGATCCGCGACGAAGACGGCGAGATGCACACGTTCGTGGTGACCTCGACCGACGCGGTCTGAGCCGGCCCTCAGGCCAGCGCGGCTTCCAGCTTGTCGTAGAGCGGGTTCTCGGCCGAGAACATGTAGTCGATCTCGGTGACCGTCACGCTTTCCGCGCCCTTCTCGCGCAGGAAGCGCGACAGGCCGAAGAGCTCAGCCGGCGGGCAATGCAGCGTCACCATGCCCGAGGAGGTCGGCGCGCCGAAGGGCGCGGCGACGCCGAAGCGGGCTTTCGCCTCCTCGACCAGCGCCATGTCGGCGCCGGCAAAGCGGGTGCGCACTTCCTTGACCTTGCGGGCGCGCGCTTCCGACGCGATCCGGTCGAGCATGTCACGGGCCACCGCCTTCGCCGTGTCGCTCCAGGCGGCGGTGCGTGACGCCACGAGATGGGCCTCCGACTTCAGGATCACGCCGTCATCGATGATCTTCAGCGCATTGGCAGCCAGCGTCGAGCCGGTGGTCGTGATGTCGACGATCAGCTCGGCGGCACCGGCGGCTGGTGCGCCTTCGGTCGCTCCCGTCGATTCGACGATCCGGTAATCGGCAATGCCGTGGCGGTCGAAGAAGGCGCGCGTCAGGTTGAAATACTTGGTCGCCACCCGCATGCGGCTCCGGCTGCGAGCGCGGAACTGGCTCGCGACATCGTCGAGATCGGCCATGGTCGAGACGTCGATCCAGGCCTGCGGCACGGCGACCACCACATCGGCGCGCGAGAAGCCGAGCGCCGCCAGCGAGACGAGGCGGTCCTCCGGCTCGGGCGTTGCCTCGTGCATGAGGTCAAGGCCGGTGAGTCCCAGATGAACCGTGCCAGCCACCAGTTCGCGAGCGATCTCGGAGGCCGACAGGAAGGCCACCTCGACATCGGGGAGGCCTGGAATGGTGCCACGATAGTCGCGGGCGCCGCGCGACTGTACGGGCTTCAGGCCGGCACGATCGAGAAAGCCCTGGGCCGATTCCAGAATGCGGCCCTTGGAGGGAATGGCGAAGACGAGCGGCTGTGCGGGCTGGCTCATGACCGGCCTCCTGCAAGGGCCAGGCGCTCGACCCAGAAGGCGCAGCCAACCGCCGGCACCTTGATGTCGAGACCGAGCTTGGCGGTCATCATGTCGGTCAGGCGGTCATAGCGCCCGCCGCCGACCAATTGCTTGTCGACCTTGCCCGAGGCGTCGCCGATCTCGAAGACGAGGCCGGTATAATAGTCGACATCGCGGCCGAAACTGGTGGAGAAGCGCGCATTCGTGAGGTCGACGCCGGCCTCGGCGAGCAGAGCATTGCGGCGGGCCAGACGGTCGAGCGGGCCGGACAGATCCAGACCGGCGGCGGCGGCAATGGCGCGGAGGTCGCGTTCGGCGGACATCGGATCGGCCTCGACGGCCAGCACCTTCTCGACCACCGCGACCTTGTCGGGCGACAGTCCGCCTGAGCCGAGGGCTGCCTGTTCGAGGAACCGCTCGGCAATGTCGGAAGCGGAGCGGCCGCCAACTGTCGTGATGCCGGCAATCGACAGGAGATCGGTGACGAGTTCGCGGGCGGCCTTCGGATCGGAACCTTCAAGGGCTGCCAGCAGGCCGGCGCGCGATGGCCCGGTGGCGGGCGGCTCGGCGAGACGGCGCAGATCCTGGGCAAGCCCGCCGGAGCGGCGGAAGTCCTTGGCGAGCCGGCGGCGCCAGGCGGGCGACAGGCCCAGCGCATCGATCAGCCCGAGGAAGATGCCGACATCGCCCATGGCGAGCGTCAGCGGGCCGGACGTGTAGAGCCTGGCGCCCTTCAGCGCGAGCGAGACGACCTCGGCATCGGCGGCCTCGCGGTCGGCACGGCCGAGCAGCTCGATGCCGGCCTGGCGGAATTCGCCGGGCAGGCCGGGGCGCTGGCGGAACACCGGGCCGAGATAGGAATAGGCGGCGGCCTCGCGGGCGCGGGCACCTTCCAGATGCATCTGCACGACCGGGATCGTGTAGTCGGGCCGGAGGCAGAGTTCGGCGCCATCGCCGTCGCCGGTGAGATAGAGCCGGCGCGCCAGGGCCTCGCCGACGAGATCGCGCACAAGATCGGCGGCGATCAGCAGCGGCGGCTCGCTACGCGCGAAACCGGCGCCGGCCAGCAGGGCGGCCAGGCTCTGGTCGAGGTCTCTTGCGTCAGGCGGCGTGGCGGTCATGTCCAGCTCGGGCGTGTCGGCAGACATTCGTCGCACCGACGGGTGAAGATGTTCTATGCGGGCAGAAAGAGGATCTCTTCCCTGCAACCCCATGAAAACCCGCTGTCCTCTAACCTTCCCGGGCGGCGAGGTCGAGCCCCTCGTCCCAATAGGGCACCGGGCCATAGAGCGTGGCGAGCCAGTCGATGAAGACGCGCACCTTCTGCGGCAGGAACCGCCGCGTCGGATAGACGGCATGAACGGCGACCCGGTGGGACGCGCGCCATTGCGGCAGGACCGCCTTCAGCCGGCCGTCCTTCAGCTCCGGCCCGACATCCCAGGTGGAGCGCAGCGCGATGCCGATGCCGGCCAGCACCGCCTCGCGGATGACCTCCGACGAATTGGTCTTGAGCGGCCCATGCAGGCGCACGAGCTGCGGGCCGCCCGGCCCCTCCAGCCGCCAGGTGTCGGAATTGTGCGAGAGGAGGGCGTGGTTGGCGAGGTCGGCGAGACCAGCGGGCGTGCCGCGCTCGGCGAGATAGCCGGGGGTCGCCACCAGCACGCGGTGGTTCGGCGCCAGCCTGCGCGCGACGAAGGAGGAATCGTCGAGTTCGCCGATGCGGACGGCCAGATCATAGCCCTCGCCGACAATGTCGACGAAGCTATCCGACAATTCCAGATGGACGATGAGATCGGGATTGGCGGCGAGAAAGCCGCGCAGATGCGGCGCGATATGCAGCCGTCCGAACGAGGTGGGCGCTGAGACGCGCAGCGTTCCGCGCGCCAGATTGGACCGCCGGGTGACGAAGGCCTCGGCCTCGTCGATGGAGGCTAGGATCGCCACGACCCGTTCGTAATAGCCCTGGCCCGCTTCCGTCAGCGACAATTGCCGCGTGGTCCGCTGCAGCAGGCGCGTGCCGAGCCGGTCCTCCAGCCGCTTCACCCGCTTGGAGATGACGGCCGGCGACAGGCCCATTTCGCGGCCGGCGGCCGACATGGAGCCGGCCGTGACGATGCGGGCAAACACTTCGAGATCGGCAAGCGGCGACATGAACGGGAGCGCATCTTTTCCAAGGAGGAAACAATCTTGGCCGTTCGCATAGCATTTCGCCAGTGGCGATTGGCGCTATAGTTGGAACGGATACAAGGTGGAGACCCCACCCCGACCCTCCCCGCAAGCGGGGAGGGGGCCTTTCGCGCCATCGTCGCCATCCCTGCCAGAATGAGGCGCGGGACCAGCCGAGGGATCGATTGAACCCCCTCCCCTTGGCAAAGGGGAGGGTCGGGGTGGGGTTGCCTCAAGGGAGCGACGCGGATGACCATTGCCTTTCCGGAACCGCAGGCCGCCGTTCTCGCCAAGCGCGACGCGATCATCGCGGGCCTCCAGGCCATAGTTCCTGGCGAAGGCGTGATCACGGCACTCGACGAGCGCCGCGCCTTCGAGACCGATGCGCTGACCTCCTACCGCCGCGTGCCGATGGTGGTGGTCCTGCCCGAGACAACCGAGCAGGTCTCGGCGATCCTCAAGCTCTGCAACCGCGAGGGCGTGCCGGTGGTGGCGCGCGGCGCCGGCACGTCGCTTGCCGGCGGCGCCATCCCCCAGGAGGACGCCGTCGTCCTCGGCATCGCCAAGATGAACCGGGTTCTGGAGACGAATTTCGCGGACCGCACCATGCGGGTGCAGTCCGGCATCACCAATCTCGCGATCTCCGGCGAAGTGGCCCATGAGGGCTTCTTCTACGCGCCGGATCCGTCGAGCCAGCTTGCCTGCACCATTGCCGGCAATGTCGCGATGAATTCCGGCGGCGCCCATTGCCTGAAATATGGCGTCACCGCCAACAACATTCTGGGCCTGAAGCTCGTCACCATCGAGGGCGAGATCGTCGAGATCGGCGGCGCGGCGCTCGATTCGCCCGGCTATGACCTGATCGGCCTGATGGTCGGGTCCGAGGGCCAGCTCGGCGTCGTCACCGAGGTGACCGTGCGCATCCTGCGCCAGGCCGAGGGTGCGCGCCCCGTCCTGTTCGGCTTCGACGAGATCGGCCAGGCCGGCCGCACCGTCGCCGACATCATCGGCGCCGGCATCATCCCAGTGGCCATTGAATATATGGACCGCGAGGCCATCGCCATCTGCGAGGCCTTCGCCCATGCCGGCTATCCGCTCGATGTCGAGGCCATGCTGATCATCGAGGTGGAAGGGTCGGAGGCCGAGATGGAGGCGATGCTCGCGCGCATCGTCGAGATCGCCCGCGCCCATCAGGTGAAGGTGATCAAGGAATCGAAATCGGCCATCGAGACGGCGGCGATCTGGAAGGGCCGGAAGTCCGCCTTCGGCGCCACCGGCCGCGTCGCCGACTATATCTGCATGGACGGCACCATCCCGACCGGCCGCCTGCCCGAGGTGCTCGCCGGCATCGACCGGATCGTCAAAGGCTATGGGCTCCGCGTCGCCAACGTGTTCCATGCCGGCGACGGCAACCTGCATCCCCTCGTCATGTTCAATGTCAACGACCCCGCCGAGCAGGTGAAGGCCGAACATGCCGGCGAGGATATCCTGCGGCTGTGCGTGGAAGTGGGCGGCTGCCTCACCGGAGAGCATGGCGTCGGCATCGAGAAGCGCGACCTGATGCGCGAGCAGTTCTCCGATACCGACCTTCTGCAGCAGACGCGCATCAAGTCGGCGCTCGACCCGCAATGGCTGCTCAACCCGGCCAAGGTGTTCCCGCTGGATGCGCCGAAGGAAGCGGCGTCGAGCACGCCCGCGAAAGCTGCCGCATGACCCTCCATACGCCCTCCACAGCCGCCGAGCTTGCCGCCATCGTCGCCGATGCCCGCGCCACCCGGTCCCCGCTCGCCATTTCCGGCGGTGGCACGCGGGCAGGCCTCGGCCGCCCGGTCCAGGCGGCTGCCAGCCTTTCCACCACCAAGCTCACCGGCATCACACTCTATGAGCCGGCCGAACTGGTGATTGCGGCCCGCGCCGGAACGCCGCTTGCCCAAGTTGTCGAGACGCTCGCCCAACGGGGCCAGCGGCTCCCTTTCGAGCCGATGGATCATCGCGGCCTGTTCGGCACAGCGGGCGAACCGACGGTCGGTGGCGTCGCTGCCGCCAATGTCTCCGGCCCTGCGCGGATCAATCTCGGCGCTGCCCGCGACTCGATGATCGGGCTGAAATTCGTCAATGGCCGCGGCGAGGACATCAAGACCGGCGGCCGCGTGATGAAGAACGTCACCGGCCTGGACCTGACCAAGACGCTGGCCGGTTCGCACGGCACGCTCGCCGTCTTCCACGAGGTCTGTTTCAAGGTCTCGCCACTCGCTGAACGTGAGGCGACGCTGGTGATCGAGGGCCTGTCCGATGCACTCGCCATCGAGGCCCTGTCGGCGGCACTGGGCTCGCCCTTCGAGCCGACCGCGGCGGCGCATCTGCCGGCGTTTGACGGCGCCCGGGCCCGCACGCTGCTCCGCATCGAGGGCTTCGGCCCGATGATCACCTATCGGACGGGCGAACTGGCGAAGCTCCTGAAGCGCTTCGGCGCTCTCGAGACGCTGGGCGAGGCGGAGTCAGGCCCGCTTTGGCAGGCGGTGCGCGATGCCGCCTTCGTCGCGGCTGGCACCGATCCGGTCTGGCGCATTTCGGTCGCGCCGAGCAAGGGCGCGGCGGTCGGGACAAAGCTCGCGGCGCTCGGTGGCCGCTATTTCTACGACTGGGGCGGTGGGCTGATCTGGGCTGCGGTCCCGGCGAGCGGCGATGCCTCGGCTGCCGCCATCCATGCGCTGGCAAAAGCCGCGGGCGGCCATGCGACGCTGGTGCGGGCGCCCGATGCGGTGAGGCTTTCGGTCGATGTGTTCGACCCGCCGGCGGCGCCGCTCATGACCCTGCAGCGCAAGCTGAAAGCCAGTTTCGACCCGGACGGGATTTTGAATCCCGGCCACATGTATGCGGGGCTCTGAGCGATGCAGACCAATTTCTCCCTCGTCCAGCTCGCCGATCCGAAGCTCGCCGCTTCGGAGAAGATCCTGCGCACCTGCGTCCATTGCGGCTTCTGCACCGCGACCTGCCCGACCTATCAGCTGCTCGGCGACGAGCTCGATTCACCGCGCGGCCGCATCTACCTGATGAAGGAGATGTTCGAGACCGGAAAGCCGGCGACGGCCGAGGTGGTCAAGCATGTCGACCGCTGCCTCTCCTGCCTCTCCTGCATGACCACCTGCCCCTCAGGCGTGCACTACATGCATCTCGTCGACCATGCCCGCGCGCATATCGAGGAGACCTATGACCGGCCCTGGAAGGACCGGCTGATCCGCGCGGTGCTGGCCAATATCCTGCCCTATCCCAACCGTTTCCGGCTCGCGCTGGCCGGCGCCTTCATCGCCAAGAAGGCGCTGTCGGTTGCCTCCGTGCTGCGCTGGAAGGGCCGGATCGGCGTGGCCGTTGCCCGCAAGGCGGCAGGCCCGGTGTCGGAGCGGGTGGGTATTCTGCGGCGCACCCGCGCCATGCTCGAGCTTGCGCCTTCCCGCCTGCCGTCGCGCTCGGCGCTCGACCGTCCCATGACCCATCAGGCCGAGGGGCAGCGCCGCGCGCGCGTTGTCATCCTGCAGGGCTGCGCCCAGCCGGTTCTGGCGCCGGGCATCAACGAGGCGGCCATGCGCCTGCTCACCCGGCATGGTGTCGAGGTGGTGTTTGCCAAGAACGAGGGCTGCTGCGGCTCGCTGGTCCACCATATGGGCCGCGAGCACGAGAGCCACGCCCAGGCGAAGCGCACAATCGACGCCTGGATCGCCGAGATGGATGGCGCCGGCCTCGATGCTATCGTCATCACGGCGTCTGGCTGCGGCACGACGATCAAGGATTACGGCTTCATGTTCCGCGACGATCCCGCCTATGCCGACAAGGCGAAGCGGGTGTCGGCGATCGCCAGGGACATCACGGAATATGCGCTGTCGCTGGGTTTGCCCGGTCCGGCCCAGGCCTCGGGCCTCACCGTCGCCTATCATTCCGCCTGTTCGATGCAGCACGGCCAGCAGATCAAGGACCAGCCGAAGGTGCTGCTGAAGGCCGCGGGCTTCGTCGTGAAAGAGCCGCCCGAGGGCCATCTCTGCTGCGGTTCGGCCGGCATCTACAACATCATGCAGCCGGAGCTGGCCGAGCAGCTGCGCGACCGCAAGATCGCCAATATCGAGAAGACCCGGCCGGACCTGATCGCCACCGGCAATATCGGCTGCATGACGCAGATCGGCCATGGGCTGGAGGAGGGCGGCAAGGCCATCCCCATCGTCCACACCGTGGAGCTGCTGGACTGGGCGACCGGCGGGCCGGTCCCGGAGGCGTTGGCGAAGGCCGGGCTGGTGTGAGGTTCTGAGGCCTCGGTTCGAGGCAGTATTTTCCCATTATCACCTCTCCCCGCCTGCGGGGAGAGAGAGATGAGCGGAGATGTCTGATCGCTCGGCGCCAGAGCCTTAGAATCCAATCCCGCGCGACACGGCGCCCAGCAGACAGGCCAAAGCCGCCGTTGAAATCACGGCGATGGTCGAGATCATGCCGGCCACCCGCAGCCTGAAATTCTCTTTTGGTTGCGAGACGCCATAGGCGTGGAGAAGGCGGGCGGCGAGCAGGGTGATCCCCAGCGCATGGATGATCCAGCGCCCGATGCCGAGGCTCTCGGCCAAGCCGATCAGGATCAGCGCCAGCGGCACATATTCAGCGAAATTGGCATGGACGCGCATGCGGCGGAGCAGGCCGGGATCGCCGCCATCGCCCAGCGCGACCCGGCCATCGCGCCGGCCATTGATGACGCGCAGCGACAGGACAAGGAAGATCGGCACGAGCAGGGCTGCGTAGAAAGCGGTGATCGGCATGGCTGGACCCGTTTCCTCTGGCGGCCGGATCTTGCGTCCGGAACCCGCGGATTTGGCCCGTCGCGGATCGGACGGATCGCCCCATCTACGCGACCCAGCCGGATCGGATCAAAGCAGGCCGCCGGCCGCCTGATCGAGGCGGGCCTCAATCGGCTGCCGCCAGCCCTCACAGCATGGAGGGCAGGACGCGGTCCGGCGGCTTGTGGCCGTCCATATAGGTCTTGATGTTGACGATGACCTTCTCGCCCATGTCGATGCGGCCCTCGATCGTGGCCGAGCCCATATGGGGCAGCAGCACGACCTTGCCGGCCTTGGCGAGCTTCAGGAGGCGCGGATTGACCGCCGGCTCGCTCTCGAACACATCGAGACCCGCGCCCGCGATGTCGCCAGCTTCGATCATGCGGGTCAGCGCCGCCTCGTCGATGATCTCGCCGCGCGCGGTGTTGACCACGAAGGCCTCCTTCTTGAGGAGCTTCAGGCGGCGCGCCGACAACAGGTGATAGGTCGCCGGCGTATGCGGGCAATTGACCGAGATGATGTCCATGCGGGCCAGCATCTGGTCGAGGCTTTCCCAATAGGTCGCATTCAGCGCCTGCTCGACCTTCTCGGAGAGGCGGCGGCGGTTGTGATAATGGATCTGCATGCCGAAGGCGCCGGCGCGCTTGGCCAGCGCCTGCCCGATGCGGCCCATGCCGATGATGCCCAGGCGCTTGCCGGAAATGCGCTTGCCGAGCATCCAGGTCGGCGACCAGCCGCCCCATTCGCCGTGCTCCAGCACCTCGAAACCCTCGGCGAGGCGGCGCGGCACGGCCAGAACCAGCGCCATGGTCATGTCGGCAGTGTCTTCGGTGAGCACGCCCGGCGTGTTGGTGACGGTGATGCCGCGCTGAACGGCGGTGGCGACATCGATATTGTCGACGCCGTTGCCGAACTGGGCGATCAGGCGCAGTTGCGGGCCTGCCTGCGACAGCAGGGCGGAATCAATCTTGTCGGTCACCGTCGGCACGATGACGTCGGCTGCCTTCACCGCTGCCACGAGGTCGGCGTGGCTCATCGGCTGGTCATCGACGTTGAGGCGGGTCTCGAACAGCTCGCGCATCCGGGTCTCGATCTGATCCGGCAGTTTGCGCGTCACGACAACGAGCGGCTTCTTGCGGTTCGGCATGCCCTTCAGGCCTCTGGGTCAGGAGCAATTCGTCTGCACGTCAAGCGTGTCTTAACCCTGAACGGCGACACTGCCTTCCGACCGGCCCTCTCTATCAGAAGGGTCGCGCCAGACAAAGCCGCCTGATCCGGGCTCGACCCCGGTCTTTCGGAAGGGTCTGGCGGCATTTTGTGTGAGTTTTGAGTATGCGTGCTGGACTTGCTGCCGCGGCTGTCGCGGCCCTGACCATCCTTGGCTGTGCGACGACCGGAGCGGGCGCCGCCGAGACGACGGGGTCCGTGCCGCCGCAGGCCGCCGCCGCGCAGGCCGGGCCGCTCGGTTCGGCAACGCGTCTTCCCGTGCCGCGCTTCGTCAGCCTGAAGTCCGAGCGGGTCAATGCCCGCATGGGGCCGACCCGCGATCACGGCGTGATCTGGATCTACCAGCGCGCCGGCCTGCCGGTGGAAATCACCGCCGAATTCGAGAACTGGCGGCGCATCCGCGACAACGAGGGCACCGAGAGCTGGGTCTATCATTCCATGCTGTCGGGCAAGCGCACCGGCGTGGTGCAGCCGCGCGCCAACTCGACCGATCTCGTGCCGCTGATGAACCGCGCCGGCGGCGACCGGATCGTTGCCCGCCTCGAGCCGCGCGTGCAGGGCGTGGTGAAGACCTGCCGGGCCGGCTGGTGCCGGCTCATCGGAGAGGGCTTCGACGGCTGGATCGAGCAGAACCGGCTCTGGGGTGTCTATCCCAACGAAACCATCGAGTGACGCGGGCCCGATCGACCGGCTAGGTTTGGATTCTGTGGCCGAGGCATTCGGCCCCCAGATCGAGGCGCCCATGACTGTCCTTCCGCCCTCCCGGATGAGCCGGGCCGATTTCGTCGCCCGTTTCGGCGGTGTGTTCGAACATTCGGCCTGGATTGCCGAACAGGCCTTCGATGCCGGCCTGACCGCTGCGAACGATACGGCGGAAGGCCTCCACGCCGCCCTGACGGCGAAGATGCGGGCATCCGGCGAGGCCGAGCGGCTGGCGCTGATCCGCGCCCATCCCGATCTCGCCGGCAAGCTCGCCCAGGCCGGACGTCTGACGCCGGAATCGACCGGCGAACAGGCCTCCGCCGGCCTCAACATGCTGACCGATGCCGAACGCGACGACTTCACCCGCCTGAACGAGGCCTATACGGCGAAGTTCGGCTTCCCCTTCATCATCGCGGTGAAGGGCCGGACCAAGGCGGAGATCCGGTCCGCCTTCGAGACGCGCGTCGGCAACGATGCCGCGACCGAATTTGCCACGGCGCTTGAGCAGGTGGAACGGATCGCGCTGCTCAGGCTGAAGGATCTGCTGCCCTAGGGGTCAGCGCGGGGTGAAAGACGTGTAGCGCACCGGGCAGGTGTCGCGCCGGCATTCGATGGGAATGAGCTGGATCGAGCCGGCGCTGGTCTGCCGGGGCGTCAGGCTGGCGGTGCTCGGGCCGCTGCGCGGGGTCACATCGACGAGCACCGTGTTGGACGCGTCACGCACGATGAGACGGACGGTGGTGCAGTTGCCGCAAATGGCGACAAAGGTCACGGGCTCGCCGGCGCGCAGTCCGGCACCGAAACGGCGGCCGTCCATCGACGGCGCCTGAAAATTGTAGCCGCCCTCGTGGAAGGGCTTCCAGCCATTGCCGACCCAGCGGCGCAGCACCGATTGCCAGGTATCATCCATGTTCCCGGCATATTGCGCCTGGGCGGAACCGGACAGGAGGGAACAGGCCACGGCGAAGACGGCCGACACGACGAAGCGGGACATTCGAATATCCTCGATGAGGTGGAGATGATGGTTGCAGGTCCAGGCGGTGGCATGCCGCAGCGAAAGGCGGGCTCACGCCTTGAGAGAGTTGCCACAGATTGCGGAGACATCCTGGCTGGTGGGCCGGACAACACCAGCGCTGATGACCAGCGGTAGAGCAATCCATTTCATCTGTCAGGTTTTCCCGCTGTGGTTGTATTCCAGTTGTCGATGGAGGCGTTGCTGTTGCTGTCAGCTTTTGACGACCACCGATCAACTGTCCATAGCAAATGTGCTGGCCGGGTCGTGAAGCGTATCTGAACGTCCTGTTCAGGCTGCGTTGTCGCAATTCGCCTCAGGCCGTCGGGAAGTCAAGGATGCTTGCAGGGTGCGTCTTCGTCCTCTCCAGATGGCAAGGCATGCCCGCCGGCCCGCTGTATCCTTTCCGCCATCAATACATCTCTGTTCATGACCTCACGACCGATCGTAATATCAAGTCATTCCGGGAGATTGACGTCACACGCGGGTCATATATGGGCTTCCGGGTGGAAGCCACGGGGGCATTTTGTACAAATCTAGTGCGAAGAGTGGGTGCCAGGTCGTGGCCGTTCGCCACGGCAAGCCATGCGTACGCGCACATCAGGGTCGAATGTTCCGAATCCTGGCGGCAAGATTACCTAAATGGGCAATCAATATTGCTGAGAAACGGACGCGCCGTGCGTTAAAAAATCATGAAAATCTGCGTCTTTCTACTCTTGACGCGCAATTGGGCGCGCGGCAGAAAAGGCACGTGGGACTTCGCTCGGCTCGGCAACGGCGCGTGCAAAGGTCAGGTTGGCGTTTTTCTGCGGACTGACAACATGACATCTTGGGAATACGACACCATCCCTGGCGGAAGGTGGATTTCCCGGCCTCTTCCCTTGGGCCATCGCTGTTTTCCTTTGTCTTTGACCGGCTTCACCCAACGAGCGAGCGCGATGCAGCGCCTGTTCGATGGCAGCCCCTCGTCGGCGCCAAGCGTTGCCGTGATGGACTGAGCTGCATTGGTCGAATTGAGACATGAACGCGGTCGAACGACCGAGCATCCTTCCCATACTTCCAGGGTCTCCCGATGAAGACTTACTTCCTGAGCGGCATCCTGCTGTCCGCGCTCCTGCCGGTCGGCGCAGCCGAGGCGCGTCCCGCCGACTGTCTCGTCGTGCTCGAGGGGCGGACCTATATCGACGGGCAGTGCGACTTCCAGGCCGAGAATGGCGGCGATTTCACCATCCGGCAGGGCAGCCGCACCGCGAAAGTCACGGTTGATCCCGGCAGCCGGGAGGGGCGCGCGTTCTTCGAGGACACGTCGCCGCGCAATCCGCAATCGCTGGTCTGGGATGTCCGGCGCCAGGGCGCCTGCTGGGTCGACGGGTCGAGCCGGATCTGCGCCTGGGATATGGGCCAGCGGCCACAGGCCCAGGGTGGCGGTCAGGGCGGCTTCGCCCAGGCGCCCCAGCAGCAGATGCCCCAGCAGCAGGGAGGCGGCCGCGGCCGCGCCGTGTCCTTCTTCAACCAGGACGATGGCGGGTTCTGCATGGTCGCCACCCGGCCGCAGGCGGAAGCAAACGTGATCCTGGGCGATTGCTCCAGCCCCGGTGCGCGCTTCATCGTCGACGCTCCGGCCAAGCGTATCCGCCTTGCGTCCAATCCCTCGCTTTGCGTCGATGGAACTGTCGGCGGCGAACCCACCTATATGTGGGTCATGCGATGCCAGGACGCCTATGACGAATTCGTCGTGCGCGGCAACCGGCTGCAGAGCCGGGACAGCTGCGCCGGCGTTCAGGGTCCGGTGCGCCTCAATGCCCGCATGGCGACGCAGCCTTGTGGCGGCCGTCGCGGGCAGGGATGGGTGGTGAACGACCCTATCGATCTGCCTCCCGCACCGCCACCGCAGGCCCAGCAGCAATGGTCGCCGCCGCCGCAAGCCCAGCAGCAATGGTCGCCGCCGCCGCAGGCCCAGCAGATGCCGCCTCAAGCGCCCGCGACGCGGATGATCCGTATGGATTCGGCACCTGGCCGCTTCACCCTGGCGCGCGAGATGCAGGGCAACCGGCTGCTGCGTTGCGTGGTGCAGGGGCCGCCGGATGAAGGGCTGCGCGTCAGCTATTATCCGAACACCAGCGGCCGGCGTGCCTTCTCCATCCCCGGCAATCGTGCGCCGGATGGCACGCAGGACACGCTGACCGTCACACTCATCCCGGGCAACGGCGGCCCCACCGAGCTGCAGGCCCGCCACAATGGCGGCCGGGTCGCGGCCGACCTGCCCGACGCGATTTCGACCACGCTGAGCGACGCCACGACCATGGAGGTTCAGTTCGGCAGCACCGGCGAGACGCGCACATTCGATCTCTCAACCTATGGCGAGGTCGAACCCGCGGTTGACGGCTGCCTGACCAGCTTCGGCCCGTCGCAGGACGACGCCATGCGCCAGGCTGAGCGCGACTATCAGCGCCAGCAGCAGACCCAGCGCCCGGCCCCGCAGCCGCCGGTCGCCTATGCGCCGCCCGCCCAGCAGGGCTCGGGTCAGGTGTTCCGCTTCCCCTTCGCACGCGCCGGTGCCTGGGAGATCCGGCGCCTGTCGGACCTGCCGGACGGCCGCCGCACCACTGGCTGCGTCGTCGACAGCAACGACCAGATGCTGCGCAATGTCCGGTTCGCGGTCGATGGCGGCAATGCCATCATCGACTTCCGCGATGGCGGCGATCTGCGCCGGCTGCCGCGTCGGTTCCAGGTGCAGATCCAATTCGGCACCAATACGCGCAGCTACACATTCCCGGCCGAAGTCGTGGACGAGGGTTTCGGTCCCTGGATCCGGCTGATGACGGCGCGCAACTTCCAGTCAGGTATCGAGAATGCCGACCAGCTGATCATCCGCACACCGAGCGGCCTCGTCACCCTGCCGCTGTTCGACGGTGACAGGCTGTGGCCGGCCATGGCGCGCTGCATCGCCGCGATGCGGTGACGGTTGCCATCGATTGTGATCTCGTGTGTCCACTACGGCGGGCGTCTGCCGGCGCGCATGCCAGCCTCCGCGGGCAATCGGCAAGCGCACCGACGCAGGCTCGACGTCCGTCCTGAAGGAGTATGCCCCGTGTCCCGCCTGATTCTGGCCGTCATGCTGGCTCTTGGCCTGCTGTTCACCGCCGTGGCGCCGTCCGCGCTTCATGCCCAGTCCCTCAACGCCGAGGACCGCAAGAAGATCGCCGATGCCCGCACGGTGATCTCGGAAGTGGAAGCCGAGCAGGAGGCGCGGGCTGAAAGCTTCAGCGGGCTGCTGGAACTGCGCGAGCGCATCGAGCCGGTGCGCGACACGCTGAAGGCCATTGTCGCCGATCTGCAGCAGAAGCTGACGTCCGAGGCGGCCCAGCTGACCGAACTCGGGCCTGCGCCGGCGGCGGGCGCTCCCGCGGAGGCGCCCGCCATCGCGGCATCGCGCAGTCAGAAACAGGCGGTGGTCAACGAGATCGACGGCCAGCTGCGCTCGACCCGCGCGCTGCTGGTCCAGGCCGAGCAGATCTGGGGCGAAATCAACGAGGCGCGGCGCGAATTGTTCACCAGCCGCATCTTCACCTACCAGAACAGTGTCCTCTATCCCCGCTTCTGGCGCCAGCTCTTCGACCAGAGCATGCCAAACCTCCGGGAGCGACTGGCGTTCAAGGCGCAGGAACTGTCGCGGGGAATGGACCAGCGCGAGAGCTGGCCGGTGGTGGTCGCCCTGCTGGGAATCACCGCCGCCGTCGCTGGGCTGCTCACTTGGCTCAGGCGCATCTTCGAGCGGTTCCGCGCCCGCGCCATCGCCGAGGCGGAGGCGGCGCCCAGCAAGGCCCGCATCGTCGGCTATGCCTATCTGGTGCTGGTCGTGCGCGCGGTGCCCTATGCGGCGGTGTCGCTGATCCTCTGGATCGCGGTTGCACGCTTCGATGTCGGTCCGGAGGACATCCAGTCCTTCCTGCTGGGGCTCGCCGGCGCCATTGCCGTCTATGGCGTGGCCACCGGCGCCACCCATGCCGCGTTTTCGCCGCGCGCGGCCGCCTACCGGATCATCCAGACCGACGACGGCACGGCGGGCCGGTCGGTCGTGTTCCTCGACATCGTTCTGGCGACCTATCTGATCGGCCTCGTCGCCCTCGGCATTGTCCAGCTCGCCGAGACCCATCTGTCCGTGACCGTGGCGGTCACCGCCCTTGTCGCGCTGTGGGTCACCGTCACCGGCGGCGCCGTCCTGATCCGCTACAAGCCGCGCGTCAGCGATCCACCGGTGAGCGGGCTGATCAAGCTGCCGCTGCATCTGATGCGGCCGGTCTTCTGGCTTCTGGCCGTCGTGATCATCGGCGCGCTGGCGCTGGGCTTCATCTCGCTGTCCGGCTTCATTGTCGGGCGGGCGCTCGCAACGGCCGTCATCCTGTGCCTGGCCGTCCTGGTCTATGTCGCAGTGGACACGATCTTCTACGACGCGGTGGCCCCCAATGCGCTGATGAACACCAAGCTGTCGGGGGCTCTCGGCGTCGGTCCGAACACGATCGATCTCGCCGGCACCGTCATCGGCGGCGCGCTCCGGGTGATGACCGTCGTCTTCACGATCCTGGTCCTGTTCAGCCCCTGGGGCCTCGAATTCGGCTATCTGAACCCGTTCGAGGACGTGTTCTTCGGGGTGCGCTTCGGCGAGATTCGCGGCTGGATCGGGGCTGCCGGCATCGCCATCATCCTGTTCAGCGCCGGACTGCTGGTGACCCGGCTGTTCGTGTCCTGGCTGGACCATCAATTGCTGCCGCGCACCGGCCTGAACGATGGCGTGCACCATTCGGTGACGACGGTCGCCGGCTATGCCGGCTTCATGATCGCGGCAACGGTCGCGCTGGCGGTCGCCGGCGTGCAGCTGCAGAACGTCGCGCTGGTTGCCGGCGCGCTGTCGGTCGGCATCGGCTTCGGTCTGCAGCAGGTGGTGCAGAATTTCGTCGCCGGCCTGATCGTGCTCGCCGAACGGCCGATCCGGGTCGGCGACACGATCGTGGTCAAGGGCGAAGAGGGCAGGGTCACCAAGATCAGCGTCCGGGCGACCGAGCTGGCGCTGGGCGAGAACTCGACCGTCATCGTGCCGAATTCCGACATCGTCTCGTCGATCGTCAAGAACCGCTCGCTGATCGATGCGACCCATCGGGCGACGGTCCGGCTGTCGGTGGCGCGCGACAGCAATCTCGATCAGGTCTTCGCGATATTGCGCGAAGCCGCCGAGGCCCAGCCCAATGTGCTGAAATCCGCGACGCCGACCGTCAACATCACCCGGGTCAGCGAAATCGGCATCGACTTCGATCTCTCGGTGCTCTGCGACCGGGTGTCCAATCTCGACCGGGTGCGCTCGGATATCTATTACGCCGTGCTCGGCAAGTTCCGGGAGAGCGGGATCAATCTCGCCGAGGCCCGGACAATCGTGGTGGCGGCCTCGCCGCCACCGGCTTCGTGACGGGGAGGCCGATCGAGGGCGCCGCATTTTTCACAGGCTTTGCGCGGACAATTTTGGCAGAGTTGCCGAAGTGATTCTCTCGCATGCGTTGTACAGGGCGCAGATCATCTTCTTGGGAACGCGGCGGTGTGAATAGTAACTCAGCGTTAAGCGCGGGCCTGCACCTTGTTTGTGCAACCGGCGATTGACGATGGGTGTCAAAGCCGCCCGGCCGGGACGGAATTTCTCGATGGCCAGACTACCGGCGCTATTGCCGTTGCCATTGCCTCGCCAGCCCCGGCGCCCGTCGCTTTTGACGCGTATGCGCAATGCGCTCGCCGGCACGCCCAAGCCTTTGCCCAGCACTGGTGGATCGCGGACCGATCTGTCCACGTTGCTTGCCGCCTCGCCGGTCGGCCTCGCCGTCCATGACCGGGCGGGCATGCTGGTCTCGGTCAATGCCCGCGCCCGCACCTTGCTCGGTCTGGCGCCTGATGGGATGCCCGGCGTGCTGGGGTTTGGAGCCGGCTGGTCCGGGGTGCCCGGACCCGATGGCTCGATCCTGCAGCCGGACGGTCCCGCCGGTATCACCGCCGAAAGCGGGCAGCCGGTTGCCGGCGCCATCCTGGCGATGATCAGCGCGGACGGGAGCAGGCGCTGGCTGTCGGTCGATACCAGCCTGATCGAGGCATCGTCACCCGATGGCGGGCTGGTGCTGTCGAGCTTCACGGATGTGACGGAGACGTGCCGGGACGCCGCGCTCATGCGCGAGCGTTGCGACCAGGTCGAGGCGACATTCGCCGAGCTCGATGCCTACCGGGTTGCCGTGAACGATGCGGCGTTGATTGCCGTGACCGACCGGCGTGGCCATTTCATTCATGTCAACGGCCTGTTCTGCAAGCTCGCGGGCTATTCCCGCGCGGAGCTGATCGGCCGCCACTATCTCGTTCTGCGCTCTCCGGAGATGTCCCGGGCCCAGCTCTCCACCATCCTGCGGACCGTGCGGCGCGGCACGACCTGGCGCGGGGAAATCTGTGAAATCGCCAAGAGCGGCGAGCCCTATTGGGCCGATACCTCGATCGTGCCGTTCCGCGATTCCGACGGGACGATCATCCGGTTCGTCATCGTCCGCTATGACGTGACGGCGCGCCGGCGGGCCGAGATGCTGCTGTCGGAGGCGATCGAGGCGGTACCGGAAGGTTTCGTCATCTATGACGAGAACGACCGGCTGGCGGTGTGCAATTCCGCTTACCGCAAGGCCTATACGCAGACCGCGCCCATGCTGGTCGAGGGGGTCACCTTCGAGGAAGTGCTGCGCTACGGCCTCGACCATGGCCAATATCCCCATGCCGGCCAGACCAGTGCCGAACATGCGACATGGCTGGCCGGCCGCATGGGGCGTCACAGGGCGCCGTCCAACGAGGCGCTGCAGGTCCTGCCGAATGGGCGCTGGATGCAGGTGCGCGAGCAGCGCACCCAGTCCGGCCTGTCGGTCGGCTTCCGCACGGATGTGACCGAACTGGTCCGGCAGAAGGAGCTGCTGCTCGCCGTCCTCGACAATTTCCCGGGCGGCATTTCCTATATCGATCATCGCCTGGTGATCCGGCACTACAATGCCAAGTTCAAGGAGCTGCTCGGTTTTCCGGACGAGCTGTTCGCCAAGGAGGAGGTCACGCTGCGCGAGACCTTCGAGTTCAATGCGCGGCGCGGCGAATATGGGCCGGGTGACCCGGATGAACTGGTCAACCAGCGCATGGCGCTGGTCTCGCTCAACCAGCCCCACCAGTTCGAGCGTGTGCGCCCCGACGGCCGGGTGATCGCGGTTCATGGCACGCCGCTGAAAGGTGGCGGTTTCGTCACCAGCTATGTCGACGTGACGGAGCACAAGGCCCTGCACAATGAACTGGTCCGGGCCAGCCAGTCGGCGTCGGAGAAGGCGCAGCATTTGTCGCTGACGCTGGAACATATGGCGCAGGGTCTGGTGATGTTCGACGCCCGCGGCGAACTCTCGGTGTTCAATGCCCGCTATGCGCAATTGTTCGATCTGGACCCTGCGCAGATTCACGTCGGCATGTCGGCCATCGATATGCTGCGCTACCGTGACCGGTCCGGCGCCTTCCGCGGCGATCCCGCCGAAAGGCTCGCCGAGATGCATCGCCGGATCTCCAGCGGCCAGGAATTTCATACGACGCTGACGACGCCCGCCGGCCGCCATATCCAGTCGGTCACCGCGCCGGTGCCGGGTGGCGGCTGGGTGTCGACCCACGAGGACATCACCGACCGGATGGCGGCGCTGCAGCGGATCAATCACGCGGCTCACCACGACGCGCTGACTGGCCTGGAGAACCGTCTCTCGCTCAAGGGGCAGATCGCCGAGGCGATCAAGCGGGCGGATCACACCCACGAAGCTTTCAGCGTGATGATGGTCGATCTCGACCGCTTCAAGACCGTCAACGACACCTATGGCCATGCGCTGGGTGACGAGGTGCTGAAGCAGGTCGCCACCCGCATGCGGTCCTGCGTGCGCGACAACGACATCGTGGCGCGGCTCGGCGGCGACGAATTCGCCATCCTCTACCGTGTCGCGCCGAACCAGCTTGCCGATTCGATGGCGATCGGCCGCCGGCTGCTCGACCAGATCTCGGCGCCCTATGTGATCGAGGGCAAGCAACTGATCATCGGCGCCAGCATCGGGGTGGCGATCGCCCCCGATCACGGCACGTCCACCGACGAGCTGATGCGCAACGCCGACGCGGCGCTCTATCGCGTCAAGGCCGAGGGCCGCAACGCGCTGCGGGTGTTCGACAACGAGCTGGATGCCATCGTCCAGGCGCGCCGCATGCTGGAGGCGGATCTGCGCTCCGCGCTGTCACTTGGCCAGTTCGAGCTGTTCTACCAGCCTGTCGTCGACCTCCAGTCCGGAGCGGTGCGCAGCGTCGAGGCGCTGCTGCGCTGGCGCCATCCGGTGCGCGGCATGGTCGGCCCGGCCGAGTTCATTCCGCTGCTGGAGGAAAGCGGCCTGATCAACCCGGTCGGCGACTGGGTGATCGAGCAGGCTTGCCGGGATGCCGTGGCGATGCCGGGCGAGGTCCGGGTCGCCGTCAATGTCTCGCCGGTGCAGCTGCGCAACCGCTCGCTGCTGGGCGTGGTCTCGCCGGTTCTGGCGCGCACCGGCCTCGATCCCCGCCGTCTCGACCTGGAAGTGACAGAAAGCATCCTGCTGGAGCGCGATGCCGCGCTGCTCGACGATCTGCGCAAGCTGCGCGACCTCGGCACCCAGATCGTGCTCGACGATTTCGGCACCGGATATTCGTCGCTCAGCTACATCCGTATGTTCCCGTTCGACAAGCTGAAGATCGACAAGACCTTCGTCGACGATCTCGGCCGCAGCGACGAGGCCGATGCGGTCATTTGCGCAGTGATCGGGCTGACCAAGAGCCTGGAGATCGTCTCCACCGCCGAGGGCATCGAAACCGAGGACCAGGCGATCCTGCTGCGCGCGGCGGGCTGCATGCTCGGCCAGGGCTATCTGTTCGGGCGTCCCGTTCCATTGGCCGAGCTGTGCTTCGAGCCGCGCGACGTTATCCGCGCCGCCTGAGCAGGCTGGATTATCAGCCCATCGGCAGTCCTCCGCTCGTCGCGGAACAGTTTGCCGTGCCGAGCCCGGCGCGGGCGGCCTCCTGAAGCCCCATGGCATCGTCGCCAGGGGCGCCAGCCGATCAATCTGCCAGTCCGGGCGATCCCATGGCTCGAATATGCCAGCGACATTGCGATGCATCATGTCGCCGTCATCCGACAGGCGCAAAACATGCCGGCAGATACGCCTGCGCCCCGCCTGGCGCGGCTGATGTCGTTCGGCCGCGGTCTGCGGCCATGAGGAGACCGATCGATGCCCATCTCTGCGCCAGCTGTCCCAAGCGAGCCACCGACGGCCGAGATCGATCGGCTGCTTCATGCCGATCTGGCCATGCTGACCGGTGGCTTCTCGGCCGTTGCGGCGCTGGAGGCGACCTTCGACTGGGCCGCCCATCTCGCGATGTCGCCGGGGCGCCGGCTTGAACTGCTCCGCGCGGCCGCGGCCGATATCCAGCGTCTGGCCGGCCTGAACGCCGCGCCGTCCGCCGAGAACGCTCCGCCTGCCCGGCACGACCCGCGCTTCCAGGCCGAGGCCTGGCAGCAATGGCCGTTCTCCGCCTATGCGCAGACGTTCCAGGCCGTGGAGGGCTGGTGGCTGGAGGCGGCGAGCCATGTG
This sequence comes from Phreatobacter aquaticus, assembly GCF_005160265.1. Taxonomy (NCBI): domain Bacteria; kingdom Pseudomonadati; phylum Pseudomonadota; class Alphaproteobacteria; order Hyphomicrobiales; family Phreatobacteraceae; genus Phreatobacter; species Phreatobacter aquaticus. The sequence goes on along the minus strand of NZ_CP039865.1, from coordinate 1,057,614 downwards.
CCGGGCGTCTCACGCGCGCATGAGGACCTGCTCCGGTTCATGGCCCGCCAGATTCTCGACAGCGTGGCGCCCTCCAACTTGGCGGCGACCAATCCGGAGGTACTGGAGCGGATCCGGCAGACCGGCGGCCGCTGTCTCATCGACGGCAGCAGGATCGCCGCCGACGATGCGTTGCGCGCGCTGAGCAACAAGCCTCCGGCGGAAGCCGGCGCCTTCCGCGTCGGCACGGATGTCGCGGCGACCGAGGGCACGGTCATCCTGCGCACGCCGCTCTGCGAGGTGATCCAGTACAAGCCGGTGACCGAGACCGTGCAGCGCGAGCCGGTTCTGTTCGTGCCGGCCTGGATCAACCGGTTCTACATTCTCGATCTCGAGCGCCGGAATTCGATGGTCCGGCACATGGTGGAGCGCGGCTTCACCGTGTTCATGGTCTCGTGGAAGAACCCGACACCGGAGGATCGCGACGTCTCCTTCGACGACTATCGCCGCCTGGGCGTGCTGCCGGCGATCGAGGCGGCCCTCGCCATCACCGGGGCGGAGCGGCTGCACGGCGTCGGCTATTGCCTCGGCGGAACGCTGCTGACGATCGTTGCGGCCGCCATGGCCCGCGACGGCGACGAGCGGCTGGCCTCGCTCAGCTTCCTCGCCGCCCAGTTCGATTTCGACGAGGCGGGCGAGCTGAAGGTCTTCGTCAACGAGAGCCAGCTGACGTTGCTCGAGGACATGATGTGGCGGCGCGGCGTGCTGGCGGGCCAGCAGATGCGCGGCGCTTTCCACCTTCTGCGCTCCAACGATCTCATCTGGTCGAAGCTGGTGCGCCAATATCTGATGGGCGAGCCGACGGTCGCCAATGCCATGGCGGCCTGGGCGGCCGATTCCACCCGCATGCCCTACCGCATGCATTCTGACTACCTGCGCTCGCTCTATCTCAACAACGATCTGGCCGAAGGGCGTTTCAAGGTCGATGGCCGGGCGATCGAGATCCAGGACATCCGCGCACCGGTCTTCGCGCTGGGTACCGAGTGGGACCATGTCGCGCCCTGGCATTCGGTCTACAAGTTCGGCACCGCCATCGAGGGCGAGGTGACCTTCGCGCTGACCAATGGCGGGCACAATCAGGGCGTGGTCTCGCAGCCCGGCCGGCCCGACCGGCGCTATCGCATCGCAACCCATGCCGCAGGCGACCGGCATGTCGATCCCGATCGCTGGATCGCATCGGTCGCGCCGCAGGAAGGCTCCTGGTGGCCGGCCTGGTTCGACTGGCTGGAGGCGCGCTCGACGGGCCGGATCGCCGCGCCGCCGGTCGGCCGGCCGGATGCCGGCTATGCATCGCTCATGGCGGCGCCCGGGCTCTATGTGACGGAGTGATGCTCCCGAACCTGTGACCGCCGGAAGGGCTGTCCAGCCACGCGCGCTGTTGCGCCGGCGCCGGTCGCCGCTATCGTCGCGGCCCCGACGCTGCTTCGACGGAGCGCATGCCCATGGCCGACCTGTCCGCCTTCCCGATCACCCGGAAATGGCCCGCAAGCCATCCCGACCGCATCCAGCTCTATTCGCTGCCGACGCCGAACGGCGTGAAGGTGTCGATCATGCTGGAGGAGACCGGCCTCCCCTACGAGCCGCACACGATCAATATAGGCAAGAACGAGACCTGGACGCCGGAATATCTGGCCCTCAATCCGAATGGCAAGATCCCGGCGATCATCGATCCCGATGGTCCGGGCGGCAAGCCGTTCGGCCTGTTCGAATCCGGCGCCATCCTGGTCTATCTCGCGGAGAAGTCGGGCCAGTTCCTGCCCAGCGATCCGGTGGCCCGCTACGAGACGCTGCAATGGCTGTTCTTCCAGATGGCGGCGGTTGGCCCGATGTTCGGCCAGCTCGGCTTCTTCCACAAATTTGCCGGCAAGGACTTTGAGGACAAGCGACCGCTGGAGCGCTACCGCGCGGAGTCCGAACGTCTCCTCGGCGTGCTGGAGACGCGGCTGACCGGCCGCCAGTGGATCATGGGCGACGCCTATACGATCGCCGACATGTCGCTGCTCGGCTGGGTGCGCAATCTGATCGGCTTCTATGGCGCGGGCGAGATCGTCCATTACGAGAAGCTGAAGGCGGTCCCTGCCTGGCTGGAGCGTGGCCTCGCCCGTCCCGCCGTCCAGCGCGGCCTCGAGATCCCGGCGCGCCCGGCCTGAGCCAGCCCACGCCTCACCCGAACCCACACCCCCGAAGGACCTTCCATGCTCAAGTTCTATTTCAACGGCTCGCCGAACCCGACCAAGGTCGCCCTGTTTCTCGAGGAATCGGGCCTCGGCTACGAGCCCATCCCGGTCGACACGCGCAAGGGCGACCAGTTCGCGCCGGATTTCCTCAAGATCAATCCGAATGGCAAGGTGCCGGCGATCGTCGATGGCGGCACCACCGTGTTCGATTCCAACGCGATCCTGCTCTATCTCGCCGACAAGACGGGCCAGTTCCTGCCGCCGGCGTCCGAGCGTGGCCAGCTCCTGTCCTGGCTGATGTTCGTTGCCACCGGTGTGGGGCCGTTCGCCGGCCAGGCGGTGCATTTCAAGCATTTCGCCCCGGAAGAAGTGCCCTATGCCCATACCCGCTACCAGTATGAGGCTAACCGCCATTTCGGCGTGCTCAACGAGCATCTGGCCAGCCGCCGCTACATGGTCGGCGAGACCTATTCGATCGTCGACATGGATGTCTGGGGCTGGGCGCGCATGGTGCCGTTCATTCTCGGCGACGATGCCTGGGGCAAGCTGCCGAACCTGAAGCGCCTGCATGACGAGATCGAGGCGCGCCCGGCCGCCACGGCGGCCAAGACGCTGAAGGACCGCTTCACCTTCACGACCGGCCCGGTGGACGAGGCCGCGCGCAAGGTGATGTTCAAGCACATCGCGGCGGCCTGAGGGGGCGTCGGACTTACCTCTCCCCGCGGGGGAGAGGTGAAGTGCGCGCCGGCCGAATAGGCACGACAGAGTCCCCCCCGCTTGCGGTGGGGAGGGGAGTTGAGGCCGTGCTGGCCGATGGAATGCCGCCAGCCGATCAGACCAGCAGCTGGTCGAACGTGTAGAGCGTGCCGGCGATGCTGAACTGCTCGATGCCCTCGACGATGTCGGTCTGCATCTGGCCGCCCTTGGCCATCCAGTGCAGGACATAGTCGCCCTGGGCGTTGACGTCGATCCAGGCATCCTCGCCCGGCGCTGCGAGCAGCCGATCGAGGTAGGCCACATCCCAGCCCGAGCCACCGATGTAATGGTTGTCGGCGTCGCCCGGGTGGGTCGCGCGGATCATGAGGAAGTCATTGCCGATGCCGCCGTCGATGATGCCGCCGCCGCCGCGGGACCCTGCCACCGTGTCATTGCCGGCGCCGCCCTCCACGATGACGTTCTTGGCCGAGAGCGCGCCTGCGACGTAGTCGTCGCCTGCGCCACCCTTGAGAATGTCGCCATCGCCGCCGCCATAGACGTAGTCGTCGCCATTGCCACCGTCGAGCTTGTCATGGCCGCCGACGCCCTGGAGGATGTCCTTCCCCGCGCCACCATAGATGGTGTCGATGCCGGCCGAGCCGGTGATCTTGTCGTCGCCGTCGAGGCCGTAGGTGAAGCTCGGATTGGCCGCCGTGCCGCCGGCAAGGGCGGTCATCGTGTCATTGCCATTGGTGCCGAACTGGGTCAGCGGGCTGAAGCCGAAGTTGAAGCTGTCGAAATCGGAGATAGCAAAGCCTGCCAGCGGCGAGGCCTTCGCGGTGGTCGTGGTCTGGGTGGCGATCATGGGACCGTTCCTGTCTGAAGGGTGGTGAGAAGTGCACCCTTGGTCGCGAGGCTGTCCGGTTCGGTTCAACGGCATGTGAGCAAAATCCCGTCGCGCGGGACCTGACGCAAAGCGTCACCCCGGCTTTTGGAAATGCTTGAAATCATGATGGAATCGGCAGATCAAGAAGCGGAAACATCGGAGGCGGGGACCGGCCATGCCAGGCAGCAGGGGGATCGATGGCGTGCGGTTGCTGGGGCGGCTGCAAGCGCTCGGCGCGGTCGGCCGGGGGCCTGACGGCGCGCTGACGCGGCTCGCCGGCTCGGACGCCGACAAGCATGGCCGCGATCTCGTCTCGGGCTGGATGCGCGAGGCCGGGCTCAGGGTCGAGGTGGATCAGGTGGGCAACCTGTTCGGCACACTCGACGGCAGCGACGCCGCGGCGGATCCGGTCATGGTCGGCTCGCATATCGACAGCGTCATCAATGCCGGCATCTATGACGGTTGCTACGGCGTGCTGGCGGGCCTGGAAGTCGCGCAACGCTTCGCCGAGACCGGCGCAGGGCTGGCGCGGCCGCTCACCATTGCCGCCTTCACCGACGAGGAGGGCGTGCGCTTCCAGCCGGACATGCTGGGCTCGCTGGTTCATGCCGGCGGGCTCTCCGTGGAAGCGGCGCTGGCAAGTGTCGGCACCGATGGCGCGACGCTCGGCGACGAACTCGCCCGCATCGGCTATGCCGGGGCCATGGTGCCGGGAACGATCCGGCCATCGGCCTATCTGGAGCTTCATATCGAGCAGGGCCCGGTGTTGGAGCACGAGGGCGTGCGCATCGGCGCCGTGGAGAACCTTCAGGGCATTTCCTGGCAGCGGGTGACGATCGAGGGCGATGCCAACCATGCCGGCACGACGCCGATCCGCATGCGCCGCGATGCCGGTCTGGCGGCGGCGCGGGTCGTGACCTTCCTGCGCGATCATGTCGACGCCTCGAACGCGCCGACCGTCGCAACCGTCGGCACGATGCGGTTCGAGCCGGACGCCATCAATGTCATCCCGTCGCGGGCGACCTTCACGGTCGACCTGCGGGATCCCGATGAGGACCGGCTCAAGGCGGCGGAAGCCGCGCTCGCGGCCTATCTCGACAGGCTTGCCAGGCAGGACGGCGTGACGGTTTCGACGGAACGCCTTGCCCGGTTCGATCCGGTGATCTTCGACGAGGGCCTGGTCCGCCGGATCGAACAGGCGGCAAGGGCGCGCGGCCTGTCCTGCCGGCGCATGACGTCGGGTGCCGGCCACGATGCGCAGATGATGGCGAGGCTCGCGCCCTCGGCGATGATCTTCGTGCCGAGCGTGGGCGGCATCAGCCACAATCCCAAGGAGTTCACCGAACCGGCCGATCTGGTCGCGGGGGCCGAGGTGCTGATGGACGTGGTGGCGGAGCTTTGCGGGGGGTGATGGATCGGACGCCCGGGCCTGCCGCCCAGGCTCCCCGATGGCGCGATCAGGTCCCCTCCCCGCCGTAAACGGGGGGAGGGGAGTATCGGGCGCGCTGGCGGTCATGGGGTGTTTCGGCGGCGCGATGGGGCGGGGGAGGCGCTATTTCCTCCCTCCCCTCATTGAGGGGAGGGTTGGGGTGGGGTGCCACAGCGCAATCTTACCGCCGCGGCGGTGTCTGCAAGCTCTCGATATGGGCCAGGATCTCGCGGGAATTGGCGGTATCGAACGAGAAATCCGGCATTTCCCGGTGCGGCCTGGACCAGGCGAGCAACACGATGTCGATGATGTTGATGCCGGGACGGCGTGCCTTGAGCTCGCGGAACGGCGGCGCCGCCGCATAGGGGCTGCGGCCGGTGCGGCCAACCGCATGGCACGAGCCGCAATTCTGCTGCGCGAGCGCCCGTCCCAGCCGCGGATCGGGCTGCTGGGCCTGCGCCTCGACAGCGGCGAGCGTCAATCCGGCGGCGGCACAGGCTGCGAGAAGGATCTTCGATGGTTGCGCCATGGCGGCCTCGGGGGTGAAGGGTCTTCCCGAGACTGCCATGGTGTGGTTTGGCCGGCGCTGATGCAGCGCAAAGCGGCCGGTCCTCCGCAGGGCCCGTGGCTCAGTCGTTGAACTGGACCACGGCCTTCTCGGAGCGCTCATCGGCATAATAGGGATAGACCGAATAATCGCGGATGAAGTGCAGCGAGACGTAGAACGAGATGCGGTTGTCGTCGCCGCTGTTCGAAATGCCGCGATGGATCGTGCCACGGCCCATGTAGAGCACCGACATGGGCTTCGCGACGATCTGCTGGACCTGGAAATGGTCGACGCTGCGCGCGAGCGCTGCCACGTCGACGTCGTCGACATTGGAGGCGACCTTCTCCAGGGCGTCTTCGGGCGTGGTGTCGGGCAGGGTGATGAACTGGGTGGCGTTGCGGTCCGTGAACTGGGTCAGCGGGATCCAGATCGCGGCGGCATCCGTGGTGTAGTCGACGTGCCAGACCTGCGGATTGGAGCCGACCGGGTTCACCACGAAGCCATAGCCATCCATGATGGCGCCCTTCTCGGCATAGGCTTCCGCGGCTTTCAGGCACCAGGCGTGGAGTTCGGCGGCCAGAGCCTTGTCGCCGAGCTCCATCGAATCGCCCTCGTCATCCTCCTGCCAGACATTCATCCAGCAGATCTCGCGGGCCGCGATCTGTTCGTCCCAGCGGCTGCCCATGCCGCGCTTCAGGTCCTCATAGGCGCGGGTGAGCAGCGGACGCGCCTCGGCTGGCACGGTTCCGACATAGCGGAAGCCCATGAGGCTCGGCTGCAGCTTCACATAGTCCTGATCATTCATGATGGTTCAGCTCCGGATCACTCGACTGGATCGATGTCGCCCCGGGAAACGATAGCGACATGACGCAGATGAACCGAAGCTGAAGTCGGGACGATGGCAAGATCCGGGAAAATGCGTTTCAGCGTTTCACCGGCATGCGGGTCGGGTCGTCGGTCGGGCGCCTGGCGCGCCTCGACAGCATGTTGAGCCCCTCGACCAGGCCTGAGAACGCCATGGCGGCGTAGATGTAGCCCTTGGGCACATGGGCGCCGAAGCCCTCGCCGATCAGCGTCATGCCGATCATCAGCAGGAAGCCCAATGCCAGCATGACGATGGTCGGGTTGGCCTCGATGAACTGGGCGAGCGGCTGTGCCGCCAGCATCATGACGCCGACCGCCACCAGCACGGCGATGACCATGATGACGATCTCATTGGTCATGCCGACGGCGGTGATGATGCTGTCGATCGAGAACACGAGGTCGAGCACCAGGATCTGGACGATGGCGGCGGCGAAGCTGGTCTCGACGATGGCGGAGCCATCGGCCTCATCGGCATGGGTCTGGGGATCGACATTGTGATGGATCTCCTTGGTCGCCTTCCAGATGAGGAACAGGCCACCGGCGATCAGGATGATATCGCGCCAGGAGAAGCCCTTGCCGAACAGGGTGATCACCGGCTGGGTCAGCGAGACGATGATGGCGATCGTGCCGAGCAGGCCGAGCCGCATCAGGAGCGCCAGCGAGATGCCGATGCGCCGGGCCTTGGCGCGGTGCACCTCGGGCAGCTTGTTGGTGAGGATCGAGATGAAGATCAGATTGTCGATCCCGAGCACCACCTCCATGGCGATCAGGGTGGCGAGCGCCGCCCAGGCGGTGGGGTCGGAAGCGAGGCGGAGAAGGGTGTCCATCATGGTCCGGCGGCTCCGGCTGGGGGTGGAAGATGCTGCACGGCGCCCGGGCGGAACAGGAGCGAGGGCTCGCTCCGGCTCCAGATCAGTCCGGTGTCAGTAGACCACGACGGAGCGGATCGACTTGCCTTCGTGCATCAGGTCGAAGGCGGTGTTGATCTCGTCGAGCGGCATGGTGTGGGTGATGAGCGAGTCGATGTCGATCTTGCCCTCCATGTACCAGTCGACGATCTTCGGAACGTCGGTGCGGCCGCGGGCGCCGCCGAAGGCCGAGCCCTTCCAGACGCGGCCGGTCACCAGCTGGAACGGCCGGGTGGAGATCTCGGTTCCCGACGGGGCCACACCGATGATGATGCTCTCGCCCCAGCCGCGATGGCAGCATTCCAGCGCCTGGCGCATGGTGTGGATGTTGCCGATGCACTCGAAGGAATAGTCGGCGCCGCCATCGGTCAGATCCTGGATCGCCTGCACGACCTTGTCGCGGCCGACCTCGTCCGGATTGACGAAATGGGTCATGCCGAACTTCTTCGCCATCTCGACCTTGGATGGATTGAGATCGACGCCGATGATCTTGTCGGCGCCGACCATGCGGGCGCCCTGGATCACGTTGAGGCCGATGCCGCCGAGGCCGAAGACCACGACATTGGAGCCGGGCCTGACCTTGGCGGTGTAGATGACTGCGCCGATGCCGGTGGTGACGCCGCAGCCGATGTAGCAGATCTTGTCGAAGGGGGCGTCCTCGCGGACCTTGGCGAGCGCGATCTCCGGCAGGACCGTGAAGTTCGAGAAGGTCGAGCAGCCCATATAGTGGAACACCTCGTTGCGGCCGCGACCGATCGGCTCGCAGGAGAAGCGCGTGGTGTTGTCGGGCATCAGGCCCTGGCCCTGCGTGCCACGGATCGAGGTGCAGAGGTTGGAGCGCTGCGACAGGCAGGTCTTGCAGGCGCGGCATTCCGGTGTGTAGAGCGGAATGACATGGTCGCCGACCTTCACAGAGGTCACGCCCGCGCCGATCTCGCGCACGATGCCGGCGCCCTCATGGCCGAGGATTGCCGGGAACTTGCCCTCTGAATCCAGGCCCGACAGCGTGTAGGCGTCGGTGTGACAGACACCCGTCGCCATGATCTCGACCAACACCTCGCCGGGCTTCGGGCCCTGGATGTCGATGGTCTCGATGGTCAGGGGCTTGCCTGCTTCCCAGGCGACTGCGGCGCGCGATTTCATGGGGCGAATCCTCTCATTCCACAGGCTCGCTTAGCACGCCGGAGCCGGCCAAGCCTATGGTCGTAGGGCCACAGACCGTTAGCCGGGCAGCAAAAAAGCCCCGGCCATCGGCCGGGGCTTTGGAATGTGTCGCGGATGATCAGGCTCAGGCCGGCATGGCGGTCGCGTCGATGACGCGGGCGAGCTTCTCGACGATCTGGCCGGCATCGCTTTCCGACATGATCAGCGGCGGGGTCACCACCAGGCAATCGCCCGAGGTGCGGATCATCATGCCCTCGTCGTGGAAGGCCTTGTCCATGGCGACGAAGGCGCGCTTGCCCGGCGCGTCCTTCCAGCTGGCGATGTCGATGGCGGCGGTGAGGCCGACCTGGCGGATGTCGAGCACGCCCGGCTTGTCCTTCAGGCCATCGAACACGGCGTCGGCCCAGATCGGCTCCATGGCCTTCGACTTCTCGAACAGGCCTTCGTCGCGATAGAGGTCGAGGGTGGCGAGGCCGGCGGCGCAGGCCAGCGGATGGGCCGAGTAGGTGTAGCCGTGGAACAGCTCCACGATGTGGTCCGGGCCGGTCATGAAGGCGTCGTGGATGTGCTTGCGGGCAATGACGCCGCCCATCGGGGCCGCGGCATTGGTGACGCCCTTGGCGAAGGTCAGGAGATCCGGGGTCACGCCATAGCGCTCGGAGGCGAACGGCGCGCCGAGGCGGCCAAAGCCGGTGATGACTTCGTCGAAGATCAGCAGGATGTCGTGCTTGTCGCAGATCTCGCGCAGGCGCTTGAGATAGCCCTTCGGCGCCGGCAGCACGCCGGTGGAGCCGGCCATCGGCTCGACCATGACGGCGGCGATGGTGGCGGCGTCGTGGAGGGCGACGATGCGCTCCAGCTCGTCGGCGAGATGGGCGCCCCATTCCGGCTCGCCCTTCGAGAAGGCCTGCTTCTCGCGGTCATAGGTGTGGGGCAGATGGTCGGTGCCGGCCAGCAGCGCGCCGAAGAAGCGGCGGTTCGGCACGATGCCGCCGACCGAGATGCCGCCGAAACCGACGCCGTGATAGCCACGCTCGCGGCCGATCAGACGGGTCTTGGCGCCCTTGCCGCGGGCATTCCAGTAGGCCATCGCCATCTTCAGCGCGGTGTCGGCGGCTTCCGAACCCGAGTTGCAGAAGAACACGTGGTCGAGATCGTTCGGCGCGAGAGCGGCGATGCGGCTTGCCAGCTCGAAGGCCTTCGGGTGGCCGAACTGGAAGGACGGCGAGAAGTCGAGCTCGGCCGCCTGCTTCTGGATCGCCTGGACGATCGGGTCGCGGTTGTGGCCGGCATTCGAGCACCAGAGGCCAGCCGTCGCGTCGAGGATCGGCTTACCCTCGGGGGTGAAGTAATACATGTCCTTGGCGCGGGCGACCATGCGCGGGCGGGCCTTGAACGAGCGATTGGCCGTGAACGGCATCCAGAAGGCCTGGAGATCGTTCGGGATGGCGGTTGAGCTGGCGTCGTCGCCGACCACGCGCAGTGCGCTCGTCTTGGACATGGATTGGGCCTCCGGGAATGGCGAGTTGAAGCTCGACCATAGCAAGCGTGCGGCCCGGAGCAAGGCGTTGCGGCGCGCAGGTGGCTTGCACGCTGGCTGCGATAGCAGAAAGGCCGCCCCGCCTTGGGGCGAGACGGCCTCTCCTGTCCGCTCGTTCGAGCGCCGCGACGGTTGGCGGAGACGTTGCTCCTGGCCGCCGCGATGGGAACATGGGGCGCAAGGCGGCCCCATGCGGAATAGTGGTCAGTTGACGACGACGCGGGTGCCGACCCGGACGCGGGCATAGAGGTCGGTGACGTCCTCGTTGCGCATGCGGAAACAGCCGGACGACACCGCCGTGCCGATCGTATGCGGCTCGTTGGAGCCGTGGATGCGGTAGAGCGACGAGCCCAGATACATGGCGCGGGCGCCAAGCGGGTTCTGCGGGCCACCGGCCATGAAGCGCGGCAGATCCGGCCTGCGGCGCAGCATCTCTGCCGGCGGGCGCCAATCGGGCCACTCGGCCTTGCGGGTGATGGTCTTGGTGCCGCTCCAGCCGAAACCGGGGCGGCCGATGCCGACTCCGTAGCGCCGCGCCATGCCGCCAGCTTCGACCAGATAGAGATAGCGCTCGCGGGTATCGATGACGATGGTGCCGGGGCGCTGGCTGGTCTGGTAGCTGACCACCTGGGGCAGGAAGCGCGGATCGATGCCGCCGCGCGGCGTGGTGGTCGCCTGGGGGCGGGGCGCCGCTTCCGGGGGGGCATAGGCGGCCGCAGGCGCGATCGGCCGGACCGGCACGAGGCCAGGCTCGGGCTGCGAGCGGCGGATCTCAACCGGCGGGCCAACGCGGCGCGCCGTCGGGATCGTCCCGGCATCGCCGCCGTTGAACAGATATTCGATGAAGCCGCCGCCCATGCTGCCGCGGGGCGAGGACATTTCGCGGGGGGCTGGCCCCTCGCGGGTGGCAATGGCTGACGGGATGGCGCCGGATGCGGCGCGGCCGTCCTGGGCACTGGCCGGCGCTGCCGAAAGTATCACGGCAGCCACGGCCCAAAGGCTTGCTCTGGACATCGACGAACTCGAACTCACACACACAGGTCGGCTGGACGGGAGGCGCCAGCGTCGTGAGTCATGAAAGGTCTCGAGCTCCGATGAAACGGTTAATGCGAGCCAGAGAAACGCCCTCGAATGTAAAGGATGTCTGGAAAGTCTTCCTCAAGGTTAATCAAGCCTATCCGCGCCGGACCGGCCCGGCTGATCTGTTCATCTTTTGTCATGGTTAATGGAATTTCCCATTTATCGATGTGTTTTGCCGGCAAGTCGCGAACCCGGCTTTAACCCTGTGCGCGAAACAGTGGGAAACAGACAACCTTCGTTCTCGCCTCTCCCGAACCCATCCGAGTGCTTCATGCGTGCCACCAAACGAGCCTTCCGCATCGAGTCCATTTCGCAGCCGACCGAAGCGCATGCCCGTGCCCATGCCGCCGCGCGGCCGGCTGGCGCTGCGGGAAGCCATCACGGCGAGATCATGGCGGAGCTTCGGGCGCTGAAGGCGATGATCCGGCCGCCGGAGGAGGTGTCGAAGCAGATGATCGACGCCTACAAGGCGGAAATGCAGGACGCGATGAAGCTCAAGGCCGAGCTTGATACGATCTACGAGGCGATCGGCCAGACCAAGCACGAGATCGCGACGCTGCATCTGTCGGGCTTCCAGGGCAAGCAGATGACCCGGGTGACCCACGAGCTCGACGCGATCGTCGAGGGCACCGAGCAGGCGACCGAAGGCATTCTGTCGGCGGCCGAGGCCATCGACCAGCTGGCCAGCCAGCTTTCGGCCAAGGCCAAGGATTCCCAGGACCAGGGCGCGCTCGACGACATCCAGCAGAAGATCATCACGATCTTCGAGCACTGCAACTTCCAGGATCTGACCGGTCAGCGCATCACCAAGGTGGTCAACACGCTGAAGTTCATCGAAGAGCGCATCGTCAACATGATGGACATCTGGGGCGGTCTCGACAGCTTCAAGGATGTCGAGGTCGACATCATGGCCGAGCGCGAGGGCGACGACGCCCTGCTCAACGGCCCGAAGGTCGACGGCGATGTGGGTCATGCCAGCCAGGACGATATCGACGCGCTGTTCAACTGAGCGGGTGCGGCCGGCATTTCTGCCGCGCCGCAAAACAAACCGGACATCGCCCCGATTCCGCCCGACACGGCGGTGAGTGTAGCATCGGTCCTCTCCCCGCCCTCCTGATTCGGGCCCGATGCGCCTCAGCCCCGTCCACCAGGCTTCGTTGCTGGCCCCTGTCCTGGCCATCATCGCCTCGCCGCTTCCTGGCCTTGCCCAGTCGCCGTCTCCCGCCGAGCGGGCGGATGCCGAGCGGCGTGAGCGTCAGCGCGAGCTTGCGGCGATCCGCGCCGATCTCGAGCGCGCCGGCACCGAGCGCATCCGCATCGAAGGCGAGATCGCCGGCATCCGGGCGGACCGGGCAGCACTGATTGCGCGGGGTATCGAGACCGCAGCCAAGGTGCGCAGTTTCGAGGGCAAGGCGGCCGAGACCGAGGAGCGGCTGGCCGCGCTCGATGGCCGCGAGGCCGGCATACGTGCTTCGCTTGAGGCACGGCGCGACGTTATCGCCAAGGTGCTCGCCTCGCTCCAGCGGATGGGCCGCCGGCCGCCGCCGGCGCTGCTGGTCGGCGCCGACGACGTTCTGCGCAGCGTCCGCACCGCCATGCTGCTTGGCACGCTGGTGCCGGAAATGCGCGAGGCGGCGCGCGTGCTGGTGAACGATCTCGAGGCGCTGTCGCGGGTGAAGAGCCAGATCGCCGGGGAACGCGACACGCTGCGGCAGGACATGGCTGCGCTCGATACCGAGCGGATCCGGCTGGAGGCGCTGGCCGAGGCGCGCCAGAAGCAGATGGCGGAGAGCGAGCAATCGCTCGGCTCGGAGCGCGCCCGCTCGCTGGAACTCGCCAGACAGGCCGACAATCTCGAATTGTTGATCAGCCGCATGGAGACCGAGATCGCGGCGGCACAGCGCGCCGCGGAGGCCGCGCGGACCACCACAATGGCCCGGACGACGGCTCCGGGCGACCGCCGCCAGCAGATGGCGACCTTGCAGAGCGCGGGGCGCATTTCGCCCCTGATGCCCTTCGAACAGACCCGCGGACGCCTCCCGATGCCGGTTCTGGGGGTTCGCCTGCGCGAATTCGGCGGAGCGGATGGTCTGGGCGGCACCGAACGCGGACAGTCGATCGCCACCCGCGCGGGCGCCTCCGTCACCGCGCCGTCGGATGGCTGGGTGGTCTATTCGGGGCCATTCCGGACTTACGGACAACTCTTGATCCTGAACGCCGGGGACGGGTATCATGTCGTCCTTGCCGGCATGGACAGGATCACGGTCGATCTCGGCCAATTCGTTCTGGCGGGCGAGCCGGTCGGCGTCATGGGTGACGCTCCGCCGCCCGCAGCTGCCGTCGCCACGGGCTCTAGCCAGCCCGTTCTTTATGTCGAGTTTCGCAAGGATGGATCGTCGATCGATCCTGCGCCTTGGTGGGTCCCCAGGACTCCGGGCGCACAGGCCAATGAAAGGGTTCGTGGATGATGCGCAAAGCCTCGCTGCTTCTAGCCGGCGCCGCCATGGGCGTGCTCGCCACCGTCGCGGTGACGCAGCCACGCGCCATTCTTGGAATGAGCGCCAACGCGGCGGGCTCGGACACCTATCGCCACATCAATCTGTTCGGCGACATCTTCGAGCGGGTCCGCTCCGACTATGTCGAGAAGCCGGACGACGCCAAGCTGATCGAGAGCGCCATCAACGGCATGCTCACCTCGCTTGACCCGCATTCCAGCTTCATGGATGCGCGCAATTTCCGCGACATGCAGGTGCAGACGCGCGGCGAGTTTGGCGGCCTCGGCATCGAGGTCACCCAGGAGGAGGGCGCGATCAAGGTCGTTGCCCCGATCGACGACACGCCGGCCTCCAAGGCTGGCATCCTCGCCAATGACGTCATCACCCATATCGACAACGAGCCGATCCAGGGCCTGACCCTGCAGCAGGCGGTGGAGAAGATGCGCGGCCCGATCGGCTCGCAGATCACCATCCGCGTGACCCGTCCCGGCGCCACCGCCCCGCGCGACATTCCGATCACCCGCGACCGGATCGTCATCCGCGCCGTGCGTCACCAGATCATCGGCGACGATATCGGCTATGTCCGCATCACCCAGTTCAACGAGCAGACGACCGACAATCTGCGCCGCGCCCTGGAAGAAATCCGCACCAAGATCCCCGCCGACAAGTTGCGTGGCTATGTCGTCGATCTCCGCAACAATCCGGGCGGCCTGCTCGACCAGTCGATCTCGGTCTCGGATGCGTTCCTGGAGCGCGGCGAGATCGTCTCGACCCGCGGCCGCAATGCCGAGGAAACCCAGCGCTGGAATGCCCGCGCGGGCGACCTCACCGGCGGCAAGCCGATCATCGTGCTGATCAATGGCGGGTCGGCCTCGGCTTCCGAGATCGTCGCCGGCGCGCTGCAGGATCATCGCCGCGCGACCGTGCTCGGCACGCGGTCCTTCGGCAAGGGCTCGGTGCAGACCATCATCCCGCTCGGCAGCCAGGGCGCGCTCAGGCTCACGACGGCGCGCTACTACACGCCGTCGGGCCGTTCGATCCAGGCCCGCGGCATCGATCCGGACATCGTGCTGGAGCAGCCGGTTCCCGAGGAGCTGCGCGCGCGCCTCAACGAGAACCGTGGCGAGGCTGGCCTGCGCGGCCATCTCGCCAACCCGAACCAGGAGAACAACGAGGAGCGCTCGGCGTCCTCGGTCTATGTTCCCCGCGAGCAGAAGGACGACGTCCAGGTCAACCGCGCCTACGAATTGCTGCGCGGCACCGCGACCGATCCGAAGTTCCCGCCCTCGGCGCGCAGCGCGGCTGCGCCCGCCGATGCCACGACGCCGGCTCCGGGTGCTCCGGCGCCTGCCGCCCCCGCTACACCGGCGGCCCCGGCAACGCCCGCGCCGCAGCGCTGAGGCCTGCCATCGCTGTCGATCCAACGCCCCCGGCCCGCAAGGCCGGGGGCTTTTTTGTGTGAGATGCCACCATGTCGCTCTGTTCGTCGCAGAACCGCCTGTTCGCCAGCGAAATCCTCGCCGCCTATGAGGGGCGCCGACAGATCGGGCCGCTGACCTCGCTCGAGCCGACCTTTTCCACCGAGGACGCCCAGCGCGTGTCCCACGAGATCACCCGGCGCCGGGTGGCGGCGGGCGCTCGCGTCATCGGCCGCAAGATCGGCTTCACCAACCGCACGATCTGGGACGAGTACGGCGTCTACGCGCCGATCTGGGGCCCGGTCTATGACACGACCTACCGGGATGCCGCCGGACCCGCGGAACAGGCGCTCGGCCATCTGGTCGAGCCGCGCATCGAGCCGGAGATCGTCTTCGGCTTTGCCGGCGAAGTGCATCCCGACATGGACGAACGCGAGATCCTCGGCACGATCTCCTGGGTCGCCCATGGCTTCGAGATCGTGCAGTCTCTCTATCCCGGCTGGAAGTTCCAGTCGGCCGATTGCACGGCGGCCTTCGGCCTGCATGGCGCGCTGATCTGCGGCCCGCGCACGCCGGTCACCGGCGACCCGGAGGGCTGGCTCGCGGATCTGACGTCCTTTGCCATCACGCTGTCGAAGAACGGCGAGGTGGTGGATCGCGGCGTCGCCGCCAATGTGCTGGACGGCCCGCTCTCGGCGGTGCGCCACCTGGCCGGCGTGCTCGCCAACGATCCCCAGGCCCGCCCGATCGGCGGTGGCGAGATCATCACCACGGGCACCGTGACGCGCGCCTTCCCGATCCTGCCCGGCGAGGAGTGGTCGACCCTGGTCGAGGGGCTCCCGGTCGAACCCATGCGGCTGCGCTTCACCGCCTGACGGATGGTCCGCGGGCCGAGAGCGGCGCCGCGTCCCTGAACCTTTCGTGCTCGCCAGGAAACACACGTCGTGTGACCTCCGTCACTGTGCTGGGCTGACCCTGCGCCTAGGACTGGGGCCGTTGCAGGCTTGACCTGCCAGACGGAACGACGACAGCCTGGAGGCGTCAGCCATGCGCATGATCCAGAATAACGACCAGCAGGCGTTGCGCGCGCCCCTGCGCTCATCCGGCCGGACGACCTTCAAGCGCGGCCTGCTGGCTGCAATCGCCGCTCTCAGCCTTGGAGCACCGCTCGCCAGCGCCGCCACCCCAGCGACAAGCCCGCCGGCGGAAACTGCGTCCGAACCCGGCCAGCGTGTCTCGATGGATTTCCGGATCGTGGAAGGCAGGGGCCTGTTCGGCCTGACGCGCTGGATCCAGGCCTCGGGGCCGATCACGGCAGACACGGCCGACCGCTTCGACCAGTTCGCAAGGGCCAATCGGATCGCCGGCATGACGGTGGTGCTCGACAGTCCCGGCGGGTCGATGACCAGCGGCCTGCGCATGGGCCGGGCCTTCCGCGCGGCCGGCGTCAACACGATGATCGGTCGCACCGTGATCCGCCTCGATGGTGGTCAAGAATCGGCGACCCTGCTCACCCACGGCATGGTCTGCGCCTCGGCCTGCTCCTACGCTCTTCTGGGCGGCGTGCATCGGACGATTGCCAGCACGGCACGCTATGGCGTCCATCAGTTCAGCCGCAATATCGGTCGGGACGGCCGCTTCGTGACCGAACAGCCGACAGTCCGCGACTTCGAGAGCGCCCAGCGCCTGATGGCAGAGCTTGCTGTCTATCTCCAGGAAATGGGGATCGATGCCGGCCTGCTGCCCCTGGCAGCCTCCATGCCGCATGGCCAGCAGATCCGGTTCCTGACGCCGGCCGAAATCGGTGGTCTGCGTGTCGCCGTCCCGGCTGTCGTGAACGAGGCTGATCGCGGCACAGTCGGGTGGTCGGCCAACCACCGGGCGGATGCGCCGATGCTGTTCAGCCGGGCGATCCGTCCGCTGGACGGCGAGCGGCGCGTCGATGAGGAAGTGGCCCTGACCTGCCATCGTGATCCGGCTCAGGTCATCGTCAATTATCGGGTGATCCAGGCCCGGACACGCGACAGCCAGCCGCTCAAGCTCGGCGTCGTGAACATCGATCTCGCCGGCACCCAGGTGCCTTGGCGCCCGGCCGCCGCGGCGCCCGCGCCGGAACTGCGCGGCTCCAACACCTCGCTGTGGATCTCAATTGCCGTGCCGCGCCAGGCTCTCGAACAGGCCGGCGAACGCAATGCCCTGGCCATCGAGCTTGGCGAGGGCGCCTCGCCCCAGGGACGCACCGATTTCGGCGCCGGTCTCGGCAACGCCCTGCCGCGCTTCCTGACAGCCTGCGACGCCGGGCGCCCGGCGGCGACTGCCGGGCGCTGAAAGGCGCCTAGACCTCCAGCGGCGGCACCGGCGCCTTCTTGGTGGCGTCGCCGGTCATGAACTGCGCCTTCGCCAGATTGGCGAAGATGCCGCCCTGGGCGACCAGCTCGTCGAACGTGCCGCTTTCGACCACGCGGCCCTGGTCGAAGACCAGAATGCGGGTGGCATGGCGGATGGTGGCGAGACGGTGGGCGATGACGAAGGTGGTGCGTCCCTTCATCACCTCTTCCAGCGCCACCTGAAGCTTCTGCTCGGTGGTGGCGTCGAGCGCGGAGGTCGCCTCGTCGAGGATGAGGACCGGCGGGTTCTTCAGGAGCGCGCGGGCGATCGACAGGCGTTGGCGCTCGCCTCCCGACAGCGAGCGGCCGCGCTCGGCGATCTCGGTGTCGAGGCCTTCGGGCTGGCGCGCCAGGAACTCGGCGGCCTGGGCCCGCTCGCAGGCCTCCATGATCTCCTCGTTGGTCGCGTCGGGGCGGCCGACCTGCAGGTTCTCGCGGATGGTGCGGGCAAACAGCATCGGCTCCTGGAACACGACGCCGATATTGCGCCGGAGCGAGACCAGCGAGATCTCGCGGATGTCGTTGCCATCGATGGTGACGCGGCCCGATTGCGGGTCGAAGACGCGATGCAGCAGCGAGAGTGTCGTCGACTTGCCCGAGCCGGTGGAGCCAACCAGCGCGATCGTGTCGCCGGGGGCTGCCAGGAAGGTGAGATCGGCGACCGCCGGCCGCTTGCCGTCATAGGAGAAGGTGACGTTCTCGAAGGCGACCGTGCCGACCGCGCGGCCGATATCGATGGCATTGGCGCGGTCATGGACCAGCGGCGCCGTGTCGATGACGTCGAAGAAGTCCTTGATCTTCGGACCTTCCATGAACACCGAATTGACGAAGCCGACGACCGCCTCGAGCCTCGCGATCAGCATGGTGGCAAAGCCCATGAAGGTGACGATTTCGCCGATGGTCGCGAGATTGTGGATGTGCAGCCAGGTGCCGGTGATGAAGATCGACAGGACCGTGAGGGTTGCCGAGGCGCGCGAGGCGACAGCCGCCACCGCCCACCAGGACAGGACCGGGATCTGGGCCGCCAGCAGCGCGTCGACGGTCGCCCGCATGGCGCGGACCTCGGCGTCGATGCGGGTGAAGGACTGGATCACCGGCACATTGCCGAGGGCGTCGGTGGCGCGCTCGGCCAGCGCATTGTGGAATTCCTGGACCTTGCCCTGCAGCGTGTCGGTCTTGCGCAGCACATAGGTGGTGAGCGCGAAGAACAGGAAGACCATGATCACCAGCAGGCTGCCGAGCCGCCAGTTCACCACCAGCGAGACCGGCACCAGGATGACCAGCGCGATCATCGAGGCGCAGTGCTCGCGCAGGAAGGACAGCAACAGCCAGGCCATGGCGTTGGAGCCTTCGAGCATCTGCTTCAGGAGCCGGCCCGAATGGGTGCCCGAATGGTAGCTGAGCGGCAGGTTCAGCACATGCTCGAAGAAGTGCTGCATGAAGGCGAGGCGACGGCGATGCGACATGCGGTCGGCATGGAGCGCCACCAGCACGCCGGCGGCGATGGTGAACAGGCCGAATGTCATCCAGGCGGAGACCAGCGGCAGGATTTCCGGCCAGGTGATGGTGCGGCCCTGCGCCTGCGCGCGGGTCAGCGTGTCGATGATACGGCCAAACAGGATCGGCTCGGCAAACATGATGCAGGCGAGAGCGATGTTGCAGACGAGCAGGATGAAGCCCAGCCGCCGCTCCGGCCCGAGTTGCAGCAGGACCCGCCAGTAGACCTTGAGAAGTGACATTGCCCTGCCGTCCCTGGTGCGCCGGTTGTCGGTGTTCTTCTGATACACAGGCCACGGCTTGCCGCAAGCCAGCGGTCAGAACAACGTCAGAACGATGTCCCGAATGGGGGCGCCGGAATAGCGAGATGGCGGGCCGTGGTTGCCGCGATATCGGCGAAGCTCTCGCGCCGCCCGATCAGTTCCGCCTGCTGGCCCGGCCCGAAGGCGAGGATCGGCACATATTCGCGAGTATGGTCGGTGCCGCGGAAGGTCGGGTCGCAGCCGTGGTCGGCGGTGATGACGGCGAGATCGCCCGGCGCGAGGCGCGCAAGAAGCTCGGGCAAGCGGCGGTCGAAGGCCTCGAGCGCCCGGCCATAGCCCAGTGGATCGCGGCGGTGACCGTAAAGGCTATCGAAATCGATGAAGTTGGCGATCAGCAGTCCGCCGTCGGGCAGCCTGCCAAGACCCTCCAGCGTGCGGTCGAACAGGGCCTCGTTGCCGCTCGCCTTCAGGACCTCGCCGGTGCCGACATGGGCGAAGATATCGCCGATCTTGCCGACACTGATCACGGTGCGGTCGGCCTGTTCGGCCAGCGCCAGCAGCGTCGGCTTGGGCGGCGGCACGGCATAGTCGCGGCGGTTCGCCGTGCGGGTGAAATCGGCGGGGCCGGAGCCGAGGAAGGGCCGCGCGATCACCCGGCCGATGCCAAGGGGATCGCAGAGCTCGCGGGCGATCTGACAGAGCGCATAGAGCCGGTCCAGGCCGAAGGCGGTCTCGTGGGCGGCGATCTGCAGCACCGAATCGGCCGAGGTGTAGAGAATGGGTTTTCCCGTCGCTATGTGCTCGGCGCCGAGCCGCGCGATGATCTCGGTGCCGGAGGCGTGGCAATCGCCGAGGATGCCGGCGAGGCCTGCGCGGCGGACGAGTTCGGCCACGAGGTCGGGCGGCAGGCAGGGGACGTCTTGAGGGAAGTAGCCCCAGTCGAAGGTCACCGGCAGGCCGCAGATCTCCCAATGGCCTGACGGGGTGTCCTTGCCCTTCGAGGTCTCGACGCCATAGCCGTAGCGGCCCGTGAGAGCGCCCTCGGCCTCCAGCCCCGGCGGGACGCGGCCCGTCGCCGCGCGCGCCGCCTCGCCAAGGCCCAGACGGACCAGATGCGGTAGATGCAGCGGATGGCCGGCCGCGGCAAAGGCCTCGGCGACATGGCCAAGCGTGTCCGAGCCCGCGTCGCCATAGGCCGCCGCATCGGCTGCTGCACCGATACCGACCGAGTCGAGAACCAGGATCAGCGCGCGGGCCATGGTTCAGCCCGCGATCCGGGCCTGGACCAGCGCGCCGACAACGGCGCCGCCCTCGCCAAGCGTGACCGCATCGCGAACGAGGCGGGAGGCCGCCTCGAAGCCGGCCTCGTCGCGGCCATGGACCATGGCGAGCGGATGGCCGGCTTCGATCGTCTCGCCGAGCATGACGATATCGGTCAGGCCCACTGCAGGATCGACCGGATCGGCGGCGCGGGTGCGCCCGCCGCCAAGGGAAACCACCGCCATGCCGATGGCGCGGGTGTCGATGGCGGTCACCGTTCCGGCCCGCTCGGCCAGGACGGGGCGGACCTGAGGCGCGATCGGCAGGTGCTTGTCCGGATGTTCCAGGAGATCGTCGGGGCCACCGAGGGCTGCCACCATGCGTTCGAAGATTTCGGCGGCGCGGCCATTGGACAGCACCATCTCCAGCTTGCCGAGCGCGTGGTCGAGATCAGGCGCCAGACCGCCCAGTACCAGCAGCTCGGACGCAAGCGCCAGGGTGACGCCGTGCAGCCGCGACTCGCGGTGGGCTCCGGCGAAATAGTCGATCGCCCAGCGGACCTCCAGCGCATTGCCGGCCACATTGGCCAGCGGCTGGTCCATCGGCGTGATCAGGGCGACCGTCGGCAGGCCGGCGCCGGTGGCGACCGAGGCGATGGACTCCGCCAGTTCCCGAGAGCGTGCGAAGTCGGGCATGAAGGCGCCCGATCCCGTCTTCACATCCATGACCAGCCCGTCGAGCCCGGCGGCAAGCTTCTTCGACAGGATGGACGCGGTGATCAGCGGGATCGATTCGACCGTCGCGGTGACGTCGCGCACGCCGTAGATGACGCGGTCAGCGGGGGCGAGATTGTCGGTCTGGCCGATGATCGCGCAGCCGACGCGCTTCACCGTCTGGCGGAACAGGTCGAGCGAGGGCTTGGCATTGTAGCCGGGGATCGATTCCAGCTTGTCCAGCGTGCCGCCGGTATGGCCGAGGCCGCGGCCCGAGATCATCGGCACATAGCCGCCGGCCGCCGCCACCATGGGCGCCAGCATGAGCGAGACGGTGTCGCCGACGCCGCCGGTCGAATGCTTGTCGAGCACCGGGCCGCCAAGGTCCAGATCCTTCCAGGAGAGCGTGTCGCCGGAACCGGTCATGGCGCGGGTCAGCGCGATGCGTTCGTCCATGGTCATGCCCTGGAAGAACACCGCCATGGCGAAGGCCGCGACCTGTGCTTCCGTCACCGTGCCATCGGCAATGCCGGCGACGAAGCCGCCGATGGCGTCGGCGGACAATGTGCCGCCGTCGCGCTTCTCGCGGATGATCTCCTGGGGAATGAACGTCATGGCCGGTCCTTTGGATGGATCCTCAAGGGAATAGCGGATCGGTCCATCGGGCGACAGCCCGCAGCAGCGGGTCGCGACCGGCCCATCAGTAAGCCGGTGGCGCGCCCGTGGTTCCACCGCTCGTCAGAAGATCGTCCAGCAGGCCGGACGCCCCGAAGCGGAATGTGGCAGGCGTTGCCCAGTGAGGCCCCATGACCCGGTCGGCCAGGCCCAGATAGAGCGCGGCATCGGCGGCCTTGCGGATGCCGCCGGAGGGCTTGAACCCGACCTTGCGTCCGGCAGCCCGGATCTCCTCCAGCATGATCTCGGCGGCCTCGGGCGTCGCCGAAATGGCAGTCTTGCCGGTGGAGGTCTTGATGAAATCGGCGCCCGTGCCGATGGCGATGCGGGCGGCCTCGCGGATCAGGTCCGGGCGGCCGAGTTCGCCGGTCTCCAGGATCACCTTGAGCACCTTGCTGGCCGGAACCGCCGCGCGCACCGCGCCGAGGAGGGCTGCCACCGTCTCGCGGTCGCCGCTCATCAACGCGCGATAGGGCATGACGACATCGATCTCGTCGGCGCCGTCGAGCAGAGCGTAGCGGGCCTCATCGGCCGAGCGGCTGACATTGGTGCCGCCATCGGGGAAATTGACGACGGTCGCGATGCGGACGGCCGTGCCGCGCAGCAGGCGGCGGGCCTGGGGCACGAAGCCCGCCCAGAGGCAGATCGCGGCCACCGGACCGAGCGGCGTCACGGCGCGGGCGCAGAGCGCCTCGACGCCGGCTTCGTTCAGGCCGTTGGAGAGATCGGTCAGGTCGAGCAGCGCCACGGCGCGGCGGGCAAGATCGGATGCGGTCATGGCGGATCGATCAGGTTGCAAGTTCGGACAGGAAGCCGCGGATCACCGCCTCGACGGCCAGGGCGCCATCGGCGGCCACGGCCTTGGTCTCCGTGTGGGACGGTGCCTCGGATGCGAGGCCCGCGGCAAGATTGGTGATGAGCGAGAGCGCCACCACCTGCAGGCCGCGATGGCGGGCGAGGATCACCTCCGGCACGGTCGACATGCCGACCGCATCGGCGCCGAGCACGCGCAGCGCGCGGATTTCGGCCGGCGTCTCGAAGCTCGGGCCGGTGACCCAGGCATAGACGCCCTCATGCAATGTGACGCCGCGCGCCGACGCGCCGCGCGCCAGGGCAACCCGCAGGAAGGGATCATAGGCATCGTTCATCGGCACGAAACGGCCATCGCCCGGCTCGCCGATCAGCGGATTGGGGCCGAACAGCGCGATATGGTCGGTGATAGCCATGATCGAGCCGGGCTTCATGGCGGGATCGAGCGATCCCGCGGCATTGGTGATGAGCAGGGCGCGCGTGCCGAAAGTCTCCAGCGCCTCGATCACCGGCTTCATGGCGCGGGCATTGCCGGTCTCGTAGGTATGGGCGCGGCCCTGCAGCAGGGCGACGCGCCGGCCCTCCAGCGTGCCGACAACCATGCGTCCGGCATGGCCGGAAACGCCGGTCGCCGGAAAGCCGGTGAGATCGGCATAGGGAATGGTGACGGCGTCCTCGACCGCATCGGCGATGCCACCAAGGCCCGTGCCGAGGATGATGGCGCAGTCGAGCGGCTGGGGCCCGGCAGCGGCGTCGATGATGGCGCGGGCGGTCATGCGAGATTGTCCGGGCCGAAGGAATGGGGCAGCAGTTCGCCCAGCGTGAACGTGCGCCGGATGCCTTCCGGGCCCGCCACATGAATGCGGAGCTCGTCGGAGGCGAATTCGCGCAGCCGCTGGCGGCAACCGCCGCAGGGTGTGCAGAGTGCTTCGCCATCGCCGATCACCACGATGTCGGTGGGGTTGCGGTCGCCGGCCATCACCATGGCGGCCAAGGCTGCGGCCTCGGCGCAGGCGCCCAAGGGATAGGCGGCATTCTCGACATTGCAGCCGGCATGGACGGCGCCCGACGCTGTCCGCAGCGCCGCGCCGACGCGAAACCTGGAATAGGGCGCGTGGGCCCGCGCCTGTGCCGCTCGTGCCGCATCAAACAGACTTGTCAGCTCGTCGGTCACGCACGGTCCTTCACATAGGGCTGGCCGGAGGCCTTGGGCGGAGTTGCCCGGCCGATGAAGCCCGCCAGCAGGGCGACGGTGAGGATATAGGGCAAAGCCTGGATGGCTTGAACCGGAACCTGTCCGATGCCGGGCAGGGCGAGGCCCTGGATGCGCAGCGCCATGGCGTCGAGCAGGCCGAACATCAGGCAGGCGGCGAGGGTCGGCCAGGGCCGCCATTTCGCGAAGATGAGCGCTGCCAGCGCGATGAAACCCTTGCCGGCTGTCATGTCGGTGACGAATCCGGCCGACTGGGCAAGGCTCAGATAGGCGCCCGCCAAGCCGCAAATAAGGCCGGCGACGACGATAGCCGAATAGCGCAGCCTTGTGACCGAGATGCCGGCGGCATCGACGGCCGCCGGATTCTCGCCGACCGCGCGCAATCTCAGGCCCCAGCGGGTGCGTGCGAGCACGAAGGCGGTGAGCGGGATCAGCGCCAGCGCCAGGTAGACCGGCACGGAATGGCCGGAGACGATCTCGGCATAGAAGGTGCCGATGACGGGAACGTCGCGGGCGGCGGCGGCGAAGGGCAGCTCGATCTCGCCGAAGCGGGCCGATGAAGGCAGCGGCGGGGTGCGGCCGCCCTGTCCGAACCAGGCATTGCCGAGGGTGGCGGTGAGGCCCGCGGCGAGAATGTTCAGCGCGATGCCCGAGACGATCTGGTTGCCGCGCTGGCTGATCGCGGCGAAACCATGGATCAGGCCGAACAGGGTGGAGGCGGTCATGGCGGCGGCGAGACCCAGCCAGGGATTGGGCACGAGGGCCGCGACCGTGCCGGCGGCAAAGGCGCCAACCAGCATCTTGCCCTCCAGTCCGATATCGACAATGCCGGCGCGCTCCGAATAGAGCCCGGCCAGCGCCGCAAGCATCAGCGGTGTCGCCAGCCGGATCGCGCTGTCGAGGGCCACCAGCAGGATCGACCAGGCCTCGCTCATGCGGCCTCCGGGCGGACACGGCGATAGATCTGGGCGATGCGGTCGGCGAACAGGCTTTCCAGCGCGCCGGCAAACAGGATGACGAAGCCCTGGATCACCACGATCATGTCGCGGGTGATGGCCGGCATCTCGAAGGCGAGTTCGGCGCCGCCTTGGGTCAGCGCGCCGAACAGCAGCGCCGCCAGCACGATGCCGAAGGGATGGCCCCGGCCCATCAGCGCCACGGCGATGCCGACAAAGCCGGCGCCGGCTGTGAAGTCGTTGATCAGCCGGCCCTGCGACCCCAGGATCTCATTGGTCGCCATGAGGCCGGCAAGGGCGCCGGAAATGACCAGCGCGACGATGGTGATCCGGGCAGGCGACAGGCCGGCATAGCGGGCCGCTTCCGGATTGGCGCCGACCGTGCGGATCGCATAGCCGAGGCGGGTGCGCCAGATCAGCAGCCAGACGGCGAAGGCGGCGGCGAGCGCCAGCGCGAAGGAGAGATTGAGCGGCGAGCGGGTCATCGGCCAGCCGAACCAGCCGGTGATCGTCGCCGCCGAGGCGAGGAGCGCGGCCGGCGGGAATTGCGCGGTCTCGGGCGCCATGGAGCCCGCCATCTTCATCGGCCCGACCAGCAGATAGACCAGCAGGGTCGAGGCGATGAAGTTGAACATGATGGTGGTGATGACGATGTGGCTGCCGCGTCTCGCCTGCAGCCATCCCGGCAGGAAGGCCCAGATCGCCCCGCCGGCGGCGGCACCCAGCACGCAGAGCGGCACGAGCAGCAGCGCCGGGAGGTCCGGTAAGCCCAGCGCCACCAGCGCCGCGCCCAGACCGCCCATCAGCGCCTGGCCCTCGCCGCCAATGTTGAAATGGCCGGCATGGAAGGCGACCGCCACGGCAAGTCCGGTGAAGATGAAGCTCGTCGTGTAGAACAGCGTGTAGCCGATGCCATAGCTGGAGCCGAAGGCGCCGCGCATCAGGCCGGAGAGCGCGGTCAGCGGGTTCTCGCCGATCAGTGCCACCACAAGGCCCGCCGCGAGGAAGGCGACGGCGACATTGACGACGGGCACGACGACCGCGGTGAGCCAGGTCGGCAGCGCAGCGTTCGCCATCACGCCGCCCTGTCGGCAATGCCGGCCATCAGGAGGCCGAGATCGCGCTCGTCGGTCGCTTCCGGTCTGCGCTCGCCGGTGATGCGGCCATCGCAGAGGACGAGGATGCGGTCGGACAGCGCCATGATCTCGTCGAGTTCGGATGAGACAAGGAGAATGGCCTTGCCGGCGTCGCGCAATGCGATCAGCCGGCGGTGAATAAATTCGATGGCCCCAATGTCGACCCCGCGGGTCGGCTGGCCGATGAGCAGGACGTCGGGGTCGCGGTCGATTTCGCGAGCAAGAACAATCTTCTGCTGGTTGCCGCCGGAGAACAGGGCGGTGGTCAGAAGAGGATCGGCTGGCCGGACATCGTACTCCGCCATGTTCCGGGAACACTCCTTCTGCACCAGGCCAGGATCGAGGAGCGGACCGGCCCCGTAGCGGGCCTCGTCCGAGCAGCCGAGGATGGCGCTTTCAGCCGCTGCGAACGGGGAGATCAGCCCGCGCCGCTGGCGGTCCTCCGGGATGTGGCGAAGACCTCGCGCATGGAGTTCGGCCGGACCGTCAGTGCGTGCGACGGCCAGGCCGTTGAGCAGGATCGTCCCCGCGGTCGATTGGCGCATGCCGGACAGGGCCTCGAGCAGTTCGCTCTGGCCGTTGCCGGAGACGCCGGCAATGCCGACGATCTCGCCGGCCCGAACTTCGAAGCTGATGCGATCGAGCCGGGTTGTGCCGCGGCTGTCCCGGACCGTGAGGTCTTGCACCTGAAGCCGCACATCGCCCGGCACGCGCGGCTGCCTGTCGAGATGGAGGTCCACCTTGCGACCAACCATCAGCGCGGCCAGCTCATCCGGCGAGGTCTCGGCGGTCTCGACAGTCGCGACCATCTCTCCCCGTCGCATCACCGAGACACGGTCGGTCACTGCCATGATCTCCTTCAGCTTGTGGGTGACGATGATGGCGGCCCGTCCCTCGCCGGAGAGATGGCGGAGCAGGTCGAAGAGCTTGTCCGCCTCCGGGGGCGTCAGGACGGCGGTCGGTTCGTCGAGGATCAGGATCGCGGCATCGCGCACCAGCGCCTTCAGGATCTCGACGCGCTGCAACTCGCCGACCGAGAGATCGGAGACAAGCGCATCGGGGTCGACCGTCAGGCCGTAGCGCGCGGCGAGGTCCTTGAGCTTGGCGCGGACGGCGCGCTCGCCGCGGGCGACGAGCGGCCCGCCTTCCAGGCCCAGCATGATGTTCTCGACCACGGTGAAGGTCTCGACCAGCTTGAAGTGCTGGTGAACCATGCCGATGCCGGCCGCGATGGCGGCAGCGGGTGAGGGGATGACAGCGGCCCTGCCGTCGATGGCGATGGTGCCGGCATCCGCCGCCAGGAACCCGTAGAGGATCGACATCAGCGTCGACTTGCCGGCGCCATTCTCCCCGATCAGACCGTGGATCGTGCCCCGCTCGACCGTCAGATCGACCAGCCGGTTCGCCTGGACGGATCCGAACCGCTTGCTGATGCCGGTCATCTGGATCGCGGGTGGATGGGTCAAAGCGCGATCACCATCCCGTCCACGGCGCGCTCCACCGCCAGCGGCTCGTCATGGGCCAGCATCTGCGGCCCCATATGGGTGATGACGATGCGCCTTGCCTTCAGCTCGGGAAGGCGGCGGGACAGCGTCAGATAGTCGAGATGGCTCGGGATCGCCCGGTCGTAGCTGTTGCACTCGACGACCAGCGCATCGGCTCCATCGGCCAGTGGGACGAGGCTGTCGGTCCAGCTGGTATCGCCGGAGAAGCCGAAGACCTTGCCGCCATGGGTGAGCCGATAGCCCTGGCAGGGGCCGGCGCGCTCGTCATGGATCATCGGGAAGGCGGCGATGTCGACGCCTGCCAGCGTGGCGGGCGCCTCGGGCGTCACCTCGCGATAGGTGATGTCGAAGCCGCGGTTGGGCACATCGGCATAGCCCGGATAGGTCGCGTCGATCAGCAGCCGCGTGCGCGCCTCGACGCCCTTGGGGCCAGCGATGGTCAGCGGTGCCTTGCGGCCGGCGACGAACTGCGCATCGAGCAGGAAGAACGGCAACCCGCCGAAATGGTCGCCATGGAAGTGAGTGAACAGGAGGGTTGAGATCGCGTTGCGGTCGAAACCCGCCTGCCTGAGTGGCAGGAGCGAGGTTGCGGCGCAATCGACGAGCATGGCGGAGCCATCGGCGAGCGCGACGTGGAGGCAGGTCGAAAAGCGGCCACCGGAGCCGAAGGCGTCACCGGTGCCGAGAAGCGTAATGCGCATGTGGTCTCACTGGATCGGGCAGGAATTGGTCGCCATGAAGTCGTGGACGCTGACGCGCCCGGCCTTGATGTCCTCGGCCGCCTTGGCGACGGCGGCACGGAGTTCGGGGGTGATCAGGGGGGCGTTGCTGGCATCGTCAGCCCAGTCGATGCCGTCCTCGGCGAGGCCGAGCACGGTGACGCCGGGGCGCCATGAGCCGGCGCGCGCGGTCGCAAAGGCCTGGAACACCGCGACATCGACGCGCTTCAGCATGGAGGTCAGCACGCGACCGGGATGGAGCGCATTCTGGTTGGAATCGACACCGATCCCGAGCTTGCCGGCGTCGGCCACCGCCTGCAGCACGCCGGTTCCGGTGGCGCCGGCCGCGTGAAACACGATATCGGCGCCCTGCGCCATCTGGCCACGCGCCAGTTCGGCGCCGCGAACGGGATCGGAGAAGGCAGCGCCGGTCGTGCCGGTCATGTTCTGGATGACGCGGATATTGGGACGCGCGGCGCGGGCGCCCTGGACATAGCCGCAGGCGAACTTGCGGATGAGCGGGATATCCATGCCGCCGACGAAGCCGATCGTGCCGCTCTGCGAGCGCAGACCCGCTAGCAGGCCGACGAGGTAGGAGCCCTCGTGCTCCTTGAACAGGACGCTCTGGACATTCGGCAGGTTCACCGCGGAATCGATGATGCCGAAGCGGGTGTTGGGGAATTCGGCCGCCACCTTCTCCATCGCGGCGCGGAAGCCGAAGCCGACCGCGACGATCGGGTTCTGCCCGCGCTGGGCGAAGTTGCGCAGCGCCTGCTCGCGCTGGACGTCGTTGCGGATCTCGAAATCGCGGTACTCGATGCCGGTTTCGCGCTTGAACCGCTCAGCACCGACATAGGCGCCCTCGTTGAACGACTTGTCGAACCGGCCGCCGAGGTCATAGACGACGGCGGGTGCGAAGGTCTGGGCGCCAGCGGGCGCGAGCGGCGCCAGGATCGCGGCCGCAGCCACCGCCAGGCGGCGGATCAGGTGGTGCATCGGAGTTCCCCTCGAAACCAGTCACTGGTGCGCGCCTGTTGCGGCTGCTGCGCCGAGGGCAGTTTGGCACCGGCAGGCCTGATGTCCAGTGGGCACGCTGTCGGGCTGGCTCCCGCGCTCCGGCACAGGACACCCCCCATGACCGCATCCCTCTGTCGCGCGCATTGCGGGTGACAGGTCCGTTCCGCCAGTGGCAATGTCTCCGCCCCGCCGCGCGATCGGACCATCATGACCGCCACCCAGACGATTTCCATTCCCGGCCTGTCCGCGCCGGGTTCCATCGGCATCGACGCCCATGGCATTCCCCATATCCGCGCCGAGAACGAGGCGGACCTGTTCTTCCTCCAGGGCTTCCATGCCGCCCGAGACCGGCTGTTCCAGATCGATCTCTGGCGCAAGCGCGGGCTTGGCGAACTGGCCGCCGATTTCGGGCCGGGATTTCTGGAGCAGGACCGGGCCTCGCGGCTGTTCGTCTATCGCGGCGACGAAGAGGCGGAGTTTGCCGCCTATGGTCCGGAGGCCAAGGCGACCTTCACCGCCTTCGTCAACGGCATCAACGCCTTCATCGGCATGACCGAGAAGGACCCTTCGTTGCTGCCCTTCGAGTTCGGCCTCGTCGGCACCAAGCCGAAGCGCTGGGAACCGCTCGACGTGTCGCGCATTCGCTCGCATTCGCTGTCGCGCAACGTGATCTCCGAGGTACTCCGCTGCCAGGTCCTCGGCAAGGCCGATCACCGCACCGACCTTCTGCGCCGCTATCTCGAGCCGGTGGTGACGCCGGTCGTGCCTGAGGGCCTGGACCCGGCGTCGATCCCGCTGGCCGCTCTCGACATGCTGAAACTGTCGACCGCCAGCGCGACGCTGACCAAGGAGCGCCTGGCGGCGACGCTGGCCGACGCGCCGAAATGGCGCTCGACGACGGACCTGCTGGAAGTGGTGCTGGACAGCCAGCATACCGGCTCGAACAACTGGGCGGTCCACGGCTCGATCACCGAGACCGGCCATCCGATCCTGGCGTCCGACCCGCATCGTCTGCACGGCATGCCGTCGCTGCGCATGCTGGTGCACCTGACCTGCCCGGGGCTCGATGTGATCGGCGCGGGCGAGCCCTGTGTGCCCGGCATCACGATCGGCCACAACGGCACGATGGCCTGGGCGCTGACCATCTTCTACATCGATCAGGAAGATCTCTACGTCTACGAGACCCATCCCGACGATCCCGATCTCTATCGCTACAAGGGCGAATGGGAGCGGATGCGCGTCGTCGAAGAGAAAGTGCCGGTCAAGGGCAATCCGGATCAGGTGCACAAGCTGAAGTTCACGCGCCATGGCCCGGTCGTGCTGGAAGACGGCAAGGCCAAGCGCGCCTATGCGGTGCGGACCGTCTGGTCGGATCCGGGCACCGCGCCCTATCTCGGCACGCACCGGCTGATGCGGACCAAGACGCTCAAGGATTTCCGCAAACAGGCGGAGACCTGGGGCACGCCGTCGTGCAACTTCGTCTATGCCGACAAGGCGGGCGACGTCGCGTGGATGCCGGCCGGCGTCAATCCGATCCGGCCGAACTGGGACGGCCTCCTGCCGGTGCCAGGCGATGGGCGCTATGAATGGGCGGGCTTCCGCGACAGTTCCAAGATGCCGCTGATCGCCAATCCGCCGAGCGGCTTCGTCTATTCGGCCAATGAGATGAACATGCCGGCGGACTGGGATCACCAGGCCCATCCGATGGGCTATGAATGGGTCGAGCATGCCCGCGCCGACCGGATCAACGAGGTTCTGACCGCCGCCCGCCCGCATACGCTCGGCGTGTCGCGTGCCCTCCAGACCGACGTGGTGTCGATGCCCGCCCGCCGCATGGCCAAGCTGCTCGCCGGGCTCGTCTCGACGGATGCCGACGCGACCGCCGCGCTGGCGCTGTTTGCCCGATGGGACCATGCACTCACCAGCACGTCGGGTCCCGGCGCGCTCTATGAGCTCTGGTGGTCGCGGCACCTGAAGAAGGCGCTCTGGAAGGCGCTGGCGCCGGCCGATGTCCATGCGTTCCTTGTGCCGGGGGATGTCGAGGGCACGTTCTGGACGCTGGAGAACCCCGACGAGCGCTTCGGCGCGAATCCCAAGGCAGCGCGCGATGCCTTGCTGCTGACCTCGCTTGCCGCCGCCTACCGGGAGACCGTCGGGCTTCTGGGGCCGGACCCCAAGGCCTGGGCATGGGGCAAGCTGCATCAGGCCTATTTCGACCATCCGCTCTCAGCCTTCCTGCCGGCGGAACTGGCCGAGCGCTATGCGATCGGACCGGCGCCGCATGCGGGGGCCAATACGACACCGATGCATACGGGTTATCGGGGCACGGACTTCCGCACGATGATGGGTTCGTCGTTCCGTCTGGTGGCCGATCTCGCCGATCTCGACCGGTCCGTGGCGATGAACACGCCGGGTCAGTCGGGCGATCCGGAATCGCCGCACTGGCGGGATCTGTTCGACCTCTGGCGGACCGGCGATTATGTGCCGCTGCCCTATTCGGCGGCCGCCGTCGACACGGCACTGGAGAAGCAGACGCACTGCTTGCCCGGCTGAGATTTCACGCGCCGCAACAATTGTCCTGCCCGGCGGCGCCTTTTTGAAACCGGCCCTTTCTAGCGTCGGCACCGTAAGTTCAGAGAACGGTGCCGACGAAAATGCCAGACCGTCACGTCCTCGCCGGAGTCCAGCAGGCTCTCGCGGCCATCGATGTCATGTTGCGCAGTGGCCGCACGCAGCCGGGCCAGCTGGCCGCGCTTGCGCAGGAAGCCCGCAGCGCCGCCGAGCTTGCCCAGCAGCGCATGGCAAAGGCGAGTGCGGCTGCCGCCGAGCCAAGTGCCGACCCGAAAGCAGCCCTGGCCAAGACGGTCTGAGAGGCCTGCTCAGACCGGCAATGACGACGTTGCCTTGACCTCTTCCATCACAGCATAGGTCCGCGTTTCGCGGACACCCGGCAGCGACAGCAGGACTTCGCCGAGAAAGCTTCGATAGGCGGCCATGTCAGCGACCCTGGTCTTGATCAGATAGTCGAAGCCCCCGGCGACCAGGTGACATTCCAGCACATCCGGCGCCCGAGCGACGGCCAGCGCGAAGCGGTCGAACACGTCCGGCGTCGTCTTGTCGAGCGTGACCTCGACAAAGACCAGAAATCCCCGGCCGAGCTTCTGCGGATCGAGCCTGGCGCCATAGCCGGCAATCACCCCATCGCGCGTCAGGCGCTTCACCCGCTCGCTGGTGGCGGTCGGCGACAGGCCCACCTTTTCGGCGAGCTCGACGGTCGCGATCCGTCCATCCTCCTGAAGCAGGCGCAGGATGCGGCGATCGAGATTGTCGATGTCGTGGTGCATGGTGAAATCAGCGCGAGGATCGGTCTTCAATAGCGAATATCACTGCCTGATAGCGATTTTACAATATCGAAACCCCGGTCATCTCGACATATCCTGATCACAATCGCTGTCGTGCGCCGGAGCCGCCCTCATGTCCCCCGTTGAGCCCTTTTCCGCCGTTTATGCCGAAGCCGACGAAGCGATTGCCGCGCGCCTGCTGGCCGCCGCAAGCCTCGCGCCGTCGCGGGAGGCCGCCATCGACCGGCGCACGCGCCAGCTGATCGGGGCGATCCGGGCCAAGTCCGGCGGGCTCGGCGGCATCGAGGATTTCCTCCGGGAATATTCGCTGAGCACCAAGGAGGGGCTGGCGCTGATGGTGCTGGCGGAAGCCCTGCTGCGCGTTCCCGACGCCCGGACCGCAGACGCGCTGATCGAGGACAAGCTGTCGGGCACGGACTGGGCGCACCGCGCCACCAAGTCGGATGCCTGGCTCGTCTCGGCTTCGGCCTGGGCGCTCGGCGTCACCGCCCGTGTGATCCATCCCGGCGAGAGCCCGGAGGGTATTCTGGAGACGCTGGGCAAGCGGCTGGGGCTGCCGACGGTGCGCGCCGCCACCCGCCAGGCGATGCGGCTGCTCGGCTCGCATTTCGTGCTAGGTCAGACCATCGGCGAGGCGCTGGGGCGGGCGGGCTCGACGCGCCGCTACCGCTATTCCTACGATATGCTTGGCGAGGGCGCGCGCACGGCCGAGGATGCAGAGCGCTACTATCAGAGCTACGCCGATGCGATCGAGGCGATCGGCAAGAGCGCCGGCAACGAGGCGCTGCCCAATCGGCCGGGCATCTCGGTCAAGCTCTCCGCACTGCATCCGCGCTACGAGGCGGTGAGCCGGGAGCGCGTGCTCGCCGAGCTGACGCCGAAGCTCATAGCGCTTGCCGCGCAGGCCAAGGCCTATGACCTCAACTTCACGGTGGATGCCGAGGAAGCCGACCGGCTGGAATTGTCGCTGGAGGTGATCGGCCGCGTGCTGGCCGATCCGGTGCTCGAAGGCTGGAACGGCTTCGGCCTGGCGATCCAGGCCTATCAGAAGCGGGCGCTGGCGGTGATCGACTGGCTCGACAAGGCTGCGGCGCGGCACAATCGCCAGCTCATGGTGCGTCTTGTGAAGGGCGCCTATTGGGACACCGAGGTGAAGCGGGCGCAGGAGCGCGGCCTCGCCGATTTCCCGGTCTTCACGCGCAAGGCGATGACCGACCTCAACTACATGGCCTGTGTCCGCCGGCTTCTGGCGGCCCGGCCGCGGCTCTATCCGCAATTCGCCACCCACAATGCGCTGACGATCGCCACCATCCTGGAAGAGGCCGGTGGCGCTGATGGCTTCGAGTTCCAGCGCCTGCACGGCATGGGCGAAGCACTCTATGAAAGCCTGTTGACCGACCTGCCGGCGGCGGCCTGCCGCACCTATGCGCCCGTCGGCGGACATCGCGACCTGCTGGCCTATCTGGTGCGCCGGCTCCTGGAGAACGGCGCGAACTCCTCCTTCGTGTCCGCCTCCGCCGATCCTGCCGTGC
This sequence comes from Phreatobacter aquaticus, assembly GCF_005160265.1. Lineage (NCBI taxonomy): Bacteria > Pseudomonadati > Pseudomonadota > Alphaproteobacteria > Hyphomicrobiales > Phreatobacteraceae > Phreatobacter > Phreatobacter aquaticus. The sequence continues at coordinate 1,023,326 of NZ_CP039865.1, read as the reverse complement.
CGGTCGAGACGCTGCTCGCGCGCCCGCAAAGCTGGATCGGCAGCGCCGATGACGCGCGCCCGCGGCGGCTTCCCTGTCCGCGCGATCTCTATGCGCCGTCGCGGGTCAATTCGCCTGGCGTCGAGTTCGGTGATGAGACGGCACTGGCAAGCCTGCTGGCGGAGGTCGCGACAGGGCAGACACGCGTGCTGAAGCGCGCGCAGCCGATCATCGCGGGCAAGCCTGCGAGCGGACAGGCGCGGCCTGTCGTCAGTCCGGTGGACGGACGCGAGGTGGGTACCGTCGACGAGGCGGATGTGGCGAGCATCGAGGCCGCCTTTGCTGCTGCGGCCAAGGCTTTCCAGCCATGGAGCACGACCCCTGCCACGACCCGCGCCGAGGCTCTTGAGCAGCTGGCCGATCTTCTGGAGCACGAGCGCGGCGCACTGATCGCGCTGCTGGCCCATGAGGCCGGCAAGACCCTCGACGATGCGGTCTCGGAAGTGCGCGAAGCCATGGATTTCTGCCGCTATTACGCGGTTGAAGCACGTCGCCAGTTCGGCTCAGGCCAGATAATGCCGGGCCCGACCGGCGAGGAGAACAGGCTTGTCCTTCGCGGGCGCGGCACGATCATCTGCATCAGCCCGTGGAACTTCCCGCTGGCGATCTTCCTCGGCCAGGTGGCGGCTGCGCTTGCTGCCGGCAATGCTGTGATCGCCAAGCCCGCCGAGCAGACGCCGCTCATTGCCGCGCTGGCCGTCTCGCTGGCGCACAAGGCTGGCATCCCGCCGGGCGCCCTGTCCCTGTTGCCGGGCGACGGCCGCGTCGGCGCTGCGCTGGTCGGCGACAGCCGGGTGGCCGGCGTTGCCTTCACCGGCTCGACAGAGGTCGCGACCAAGATCAACCAGACGCTGGCCGCAAGGCGCGGGCCGATCGTGCCGCTGATCGCCGAGACCGGCGGCATCAACGCGATGATCGTCGATGCCACGGCACTTCCTGAGCAGGTGAGCGACGATGTCGTCATGTCGGCCTTCCGCTCGGCCGGCCAGCGCTGTTCGGCGCTCCGGCTGCTCTGCCTTCAGGAGGATGTGGCGGAGCGTATGCTGGACATGGTGCGCGGCGCCGCCGCCGAACTGAAGATCGGCGATCCGCGCGATCCCTCGGTGCATGTCGGCCCGGTGATCGATGGCGAGGCGAAGCAGCGGCTGGATGCGGTTGTCGCACGAGCGAAAGCCGAGGGCCGCCTCGTCTGGCAGGCTGGCCTGCCGGCCGGCGTCCCGGATGGGCTCTTCGTTCCGCCGGCCATTGTCCGGGTCGCCAGCCCCTCGGACCTGACGGAGGAGGTGTTCGGCCCGGTGCTGCATGTCACGACCTGGAAGGCTGGCCAGCTGCCCGCCCTTCTTGATGCCATTGCCGCCAACGGCACGGGACTGACGCTCGGCATCCACTCGCGGATCGACCAGGTGCAGGAGGCGATCGTCGAGCGCCTCAATCACGGCAATGTCTACGTCAACCGCAACATGATCGGTGCGGTGGTCGGCACCCAGCCCTTCGGTGGCTCGGGCCTGTCCGGAACCGGGCCGAAGGCCGGCGGGCCGCACTACCTCGCGCGTTTCGCCATCGAGCAGGTCGTGTCGGTGAACACGGCCGCTGCCGGCGGCAATGCCAGCCTGCTGGCCGGTGGCGAAGGCTAGGCCGGCCGCCGCTCAGCCGTCAGCCGCTTCCAGATCCGCCCGTCGATGGCCGCAAGGCCGATGCCGATCAGCACCATGCCTGCGATGTGGGTCCAGGCCAGCCGCTCGCCAAGGAAGACGCTGCCGAGGAAGATGGCGGTGACCGGAATGAGGAAGGTAACCAGCATGAGGTTGGTCGGGCCCGCGCTCGCGAGAATGCGGAAGAACAGGATATAGCCGAGGGCCGTCGACAGGAACGCCAGCGCGAGGACCGCGGCAATGGCCGCCTTGCCGGGCATTGCCAGCGTCCAGGGATGCTCCGTGGTCATGACGAGCGGCGCCATGAGGAGAGTGGTCCAGGTCAGCTGCGCCCAGGCCGTGAACACGGGGCTGAGGCCAAGCGGCTTGATCCTGCGACCCCAGAGCGCGGAGAAGGCATAGGACAGCGCCGCGCCGAGGCAGGCCAGCAGTGCCCAGACCGGCGTATCGAGCGCGCCGGCCGCGGCCGGCCCGATCAGCACGACAACGCCGAGGAAGCCTAAGAGCACCCCCGCCAGCTTGTTGGCTGTCGCCTTCTCGTCGGTGGTGCAGAGATGCATCACGACGACGGTGAACAGCGGCGTGGTGGCATTGAGGATGGCCGTAAGCCCTGCGGGAAGCGCGGTCTGCGCCCAGAAGATCAGGGTGAACGGGATCAGATTGTTGACGATCGCCATGCCCAGCATGACGGCGGCAATGTCGCGCCGGAACAGCAGCGCCTGACCGGTCGCCTTCAGCACCAGCAGGAGCGCGATCGAGGCAATGAGGACACGCAACAGAACTAGCGTCAGCGGTGGCAGGTCGTCGAGGGCGACCCGGACAAAGAAGAACGTGCCACCCCAGAGGAGCGAGAGAAGAAGGAGGAGGCCCCAGTCGCGCGCTGACATGATCGGTTCTCGAATCGCCCCGGACAAAACGCACGGGCGCGCATCCTGCGCATTCGCAACCGTTGAGCCACCCGATTTGTCATCGCATCTGCCCGGCGGCCATGCGTCGCTCACGCCAAGTTGTATCGGAGATTGACAGTCCGGCCTTCCGTGACACGGTGATGTCACGGGAAAGTTGTCTAGAGATTCGAACGAATCACATGGAGGCGACAGTCATGCCCGGCCCGATGGAGCGGCTGCACGACGCGGTGCTGAAGGCGCGTATTGACGATCCCGCATCGTCGCGCACCGCCCGGCTGCTGCGAAGCGGGCGGTCGAAGATGGTCAAGAAGCTGGTCGAGGAGGCCACCGAAGTGGCCATCGATGCCCTTGCCGATGATCGCTTCGCGGTCATCCGCGAGAGCGCGGACCTGTTCTACAATCTGTCGGTTCTGTGGGTGGAGATGGGCGTCGAGCCGGGCGAGGTCTGGGCGGAGATGGAGCGGCGCGAACAGCTCTACGGAATCGCCGAGAAGCTGCACAAGGGGCCGGTCGCCCTCGGTGACGACAAGAGCCTGATCAAACGACGCTGACTATTGGCGCACAAAGGCAGGCAGTTCGACCGGCGGGCGCCTGACTTCACGATTGACCGCATTGAGCATGCCGACGGAGCGCCGGACCAGCCAGGCATCGCGATTGGTGCAGCCCTCTTCCGCCAGTGACTGGGCCGCGCGGATGGTTCGCAGCAGCCGGCCCCTGTCCGGATTGGCAAGACCGGCGCGCTCGACGACGGCACGGGAGCGGAGAAACTCCGTCGGATCGGTGCAGATGTCGCCGCGGGTGACGAACTGCGCCGATGCGGAGGTCGAGAGAGCCGTCATGGCGACCAAGGCCAATCCCAGCACGAAAAGACGGGCCGCGGTCGCCGAGAGGCGTGACGCATCACCCCGGACGGACACCGTCTTCAGTCGGGCGGTCTGGCCTTGCACGACCTCGACCTTGGACTTCGCAACCCCCATGGCGTCGGCGACCAGAGCCTCGAGGGCGGCATTGGCCTTGCCGTCCTCGGGCACAGCGCGAACGCGGGCCTTCACGACGGGGCGGCCATCGGAGAGCCGCTCCGCGCCTTCAATCGCGTCTCGTCCGCCACGCGGCGTCAGCCGGATGTCGAGGAGCAACACGTCGCCGTCGATCCGGTAGGGCACTGTCATGGCGTCAGAACACGTAGGGTCGGACGTAATAGGACAGGACCAGCTTGATGAAGATGATGCCGAGCAGCAGCACGATCGGCGAGAGGTCGACCGCGCCGGTATTGGGCATGCGCCGGCGGATCGGCGCGAGCACGGGCTCGGTGATCGCCCGGAGCGTCTGATCGATCTGGGCGACGATCTGGTTCGAATAGTTCACGACGTTGAAGACGATGAGCCAGGACAGGATGGCGGAGGCGATGATCACCCACCAGAAGATGTCGAGGGCGATGATGATGACGTCGATGAGGGCTTTCATGGGTCCGCCGTAACGTGGGCCGAATGGATGTGATTTATGGGGCCGCGAGCGCGCCGGGGCAAGCGGCACGCCTTCAGCAGTGATCCCTATTGCGTCAGCCGGCCGCGAAGGACGAGCGTTGGGCCCAGCCGGTCATCCGGTTCTCAAGCCAGACGGTGGCCATGTACATGGCGACGCCGAGGATCGCGAGAGCGATGAGGGAAGCGAACAGCAGCGGTACGTTGAAGTCCGCCGAGGCGCGGGCCATCAGGTTGCCGATGCCGAAGCGCGAGGCGTTGTACTCCGCAATGACCGAGCCGACATAGGCGAGCGTGATGGCGACCTTCAGCGACCCGAAGAAATAGGGCAGCGAGCGGGGAATACCGACCTTGGTCATGATCTGCAGCTTGGACGCGCCAAGCGCCTTCAGCACGTCCTCGGTTTCCGGCTCGATCGTGGCAAGACCGGTCGCGACGTTCACGACGATCGGGAAAAACGAGATCATGAAGGCGGTCAGCACGGCCGGAAGCCAGCCGACGCCGAACCAGATGACCAGGATCGGAACCACGGCGACCTTCGGGATCGAGTTGAACCCGACCATCAGGGGATAGAAGCCGGCATAGAAGAAGCGGCTGGCGCCGAGAACCAGGCCGAGCGCGACGCCGAAGGCTACGGCCAGGCCGAAGCCGGCCAGCGTCATCCAGGCCGTGTGGAACGAGTGCAGGCCGATCTGGCGGCGGAATTCCCAGGTCGCGGAGATGATGGTGGAGGGCGCCGGCAGCACGAATGTCGAGACGTTCAACGCCTTGCAGAACAGTTCCCAGACCAGAAATGTTCCGATGGTGCAGATGACCGGCGCCAGCTTCAGCGCCAGCTTCGTCTTGTCGATGCTGGTGGCGGTGACCACGTCGAACAGGACCTTGGCGAGGAAGGCCACACATCCGATCGCGATCGCCGCCGGCCAATAGTTCAGAAGAAAGTCGATGACCGGCTGCATCAGGGCCTCACGCTGCCGAACGCGCTTCCGCAATGCGGGCGCGCAGGTCATGGACAATGTCGGAAAAGGCCTGCGTGTAGGTGATTTCGAGATCGCGCGGCCGCGGGAAGTCCACCACCCGCTCGGTGATGATGCGACCGGGCCGCTGCGACATGCAGAAGATGCGGTCGGCCAGGAACGTCGCCTCGCGAAGATCGTGGGTGACGAGGATCACTGTCAGCTTGCCGGCCATGCGCGCATGTAGGTCGCGGATGACGCACCAGAGTTCCTCGCGCGTGAAGGCATCGAGCGCGCCGAACGGCTCGTCGAGCATCAGCAGCTTCGGCTCGTGGATCAGCGCGCGGCACAGCGAGGACCGCTGCTGCATGCCGCCGGACAATTGCCACGGGAACTTGGAACCCGCGCCACCGAGACCCACCGATTCCAGCAGGGCTTCGGCCTTTGCGACATATTCGGCGCGGTGCTTGCGCAACCTGGAGCGGTGCGGCTGGACGATCTCCAGCGGCAGCATCAGGTTCTCAAGCGTCGTGCGCCAGGGCAGCAGGGTCGGGGCCTGGAATGCCATGCCGGCCATCTTGACCGGCTCGGAGACTTCCTTGCCGTCAACGATGACCGCACCCTTCTGCGGGAACTGCAGGCCGGTTGCGAGCTTCATGAGGGTGGACTTGCCGCAGCCGGACGGACCGACAACCGCGGCGAACTCACCCTCCGAGACCTTCAGGCTCAAGCCGTCGACGGCAAGCGTGCCGCCCGTTGAATAGGTATGGCTGACGTCGGTCAGTTCGACGAAGGGACGCAAGGGAACAAGCCTTCCGGTCGGGTGCGATGATCCGGGCGGTGTTCGCCCGGATCGGGAGGCAGCAAGGATCAGACCAGCTTGCGCTCGGCGGCCGGCGGGAGAAGGTCGCTGACGAACACGTCCTCGGGCTTCGGCTTGTTCTTGTAGGTGAAGGTCAGGCCGATCTGGTCGATCGACTTGGCGAGACGCGCCGGATCGATGCCGCCAATGCCGTTGGCTTTCACCCAGGGCGTCATGACGTAATTGTCGATGCACATCTTGAGGCGCTCGGCCTCGGTCTCCTGGCGGGCGACGTCGTTGCGGGCGAGGACCAGCTTCACGGCCGCGGCCTGATCGGCGATGCAGTCGCGGATGCCCTTGACCACAGCGCGGTTGAAGCCGGCGACAGCTGCGCGGTTGTCCTTCATGAAGCCGACGCTCGGCATCAGCACGTTGCCGTATAGCTCGACGCCATAGTCGAACATGTGCAGCACGATGATGTCGGCATCGGGAACGCCGCGCGACTTGAGATTGATGTAGGACGAGTGGGCGAAGCCGAAGATGGCGTCGACCTCACCCGAGGCCAGCATCGGCTCGCGGACCGGGAAGCCGACATTCTCGAACACCATCTTGGAATCGTCGAGATTGTTGACCGCCTTGAAGATCGGCCACTGGGCATAGGCACCGTCGGGAGCGGGGGCGCCGAACTTCTTGCCCTCCAGGCTCTTCACATCGGTGGTGATGCCACGCGACTTGCGGCCGATGATCGCGAAAGGCGGACGGTCATAGACCATCATGACGGCCTTCACATCGACCGTCGGGTTCTCGTCGCGGAACCGGATCATCGAGTTGAAGTCGCCGAAGCCCATGTCATAGGTGCCCGAGGCGACCCGGGTGACGCCTTCGCGCGAGCCGGACGACGGGTCGATCGAGACATTCAGCCCTTCGGCCCGGAAATGACCCTTCTCCAGCGCCATCAGGAACAGGCCGGCTGGCCCCTCGAAGCGCCAGTCGAGCGTGAAGCGCACGTTGATCGTCGCCTGGGCATGAACGGCGGGAGCGGCGAGGGCCGACAGCGAGGCCGCGCCGGCAAACTTCAGGGCATCGCGGCGGCTTGGACGAAAACGCGGGAACTTGGTCATGGAACGCCCTTGTCGGCTGGGAGGTCTCGTTGGCCAGGCGGCAGCGCAGCGCGCCTGATCGACACAACCAGCGAAGGTCATGCCGTAGAGTCACTTACGCAGCAAAGACCATGCCGGGCCGTTCATCAACCGCTTTCTTCGGCGAAAGGCCGGGATTTGCCTAATAAAGTGGCGATCTGCACGGGCAAAAGGCTGCGACCAAGTGTCTCCTAGCAAGCCGGCCAGCCTTTGACGATCTTAGCGTCACCGGTTGCGGGCCCCTCTGGCCCTGCGGGTTCCATTCCCGCGGGTCATGTCGGAGCCGGAGACGTTCTTCAGGCTCAATCGGAATCTTGATCATGGATATGTTTGTTGCCGACTGGATCGGCAAGCCGCTCTGGATGTGGGCGGGCTTCTTCACGCTTGTCATCACCCTTCTCGCCTTTGACCTCGGCATTCTCAACCGCCGGGACAAGGAACTTGGTATTGCGCAAAGCCTGTGGCTTTCGCTCTTCTACTTCGTCATTGCCATCGTCTATGGCGGCGGCGTCTGGTGGGCCTATGAGCGGGGCTTCATCGTCACGCAGGACGGCGTCCATGCGGGCATGGCCTTCTTCACCGGCTATTTCATCGAGAAGGCGCTGTCGATCGACAATGTCTTCGTGATTTCGCTGATCTTCGGCTTCTTCGCCATTCCCCGCCAGTATCAGTACCGGGCGCTCGTCTGGGGCATCGTGGCGGTGATCGTGCTGCGAGGCGTCATGATCGGCGTGGGCGCGGCGCTGGTCCAGCAGTACAGCTGGATTCTCTACGTGTTCGCCCTGTTCCTGGTCGGTACCGGCATCAAGATGCTGATGGTGCCGGATCACGACACGGACATGGCCGACAACAAGATGATCAACTTCCTGCGCCGCTATATCCGGGTCACGCCGGAGCTGCACGGGCAGAAGTTCCTGGTCCGTCAGCCGCATCCCCAGACGGGCAGGACCGTCGTCTGGGCGACGCCGCTGCTGCTCGCCCTGATCGTGATCAACATCGCCGACCTTGTCTTCGCGGTGGATTCGGTGCCGGCGATCTTCGCGATCACCACGGATACGTTCATCGTGTACACGGCGAACATCATGGCGATCCTGGGCTTGCGGGCGCTCTATTTCGCTCTCGCGGCCATGGTGCACCGGTTCGCCTATCTCAAATATGCGCTGGCCCTGGTGCTGGTCTTCATCGGTGTGAAGATCTTCTGGAGCCAGCTCGTCGCCAAGGTCGACCCGGCCATCTCGCTCGGCGTCACCGTGCTTCTGATCGGCGGCGGCATTGCCGTCTCCTTGTGGAAGACGCGGAACGACGATGCGCAGCCGGCGCAGGCGGAGCGGTAAGGCCCGCTCACTCGCTGACCACGGTTGCTGATGCTCCAGTGGGGCCGTCCTTGACCGGACGGCCCTCTTGGCATCAGCGGCTGATGCTGGCGGTCGTCGAGGGGCTGCCCAGTTCAAGCTTGGTCGGTTCGATCAGCGCGACGCCGACGGGCGTCCGGATCGAGATGCGGGCCGGCAGCAGGGCGCGCGTGCCGGCAATGGGTGCCAGCCAGATCTGCATGTCCCGGTTGGCTTCCATCGCCTGGGTCTGGGACGGACGATGGCCTGCGATGGCGCGGTACCGCGCATTGCAGACGACGACCGGCCCCTCATAGCCGGCGACCTTGATCGTGTCGGTGCGGGCAAATGAGAAGGACAGGTCATAGCGCTGGCGCCCGTCGAAGACCGGGAAGGTCTTGGCGCAGGCCGCGGCCGTGACGGTCGGCCCGGCGCCGGGTGCGAAGAACAGGCCGGCTGCGAGCGGGTCGAGCACGCCCTGGCGATGGGCTGCCGTCACCGGCACCTGGTCGGCGGCGGCCGGGCGTTCGGGCTCGGCGGAGAAGCTGCGGATCGCGCCGCCGGTCATCGCCATGCGGATCGCTTCGTTCTGCTGGGTCGTGTTCAGCGTGAGATTGTAGTTTGCCGGTATGGCGCGTCCGCCGGAGATGCGGCCCGATGCGCTCGCCGTGCCGCGGCCGGACGCGATCAGGCGCGAGACGCCCGACAGTCTCAGCGAAATCGAGGTTTCATAGGCCTCGTCCGAAATGCGCCCTTCAAGTCCGGCAACGCCGACCTGAAGTCCGCCAATCATGATGTCATAGCGGCCGGACACCGTCTCGCCTGCGCGAGCGGGCAAGGCAGCCAAGACCAGAGCGGCGACGCCGACAACAACAGCCGATCGGGACACGGGACAAACTCCAGGATCAGCGGGGCAAATCGAGTGCGCGCCGCACACCGACATCAAAGCGCGAAATGGTTAACGGCTTGGAAATGCGGCTATGACTTGATGGTGACCAAGCAAGGCTTCTAGGAGCTTTCAGCCGGGTCCCCCCGATTCGATTCCCCGCCGGCAGAAACGGACATGGCGCATTGAGGCTTTCGGCCCTCGCATGGTTTTCGGAACGGCTGCTGGCAACGAGGCTTGCGGCCTCCGCTCGCGCACGCGGTGCACGAGCCCTGCCGTTCACCGCCATCTCCATGCGGATCTGGCGCGGACGGAGCCAGGCACCGCACGTGATCCTGGTGCCGCAGGAACTGCGGACCGCCGACCCGGTCCGTGCCGACGAGTTCATCGAGGGCGTCTACGTCTTTGCCGGCCAGACGGTCACGACCTCCGATCCCTTCGCCATACCGCCTCCTTCGGATGAATGGATGGAGGCGCTGGCCGGGTTCGGCTGGCTCCGGCACCTGCGTTCGGCTGGCACGCCCGAAGCGAGCGACGCCGCGCGCCGCCTCGTCCTTGCCTGGATGGAGGCGCAGGGCCGCAGCCATCCGGTCGGCTGGCAGCCGCAGGTGATGGCGGAACGGTTGAAGGCCTGGCTCGCGACATCGGGACTTCTGCTTGCGGGCGCCGAGCCCGCCTTCTATCGCCGGTTTGCCCGGTCATTGTGGCGCCAGATGCGGTTGCTGCAGGCGCAATATGTCGGATTGCCACCCGGTGCCGGCCGCTTGTCGGTGCTGATCGCGTTGGTCACCGCGGGGCTCTGCATCGAGGGTGAGGAGCGCCTGCTCAAATGGGCGGCCCGCCGGCTGGCTGAGGAGCTCGACCGCCAGATTCTCGCCGATGGCGGTCATGTCAGCCGCAATCCCGGCGTGCTGGTCGGGCTGATCCTCGATCTCCTGCCGCTTCGCCAGCTGTTCCCGGCGCGCAACGTCACACCGCCCGCCGCGATCCTGACCGCGGTCGACCGGATGATGCCGATGGTGCGGTTCCTGCAATTCGGCGATGGATCGCTGGCGCGCTTCAACGGCATGGGCCCGACCGCGATCGATCTGGTCGCCACCGCGCTGGTCTATGACGAGAGTCGCGGCAACATTCCTGCCTCGGCGCCGCATAGCGGGTTCGAGCGGCTGGAGGCCGGCAAGACCGTCATCATCGTCGATGCAGGCCACCCGCCGCCGGCCGCCTACAGCATCGGCGCGCATGCCGGGACCTTGTCCTTCGAGCTTTCGGCCGGCCGGCAGATGCTGGTGGTCAATTGCGGCGCACCCGCCATCAACCGCTCCGTCTGGCGGCGCGAGGCCCGCAAGACCGCCGCGCATTCCACGGTATCGGTCGCAGACCGTTCATCCATGCGCTTTGCCTCACGTGGCGTTATCGAGGGCGCGGTCCTCTCCGGGCCGCGGCACGTCGCCGTCAGCCGGCGCGGCCTGACGCTGACGGCGGTCCATGACGGCTACCGGGCCCGCTTCGGTGTCGAGCACAGCCGGACGATGGCGCTGGCCGAGGACGGTCTTCGCCTTGATGGCGAGGACAGTATCGAGGGCGCCGGCCAGCCCTTTGCGGTGCGATTTCATCTTCATTCCGTGGTCCAGGCCATCCCGACCGAGAATGGCCGGTCGGTCCTGCTGGTCCTGCCGGCGGGCGAGGCCTGGGTGTTTGCCGCCGACCAGCCGGTTGCCATCGAGCCGAGCGTGTCGCTGGCGATGGCGGAGGGGCCGCGCCGCGCGTCGCAACTGGTCATCGAGGCCAATTCCGCCGACACGACGCGGGTGCGCTGGGGCTTTCGCAAACTGGACCGGCCAGCGGCCGCTCCGCAGCCGTCCGAACCCGAATTGCCGCTCTGAAAGCGGCGGATAGGCTCGACTTTCCTCAGTGAAGCGGGTTCCTGCACCGGCACGGGCGTGCTAAGGCGCGCGCTTCCTGACCTCCCGGAGACAGCGCCTCGTGTCCGCACCCGCCGATCGCCCCATTGCCCGTGCCCTGATCTCGGTTTCCGACAAGGCGGGGATCGTCGATTTTGCCCGCGACCTCGCTGGCCTCGGCGTCGCCCTGGTCTCGACGGGAGGCACCTACAAGACCCTGAAGGACGCAGGCCTTGCGGTCACCGAAGTTGCCGATCTCACCGGCTTCCCGGAGATGATGGACGGCCGGGTCAAGACGCTGCACCCGAAGGTTCATGGCGGCCTCCTCGCCATTCGCGGCAATGCCGAGCACGAGGCTGCGGCTAAGACCCATGGCATCCTGCCGATCGATCTGCTGGTCGTGAACCTCTACCCGTTCGAGGCAACGATCGCGCGTGGCGCGTCGTGGGACGACACGATCGAGAATATCGACATTGGCGGCCCCGCGATGATTCGCGCGGCCTCCAAGAACCATGACGCCGTGACCGTCGTGGTCGATGGTGCTGACTACGGTCGCGTCATCGAGGCCATGAAGGCCCATGGCGGTGCAACGACGCTCGATCTGCGCCGCCGCCTCGCCGCAAAGGCCTATGCCCGGACGGCCGCCTATGACGCCGCCATTTCCAACTGGCTGTTCAACGAGCTCGACGAGACCGCGACGCCTTATCGCGCCTTCGGTGGCACGCTGGCTCAAGGCCTGCGCTATGGCGAGAACCCCCACCAGTGGGCGGCGTTCTACAAGACTCCGCAGGGCCCGAATGCCCGGCCGGGCGTGGCAACCATTCGCCAGCTGCAGGGCAAGGAACTCTCCTACAACAACATCAACGATACCGACGCCGCCTATGAGCTGATCGGCGAGTTCGATCCGGCGCGCACTGCAGCGGTCGCGATCATCAAACACGCCAATCCTTGCGGCGTTGCCGAGGCATCGACCCTGCTTGAGGCCTATGAGAAGGCCTTCGCCTGCGATCCGGTTTCACCCTTCGGCGGCATCATCGCATTGAACCGCACGCTCGATGCGGAGGCGGCCCGCAAGATCGTCCAGATCCTGACCGAGGTGATCATCGCACCCGATGCGACGGACGAGGCCAAGGCCATCCTCGCGACCAAGAAGAATCTGCGCCTGCTGCTGGCTGGCGGCCTGCCCGATCCGAAGGCGGCGGGGATCACGGTCAAGACGGTGGCAGGCGGTCTTCTGGTCCAGTCGCGCGACAACGCGGTGGTCGATGACCTGCAACTGAAGGTCGTCACCAAGCGCGCGCCGACGCCGCAGGAACTGACCGACCTGCGCTTCGCCTTCCGCGTTGCCAAGCACGTCAAGTCGAACACGATCGTCTATGCCAAGGATGGGGCGACGGTCGGCATTGGCGCCGGACAGATGAGCCGGGTGGATTCGGCCCGGATCGCTGCCCGCAAGGCCGAGGATGCGGCAGTTGCCGGCGGCTGGACCATTCCGCTCACCAAGGGATCGGTGGTCGCCTCCGACGCATTCTTCCCGTTCGCGGATGGGTTGCTTGCCGCGGTCGAGGCAGGGGCTACGGCGGTGATCCAGCCCGGCGGCTCGATGCGCGACCAGGAGGTGATCGACGCAGCCGATGCGGCCGGTCTCGCCATGGTGTTCACCGGCGTCCGCCATTTCAGGCACTGACGGATCGTCACAGGCCCCCTGTTGTCGCGCCATATCAGCGATACATTGGTTCGGCAGAATCGGTCGCCATTGAGGAGGACTCCATGCTTCTGACCACGACGCCGACCATCGAGGGCGGCCGCATCATCCGCTACCAGGGCATCGTCACCGGCGAGGTGATCCTCGGTGCCAACATCTTCCGCGACTTCTTCGCCTCAATCCGCGACATCGTCGGCGGCCGGGCCGGGTCCTACGAGACGGTGCTGCGCGACGGGCGCAACACGGCGTTCCAGGAAATGATCGCGGAAGCGCAGCGGCTCGGCGCCAATGCGATCGTCGGGATCGACATCGACTATGAGACCCTCGGCAAGTCGATGCTGATGGTCAGCGTCACCGGCACGGCCGCCTTTGTCGAGATGGTGATGCCGCAGGCACAGGCCCAACCGGCGCCGGGTTATCCTCAGACGGCGCCCTGGGGTGGGCGGAGCTGAGGCTGACAATCAGCCAGCCGGCGGCCGGTAGACAGGCCTGACCTCTCCTGCCGGCCGGTAGATCTTTGACAGGATCTCGATCATGCGGAGTTCGTGGGTCAGCGTTCGCGACCCGTCGCCGGCCGCGATGCGGCGGGTGCAATTGCGCGCGCACTGGACGGGATCATTGGCGAAATAGGTCCAGTCGACGGCCTGGCCAAGTTCGTCCGCCAGGCGCTGACGCCAACCCGCATGGCAGAACATGATATCGGACACAATGAGCGGCTGCGCGGCCCCCAGCGCGGCGCGAGCACGCGCGATACCGTCGGCCCAGTCGTTGTTGATGTCGTCGAGAATGGATCGGCCGTGGCCGAGAACCGACGTGATAAGGCACGACTTGCCGCTTCCGGGCAGTCCAGCAATTCCAAGAATGAGCGGTGAATGTGCGTCGGGGGAAACGCCGGGCATGTGTCCAGTCTTCTTTGGGCCCGGCAACGATATTGTAGCAAAACATGTTTTGTCGATAGGGTGCGGCAATTCTGCCAGCGTGGTGCTGCGCATCCGGCCAGGCGCCCTATATAGGGGCGTATGCAGCCCATCATCTCGATATCCAATCTCTCCAAGACCTATGCGTCCGGGTTCCAGGCCCTCAAGGGCGTCGACCTCGACATCCGCCGAGGCGAAATCTTTGCCCTGCTCGGCCCCAATGGTGCTGGCAAGACGACGCTGATCAGCATCATCTGCGGCATCGTCAACGCCTCGACCGGCACTGTGACCGCCGATGGCCACGACATTGTCGCCGACTATCGTGCCGCACGCTCGAAGATCGGACTGGTGCCGCAGGAACTGCACACCGATTCCTTCGAGAGCGTCTGGGCGACGGTCACATTCAGCCGGGGCCTGTTCGGCAAGCGGGCCAACCCCGCCCATATCGAGAAGGTGCTGCGCGACCTGTCCCTGTGGGACAAGAAGGACAGCAAGATCATGACGCTGTCGGGCGGCATGAAGCGCCGGGTGATGATCGCCAAGGCGCTGTCACACGAGCCCGACATCCTGTTCCTCGATGAGCCAACCGCCGGCGTCGATGTCGAGTTGCGCCGCGACATGTGGGAGATGGTGCGTGGGCTGCGCGCCACGGGTGTCACCATCATCCTGACGACGCACTACATCGAGGAAGCCGAGGACATGGCCGACCGGATCGGCGTGATCAGTGGCGGCGAACTGATCCTCGTTGAGGAGAAGGCCGAACTGATGCGCAAGCTCGGCCGCAAGCAGCTGACCCTGCAGCTGCAGGCCGCCCTGCCGGCGCTCCCGCCGGAACTTGCGGCCTACAAGTTGGAGCTGTCGGCCGACGGCACCGAGCTTACCTATAGCTACGACACCCGCGGCGAGCGTACCGGCATCACCGCGCTGTTGCAGGATCTCGGCGACCTCAACATCCGGTTCAAGGACCTCAGCACCAGGCAGAGCTCCCTTGAGGACATTTTCGTCGATCTTGTGAGCACCCGCCGATGAACATCACCGCAGTCCAGGCGATCTACGGTTTCGAGATGGCGCGCACCTGGCGCACGCTAATGCAGAGCATCATCTCGCCGGTGCTCTCGACCTCGCTGTATTTCGTGGTGTTTGGCGCCGCCATCGGCTCGCACATGACCGAGATCGACGGTGTTCCCTATGGCGCCTTCATCGTGCCCGGCATGATCATGCTGTCGCTTCTGACGCAGAGCATCGCCAACGCGTCGTTCGGCATCTATTTCCCCAAGTTCACCGGCACGATCTACGAATTGTTGTCGGCGCCGGTGTCCTATCTGGAGATCGCAATCAGCTATGTCGGGGCTGCCGCCACCAAGTCGATCATTCTCGGGCTGATCATCCTGGCGACAGCCGCGCTGTTCGTGCCGCTCAGGATCGAGCATCCGGTCTGGATGCTGGTCTTCCTGGTGCTGACGGCGGTCACCTTCAGCCTGTTCGGCTTCATCATCGGCATCTGGGCCGATGGATTCGAGAAGCTACAGCTCATTCCGCTGCTCGTCGTCACGCCGCTGACGTTCCTCGGGGGCAGTTTCTACTCGATCAGCATGCTTCCGCCCTTCTGGCAGAAGGTCAGCCTGTTCAACCCGGTCGTCTATCTCATCAGCGGCTTCCGCTGGAGCTTCTACGGACGGGCCGATGTCCACATTGCCATCAGCCTTGCCATGACGCTGGTCTTTCTCGGCGCCTGCATTGCCGTGGTCGCCTGGATCTTCAAGACCGGCTATCGGCTGAAGACCTGATCGGTCTCAAGCTGTCGGCTCCGTCGTCCTGACCTGGCTCAGGATAGTCGCGCCGATGCAGAACATGACCAGCAGCACGCCGAGGCCGGCGCGCTGATCGTTGAGCCAGAGCGTGACGACGCTGGACACGAACGGGCCGACAAAGGCCGTCACCTTGCCGGACAGTGCGAACAGCCCGAAGAACTGGCCGATCTGGTCGCGCGGGGCGAGCCGCACCAGCAGGGAGCGCGAGGCGGCCTGCAGCGGCCCGGCCGCCGCCCCCATCACGCCGCCGAGCAGCAGATAGACGCGCTCGGGCCCGGTCGCGAACAGGCCGTCGCCCGGCATCGGCTTGGCCGTCTCGAAGATGAAGAAGATGTGGCCCGGCCCGATCAGCAGGATCGCGAAGGTCGCAAGCGTCAGGAAGGCGATGGAGCCAAGGATCACCGGTTTGGAGCCGATGAGATCGTCGAGCCTGCCGCCATAGAGCGCGCCGGCCGTGCCGGTGATGGTCAACAGCATGCCGAACAGGCCGATCTCGATCGTCGTCCATCCGAACACGCCTGCCGCATAGATGCCGCCGAGTGCGAACAGGGCGATCAGGCCGTCCATGTAGATCATGTTGGCGATCAGGAAGGCCATGACGTTCCGGTACTGGCGGACCTCGCGCAGCGTCGCGACGAGATTGTGGATGCCGGTTCTGGCGGCCTGTTTCAGCGGCATCCGGGCCGGTGCGTCGGGCGTAAACAGGAACAGCGGGATCACGAAGGCGATGAACCACAGCGCGGTCAGCGGGCCGGCGGCCCGGTCGCCCTCGCGGCCAAGCGGATCGAGGCCGAACAGTGGCGTGAAGCCGAGCAGCGTCTTGCCGGTCTCGGGGCTTGCCACCAGGAAGCCAAGCATCAGGATGAGCGAGACCATGCCGCCGACATAGCCGATCGCCCAGCCGAGGCCGGACAGTCGGCCCATCCGCTCGGGTGGCACCAGATTGGGCATCATGGAATTGTTGAAGACGGTGGCGAATTCCGCCCCGATGGTCGCCAGCACGAAGGCGATCAGCACGATGGCGACAGTGTCGGGTGCGCCGGGCCGTCCGAACCACAGCAGCGTCGCGCCCGCCACCAGGAACAGGCCGAAGAAGGCGATCCACGGCTTGCGGCGGCCGGCGGCGTCGGCGATCGCCCCGAGGATCGGCGAGAGCAGGGCGATGGCGACACCGGCTGTTGCGGTGGCGAACCCCCACATGGCCTGGCCCTCGACCGGATTGGCCGCGACGGCGCTGGCAAAGAACGGCGCGTAGACGAAGGTGTTGATGAGGGTGAAATAGGGCTGAGCTGCCCAGTCGAACAGCACCCAGCCGGCAATGGCCGATCGCGGGGCCGGCGCGGCAGGGGCTTCGTCAGTATCCAGCACGGGGGATTGCATGGAGTGACCCTATCGAGAATAGGCCGGCCAGCAATGCTAGCGGTCCGGCGGGGTGAGGACGTTGATGGCACCAGTCGAGGAGGCGCCGCCTCGTCCCCCTCGCCTTGGCCCTATTCGGGCCAACGAGCAAGGCCTTCCGCGCCGTCGGCTGGCGTGCGGCCGACATTGAGCACCAGGGCCAGCAGGGAATAGATGCCGATCAGGGTCGGAATCTCGACCGCGCCCTGTTCGCCGTGGCGGGCGACGACGCGCGCATAGGTCGTGTCAGACCAGCGCTTGGTGGACAGGAGCTCGGCCACGCAATCGTAGATGAGGGCCTCATCGGCGGTCATGTCGTCGGGACGGCGGCCATCGGCAAGGGCCGCTAGCAGAGGCTTCGGGACGCCGGCCTTCTCTGCCTCCATGGCGTGGACGGACCATTCGAACTGCTGCGAATAGGACCGAGCGACCTGGCAGATCGCCAGTTCCTTGAGGTCTTCCGGCAGGCACGAGCCGTAGCGCAGGCGTCGTCCGAGTGCCTCGACATCGATCATCACCTTGGGCGACCGCATGAGCGGGGCATAGGGGCCGAACGGCTCGACGCCGCGGCGCCGGCGGAAGTCGGCCGCGGCCTCTTCCTGCTCGGGCGTGTAGTCCGCGGGCGAAATGGGCGGCAGGCGATCAGGGGCGGCCATGGTTGTCTCGCGCATGTGGTGATTCGCGCGCCAGAGCGTGCGAAGGTCGCGCATCATGGCTTTTGCCGGCGGCTTGCCAAGAGGGGCCATTCGGGCGACCGGCCATGCGACGAACGAGGATCGCAGCGATGGGCTACCAGATCGAGATTTGCCGCCGCCACATTGCGCGGCTGCCGGCGTTGGCCGCAGCGCTTGCCCTGGCGTGCCATGCGGCACTGGCCCAGCCGGCGCCGCAGCCACCGGCTCAGTGGCCGATCATCTCGGATGCGGCGCGCACCCTTCCGGTGATCGCGCCGAACGGCATGGTGGCGAGCCAGGAGGCGAAGGCCTCGCGCATCGGTGTGCAGGTGCTGGAACGCGGGGGCAATGCGGTGGACGCCGCGGTTGCGGTCGGCTTCGCGCTGGCGGTCACGCTGCCGCGCGCCGGCAATATCGGCGGCGGCGGGTTCATGCTTGTCCATCTCGCGGAAGGTAACAGGACGGTTGCCATCGACTATCGCGAGACCGCGCCGGCGGCCTCCACCCCGACCATGTTCCTTGGGCCCAATGGCGAGCCTGACCCGAGATTGTCGCGCGATTCCGGACTGGCGGCCGGCGTGCCGGGCACGGTCGCGGGGCTCGCCGAGGCCCACAAGCGCTATGGCTCGGGCCGCTTCACACTGGCCCAGCTGATCCAGCCGGCCATCACGCTTGCTCGCGAGGGTATCGTCGTCGACGAGGACCTCGCCGACAGCCTTCCCCGCGCCGCCCCGCGCTTCCAACGGTTTCCTGCCTCGCAGCGCATCTTCCTGAAGCCCGACGGCAGCGCGCCTCGCCGTGGCGAAACGCTTGTCCAGGCGGACCTGGCGCGATCGCTGGAGGCGGTCGCCCAGCGCGGACCCGCCGGCTTCTATGACGGGGCCACCGCCGAGCGGATCGTGGCCGCACTTGCCGCCCATGGCGGCATCATGACCGCCGCCGATCTCAGCGGCTACCGGCCGGTGATCCGCGAGGTCGTGCGGGGCCGCTACAAGGGCTACGAAATTGCCTCCATGCCGCCGCCCTCATCGGGTGGCGTCCATCTGGTCCAGCTCCTCAACCTGCTGGAGCCGATGGATCTCGGCAGCCGGGGCCACAACAGCGCCGAGTCGATCCACCTGATGGTTGAGGCGATGAAACTCGCCTATGCCGACCGTGCCCGCTATCTCGGCGATCCCGACAGCGTGCAGGTCCCGGTGGCCGGTCTGACGTCCCGCGCCTATGCGGCTGCGCTCCGGCCCTCGATCAACCCTGATCGGGCCCGGCCCTCCGTCGATATCCGCCCGGGCGATCCGGCGCCCTATGAGGGCGAGCAGACGACCCACTTCTCCGTGGTCGACCGCTTCGGCAATGCGGTCGCCAATACCTACACGCTCAACTTCTCCTATGGCCTCGGGCTGGTCGCGGACGGCACCGGCATCATCCTGAACAACGAGATGGACGATTTCGCTGCCAAGGCGGGGGCATCCAATGCGTTTGGGTTGGTGCAGGGTTCCGCCAACCTGCCGGGACCGGGCAAGCGGCCGCTCTCCTCGATGACGCCGACGATCCTGTTTCGCGACGGCAAGGTGGCCATGGTCACGGGATCGCCGGGCGGCAGCCGCATCATCACGATCACATTGCAGACGATCCTCAATGTCGTGGATCACGGCATGAACATCGCCGAGGCGGTGGCCGCGCCGCGGATCCATCACCAATGGCTGCCGGACGCAATCGACGTCGAGCAGGGTGTGTCGGTGGATACGCTGCGGCTCTTGGCAGCACGCGGCCACCGGATCATGCCGCGTCCGGCCTTCGGCAATGTGAACGCCATTCTGGCCACCGCCGAGGGCTGGACCGGCGCTGCCGATCCGCGCCAGCGCGGGACCCTGGCGGTGGGGCATTAGGATTGTTCCGGGGGTAGGTCACGCTTGACCATGGCTCTCGAAAGTTCTCATTATGTTCTCATGAACACGCGCCGAATCATCCATGCCTTTGACGCAGGCCAGCCGCAGGCACTGGCCGCCGCCGGAATCCGCTCGCGCTTCCATGGCTGGCGCGGCATTTCGGGCCGGCGCTATCTGACAACGGTCTATGAAGCGGGTGAGGCCCCTGCCTATGAGGGCGCGATCATCGTGCTGGCGCGCCGCGAGGGTGACGTGCGCGTCGCTGTCTGGGCTGGACGGTCGCCGGCGTCGCCGCGCGCTCTCGCGCGGCTTGCCCAGATGAAGAAGGCCGACGAAGTCCATGTCCATCTGATCGCCGAGACCGAACGGGATCGCGCAGACGCCGAAGCCGACCTGATGTCGCCGGCAACCGTATCTGCCATCGCCGGCTGATCCGGTTCCGGGCGGACCTCAGGGCTTCAGGATCACCTTGCCCTGGGCCTTGCGGGTCAGCAGCTCGTTGAGGCCATCGGCGATCCGTTCCAGCGGATAGGTCGCGTGGAC
Organism: Phreatobacter aquaticus; assembly: GCF_005160265.1. Classification (NCBI taxonomy): domain Bacteria; kingdom Pseudomonadati; phylum Pseudomonadota; class Alphaproteobacteria; order Hyphomicrobiales; family Phreatobacteraceae; genus Phreatobacter; species Phreatobacter aquaticus. The sequence goes on along the minus strand of NZ_CP039865.1, from coordinate 1,003,297 downwards.
GTGGAGCGAGAGCTTGCCCTCCGCCGTCAGGCGGGCCACTTCGGCCAGATTGGCGGCATTGGCTTCCGGATTGCGGCGGGCATATTCGCCCCAGAATACGCCGCGGATGTCCGAACTCTTGAGCAGCGTCAGGTTGAGCGGAATCTTCGGGATCTCGCCGCCGGCAAAGCCGATCACCAGATAGCGACCTTCCCACGCGAGCGCCCGGATCGCAGGCTCGGCATATTTGTCGCCGACAGGATCATAGACGACATCGACGCCCTTGCCGTCGGTCAGCGCACGCAGGCGCTCCTTCAGGTCTTCCTTCGAGTAGTCGATCACCTCGTCGGCGCCATGCGCCTTGCAGAAGGCGAGTTTCTCGGGCGAGGAGGCGCAGGCAATCACCCGGGCGCCCATGGCCTTGCCGAGCTCGATGGCGGCGAGACCGACACCACCCGCGGCACCCAGAACGGCCAGCGTCTCGCCGGGCTGCAGCTTCGCGCGGTCCTTGAGCGCGTGGATGGTCGTACCATAGGTGATCACCAGGCCTGCGGCCTGGTCGTCGGTCAGCGCCGAGGGGATCGGCGCGAGCATGGCCGCCTTGGCGACCAGATGGGTGCGGGCCGCGCCGAAGGGCACATTGCCGGCGACCCGGTCGCCGACCTTGAAACGCGTCACCCCCTCACCGAGGCTCGCCACGCGGCCGGCGAATTCCGAGCAGGGCGAGAAGGGCATGGGCGGCTTGATCTGGTACATGTTCTTGATGACCAGATTGTCGAAGAAGTTGAGGCCGACGGCGGTCACGGCGACAACGACCTCGCCGGGACCGGCCACTGGATCGGGCATTTCCTCGATGACCAGGGACTCGGGTGGCCCGAACGTCTTGCAGAGCACGGCTTTCATAGGGGGATCCTCCGGGTGCGACCACACCAGCCGTGAGGCTGCCGGTCAATCTCCGCCCTTTGCCCGAGGGCTGATCGTTAAGACCCCGGCAAGCACCATGGCTGCCCGCCGCAGTCCTGTCTCGTCACCGCCTCATTCGATGCTATGATCAGCCCAATGTCGCTGCCGCGCACATCCGCCACCCTCGGCGTGGCGCCCGATCACCCTCCCGCCGCCGGTCAACCGAGGCGGGCGCGCTGGCGGCTTCGCTCCATCATGCTGCTGCTCACCGCCTCTGCCGTTGGTCTCGCCGCGGGCTTTCCGATCTTTGCCCGGTCCGCGACAAGAGGCCCGGACCTGGCCGGTTTGCAAACCGAGGCCATTGTGGCCATGACCGGGGGATCGTCGCGGATTTCCGATGCCGTCGGGCTGCTTGGCACCGGCCATGGCCGGCGCCTGCTCATCAGCGGGGTCAATCCCATGGTCGGTGAGCGGGAGATCGCCCGCGTCGTACCGGCCGCCGCTGCGATGATGCGGTGCTGTATCGATCTCGATCACCGGGCTCTGAATACGGTCGGCAACGCCATGGAAACCGCCCGCTGGGTCAGGCTTCATGCCTTCAAGTCGGTATTGGTCGTGACGTCGGGCTATCACATGCCGCGCACCATGCTGGAACTGCAGCGCGTCCTGCCCGATGTCCAGTTGGTCGCCTATCCCGTACCGAGTGGCGCGGTGAAGACCACTGCCTGGTGGAAAGACATTCCAAGCCTGAAGATTCTCAGCTTCGAATATGCCAAATATCTGCTGGCTGCCGTACGGTTACGGCTCGACCCGCCAACGGCTGACCTGCGCCCCGTGCGCTCGGCCTCACGATAACCGCCGGCCAAGGCGGGGGGAAACCGCCTGATGCTGTTGTTGCGTTCGCTCGTCTACAACCTCTTTTTCTACCTCTGGACGCTGCTGCTGATGGTGGTGATCCTGCCCTTCCTGCTGTGGCCAACGTCACGGCCGATCCTGTTCATCGGGCTGGTCTGGGGGGTCGGCAATCTCTGGGCACTCAGGGTCATCTGCGGCACGACCTATGAGTTCCGGGGTGCCCAGAACATTCCGGACGGTCCGATCCTGGTCGCGGCCAAGCACCAGTCGGCCTGGGAGACGTTCGCCTTCTTCCTGCATTTTCGCCGTCCGGCCTATGTCTACAAGCGCGAACTCGCCTATGTGCCGCTGTTCGGCTGGCTGATCTGGAAGGCCGACCAGATTCCAGTCGATCGCGGCAAGAAGGGTGTGGCATTGGCATCGATCACCGACGGCGCGAAGCGCGCCGTGGCCCGTGGCCATCAGGTGATGATCTTTCCGGAAGGCACGCGCCGCGCGGTTGATGCGCCGCCCGACTACAAGTTCGGCGTGACCCATCTCTATTCGGAGCTCGGTGTTCCCTGTCAGCCTGTCGCGCTCAATGCCGGGCTGTTCTGGCGCCGCCGCTCGATCATCCGTAGGCCTGGCAAGGTGCTGGTCGAGTTCCTGCCCCCGATTCCACCTGGGCTCCCTCCCGAGGACTTCGCCGCGCGGCTCGAGCACGACATCGAGACCGCGACGCGCCGGTTGATCGAAGAGGCGCGTGCGGCTGGCGCCTGAGCCTTCAGGCGTTGGGGTGGAAGAAGTCGAAGACTGCCTTGGCGGTCGCGGCGTTGACACCCGGCGCGCCCTGCAGGTCGTCGAGGCTTGCTCGCTCGATCGCCTTCAGCGTGCCGAAATGATTGAGCAGCGCGCGCTTGCGTGACGGGCCGATGCCGGCGATTTCGGCAAGGCCGGCATCCTTGATGTCCTTCTTGCGCTTGCCGCGATGGGCCCCGATGGCGAAGCGATGGGCCTCGTCGCGCAGGCGCTGGACGAAATAGAGCACGGGATCGCGCAGTTCGAGCCGGAATGGCTCGCGGCCTGGAATGAAGAAGGTCTCGCGCCCGGCTTCGCGGTCGCGGCCCTTGGCAATGCCGACCAGCGGCACGTTGTCGATTCCGAGATCGGTCAGGATCTGCCGGGCGGCGGTCAGTTGCCCCTGGCCACCGTCGATCAGCACCAGGTCTGGCCAGGCGGATTCCGCCTCATCGTCGACGCTGGCTTCAGTCTCCGCGGCGGCACCGTCCTTCAAGAGCCGCTTGAACCGTCGCGACAGAACCTCGCGCATCATGCCGAAATCGTCACCGGGGGCGATATCCGACTTGATGTTGAAGGTGCGGTAGTCCTTGCGCCGGAAGCCTTCGGGGCCGGCCACGATCATGCCGCCCACCGCATTGGTGCCCATGATGTGCGAGTTGTCATAGACCTCGACGCGCCGTGGCGGCTTTTCCAGTCCGAAGGCCTCGGCCAGCCCGGTCAGCAGCTTCATCTGGGAAGCGCTCTCGGCAAGCTTGCGGCCAAGCGCCTCGCGGGCGTTCTGGGCCGCGTGATCGACCAGATCCTTCTTCTCCCCGCGCTTGGGGGTGGCCACTTCGATGCGTCGGCCGGCGCGCGTCGACAGCGCCTCGGCAAGCAGGCCCTGGTCCTCGACGTCGTGCGACAGCAGGACAAGGCTCGGCGGGGGACGGTCGTCATAGAACTGGGCGACGAAGGGTCCGAGGACCTCGGCGGGCTCCATCGAGCGGTCGGCCCGGGGGTAATAGGCGCGGTTGCCCCAGTTCTGGCCGGTCCGGAAGAAGAAGACCTCGATGCAGGTCTGGCCGCCCTGCTGGGTGGCGGCGAAGACATCGGCCTCCTCGACGCCGCGCGGGTTGATGCCTTGCGTCGACTGGATCGCTGACAAGGCCGCCAGTCGGTCGCGATAGACGGCCGCGCTCTCGAATTCGAGATCGGCGGAAGCCTGCTCCATCTGGGTGGCCAGAACCTGCTTCACCGTGCTGCTGCGCCCCGACAGGAACAGCTTGGCTTCCTTGACCAGCTCGTCATAGCCGGTCTGGTCGATCTCGCCGGTGCAGGGACCCGAGCAGCGCTTGATTTGGAACAGCAAGCAAGGCCGCGTGCGGCTCTCGAAGACGGGGTCGGAGCAGGAGCGGATGAGGAAGGCGCGCTCCAGGGCATTGATCGTGCGGCCGACGGCGCCAGCCGAGGCGAAGGGGCCGAAATAGTCGCCCTTCATGGAGCGCGCGCCCCGATGTTTGACGATACGCGGCGCGGAATGGTCGGCGGTGATCAGGATATAGGGGAACGACTTGTCGTCGCGCATCAGCACGTTGAAGCGCGGGCGAAGCTGCTTGATCAGATTGGCTTCGAGCAGCAGCGCTTCCGTCTCGGTCTTGGTCGAGACGAATTCCATCGCGCTGGTCGCGGCCACCATGCGGGCAATGCGGCTGACAAGGCCGGTCGGGCGGGCATAGGAGATCACCCGCTTGGCGATCGACTTGGCCTTGCCGACATAGAGCACGTCGCCGTTCGCACCGATCATGCGATAGACGCCGGGTCCCTTCGGGGCATGCCTTACCGCCTGCTTGATGACATCGATGCCGGCGGCCAGCGGTCCGGGCGCTGGTGCTGCTTCGTCCTCAGGCACCAGATCGAGCGCGAGCTCCTCAGCCTCGTCGGCTTCGACGGGGTCGAGGTCGGCGAGATCGGGATCGATATCGATGGTTCCGGGCTTTCGGCTCATGGCTCGCGAATCGGGTTCATTCCTTGATGCCCCACACATCGGCCGACTGCCAGATCAGATGCTGGCCGGCATCGACCGCCAGCACCTGGCCCGTCACCGATGTTGCTCCCGCGAGATAGACGACAGCCTCGGCAATCGCCTCGGGAGGGCTCGCGTGGCCGAGGATCGTTGCTTCAGCCTGCTGGCGGAAGTCGCCGGGATCCTGCCGTGTGTTGGCAAGTGTCGGGCCTGGCGCGACCGCGTTCACGCGGATGGCCGGTCCGAGCGCCTGGGCCATGGTCTTGGTTGCCGCCGCAAGGCCGATCTTGGTCAGCGTGTAGGAGAAGAATTGCGGCGTCGGTTTGAACACCCGCTGGTCGACGATATTGACGATGGCGGAACCCCGCGGCGCCTGCGCGGCGAAATCCTGGGCCAGGAATGCGGGTGTCTGCAGGTTGACCCGAAACTGCCGGTTCCAGCGGTCGCGGGTGAGATTGCCGATATGGTCCTCCTCGAAGGCGCTCGCGCTGTTGACCAGCAGCGTGAGTGGGCCGAAGGGGCGTGCCGCCTTGGCAATCAAGGCATCGACGGCGTCGGGCTCGGCGAGATCGGCTGAAACGGTCGCGGCCCGCCCACTGCGCTCGCGAATGTCGACCGCCAGCTGTTCTGCTTCGGCTAGCGAGCGGTTGGCGTGAATGACCACGGCATAGCCGGCATCCGCGAGAGCCAGGACGATGGCGCGGCCGACACGGACGGCTCCGCCGGTCACGAGGGCGATTTGGGCGGGCCTATCGGCTGAGGCCTGGGGGGAGGTCATGGTCGCGGCCTTCGATGAATGTGTCGGGTGAGGATCGAAGATGGGGTTCCGGCCGCCTTCCTGCCACGGTGCGTGTGCGGGCGGAAATGCCTGGATGCCGCAGCAGTGCGGAGCGCTTCACCTTGGGCAGGCGGCTCGAGGGATGCCCTGCCAGGTGAGGTGCCGCTGTTCGCGCGTGGATCGACTTGGGGAGACCCTGAGCCGCCGCACGATTGCCACGATCACGACACGAATGAGCGTAAATCTACAGCAACATTTATCCGGATTGTAGCATTTAACGGCACGATACTAGATTGTAACACATTATTTCCAACTGTGGCCGCCGAAATCGCGTCTCATTTCAGTCAGATTGCAATGAAAATGACTGTATCCGTCGCAGAGATGCGATCGCGGAAGCCGCATTGGTAACGCTCCATTAACGACGGTGCCAGCGAAGACGCGAAAATGCGAACGAATGCGGTTATAGTTCGTTCACCGCTTTCGATAGGGACGGCTGAGGGGGCGACCTCCAGTGGCGTTCGTTGGACAGGAGTTGACGATGAAAAAAGTGATCTGGGCAACGGCGATCGCCGCCACCCTCGCCTCACCGGCCATGGCCGCCGACCTCTCGGGCCGCCGGGCTATTCCGGACGCCGTCTATTCACCGGTGATCGCGCCGGCTGGCGTCTGGACCGGCTTCTATGTCGGTGCCCATCTCGGCCTCGGCTTCGGCTCGCGCTTCAACAACACTGCCGGCTATGCCATGGGCGGCGCCTCGGGCCTGCTCGGCGGCGTCCAGGCCGGCTATGACTACCAGATCAACCGCTTCGTCGTCGGTGGCGTTGCCGACCTTTCCTACGGCGGCATCAGCCGTCGCTATGTGGCAGCAGGGCCGATCGACGTGCGTGCCAGCCAGAACTGGAGCGGCTCGCTGCGCGGCCGTCTCGGCTATCTGGTGCAGGACAACATGCTGATCTACGGCACCGCAGGTCTCGCCCTCGGCAATGTCCGGGCCCACGAGAACAGCCCGCTCATCGTCAGCCAGTCGCGTTCGCTGGTCGGCTGGACCGCCGGCCTCGGCGGCGAGTACATGTTCACCCGCAACATTTCCGGCCTGCTGGAATATCGCTACACGGGCCTGACGCGCGCCGACTACACCAACATTGTTGGCACCCCGCGCATGGGCTTCGAAGGTCACCAGATCCGCACGGGCGTGAACTACCGCTTCTGATCGGATCCACATTCCACTTTGCCACGGCCCGGGCCCTGTCCCGGGCCGTTTGCGTTGGCGCAAGGCTATCGCGAGGCGTTTCGCCATATTGCGCGCGATCCGTCGCGCCTCTAAGTGGTGCTCATCATGGCGCTTCTCGATCTCGCCAACCCGACCCGGTTCCTGGCGTTCACCGCCCGCATCCTGCCCTGGCTCGCGGCGGGTACCTTCGTGCTGTTTGCCGTGGCCGGCTACCTCGCCTTTGCCTCAGCTCCGGACGATTACCAGCAGGGCGCCACTGTCCGGATCATGTTCATCCATGTGCCGGCTGCCTGGCTGTCGCTGTTCTGCTATTCGCTGATGGCAGTCTCGGCGCTCGGAACCCTGGTTTTCCGGCATCCTCTGGCCGATGTCTCAGCCAAGGCGGCTGCACCCATCGGGGCCGCATTCACCTTCATCTGCCTGGCGACCGGTTCCTTGTGGGGCCGGCCCATGTGGGGAACCTGGTGGATTTGGGACGCGCGACTGACGTCCGAACTGGTTCTGCTGATCATGTATCTGGGGCTGATCGCGCTGTGGCGAACGGTCGATGATCCCGGCCGAGCCGGCCGCGCCGTCGCGGTGATGACGCTGGTCGGTTCGGTCAATATCCCGATCGTCAAGTTCTCGGTCGACTGGTGGAACACGCTGCACCAGCCCGCCTCGGTGTTCCGTCTGGGCGGTCCGACCATTCACCCGTCCATCCTGGTGCCGTTGCTGGTGGCGGCCCTCGCCTTCACCGTTCTGTTCGTGGTGCTCCACCTTGCCGCCATGAGGAACGAGGTGCTGCGCCGTCGTGTCAGGGCGATCCGGTTGGTCCATGCGCAGCGTGAGAGCACGCCGGCCCATTTCGAACCGGCCGCGGGGGGCTGATCATGTTTGGTCCGGACTTCCTCGGGCAGGGACCCCATGCGGGGTTCATTGTCGGGTCCTATCTGCTGACGGCTGCGACCGTTCTCGGGCTGATCGTCTGGGTGGTCGTTGACCACCGCCAGCAGCGCGCCGTGCTGGCCGATCTCGAACGCCGCGGTCTGACCCGCCGATCCACTCGCCAGGGGGACCAGCCATGAGCCCCGCTGTCGACAGCCCCGATTCTGAAAGCCCCGCACCAAGGCGGCGTGCATGGCTGGCGCTGCTGCCGCTGGTTTTGTTCGTGGGCCTGGTCGTGTTGTTCGTGGTGGGGCTGCGCGGTGATCCGCAGCGCCTGCCATCGGCCTTGATCGGCCGCGACGCTCCGGTCTTCAGCCTCGCGCCCTTGCCCGAGAGCGGCCGGCCCGGCTTCTCGACCGCCGATCTCAAGGGGCAGGTCACCGTCGTGAATGTCTTCGCGTCCTGGTGCGTGCCCTGTCACGAGGAGCACCCGATGCTGGTCGAGCTTGCCCGCGACACCCGAATCCGGATGGCCGGCATCAACCAGAAGGACCAGCCCGACAATGCGCGCCGGTTCCTCGGCCGTAACGGCAATCCCTATCAGCTGATTGGCGTCGACCCGAACGGGCGCGCCTCGATCGACTGGGGCGTGTACGGCGTGCCGGAGACCTTCATCGTCGGTCGCGACGGGCGGATCGCCTACAAGCATGTGGGGCCGATCACGCAGCAGAGTCTTGCCACCGTGATCCGGCCCGAGATCGAAAAGGCGCTGGCCCGGCGCTGACCCGGCCGCCCCCGTAAAGGGGAGTGCGTGTCGGGGGCCTCTTGCCTCACGCCCTCGCTAACCCGGCTTCGCCGTTATCGTTGCGGCTGGAACGGATTGCGCCAGTTGCCGCCGCCCTGCTGGGGTGCCCGCGGCGGGAAGGCCGCCGAGAGATAGTCGAGATAGACCTTCCGGTCGGCCGCCTCGGGTTCGGGCATGGCGTTCTTCGCCACCATCTGGTCGATGATGTCGTTCCATTGAGCCCTGGTCATGCCGATGCGGGTGATCAGCCCGGTCGCATGGCAGGCGGTGCATTGGTAGAAGGTTTCCTCTCGCCCAGGGCCCGCTGGCCACACCTCCGGGGTCTCGGCGCCCGGCTGGAACGCGGGTTGCTGGGCAAGGGTCGGATGGGTGGCCGCGCCGGCCAGGACGGCCAGCGCGACGAGCAGTGCACGGGGGAGATGCATGGGCTCAACCAATCAGAACGGCAATCCGGTGGAAGGGATTGGCGCCATAGCCCTGCGGGTTCCAGTTGGCCGCGACATGGGGCTGGTACCGGCCGGAGCGGTCCTGCGCCCTGGTCCACACCTCGTAATAGCCGTCGGTCGGGAATTCGATCGTGCCGCTCCAGCGTCGCCAGTCGTAGCGGTTGCGAAGTTCTGACATGCGCATCGGCCGCCATGTCTGGCCGAAGTCGACAGACACATCGACGCGCCGGACATCGAGATCGCCTGCCCACGCGGCACCGCGGATGTCGAGGCGGCGCGTACCTTTCGCGAGCTTCGTGCCGTTGGCGTGGCTCGTCAGGATCGAGCGCACCGGCATGGAGTGCATGTCGGCGAAATTCTCGCGGCCATCGACATTCGACCCGGGAACGATCGGAACGGTCGGGATGCGATAGCTCGTGCCGCCCATGCCGGCGCCGTCATGGACCTTGTCGCGGACCCAGACGCGGGTCAGCCATTTTGGCGAGGTGGAACCGGGCCAGCCCGGCGTGATGATGCGCACTGGGTCGCCGTGGATGTGCGGGATCGGCTGGCCGTTCATGGCGAAGGCGACCAGGGTGTGCCGGTCCATGGCCTTGGCCATCGGCGTGCCGCGGGAGATCGACTGCCGCGACGCATCGCCCGAGAGGTGCGGATCGGCGCCGAAATAGCCGGTGTGGACAGCGGAGGGCTTCACACCTGCCGCCTTCAGCACGTCGCGCAACGGCACACCAGTCCATTCGGCGCAGCCGATGGCACCATTGCCCCACTGGTTGCCGCGGGCCTGCGGCGAGAAGGCCGCGCGGCCATTGCCGCCGCATTCCAGCTGGAGCCGATAAGTTACAGCCCGGAAGCGGCTCTTCAGCTCGCCGACGGTGAGGCGCAGCGGCGTGTTGACCTCGCCATCGATGACGACGACATGCGCATCCGGGTTGGCGGTCTCAGGGCCGATCTGGCCGTTGTTGCGGACGAAGAACTTGTCGGTCGGCGTGGTCGCGTCGTCGAGGAGGTGCTCCGGCGTTTCGGCGACCAGCGGCCGGTCCTGCAGCAGGATCAGGCCATTGGACTTGCCCGGATAGGTCAGCGGCTGCGGACCCGATGGTGCGGCCGCCGGCGCGGCGGGCGGCGGAGGTGCGGTCTGCGCCATGGCTGCCGGGATCAGGCCTTCAGGCAAGAGTTCCGAATAGACAATGGTGCCGCCGACGGCTGCGGTCATGGCAGCAAGGCCGGCCCCGCCGAGGAAACCACGGCGGGAGGCGCCCCTGCCCTCGGCGCGACGGCCGAAGATCTCGGCCTCGGCACGGGCGGGATCGTCGCGATACAGTTCGCCGACAGAGCGTTCCAGCTTCGTCATCGTCTTCTCCCCTTGATGCGATTTGTTCGTTGGCCTGACCGGCATCCCGGTCGACCGTTGAACTATAACCGAGGCGCCGATCACGGCCAGAGACTTGTTCCGTCATCGTCCCGACACAGGAAAGTCGTTGACGGGAGGGACTTGGCGTGGCCAATGCGCGCCATCATCGATGGGGTTCCGTCCGAGCGGCCGGGACCCCGTCTTGCGTTGTCCTGAAGCCTAGCAGCTGTCCGTTCTGGAGACTTCCATGAGCCAGTGGCCTGTCTATCACGAAATCACCGGCCCGATCGTCATGATCGGCTTCGGCTCCATCGGCCGCGGCACCTTGCCGCTGCTGGAGCGCCACTTCACGTTCGACAAGAAGCGGCTTGTGGTGATCGACCCTGTCGATTCCGACCGGCATCTCCTGGACGAGCTCGGCATCCGCTACATCCAGGCTGCTGTCACCAAGGACAATTACAAGAAGCTGCTCAAGCCGCTGCTCACCAAGGGCGGGGGCCAGGGCTTCTGCGTCAACCTGTCGGTCGATACCGGTTCGGTCGACATCATGGAATTCTGCCGCAAGCTCGGCTGCTTCTACATCGACACAGTGGCCGAGCCCTGGGCCGGCTTCTATTTCGATTCCTCCAAGGGTCCGGCCGCGCGCTCCAACTACATGCTGCGCGAGCGCGTGCTGGACGCGCGGACGAAGAACCCGGGCGGTACCACGGCGGTGTCGTGCTGCGGCGCCAATCCGGGCATGGTCTCCTGGTTCGTCAAGCAGGCGCTGCTGAATGTTGCGACTGATCTCGGGCTGACCTTCACGGAGCCGAAGTCCAAGGCCGAGTGGGCAGCGCTTGCTGCAAAGGCGGGCATCAAGGGCATCCACGTCGCCGAGCGGGATACCCAGCGCTCGAAGAAGCCCAAGCCGCCGAACGTCTTCGTCAACACATGGTCGGTCGAGGGCTTCGTGTCCGAAGGCCTGCAGCCCGCCGAACTCGGCTGGGGTACCCACGAGACCTGGATGCCGAAGAACGCGCGCAAGCACCGCAAGGGCTGCGGCGCCGCGATCTACCTGCTGCAGCCCGGCGCCAATACCCGCGTGCGCTCGTGGTGCCCGACCATGGGCGCGCAGTACGGGTTCCTGGTGACCCACAACGAGGCGATCTCGATCGCGGACTATTTCACGGTGCGCGATGCGGCCGGGAACGTCACCTACCGGCCGACCTGCCACTATGCCTATCACCCGCCAAACGACGCCGTGCTGTCGCTGCACGAGATGTTCGGCGCGGCCGGCAAGCGCCAGCCGTCCTGGCACATCCTTGACGAGAACGAGATCGAGGACGGCATCGACGAACTGGGCGTGCTGCTCTACGGCCATGGCAAGAACGCCTATTGGTATGGCTCGCAGCTCTCCATCGAAGAGACCAGGCGGATCGCGCCCTACCAGAATGCCACCGGCCTGCAGGTCTCGTCGGCGGTCCTGGCCGGCATGGTCTGGGCTCTCGAGAACCCGGAAGCCGGCATTGTCGAGGCTGACGATGTCGATTTCCGCCGTTGCCTCGAGGTCCAGCGGCCCTATCTCGGACCGGTGATCGGTGCCTATACCGACTGGACGCCGCTGGAAGGCCGCCCCGGCTTCTTCCCGGAGGACATCGACACGTCCGATCCCTGGCAGTTCCGCAACGTCCTGGTGCGCGACTAAGCCTCAGAGGGCTTTGGCGAGCATCGCCAAAGCGGTGATCGCAAAGACCCGCATGTTGGCGGCGCGGTCGCCAGATCCTGTCTCAAGGGTCTGGACCTCCACCGCTGTCGGGCCGTCGATGGCGAGGCAGGCATGGCCGGCGGCATCGCCATAGCGATTGCCGCTGGGCCCGGCGGCGCCGGTTTCAGCCAGGCACCAGCCGGCTCCGAGCCGCGCTCTTGCCGTTCGGGCCAGCAGCTGGGCATAGGGCTCGGATGCCGAGCGCATGCCCTGCATGTCGTCAAGGGTGATGCCTAGAAGCGCTTCGCGGGATGCCGCGGTGTAGACGACCGCGCCCCCCAGAAAGTAGGTCGAAGCGCCGGCCTGCGAGAGGAGCGCCGACGAGATCAGCCCGCCGGCGGAGGACTCGACCACGACAATGGTCTCTCGGCGCGCAACCAGCGCGTGCGCCACGTCCGCGGCGACCTCTGCGAGTTGCTGGTCGAGTGTGGCGAGATCCTTGGTCATGGCGGTTTCCTTTGTTTCGGCTGGGGATCAGCCGCGGCGGCGCTGCGGTACGCAGGCGCGCGCCATTTCGCCGATCTGTGTGGTCTGTTCCGGCGTCAGGCGATTGGTGATCAGCCGGTCCCAGAGACCTGCGGCGCGGGCATTGTCGGCGGTGCAGGAACAGGCCCGCTGGCAGATGTCGGCGGAACCGCCAGATGCGGCGCAGTTTGATCGGCAGTCGTTCATGAATAGCTCGCCGCGATCGACGGTTGCGGGCCTTACACCGGTTACATTGGCAAGGCCGAAGAGCAGCGCCAGGAACACCGGCTGGTGGACGAGATAGATCCACAGGCTGCGGCGGCCGCCCCAGACGAGCAGGCGCGTGAACCGCCCTTCGGCACGCCAATGAGCCCATGCGCCATCGGGCAAGCTCTCGAGAATCGCGCGCATGGCCACGATGCCCGCTAGCACGGCCGCGGCCCAGGGAAAGAGCGGAACGAAATCGATCGAGTTCGGCGATGTCGTGCTGAGACCGAGCCATGCAAGGGTCGGGTGATCGAAGGCCGGTGACCGGAATGCGAGCGGCAGTGCGGCGACCACGATGGCGGCCAGGGCTGCGACAACCCGGGGCATGCGCAGAAAGGGCAGACCCAACACGCTCATCAGGGCGATCAGGTGCAGGATGCCGAACGTCACCATGGCCTGCGGCATGGCGAAGTAGCTCACGATGGTGACGAGCGTGGCGGCGCCGGCCACCAGCGCCAGACGCCTGAGATAGGCCGCGCGGTCACGGCCACGGTCATCCGCAAGCACAAGGCCAGCGCCGGCCAGCGCCAGGAAACTGCCGGCGACCGCATGGGCAAACCAGGCCATGGCAGGCTCGAATGGCAGGCTTTGGCGGACGAATCCGAGATAGGCGAGGTCCCAGCTCAGGTGATAGGCGAACATGCCGAGCAGGGCGACGCCCCGCAGCGCGTCGATCATGTCCAGACGGCGTGAGGGCGGGGAGAGCGTGCTGGACGGAATCATCGTCTGATCTTCGGTCATGGGCCTCGATCGGGCAACCGAAGGCATGGCGCTGCCCTGGACAGTCCGTTGCCTAACAAGAAGGCAATATCTGCCTACATTATGCAATTGCCCCTTGGTCAACCCGCTCCTAGCCTCGCCGCCGTCACTTCAAGGAGGCTGCGCCATGGGTCCGATCTACTCTCGCCGCACGTTCGGTGCCCTTGCCTGCGGGTCTCTGGCCGCTGCCGCCCTGGGGGCTCCCGCCATTGCGCAGACCCTGACGAAGCTCAAGATGGTGCTGAACTGGCGCTACCAAGGGCCGCAGAGCTGGTTCTTCATCGCGCAGGACAAAGGCTATCTGCGCGAGGCCGGCGTCGAACTGGAAATCGACCAGGGCAATGGCTCGGGCGCCGCGGTCGGTGCGGTCGCGTCCGGTTCGTATGACATGGGGTTCGGCGACATTAATGCGTTGATGGTCCTGGCCGGCAAGAAGCCGGCGCCGGACCCGTCGACGCCGATCGGCATCTACATGATGTTCAATCGTCCGCCCTTCACCATCGCGGTGAAGGCCGATGGCCCGATCAAGACGCCGAAGGACCTCGAGGGCAAGACCCTTGGAGGTCCTGCGAACGATGGCGCGCTGCAGCTCTTTCCGGCCTTCGCCAAGCTCGCCGGCGTCGACGCATCCAAGGTGACCATCACCAACATGGCGCCCAACCTGCGCGAGCAGATGCTCCAGCGCGGCCAGGTCGATGGCGCCTTCGGCTTCGTCAACACGATCCGCTTTTCGGCGAAGCTCGCCGGCATCGATCCCGACAAGCAGTTCCGCTTCATCAATTACGGCGACCACGGCATGGACCTCTATTCCAACTGCCTGATCGTCTCGCGCAAGCTGGTCGCCGAGAAGCCGGATGCGCTGAAGGGCATTGTGCGGGCCTTCAATCGCGGTCTTGTCGACACGCTGAAGGACTATGACGCCGCGGTGGACTCGGTGGCCAAGCGCGAGCCGCTGATCAACAAGGCGGTGGAGAAGGAACGCCTGATCGCAACCCTTCAGGACGAGATGGGCCACCCGGAGATCGCGACCCTTGGTCTCGGCGCGCCCGATACCGCGCGACTCGCCAAATCGATCGCGATCGTCAAGGAGGCGAACGCCCTGCCGCGCCTGCCTGGCACCGACGAGATCTTCAACGACGCGTTCCTGCCGCCCATGGCCGAACGCATCCGGAAGCTCGGCTGAGGCTCGCGATCATGGATTTCAACATGAAGGGCCGGGTGGTTCTCATCACGGGACCGGCCAAGGGCATGGGTGCGGCCGTGACGCGCCTGTTTGCAGCGGAGGGCTGCCGTCTGGCGCTGCTTGGCCGCGACACTGGAGCCATCGAGCCGGTGGCTGCCGAGGCGCGCGCCAAGGGCGCGGAAGCGATCATCGTCGGCTGCGATATCACCAAGGGCGCCGATTGCGACAAGGCTGTCGAGGCGGCGAAGACGGCCTTTGGCGGCCGGATCGATATTCTGGTCAATGTCGCCGGCGGCTCCGGTCCGATCGGCAAGACCGGCTGGGAAACGACGGAGGAGGAGTTCGACGAGATCGTCGACCTCAACATGCGCGGCTGCTTCAACACGATGCGGGCGGTGACGCCGACCATGATCGAGCAGCGCTACGGCAAGATCGTCAATGTCGGCGGAACGTTCGGCATGCGTGGTCGGGCCGGACGCATGGCCTATTCCGCATCGAAATGGGGCCTGCGCGGCATCACCAAGAGCTTCGCGCTCGAGGTCGGGCCGCTCGGCATCAACGTCAATTGCGTGGCACCCGGCATGATCGAGGGCGAGCGCTTCCGGACCAAGGTGATCCCGGACATGGCCAAGCGCCTGGGCATCACGGAGGAGGAAGCGGTCAAGCATCACGCCGCCGATTACGCGATGCGGCGCATCTCGACCGATGTCGATGTCGCCAATGCCTGCCTGTTCCTCGCCTCCGATGCGGCACGCCAGATCACCGGTGTCGACCTCCCGGTCGATGGCGGCTGGGCCATGCTGTGAGCGACATGATGCATGATCTGCTGATCACAGGCGGCACTGTCGTTACCGGCGACAGCCGGTCTGTGGCCGACGTCGCTATCAAGGACGGCCTGATCGCAGCGGTCGGTCAGCCGGGCACGCTCGGCTCCGCGACCGAGACGCTTGATGCGACCGGTCAATTCGTCTTGCCAGGTGCCATCGACGTCCACGTCCATTTCCGTGAACCCGGCTACACCCACAAGGAAGACTGGGAGACCGGGACTGCGGCGGCCGCCATGGGCGGCACGACCACCGTGTTCGAGATGCCCAACACCCATCCGCCCACCCGCTCGGTGGTGGAACTGCGCCAGAAGCAGGAGGCCGCGAAAAAGGCCTATGTGGATTTCGGCCTCTACGGGCTGCTTGCGGAAGACAATATCGACGAGTTGCAGGGCTTGATCGACGGCGGGGTCAACGCCTTCAAGTGCTTCATGGGCAATACGTTCGGTAACCTGCCCTCACCCTCCACCGGCGCAATGCTGGAAGGTTTCGAGATCGTCGCGCGCTCGGGCTTGCGCATTTCGCTTCACGCCGAGACCGCCTCCATCATGGCCTGGCGGCAGAAGCGCCTGGTCGAGGCTGGCCGGAACGATCCGCTCGCCCATATCGCAGCGCGGCCGGCTGTCGTGGCTGCCGAAGCGGTCGCCCGCGCAGCCATCCTCGCCGAGTGGACCGGCGCGCGCGTCCATGTACTGCATATCTCGTCGGCCCTCGAACTCGGGCCGCTGCGCGATGCCAAGGCGCGCGGCGTCGACATCACGGGCGGCACCTGCCCCTGCTATCTCCTGCTCGACAGCAGCGACTATGCACGGCTCGGTTCGGTCATCCGGGTCAACCCGCCGGTGCGCGATGCCGCCGATTCCGAGGCGATCTGGGCGGCGCTCAAGGACGGTACGGTCGACCTGATCGAGACCGATCACGCGCCGCACACGCTGGAGGAGAAGACCAAGTCCGTGATCTGGGAGGCTGACTGCGGCTTTCCCGGCGTCGAGACGCAGATGCCGCTGATGCTCAACCAGGTGTCGAAAGGCCGGATGAGCCTCGAGGACTATGTGCGCTATTCCGCGGAAGCCCCCGCCAAGCGCTTTGGCCTGTTCCCGGTGAAGGGGCGGATTGCCGCGGGCGCGCATGCCGATATCGCCGTGGTGGACATGGCACGCAGCGAGACGATCCGCGCGGCCGGTCTTCAGTCGCGCGGCAAGGTTACGCCGTTCGAGGGCGAGACAGTCACCGGAATTCCGATCCACACGCTGGTGCGCGGCCGCTTCGTCCAGAGGGATCGGACGCTCGTGACCGGAGCGAAGGGTCACGGCCGCCAGGTGACCGACATCCAGAAGATGCCGACGCCCGTGCTCCACAACCAGGACCAGACCTTGGCATCCGTCTTGCGAGGTCCGGGATGACCGGACGTCCGGCCACAGGAGCCGCCATGCCCCCCGCGCTCGCCGCAGTCGCCAAGACCGTGACTGCCCAAATGTCAGGCAGTCCGGTGCCGTCGCGGCCGAAGCCGTTCATTGAATTCGAGAAGGTGACAGTCACGTTCGGCCGAGGCGCCAAGCAGGTCCAGGCGCTGTCGGAGACCTCGCTGGAGATCGCCGAGGGCGATTTCGTGGCGCTTGTCGGTCCGTCCGGATGCGGCAAGTCCACGCTTCTGAAGCTGGTCGGCGATCTGATCAAGCCGTCGTCCGGCTATGTCTATGTCGCGGGTCGCGAGATCGGCGCCCAGCCGGTGCGGATCGGCATGGCTTATCAGAACCCGACCCTGCTGCCGTGGCTCAACATCCGCGACAACGTGATGATGCCGCTGAAGATCGTGCCGCCCTTCCGGGGCGAGTTCCGCGCGAAGCGCAAGACCGAGTTTCGCGAGCGTGCCGAGGCGCTGCTGGCGCAGGTCGGGCTCAGCGGCTTTGGCGACAAGTTTCCCTGGCAATTGTCCGGCGGCATGATGCAGCGCGCCAATCTTTGCCGCGCGCTGATCCACGAGCCGGAGCTTCTGTTGCTCGACGAGCCGTTCGGCGCGCTCGACCAGTTCACCCGCGAAGAGCTTTGGCAGATCATGCAGGAGCTCTGGATGACCAAGAAGACGACCGTTCTTCTGGTGACTCACGACCTGCGCGAGGCCGCTTTCCTCGGCAACCGCATCTGCGTGATGTCAGCGCGTCCGGGCCGCATTCTCGACGATTCCGAGGTGGCCTTTGCGAGGCCGCGCACGATCGACATGACTTACCAGCCCGACTTCGTCGCGCTGAACCAGCAATTGCGCAGCCTGATCGTTTCGGCGCGCGGTGGCACTGGCATCGTTCAGGCAGGGAGCCACTGACATGGAACGTCTTGTGGAGCTTGCCCGGGAGAAAGCCGCCTCGATCGGCCTGATCGTCGGTGTCTTCGTGTTCTGGGAACTGGCCTGCCTGGTCGGCGGCATTTCCGACATCGTGCTGCCGCGCCCGACCCAGATCGTCGCCTCGCTCTGGCAGTACTGGCCGGCCATCTGGCCGCACACCTACCAGACCCTCTACACGACGCTGGTCGGCTTCGGCTTCGGCGTGGTCATCGGCATGTTCTTCGGCGTGCTGATCGGCTCGTCCAAGCTCGCCTATGACACGGCCTATCCGCTGCTGGTCGGCTTCTCGTCGATCCCCAAGGTCGCGGTCGTGCCGATCTTCGTCCTCTGGTTCGGCGCCGGGACGGTTCCGGCGATCCTGACTGCCGCGATCATCTGCATCTTCCCGATCGTCGTGAATGTCGCGACCGGCATCGCCACCGTCGAGCCGGAGCTGGAAGACGTGATGAAGACGTTGAAGGCGTCGAAGTGGGACATCCTGTGGAATGTCTCGCTGCCGCGCTCCATGCCCTATTTCTTCGCGTCCCTGAAGGTCGCCATCACGCTGGCTTTCGTGGGTTCGGTCGTGGCCGAGACGGTCGCCTCCAACCGCGGCATCGGCAACATGATGATGATCGCATCGTCGACCTTCAACGTGCCGCTGGTCTTTGCCGGCCTGTTCGTGCTCGCCGGCCTCGGCGTGGGTCTCTACGCGATCTTCTCGGTGTTCGAATCCCGGGTGACTGGTTGGGCGCACCGCAAGGATCTCGCCGTCACCTGACCGGATTTCCTCCCAAACCCCGACCTTGAGGACCTGACATGACCCTTTCCCGTCGCCTGGTTCTTGCTGCCGGCACGTCGCTGATTGCAGCCCCCGCGCTCGCTCAGGCCCGCACTGCCATCAAGTTCACGCTCGACTGGCGGTTCCAGGGCGTCCATTCCTGGTACTATCTCGCGCAGGACAAGGGCTATTTCCGCGACGCCGGCCTCGACGTGACCATCGACCAGGGCGAGGGCTCGGCGGCGACCGTCACGCGGATCATGGGCGGGGCCTATGATGCGGGCTTCGGCGACATCAACGCGATCATCCAGAACGCCGCACAGCGGCCGGGCGAACAGCCGCTGATGGTCTACATGATCTACAACAAGGCCCCGTTCGGCGCCGTGGTGAAGGCCTCCAGCGGCATCAACACGGTCAAGGACCTCGAGGGCAAGAAGCTCGGCGGTCCGGCAGGCTCGGCCACCACGCGCATGTGGCCGGCCTTCGCCAAGCTCAACGGCCTCGATCCCGCCAAGAACGAGATCATCAACATGGCGCCCAACCTGCAGGAGCAGATGCTCATCCAGGACCAGGTGCAGGCCTCCCTGATCTTCACGCTGACCAGCTACATGAACCTTGTCGGCATGCGGCAGGACCCGGACAAGGACTTCCGCTGGTTCATCTTCGGCGATTATGGGATCGCTTCCTATTCGAACGGCATCATGGTCTCGCAGAAGCTCGCGAAGGATAATCCCGGCGCCGTTCGTGGCCTGGTCGGCGCGGTCAACAAGGCGATGAAGGAAGCGCTTGCCAACCCGACCGCCGCCATGGCGCCGATGACCAAGGTTGAGCCGCTGTTCAATGCGGCGCTTGAGGCCCGGCGCGTCGACTATGCCGCAAAGACCTCGATGATCACGCCGGAAGTGCGGTCGCTGGGCTTCGGCGATGTCGATGATGCCCGGATGACCAAGGCCATCGGCCAGATCGTCGATGTGTTCCAATTGCCGAAGACGCCCGCGCCGGCCGATGTCTTCAGCCGCGCCTTCCTGCCGCCAGCAGCGGAGCGTGCGGTCGGCGCCTGACGCCTTCAACGCCCTTGGTCGAGTGAGCCTGCCATGACCCGCATCCTGACAGCCGCTGCCATCATCGACGCCAGCGGCCAGAGCCGGGGGCCATCGGCGATCACGTTTGAGGGCGACCGCATCACGTCGGTTGCGGCCCTGCCGGCAGGTGCATCCTTCGACGACGTGCTGGTCATGCCGGCGCTGGCCAACGCACACGACCATGGACGGCAGGTGCGGACCTCGTCGATCGGCGGCTTCGGCAAGCCGCTGGAAATCTGGCTGCACCGGCTCCAGCTGTTCGGACCGGTCGATCCATATCTGGCGGCGGCAGCGCCTTTCGGTCGGGCCGTGCTCGGCGGCCAGGGGGCCTCGATGGTCCACTATACCCGCGCCCAGGGCCTGACCGACTATGTGAGCGAAGCGAAGGTGGTGGCGCGGGCGGCCAAGGACGTGGGTCTCAGGATCGCCTTCGGCATCGCGCTTCGCGACACCAATCCGCTGGTCTACGGCGACAGCCAGCCGATCCTCGCGGGCCTATCGGATGCGGCTCGCGCCGAGGTCGAAGGCCGGTTCCTCAGCCCGCCGATGAGCGTGAAAGACCAGCTGGCCCGCGTCGATGCGGTCGCCGAGGCGATTGCCTCGCCGATGGTCGATGTCCAGTACGGTCCGAATGGCGTGCAATGGTCGACGCCCGCCCTGCTTGAGGCCATCGCGGAAGCATCCGCTGCGACCGGGCGGCGGGTGCACATGCATCTGCTCGAAACCAAGTACCAGCGCGCCTATGCCGACCAGCATTTCCCTCAAGGCATTGCCCGACACCTGAAGGACATCGGTCTGCTCTCGACGCGCCTGACGCTCGCCCATTGCACCTGGGCGACGCCGGAGGATCTCGCGATCATCGCCGAGAGCGGCGCGACCATTTCGGTCAACACATCGTCCAATCTGGCGCTGCGTTCGGGTCTTGCTCCGGTCGCCGCCATGCTGAAGGCCGGCTGCAAGGTGGGTATTGGCATCGACGGACAGGCCTTCGACGAGGACGATGATCTGCTGCGCGAAATGCGGCTCGTCTGGTCGCTGCATGCCGGCTGGGGCTTCGACGCGGAGGTCTCGACGGCGGATGTGATGCGGGCTGTCTTCGTCAACGGCCATCGCTCGGTCAATTCGCCGGTGACGGGTTTGATCGAGGCTGGTGCGCCGGCGGATCTGCTGGTCATCGATCGCGCCGCGCTCGACGACGATGCCCTGATGCCGGTCGATCCGGTCGATCTCCTGTTCGCGCGAGGCGCTGCCCGCCATCTGAAGGAATCGATCGTGGCCGGCCGCACCGTCGCGCTCGTCGGCAAGGTCTCGGGCGTCGATCTCGATGCGATCCATCGGGAACTGCGGGCACAATTGCGCGCCGGCATGGCTGATCGCGAATCGTTCCGTTGCGTCCTGCCGGAGCTTGAAACCGTCATCTGCCAGCACTTCAGCGACCGCCTCGGCTGCTGCTGAGCGGGCAGGGGCCGTCACACCGCCTCTTGGAAATCAGCAGCAGGCAAGGCATGGTCGCCTCCGCCGGACAAGGGGGCTTGGATCGACATGACGATGGTTGACGCGGTGAAGCGAGGCGCAATGGCTCTGGCGGCGTGCGCTGGCCTTTGGGCTGTGTCACCCGTTCAGGCTCAGGCGCCGCGCGAGCTCCGGATCTTCAACTGGTCGAACTATATCGACGAGCAGGTGCTGCGCGACTTCGAGCGCGAGTTCAACGCCAAGGTCATCTACGACACCTATGATTCCAACGAGGTGCTGGAGACCCGCCTGCTGGCCGGACGGACCGGTTATGACATCGTGGTGCCGTCTGCGCCGTTCCTGTCGCGCCAGATCGCGGCCAATGTGCACCAGCGGCTGGATCCGGCAAAGATCCCGAACCTCTCCAACATGTGGCCGGACATCCAGCGGCGGATCGCCGCCTATGATCCGGGCAATGCCTATTCGGTCAACTATCTCTGGGGCACGACCGGGATTGGCTACAATGCCGCGAAGATCCGCGAGCGCATGCCCGATGCGCCGCTCGATTCCTGGAAGCTCGCCTTCGATTTCGACACGCTGAAGCGCTTCAAGGATTGCGGCATTCATTTCCTCGACACGGCCGAGGACTTCCTCCCCTCGGTGATGCGCTATCTCGGCCGCGATCCCAATTCCAAGAAGCCGGAAGACTGGGAGGCCGCCGCCGCCCATGTCCAGATCTTGCGGTCGCTGGTCACCAAGTTCCATTCGTCCGAGTACATTTCGGCGCTCGCCAACGGCGATATCTGCCTGGTCGTTGGCTATTCGGGCGACATCTTCCAGGCTCAGAAGCGGGCGCAAGAGGCCAATAACGGGATCGACATCCAGTATGTCATTCCGAAGGAAGGCGCGCAGATGTGGTTCGACCAGATGGCGATCCCCGCCGATGCGCCGAATGCCGATCTCGCCCACGCCTTCATCAATTACCTGATGCGGCCGGAGGTGATCGCGAAGATCGCGAGCTTCGTGTCCTATGCCAGCGGCAATCTCGCCGCGCGCCCGCTGGTCGCGCCGGCCGTGCGCGACAATCCTTCCGTCTATCCGCCGGATGCGGTGATCGCGCGGCTGTTCACGGTGACCAGCCCGGATGCGCGCCTGCAGCGGACCATTACGCGCGCCTGGACCCGCGCGAAGACCGGACGCTGAGGCTGCGCGCGACCGTGAACGCATCTCAGTCCGCCGCCCCCGTCGCGCCTTCACCCTGGGATGATCCGTCGGTTCTGCCGCTGGTGACCTTCGATCGTGTCACCAAACGCTTTGGATCCGAAACAGCCGTCGATGGCCTGTCGCTCTCTATTCATGAGCGGGAGTTCTTCGCCCTTCTTGGGCCGTCGGGCTGCGGCAAGAGCACGCTCATGCGCCTGCTCGCAGGTTTCGAAACGCCGACCGAAGGCCGCGTGCTTCTGGCCGGGAACGATCTCGCCGGCGTTCCGCCGCACCAGCGGCCGGTGAACATGATGTTCCAGTCCTATGCACTCTTTCCGCATATGAGCGTGGAGAAGAACGTCGCCTTCGGACTGGAAATGGATGGCATTGGCCGCGACGAGATCCGCGATCGGGTCGCGGCCATGCTGACCCTCGTGCGGCTCGATGCCTATGCCAGCCGAAAGCCACATCAGCTCTCAGGCGGCCAGCGCCAGCGCGTCGCGCTGGCCCGAGCGCTGGTGAAGCGTCCGAAGGTGCTCCTGCTCGACGAGCCTCTGGGCGCGCTCGACCGCAAGCTGCGTGAAGAGACGCAGTTCGAGCTGGTGGCGCTGAAGGAGCGCCTGGGCATGACCTTCGTCATCGTCACCCATGATCAGGATGAAGCCATCTCCATGGCGAGCCGCATCGCCGTTATGGACAAGGGGCGCGTTGTCCAGGTGGCGCCACCCCGGATCATCTACGAACAGCCGGCGAGCCGTTATGTTGCCGGCTGCATTGGTGACATCAACATGGTCGAGGGTCTGGTCGCCGCGGTCGATGGGCGCAGGGTGACGGTGTCGACCGAACTTGCCGGCGACATCGCGCTGGAGTGCGCCGAGGCGGTCGCGGTGGGTCATCGGGTGGCGGTGGCTTGGCGTCCGGAGAAGACACGGCTCGTCCGCGGAGCTGAGCCGATCGCCGGTGGGCGGATCGTCTTGCCGGGCCAGGTCCGCGATGTCGGCTATCTCGGCGACTGGTCCACTTACGTTGTCGAGACGTCAGGTCAGACGCTGCGCGCGGCGGTCGCCAATGTGACGCGGCTCTCCGACCAGCCGATCGTTGCCGGCGAGACGGTGCGCCTGGTCGTTGCGCCCGAAGCCCTCATCCTGCTGACGCGGTGACAACGATGTCCGACCGCGCCGCGCGCCGCATCACCATCCTCATTCCTTACCTCTGGCTGGTGCTGTTCTTCCTCGTGCCGTTCGGCATCGTGGCGAAGATGTCCCTGTCTCAGGTCGCGACCGCCGTGCCGCCCTATGTGCCGAACTTCGGCTGGGGCGACGGATGGTCCGGCTGGCTCGACAAGGCGCGAGAGCTATCGTCGGACAATTATGCCGTGGTCCTCGGAGATAGCCTCTATATCGATGCGTTCCTGACTTCGCTCCGCATCGCCGCAACCGGCACCCTGATCCTGCTGATCATCGGCTATCCGATGGCGCATGCGATGGCACGGGCGAGCGCCGGCATCCGGCCGTTGCTCGTGATGGCGGTGATCCTGCCGTTCTGGACCAGCTTTCTGATCCGCATCTATGCCTGGATCGGCATCCTGAAGCCCGAGGGCCTGCTCAATGAGGTTCTGCTGGCTGTGGGTCTCATCTCCGAGCGGCTGCAGATCGCCAATACCGAGGCGGCCGTGCTGGTGGGCGTCGTCTATTCCTATCTGCCGTTCATGGTTCTGCCGCTCTATGCCGCGCTCGAACGGCTCGACCGGACATTGCTGGAGGCGGCGGGCGATCTCGGCTGCCCGCCCTGGCGGGCGTTCTGGCGCATCACCGTGCCGCTGACGCTTCCCGGCATTGCCGCGGGATGCTTCCTCTGCTTCATCCCGATCGTCGGCGAAGTCGTGATCCCGGACCTGCTCGGCGGATCTGACACGCTGATGATCGGCAAGACGCTGTGGACGGAGTTCTTCTCCAACCGCGACTGGCCGGTGGCGTCCAGCGTCGCCATCCTGCTGCTTGTCGTGCTGGTCGGTCCGATCATGGTCTACCAGCATCTTCAGGCCCGCCAGATCGAGAGCCGGCGATGACGCGCGGATCCCGCCTGATCGACGCGACCGCGCTGACCTTCGGCTTCGCGTTCCTCTACCTGCCGATCGTCATCCTCATCGTGTTCTCGTTCAATGCGAGCCAACTGGTGACCGTCTGGGGAGGGTTCTCGACCCGCTGGTACGGGGCGATCCTGGAGAACCGGCAATTGCTCGACGCGGGCTGGATGACGGTGAAGGTTGGCCTGGCCTCGGCTACGCTTGCCACGGTCATCGGCACCTTCGCGGCACTCGCCCTCAACCGCTACGCCCGGTTTCGTGGCCGTATCCTGTTCTCCGGCATGGTCTATGCGCCGCTGGTGATGCCGGAAGTGATCACCGGGCTGTCGCTTCTGCTGCTGTTTGTGGCGCTGGGCATCGATCGTGGCTTCTGGACGGTGACGGTGGCCCACGCGACCTTCACAGCCGGTTTTGTGGCAGTGGTCGTCCAGTCGCGTCTTGTCACGCTTGACCGGTCGCTGGAAGAAGCCGCCGCCGACCTCGGCGCCGCGCCATTTCAGGTGTTCCGCCGTATCACCCTGCCGCTTATCGCGCCGGGGGTCATCGCGGGCTTCCTGTTGGCCTTCACGCTGTCGCTGGATGATCTGGTCATTGCGAGCTTCACCACGGGGCCTGGCGCCACGACGCTCCCGATGCGCATCTACAGCCAGGTGCGCCTTGGCGTGACGCCGGAGATCAACGCGATCTGTACGATCATGATCGGCATTGTCGCTGTTCTGGTCATCGGCTCGTCGCTCGCGACCAAGCGCGCAGCTCTTGCGGATCAAAGAACCGGGCAGCCGGATTGACCGCTGCACGCGGGCGGTGTTCGTGATGGCTCATGTCCGTCGCAGGGATTTCCGCCATGTCGTCAGCCGTCCAGGGCCTTCTGTCGATCCTCGATCTCGAACGGCTGGAGGTGAACCTCTTCCGCGGCCAGAGCCCGCAATCGCGCTGGCAGCGGGTCTATGGGGGGCAAGTGATCGGGCAGGCGCTGGTCGCCGCATGCCGTACAGTGGAAAACCGGAACCCCCATTCTCTGCACGCCTATTTCATCCTGCCGGGCGATCCCAAGACGCCGATAATCTACAATGTCGAGCGGGTCCGCGACGGTCGCAGCTACTCGACCCGCCGCGTCCTTGCGATCCAGCACGGTGCTCCGATCTTTGCCTTGTCCGCCTCGTTCCACATCGAGGAGGAGGGGAGCTTCGATCACCAGTTCGGCATGCCCGACGTGCCACCGCCGGAGGATCTGGCGCCGGATTCCGATGTCAACGGCCGGTGGCGCGACAGCATGCCGGAGACCATGCGGTCCTACTTCGAGATGGATCGTCCCATCGAGATGAGGCCGGTCGAGTTCGAACGCTATCTCGGTCAGAAACAGCCTGAGGGCCGTTTCAATGTCTGGATCAAGACGACAGGACCCCTCCCTGACGATCCGATTGTTCATCGCTGCGTGCTGGCCTATGCGACCGATATGACATTGCTCGATGCCGCAATGGTGCCTCACGGACGAACCTTGTTCGATGGCTCGATCCAGGCGGCCAGTCTCGACCATGCGTTGTGGTTCCACCGGCCTTTCCGGGCGGATGACTGGCTGCTCTACGCCCATGATTCCCCGTCAGCGCAGCGGGGGCGCGGCTTCTCCCGGGGCTCGATCTATACGCGCGATGGCACCTTGGTGGCGTCGGTCGCGCAGGAGGGGGTGGTCAGGGATGTTCGGCCACCGGACGATGTGCCACAAAAATAGGCAATAAATCGCGGCATTTGCGTGGCGCATTTGCCGCACCCTCTGTCTCATGCCCAATAATTAAGCGACTCTCGTGGATCGATCGTCTTGCGGGGATGAAACCCTGCGGCATCCGGCCCCGGGAACAGCGACTCGAGCCGAAATCCTCGTGATTTCAAGGCGCTGGGTGAGATGGCACGCGACTTGATTCCTGAGTCCCCGGTACGGCGCTCGGACCCTTTGGGAAAGCGCGTCGAATGCAGCAAGCCAAGCTTCGATCGGGCGAAACTCGAGGGAAGCCAAAACCGGGGATGACGAGATGAAAATTGTAATGGCGATCATCAAGCCATTCAAACTGGAGGAAGTCCGCGACGCCCTGACCGGCGTCGGCGTTCATGGTCTGACAGTGACGGAAGTGAAGGGCTATGGCCGGCAGAAGGGCCATACGGAGATCTACCGTGGTGCGGAATATGCCGTCAGCTTCCTGCCCAAGCTGAAGATCGAAGTGGCTGTTCCGGCCAGCGATGTCGAGAAGGTGGTTGCCACCATCGCGGGCGCCGCCAAGACCGGCCAGATCGGTGACGGCAAGATCTTCGTCACGTCGATCGAGCACGCAGTGCGCATCCGCACCGGTGAGACCGACATCGACGCCTTGTGACCTCGCGAATCCTGCCCTGACATCCTTCCGGAGTACCTCCATATGACCAAGTCGTTCCTTTCCCGGTGGGGGCTCGCGGCGCTTGCGCTGTTGGCAGCTGCCGCTTTCCTGATTGATCCGGTTCTCGCCCAGACGCCGGCGCCGACCCCGCCGAAGCCCAATTCCGGCGACACGGCCTTTGTTCTGGTGTCTTCGTATCTCGTTCTGATGATGACCATCCCGGGCCTCGCGCTGTTCTATGGCGGCCTCGTCCGCACCAAGAACATGCTGTCGGTTCTGACCCAGGTGTTCGTCATCGTCGCCCTGGTCTCGATCATCTATGTGACCTACGGCTACTCGCTGTCGTTCACCTCGGGTGGCGGTCTCAACAGCTTCGTCGGCGGCTTCTCCAAGGCCTTCCTGATGGGCGTCGACACCAATTCGACCGCCGCGACCTTCTCCAACGGCGTCGTCATTCCGGAATTCGCCTATATCCTGTTCCAGATGACGTTTGCCTGCATCACGCCGGCCCTCATCGTCGGCGCCTTCGCCGAGCGCGTGAAGTTCTCGGCGCTGCTGCTCTTCGTCGTTCTCTGGGTCACCGTCATCTACTTCCCGATGGCCCATATGGTCTGGTACTGGGCCGGCCCCGACGCGATCGGCGATGCTGCCAAGGCGCTTGCCGCCGCCGGCACCGATGCCGCCGCCAAGGCTGCAGCGCAGGCCAAGCTCGACGCAGTGAAGGCTGATGCCGGCATGCTGTTCCAGTGGGGCGCTCTCGACTTCGCGGGCGGCACTGTCGTTCACATCAACGCCGGTATTGCCGGTCTGGTGGGCTGCCTCGTCATCGGCAAGCGCATCGGCTACGGCAAGGAGCTGATGCCTCCCCACTCGCTGGTGATGACGCTGATCGGCGCTGCCCTTCTCTGGGTCGGCTGGTTCGGCTTCAACGCCGGTTCCAACCTCGAGGCCAACGGCACGGCCGCCATGGCTGCGATCAATACCTTCGTCGCAACCGGCGCTGCCACGCTCGCCTGGCTGTTCGTGGAATGGGCAGCGAAGGGCAAGCCGTCGATGCTGGGCGCCGCCTCCGGTGCGGTTGCTGGCCTCGTCGCGATCACGCCGGCTGCCGGCTTTGCCGGCCCGATGGGCTCGATCATCCTCGGCCTCGTTGCCGGCGGTGTCTGCTTCATCTTCTGCTCGACGGTGAAGAATGCCTTCGGTTACGACGACACGCTGGATGTCTTCGGCATCCACTGCGTCGGCGGCATCATCGGCGCCATCGGCACCGGCATCCTGGTCAACACCGCCCTTGGCGGCGCTGGCATCCCGGATTACGAAGCCAAGCCCGGCGAACTGGCTGTCGGCGCCTATGTGCTGTCCGATGCGGTTCTCGCGCAGGTCAAGGCGGTGCTCTTCACCCTTGTCTGGTCGGGTGTCGGATCGTTCATCCTGTTCAAGATCGTCGACGTGATCGTTGGTCTGCGCGTGACCGCCGACCGCGAGCGCGAGGGTCTCGACCTCGCCGAGCATGGCGAGCGCGCCTACAACAGCTGATCCTCCAAACTCTTGGAGCCTGCAAACCCCGGCGAGCCATCGCCGGGGTTTTTCTTTGGGGCCGGCGCCTTGGCTGAATGGGCGGAAGGGCGATGGTTAATCCCCCGTCAACCGTTGCCCGCCTAAGGTCGCTCGACGAACCGGGTGGTCGTCTGGGCGTCTGCGGCGACGTGGACTTTCCCGCGCGGTCACTCCCCTGATCAGGATGCAAGCGAGATGGCTGTGGCGCGCCAGCACACCGGACTTTCCCTGCTTCCCGAGGGACTGAAGGGCGCGTTGCGCCGCAAGATGGGCCAGCTCATCGGCTTGGGCGTGCTCTCCGCCGTGACCATTGCCACAATCGCCATGCTGACATGGACCGCAGGCGATCCGTCGCTAAGCCAGGCCAGCAACGCTCCGGTCAAGAATTGGATCGGCCGTCCAGGCGCGATTCTCGCCGACCTTTTCATGCAGCTTTTCGGCCTTGCGGCCATCGTGCTCCTGGCGGTCAGCGCATCCTGGGGCTGGCGTCTTCTGCGCAACCGTGCCTTTGACCGCGAAGCCCTGCGCATTCCGCTCGGAATTGCCGCCGCCATGGTGCTGTCGGTCGCAGCCGCAACGCTTCCAGCTCCTGCCGGCTGGCCGCTGCCGACCGGCATTGGCGGCGTCATCGGCGATGGCGGTCTTGCCGTGCTCTCGTCCGTGCTGGGGCGTCTGGATGGCGCGTCGCGCTTCTTCGTCGGCAGCGGCATGACGCTCCTCGGTCTGGTGGTCGCTGCCATCGCGACCGGCATCCTTATCCGCCCCGCGGAGGATACGCTTGAGGCTGACATCGCGGTGATCGCGCCTGTGCGCCGTCACCAGTCCGACGAAGACGAACCAGGTCGTTTCGGCGGTCTGATGACTAATACGTTGGGCGCTGTTACCCATTCGGTCCTGTCGGCCAAGGCGAAGCTTCGTCGCATGGCGTCGGAAGCGCCCGACCAGGCTCGCGCGGCGGCGGGCGTTGCACCGCGCCCGGTTGCCGCCGGGGACGATCGCTCATCGCCCGGCCTTGCCGCCCGCGCCAAGGCCTTCTTCACCGAGCCCGACGAGGCGCCCCTGCCGGCCGGTCCCCGTGTCACGGGCCTGCGCCGCGAACCGGTGATGGAGGCTCAGCCCGAGCGGCACCCGCGCACCTACCATGCGCCCGTCACCAATCGCCGCCCGGACATTGTCGAGCCGCCCGTCACCGAGCCGCATGTTACTGGGCAGCACGTGGCGCCGATTGCGCCCGACCACAGCTATGATCCGGTCGAGCCCGACGCGATCGACGAGCCGCCGTTCGAGGTCGATGCGCGACCGCCGGTCCCGCAGCAGGGCCCCCGCATTCACGCCCCGCCGCCTGCGCCGCGACCGGTCGCCATTCAGCAGAAATTGCCGCTGCCGCCGCCTGATGGTGCGCCCGGCACCTATGAACTGCCGCCACTCGACCTGTTGACCGAGCCGAAGCCATCCGAGCGCCATCCGTCCATGTCGATGGAAGCGCTTCAGGAGAACGCGACGACGCTGGCAGCCGTCCTCGACGATTTCGGCGTGCGCGGCGAGATCATCAATGTTCGGCCGGGCCCGGTCGTGACGCTCTATGAACTGGAGCCGGCCCCCGGCACGCGTTCCAACCGCGTCATCGGACTTGCCGACGACATTGCCCGCTCGATGTCGGCAATATCCGCCCGCGTCGCGCTGGTTGCCGGCCGCAATGCGATCGGCATCGAACTGCCCAACGCCAAGCGCGAGAACGTCCTGCTGCGCGAAATGCTGTCGAGCCAGGACTTCATCACCGCCAAGGAGAAGCTGCCGATCGCTCTCGGCAAGACCATTGGTGGCGATCCGGTCATCGTCGATCTCGCCAAGATGCCGCATCTGCTGGTCGCCGGTACCACCGGCTCGGGCAAGTCGGTCGCCATCAACACCATGATCCTGTCGCTGCTCTACCGGCTCACGCCGGCCCAGTGCCGGCTGATCATGGTCGATCCGAAGATGCTGGAACTTTCCATCTATGACGGCATTCCGCATCTGCTGACCCCAGTGGTGACGGATCCGAAGAAGGCCGTCGTGGCGCTCAAATGGGCCGTCCGCGAGATGGAAGAGCGCTACAAGAAAATGTCGAAGCTCGGTGTGCGCAACATCGATGGCTTCAACGCGCGCATGGCACAGGCCCGCGCCAAGGGCGAGGTGCTGACCCGTACCGTGCAGACCGGCTTCGACCGCGAGACCGGCGAGGCGATCTACGAGCAGGAGGAGATGGGTCTCGATGCCATCCCCTATATCGTGGTCATCGTCGACGAAATGGCCGACCTGATGATGGTCGCCGGCAAGGATATCGAAGGCGCGATCCAGCGGCTTGCCCAGATGGCACGCGCCGCCGGCATTCATCTGATCATGGCGACGCAGCGACCCTCGGTCGATGTCATCACCGGCACGATCAAGGCGAATTTCCCGACCCGCATCTCCTTCCAGGTGACGTCCAAGATCGACAGCCGCACCATCCTTGGCGAGCAGGGTGCCGAACAGCTGCTCGGACGCGGCGACATGCTCTACATGGCCGGCGGCGGCCGCATCAGCCGAACTCACGGTCCGTTCGTCTCCGACGAGGAGGTCGAGCACGTCGTCGCCCATCTGAAGATGCAGGGCCAGCCCGACTATCTCGACGCCGTCACGACGGATGATGACGAGGGCGCTGGTGACGGCGATGATGGCGCGGTGTTCGACAAGGGCGCCTTTGGCGACGAACCCGCCGATCTCTACGACCGGGCGGTGCAGGTGGTCATCCGCGACAAGAAGGCCTCGACCTCCTATATCCAGCGGCGGTTGCAGATCGGCTACAATCGTGCGGCCTCGCTCATCGAGCGCATGGAGCGCGAAGGTCTGGTCGGTGCCGCCAATCACGCGGGCAAGCGCGAGATCCTTGTGCCGGAAGCGGCGGATTGACCGTCAGGCCGCTCCCTGCTTTGTGGCTTCGCGGGTCTTGCCGCCTCGAAATCGCCCCACCCCCTTCCTATCTGGCACGCCTGACCATGCTCTCGGAGGATCGATGACCAGACGCCCGACCCAAGCGGGATTATCCCGCCTTCTCGCGGCCGGCGTCGCGGCTCTGATCTCCATTGGTGGTGCTGCGGCAACGGAAGCGCCGTTCCTGCTCGCCCAGGGAGCGCCGCTGCAGCTTGGCCCGCCGCCTGGCGGACCGGCACCGGCACGGCCGGGTACACCGCCATCGCGCCCATCGACCGATTCACCGACGGCGCCCGCCGTCCCGCAGGCGGCTAGCGCGCCTTTGGCGTCACCTGTGCGCCCGCCCAGCGCGCCGCGCCAGGCGCGCGGTGTCGATGCGTCCGCGCGCGATATCGCCACCCAGGTGAACAATTATTTCAACGGCATCCGCTTCATGCAGGGCGATTTCGTCCAGATCGGCCCGGACGGGCGGCGCACGACCGGCAAGCTCTATCTCGACAAGCCGGGCAAGATCCGCTTCCAGTACAATGCGCCGAGCCCGGTGGAGATCATTGCTGACGGCCAGTCCGTGGCGGTGCGCGACCGGCGGCTGAACACCCAGGACATTTATCCGCTTTCGCAGACGCCGCTGCGCTTCCTGCTGTCGGATCGCGTCGACATCCTGCGCGACGCCAATGTGACCTCGGTCACCCGCGACCCCGACTATGTCATCGTCATGTTGGAGGAGCGCCAGGCCATCGGCGGTACCAATCGCCTGATGATCCTGTTCAACGCGTCCGATTTCGCACTGCGTCAATGGACGGTCTTCGACGCGCAGGGCTTCGAGACTTCGGTCGCCGTGCACAATCTCGACACGACGCGCCGGCCGGACCAGCGGCTGTTCCGCATCAATTACGAGCGCATCCTGCAATAGGCCGCTTAGTCGATCGCCGACAAGGTGCGCATGACGGTCCAGCGCGACGTCAGCGCGGCAACGCCTGTGACCAGCGCGACCAGCACGGCGATGCCGACATAGCCGCCGGTCCCGAGCGAGAACGATCCAAACAGCGCCTCGATCTGATCGCCTCCAGCCGTTGCACGCCACTGGCTGGCAATGAAGCCTGCCAGCAGGATGACGGCGAGCGCCGCCGTGCCGCCGGCGATCCCGCCCTTCAGCGCGAGCCACAAGAAGTGGCGCTGGAATTCACCGGCAATGAAGGCATCGCGCGCGCCGACGAAATGCAGCACTTCGACCACGGGTCGATTCGTGGCGACGGCCGCGCGCGTCGCGAAGATCACCGATAGTCCCATGGTCGAAATCATCAGCGTGACGATGACGATGCCAACCACAACGACGGTGCGGGCCATGGCGCGGAGTCGGTCGAACCATTGCCGGTGATCGTCGATGCTGGCCGATGGCAACACATCGGTCAGGGCCTTGCGGAGGCCGGAGAGATCGGCGCGCCGATCGTCGGCAAGCTTGACCACGATGAGGCGCGGAACGGGCAGATCCTCGGCCGACAATCCCGTGCCGAGCCAAGGCTCCAGCATGCGGACGGTTTCCTCGGCCGTGTAGGGCGAGACATCGGCGACACCAGGAAAGCGCACCGCGATCTCGGTGGCGCGGACGACGTCGGCCTGAAGGTCGCGGCCGGTGATCGGCCTGATCTGGATGGTCGCCTCGCGGATGATGGAACTGGTCCAGTCCTCGGCCGCGGTGTGCACCAGATTGACCGCGCCAACCGTCAGAGATCCGAGGAAGGTCATGATCGCAATGATGACCACCAGCGCCCGGCCGGCGATCGAGGAGGGCGGGACAAGCGAGGCCCCGCTGGGGCGTGGCTGGTCCTCTGCCCCCTGATCGTCCGGCTCCGAACGCGCGCGCGCCAGGACAGCACGGAGATGGCGTATCACCACCTTTCGTCCTCCTCGCCGTTCGGGTCGATGATGGAGATGGAACCCTGCTGGATGATCAGACGGCGGGCCTCCACCTGCTCCAGCAATGACAGATCATGGGTGGCGATCAGCACGGCAGTGCCAGTGCGGTTCAGCTCGACGAACAGGCGCAGCAGGCGCTTTGCAAGCGGCGGATCGACATTGCCGGTCGGCTCATCGGCGAGCAGCATCTCGGGACGAACGATGACCGCGCGGGCGATCGCAGCGCGTTGCTTCTCGCCGCCGGACAGGATTGGCGGATAGGCGTCGATCCGGTGGCCGAGGCCGACCCATTCCAGCAGATCGACGACCTCGGAACGATAGCTCGCCTCCTCCTTGCCCATGACACGCAGCGGCAGCGCGACATTCTCATAGGTCGTGAGGTGATCGAGCAGCCGGAAGTCCTGGAAGACGATGCCAATGCGCCGGCGCAGGATCGACAATTCGTCCTTGGTCAGCCGCGCCGTATCGTGGTCGAAGACCGTCACCAGGCCACGGGTTGGACGCAACGACAGGAAAAGCAGCTTCAGCAGGCTGGTCTTGCCGGCGCCCGACGGACCGGTGAGGAACTGGAACGAATGCGGGTCGATGCCAAAGGTCAAGTCCCTCAGCACTTCCGGCCCGAGGCCGTACCGCAAGCCCACATTCTCGAAACGCACCACCGGGCGATGTCTCTCGATCTGTCTTCAGTGGCCGATTCGGCCCGGCGCGATCATGCCACGGCTGGCCGCTGCGCGCGCGGCTGAAGGTCTACCGGTCGAAGGGTGTCAACGAGCGAGCTTCGCCAGTGGGATCTCGAGGTCGATTGTCAGGCCCTCGGCTGCCCAGTCGTGCCGGACGACCGCACCGAGCTGCGATTTCGCCGCACGTTCCGACATCATCGTGCCGAAGCCCTGGCGACCGGGTCGCCCGTTTAGGCCCGGACCGTTGCGCTCCTGCCAGGTCATGACGAACGCCTCCCCGGCCACCCGGCAGATGACCGACAGGCGGCCGGCGGACATCGAAAGCGAGCCGTATTTCACTGCATTGGTGGCAAGCTCGTGGATCACCAGCGACAGGGCCGTCGCCGCCTGCTCGCCGACCACGGCGTCATCGCCCGCGACCGAAATCTGATCGGACAGTTCCGAGCGATAGGGGGCGAGAAGCAGATCGAGAAGGGCCTTGAGGCTTTGGGCGTCCCGGCCGGATGATTGCCCCAGAGCATGGCGCCGGACAAACTCGTGCGCCTGGCCGAGGGCACCAATGCGTGCGCACAGAGCCCTTGCAAAATCACCATCGCCATCCTTGCCACGGGCAGAGAGCATGACGAGGCTGTTGATCACGGCGAAGATGTTCTTGATCCGGTGGGACAGTTCCTGGGCAATCAGTTCCGTCTGCTCTTCCGCCGATCGCCGGTCGGTGATGTCGATATGCGCGCCGACCAGCCGGACGGCCTTGCCCATCACGTCGCGCTCGATCTCCGCCTTTGCGAGAATCCAGCGAACCTCGCCGTCGCTCGGTCGGATGATCCGATATTCTGCTTCATACTCCATCGCGCGGCCCGTCACCGCCTCACGGAAATGCTGCTCGGTCCTTTGGCGATCGTCGGGATGAATGCGAGCCACCCACGCTTCGTGCGTCTCGGATGCAGCCTCGGGCGGCAGCCCGTGCACGCGCAGATATTCCGGTGACCGGCGATTGGTGAAGGCGCCACCCCGAAGGTCGACCTCCAGGCCTCCGACCTGACCGATCTTCTGGACCCGCGCGAGTTCGGCTTCCCGCGCGCGAAGTCGCGCTTCGATGTCATTGTGGCCTAACGGGGGGCCGGCTTGTTCCTGGCAATCGTCTGAGGCGGCACTCAAGCGGTGGATTCCTCGGGGGGCTCGGACATCACATAGTTCGCCCGATGGGACCAACTCGGCGGCGCGCAAATGGGTTCCACTGGATGACCACGTACAAGCGTGGATCAGCCGCCTCGCCCTCGAATGCGATAGAACCATCTTCGACTGGAGAGGGAACCTGAGCGAGGATCGGTGTGTTGTCCACTCGTGACGGCAGGTCAACAGGCCTGAAAAGTCTGAGAATTCTGCGTCTTGAACAATCTTTCCGGAGGTATGGAACCGATCCATGTCCGGTGCGTTTGATCAGGTCGGTTCCATTCTAGGAGCCGGGCAGCAGGGCCGTTGAACGGCTTTGCGTCACGAGGCGCGAATCAGGGTTCGGATCTGTTGTCGGGTGATATCAGGTGCATCGGCAAGGCGCGTATTGGCATGTCAGAAGATGATGAAATCAAGCCGAAGGACGTTCCTGAGGCGACCATTCTGTTCGTCGATGACGACTATCTGATCGCAATGAGCACGGTCGACATGCTGGAAGACCTTGGTCATCGCGTCATAGAAGCCAGCTCCGCGCAGGAAGCGCTCGCCATTCTGGAGAGCGGCGAACATGTCGACGCCATTGTCACCGACCACGCGATGCCGGGCATGACCGGGGCCGAACTTGCCGAGCGAGCGCGCCAATTGCGGCCCAACATTCCGATCTTGCTTGCAACCGGCTATGCCGAATTGCCGCCCGGCGTCAGCAGTACGTTGCCCCGCCTGGGAAAGCCCTATCAGCAGCGCGATCTTTCGGCCAAGCTGGCGGGCCTGCTGCCCAAGAAGTCCCCGGACCGCTCGCATTCGCAATAGATCGCTGGCCGAGCCACAGAGGTCGTTCAACGTGCTTAGGCCTTGCTGATCTCGAAAGGTGCAATGCTCTCCCAATCCCATCAGGATAGACCTGCATTCCTGGCCCATGGTGGTGAAGCCGGGGAGCTGATTCTTGCGCGCGACTGGTCTGAAACCTTAGGCCCGCCGTCAGCCTGGCCTGTCAGCCTGAAGTTCACGACCAGCCTGCTGCTGCGCTCCAAGCTGCCGATGGTGCTGCTTTGGGGGCCAGATGGCGTGATGATCTACAACGACGGTTATGCCGAATTTGCCGGCCAGCGGCATCCGACGCTGCTCGGCAGCAAGGTGCTGGAAGGCTGGCCGGAAGTCTCCGAATTCAACGCCCACATTCTGAAGTCGGTGCGCGACGAAGGTCAGACACTCAGTTACCGGGACCAGCATCTGGTGCTGCAGCGGGGCCGGGTCGCCGAGGATGTATGGCTCGATCTCGATTACAGCCCGGTCCTTGACGAGAGCGGAAGCCCCGGCGGGGTCCTCGCCATCGTCATCGAGACGACCGCTCGTGTGCGTGCCGAAGAGCGACTGCGGATCGCTCAGGAGGCGGGCGGGGTCGGGGCCTTCGAGTGGTTCCCGGATACGGGCCTTCTCGAAGTTTCCGATGAGTTCCGGCGCATATGGGGCCTGTCTCCCGACGTTGTACCCACCGATTCCCTGCTGCTCGACTTGATCAACGATAGCGATCGGCCGCTCTCGGCCAAGGGCCGTATCTCATCCGGCAATCCGCTCGAATATGCCGAGTACCGCATCAACCGGGGGGATACTGGCGAAGAACGCTGGATTGCCCGAAGGGGTGAGATCGTCGACACACCGAACAGTGCCGGACGCCGGTACGTCGGTGTGACGATGGACGTGACGGATCGGCGGAAGGCGGAGGAGGCCCGGCAGGAGAGCGATGCACGCCTGCTCGATCTGTTCAGTCAGATGCAGGAGGGCTTTTTCCTCGCAGAGGCGGTCCGTTCCGCTGATGGGCGAATGATCGATTTCCGCTTCCTGGAGCTCAATCCCGCCTTCGAGGTGCATACCGGGATTTCCGCCCAGCAAGCGCTCGGACGCAATTGCCGAGACGTGTTGCCGGGTATCGAGGAGGCCGTGATCGAAGCCTATGCCGGGGTGGTCGACAGCGGCCAGTCAGCCTCGCTTGAGATCCACGTCGGCACGCTTGACGAGCGGTGGTTCGAGGCACGCGCCCACCGGACCGGCCCGGAACGCTTCGCCGTGCTGTTCCTCGACATTGGAAAGCGCAAGGCGGCCGAAGCGGCCCTCACCCAGAGCGAGACGCGATTCCGGACCTTCGCGCAGGCCATGCCGAACCACGTCTGGACGGCGCCCGCAGATGGCCGCCTCGATTGGTTCAACGATCAGGTCTACGACTATTCCGGGTTGAAGCCTGGAGAACTCGACAATTCGAACTGGGCCTTGATGGTCCATCCCGACGATATCGCCCACTCAGCGGTCGCATGGGCTCGCGCGGTTGAAACGGGTACCCCGTATCAGGTGGAGTTTCGACTTCGCCGCTTCGATGGTGTCTATCGCTGGCATATTGCCCGCGCGGTCGTGATCGGCGCTGCGGATGGATCACGGCGTTGGCTGGGCACAAATACCGATATCGAGGACCAGAAGTCGGCCGTCGAGGCGCTGGCGCGTCTGGCGGCAACGCTTGAGGAGCGGGTGGCCGAACGCACGGCCGCTTTGACGGAAGCCCATGAGGCGCTGCGTCAAAGTCAGAAGATGGAAGCGGTCGGTCAATTGACCGGCGGCATCGCCCACGATTTCAACAATCTCCTCCAGGGCATCGTCGGTTCGCTCGACATCATCCAGAAGCGCATCGCGAAGGGCCGCACCAACGACATTGATCGCTTCGTCACCGGTGCCATGACGGCGGCGACCCGTGCGGCATCCCTGACACACCGCCTTCTCGCCTTCTCGCGCCGCCAACCGCTGAGCCCGAAGCCCGTCCGGGCGAATGTGCTGATCGGGTCGATGGAGGACATGCTGCGCCGGACGATCGGGGAGACTATTGCGCTCAGCGTGGTGACGGAACCCTCGCTTTGGCTGACGCGCTGCGATCCGAACCAGCTGGAAAGTGCCATCCTCAATCTGGTCATCAATGCCCGTGACGCCATGCCGGATGGTGGCCGGCTGACCATCGAGACAAGCAATGCCCAGATCGACGATGCCTATGCGGCCCGCACCCATGATGTGACGCCTGGGCAATATGTCTGCATTGCCGTCAGCGATACCGGCACCGGCATGACGTCCGATGTTGCCGAGCGCGCCTTCGACCCGTTTTTCACCACTAAGCCGATTGGCCAGGGGACAGGCCTTGGTCTGTCGATGATCTATGGGTTCACCCGCCAGTCCGAGGGCTATTCCAAGATTCACACCGAGGTCGGCCGTGGCACCTCGGTCAAGATCTACCTGCCGCGCTATCGCGGGGAGGCGACAGACGAGGAGATTCTGCCCGGCCTGCTCGACGATCATGCGACCGAAATCGGCGAGACTGTTCTCGTGATTGAGGATGAGGCCGTGGTTCGCAGCCTGGTGGTCGAGGTCCTGACCGAACTTGGCTACCGTGCCATTGAAGCCTCAACGGGACCGGCCGGCCTCGACATTCTTCAGTCTGGCGAACGGATCGATCTCCTGGTGACCGATATCGGCCTGCCTGGGCTCAACGGCCGGCAGGTTGCGGAAGCTGCCCGCATGAAGCGACCGAACCTCAAAGTGTTGTTCATGACCGGCTACGCCGAGAACGCGGCCATTGCCGGCGGCTTTCTGGAGCCGGGAATGGCCATGATCACCAAGCCCTTCGCGATGGAAGCGCTGGCGTCGCGTGTGCGCAGCATGATTGCAGGCGAACCCCAGCTGCCGTGATCGGTCAGCCTCCTGGGTCGGGGCGGTCGATGGAGAAATCGGCGAACCACGGTCGCGTTTCCCCTGCGATCATCGCGCCGATCATGCGGGATGCCATGTAGCTGAATGTGATGCCATTGCCGCCATAGCCATAGGCGGCGAAGACACCGGGATAGCCGGCGATCGGACCGATCAAAGGCAGGCCGTCTGAGGTTTTTCCGAACGCGCCCGACCAGGCGCGATCAGCCTCGCAATCGGCATGGGGCCAGAGCTCGGCCAGATTGCGCTGCAGGCTCGCGGTCTTGGCCGGCCCAAGTCGCTCGCGTGCTTCGGCATCCTCGCAATCTTCGTCGCCTCCGCCGAGGATGATCCGGCTATCCGTGGTTGTCCGGGCGTACATGTAGTCGTCCGAGGCCTCCCAGATGAGAGCGCCGTCGCGCCAGAGGTTCTCTTTGGACTGAGGGGCGGTCGCAATCACAAAGCTGGATGCCGTGCTGTGCAGCGGGCTGCGCGCGAAGTCGGGCATGACATAGCCGGTCGCCAGGACCACACGCGAGGCCTCGATGATCGAGCCATCGGCCAAGGTCACGACAGTGCCGCCGATACGAGGCTCATAGGCGCAAGCTTCGCCGTGTCGGAGACGCGCGCCATTGGTGGCAGCCTGCCGGAGCAGGGCGTGGGCCAGCGCCAACGGGTCCGCCTCGGCCGAACCGGGCGACAGGATCGCGCCTTCGCGATCGATGCGGAACTGGGCGAGCAGGTCGGCGCGCGTCAGCAGGCCGCCCGGCAGCTCGGCGCGTCGGCGCATGGCGTGTTCGCGCTCCAGAAGCTCGGCACCGCTTGCCTGCGGCGCAAGATAGAGCGTGGGACGGCGGATCAACCCATGCGGTCCCGGCAGCGCAGCGGCAAGCGCGCTCAGGCCCCGCACTGCCTGGAAGCTTCGATGATAGGTCCGACTGGCGCGCTCGAAACCATAGAGGTCGCACAGCTTGCCAAGTGGCGTGTCGATTTCCCATTGCAGCAGTGCGGTGCTGGCCGCCGTGCTGCCCTCACCCGGACTTTCGCGATCAATGATCAGGACCTGATGTCCGAGCTCGGTCAGATGATGGGCAACCAGGGCGCCCGTTATGCCGGCGCCCACCACAAGGATATCGCATCGCTCATCGGTGTTGGGCTGCCATGGCAGGTCGATGCGATTGTCGCGCCAGGGACCTCGACCCTCTCGAAGATCAGCCTGCCGGGTCGTCTCAGGATCGAGCATGGGGGGACTCGCTGCCGGAATGGGGAGTGAACAACGCAAGACGGGCGCCCGAGGGCGCCCGTCCTTCGTCCTGCGGGAGGGATCAGTCGATGACCTGGACGATCCGATGAGTCCGGGGATCGACCAGGACCGTCCGATTGTTGACGATCGTGTAGCGGTACTCGGTCTGCCCGTAGTCCGGGGGGACCTCGTAGTACTGAACGCCAGCGGTCGGCAGTTCGGCGCCCACGACCACCTCGGACTGATAGGTGTAGGACGGGTGGCGCTTCGTCACGACATATTCGCGGAAGCGCGGGCGGTTATTGTCAGCGATGGCGCCGACAACAGCACCGCCGACACCTCCCACAACAGCGCCGATCGGCCCGCCGACGATCGCGCCGCCGACCGCGCCGGTGGTCGCGCCCGTCGCCACGCCTGGTGAAACCTGGGCCTGGGCGTAGGCCGCCACCGGAAGGGCGAGTGTGCCAAGCAGAGTAGCTGCCATCAAAGTTGAGCGTCGCATGATGCGTTTCCTTGTGTTCGACTGCATCGCGGGGGCCGCGACGATGCCTGGTCTAGTGCCGGTTCGGCTGGGACCGATCCGGTGTTGAGGGCTGTTGTTCAGGCGCTGACGGCGCGCAGGTTGATCCGCGCCTCTGCGAGGGAGGTCAGCTTGGTGTCGGCCGCCTTTTCCTCGTCGAGGTTCTTCTGCAGCAAGGCAGCGCAATCGTTGCGGCCGAGCTGCTTGGCCCAGGCCACGAGCGTGCCGTATCGGGTCATTTCGTAGTGTTCGACGGCCTGGCCGGCGGCGATGAGCGCGGCATCGAGAACCTTCTTATCGGCGATCTCGCGGCTGATCTCGTCGGTCTCCTCGAGAATTCCATCGATCGCCGGGCAGTCGACGCCCTTCACATCGACGCCGTGCAGCCGGAACACCTCTTCAAGGCGGCTGATCTGGCCTTCCGTCTCGCGTTGATGCGCGGCAAAGCTGTCCTTGAGCTGCGCGTCGCTCGCCTTGTCGATCATCGTCGGCAGAGCTTTGAGAATCTGGTTCTCCGCGTAGTAGATGTCGCGGAGCGTATGGACGAACAGATCGTCCATCGTCTGAATGTCCTTCGAGAACCAGCCCATGGCGGGACCTCCCTGAATGCGTGGCTGTCGGGATGCGCAGCGGACCGGAAAAGGACCGGTGCGCGGTGGTATCAGGCCAACAGCCGGGCCTCTCGATCGTTCCTCCGGACGTCTGATTTGGCGTTCCGCGCAGATCTCCCGGACCCCAGACGGCGTCAGCCGCACCTGCTCTCGCAAGGCGCGGCTGACGATGGTTTGATCCGTGGTGAGGTTCTCAGACGACCCGCGGGACATTGTCCCTGAAGCTCGCTCCGATGGCTGCGGCCGCCGCGGCGATGAACGCCCCGATCAGCAGGGACAGGAAGACGAACAGGGATCCGAGCGCTCCTGCCTTGCGAGCCGCATCGGCCGCTTCCTGCGCCTTCACCTTGGCCGCCTGCACCTGGGCCAGCACGTCGTCAACGCGACGCTGCGCCTCGTCCTGGTTCAGACCCGTGCGCGCTGATGCGATCTGCGCGAGGTAGGTCTTGTCGGAGGGACTGATCCCGCCGGTCACGACGCTGCGAACAACGATCCGTGTCGCTTCAAGCCGCTCAGGCGCGGCGTCCTGGCCAGGTCCGGGCGATCCGGCCGGGGCGCGGAACAAGAGGTCGATGAAATAGGCCGTGGGGTCCGCGCCCTGTGGCTCGCTCCCCGCAGATGCGAGTGAGATGCCGGCGGCCGCGCCGGAGGCAACCGTCGCGGTGGCCTGGATCCCGGTTCGTGCCACCATGGTTGCCGACGAGCTCACGAGAACCCCGACGGCGAGCGTCGCGACACACCAGGCCAGAAAGCCGTTGAGGGTGTCCCGGAAGAACACTTCATCCTGATGGAGGCTTTCCCAACGGGTGCGTAGCCGCCCGGTGACAAAGCCGCCGAAGGCGGACGAAACCCATTGCACGACGATCATGGCGATAGCGCCCGAGATCGCGAACGTGCTGGGATCCGTGCCCTGTCCCGACCATGGCGAGACCATCATGAACCCGGCGGCCGCGCACAGAAACAGCAACGCGAGGCTGATCGTGGTCGCGACGATCGCGCCGGCAAAGATGGCGCTCCAGGATACGGTAGACCACGGCGCCTCTGAGACGCGCAGGACTGGCGGTGCAGTACTGGTCATAACGCGATCCTCATTCAGCGACCGAGGAAGGCAAGCAGGAGAATGATTGGAATTGGAACACCCAGCAGCCAAAGCAGGACACCGCGACCCATAGTCTGAACTCCTCATGATCTGAGAGCGATTAACAGAGCTCCCGACCCAAGAGTTCCCGGGCAGATTGCATTTTTTGGCGGGGGACAAGGGGGAACCGATCGGCCCTTGCATCGTTTTGACGGGTGATGGCTGCTCGGTGGCAGTCCGGTGCAAGAGGCGTCCATGATGTTCGATCCGACCAAGGTTGAGCGGCTGGCCAAACGGATGTTTCTCCAGGAGCGGTTGGCGCCTCTGGATTGGGAGCAATTGTCCGATCTGTCGCGCGACTCCTATCGGGCGCAGGCGCGTCATATCCTGTTCGGCGAGAAGATCGCCGCGGGCTGGGCATCGCAGCCATTGGCGCGCGTGGCGGATGCCGCCGTGAGCGTCGTCCGCTGACGGCACCGGAATGGGTCACGCTGCTGTCAAGCGGCTGTGCGACAAGGCAGGGATTGCCGGTTCAAGTTGCGTATCGGAAGGGCGATTTGATCGTGACGACACTCTCCGCGGGCGCGGCGGCGCTTTCAGGTGCCTCCATCTATAGTGGCTTTGGACAGAGCGCCGGCTTGCCGGCCGATCTCCTGTTCATTGCCTTCGGCGGCTGTATTCTCCACCTGATCCTGTCGTTTCTCGCGACCAACGAGGCGTGAACGCGTCGTCCGATGAGCCAATCGTTTGGGCGATGCTCGGGCGGCCCCCGCGTGGGCGATCGCCCTCAGCCCCGCCAACGGCAGCCGGGATTCACCCGTGATCCGGGTTTCCGAAAGAGCGGCGGCCTTGCCAGCGGGGAGACCCAGCTGATCAGCCTGCCAAGGCCTCCCTCACCTTGTTGGCCAGCTGCTCCATCGTGAACGGTTTCGAGACCAGGTGGGTCCCGTGGTCGAGCATGCCGTTGTGCACGATTGCGTTGCGGGTATAGCCGGTGGTGTAGAGCACACGCAGGCCTGGACGACGGCGCAAGGCCTCGTCTGCAAGCTTGCGGCCGTTGACATCAGGCATGACCACATCGGTGAACAACAGCGCGATGTCGGGTCGGCTATCGATGATCCGGAGAGCGGCGGATGCGCCATCGGCCTCCAATACGGTATAGCCGAGCTCCCGGAGGCTCTCGACCGAGAGATGGCGGACGCGCTCCTCATCTTCCACCACCAGCACGACTTCATTGGCGCCAGCTACCGGCAGAGCGCGCCCGGCGGTCGGGGTTTCGGTGATCATCTCCGGCCCCATGAACCGGGGCAGGTAGACCTTCATGGTCGTGCCTTGCCCAAGTTCGGAATAGATCTTCACATGCCCGGCAGATTGCTTGACGAAGCCGAAAACCTGGCTCAACCCCAGTCCTGTGCCCTTGCCCAGGCCCTTGGTCGTGAAGAACGGGTCGAACGCACGCCGGATGACGTCCGGGGGCATTCCCGAGCCGGTATCGCTGACCGCGATCAGCACATATTGGCCGGCTGGCACCTCGAAATGCGCTGCAGAATAGTCGTCGTCCAGTGAGGCGTTCTGGGTTTCAATGGTCAGCCGCCCGCCTTCGCCCATGGCGTCGCGGGCATTGACCGCGAGATTGAGAATTGCGTTTTCCAGCTGGCTCGAGTCGGCGTGGGTGCGCCACAAGCCTCCGGCCAGAACCGTTTCTAGGCGGATTTGCTCACCAAGCGTGCGATGCAGCAGATCAGCCATCCCGGCGACGAACTTGTTGACGTCGATCGACTTCGGCGCGAGCGGCTGCTGGCGTGAGAAGGCGAGCAGGCGATGGGTCAGCGTTGCGGCGCGATCAGCTCCCTCCATGGCATTGTCGATGAACTTCTCGATCGCGGTGTCGCCGCGACGCAGGCGCCGCTGCACGATGCCCAGGCTGCCGGTGATGATCGCCAGCATGTTGTTGAAGTCGTGGGCAAGGCCGCCGGTCAACTGGCCAATGGCATCCATTTTCTGGGACTGCCGGAGCGTTTCCTCGAGCTTCTCCCGCTGAAGCGCCTGGTCAATCAGTTTGGCATTGGCCAGCTTCAGCTCGTCGCGGGAGGCCAGAAGGTCGGCCGTCTGGCGCCATGAGGTCCAGATCGTCAGCAGCGCCACGAGAGCCACCAGAATGGCGGCCGCCAGAATGACGGCCCGCAGCCGCCAGCGAGCGTCGGCCAGTTCGCTGCGGCGCTGTTCCAGCACGAGGCCCTGTTCGATGCGCATCTGCCGCGTGATGTCACGGGCTCTGGTCATGAGGGCCTGGCCGCCGCTCGACCGAACGATGGCCTGTGCGCCCGCCTCGTCGCCCG
This sequence comes from Phreatobacter aquaticus, assembly GCF_005160265.1. Classification (NCBI taxonomy): domain Bacteria; kingdom Pseudomonadati; phylum Pseudomonadota; class Alphaproteobacteria; order Hyphomicrobiales; family Phreatobacteraceae; genus Phreatobacter; species Phreatobacter aquaticus. The sequence continues at coordinate 958,984 of NZ_CP039865.1, read as the reverse complement.
CCCGCTTCCTCGCAATGGTGCTGGCCATCTCGGCGAGCTTTTCCCGCATGACGTCATGCAGGCGGGTGAGCGCCCCGAGGTCTCGCCCGTTCCGCCGAAGCTTGGCGGCCAACTCGTCGACCTCGCGGTCGATGACCGTTATCGCCGCAAGATAGGGAGCGAGATAGGTTTCATCGCCGCTCAGCAGGAACCCCCGCTGCCCGGTCTCGGCGTCCTGCAGCAGCGAGAACAGCCCGTGGAGATCGCTTTCGATGTCGAGCGCCTGCTCGACGCCCCTCTGGGCGTCCTGCTGGTAGGTGACCAGCGCGAAGCTCGCAATGACGACGATGCCAAGGAACGAGAAGCCGGCGACCAGCGACAGCAGGCTCGTCAGGAGGAATCTTTGTCGTGTGGTGGGCATGAAATGTATGGGGCTCGGGGGAAGGCGCTAAGGAACAGACAAACACGCCACGGAGCAAGCGTGGATCGTCGCCGCAGTGAAGCGTGAGCGCCGAAGCGCTCAGTCGCTGCGGTTGCGGAAGCTCGCATTGCCAAGCCCAGTTCCGATGGTCACCACGGCCCAGTGCTTGACGTCCTGCATGAATGGAACCTCCGCCAGGCCTTGGACCACGGCATCGTTGTGCATCACCGTACAGGTCTCGTGACCACCGATCGATGGGATCGCCGCCTTGAGCGCTTGCGGGAGATTGAAATTCTGGCTCTCCCAGTTCCCGCCTGGCAGGTTCTGACCGCCACGATCGATCGAGCCGTCAGCCTTGATGATGCCGGGGCAACCTATGCCGATGATGGGCGCGAGCGCCAGCCCTGCCTTTTCAGCTTTTGCGATCAGCGTTTCCAGCATGTCGACCATGGTCTTCAACGTGGCCGTCCGCGACGGATCGTCTTCGGCATGGCGCCACAGATCGGATTTCCAGACGGTTGCCCGCGACAGGTCCGGATGCTTCTTCAGGTTCAGCTCAATGACCCCGACGCGGATGTTGCTGCCGCCGATATCGACCGCCAGCAGGGCATCGTGCCCGGCAAGCATCCAGGCTGGCAGGAGGTGCGCTGAACCGATCAGGCCTGCTTCATCGGGATGATGATGGATCGGCTGGACATCGATGGCCATGCCCTCAGCCTTCAAGAGGACATCGGCGCGAGCGATGGCCAGTTCGCCGATCTGGCTTTCCTTGAAACCGCCCCCGGCCGCAATGCGCTCGACATTCTTCCAGCCATTGGTGCGGATGAAGCGCCGGATGACCTTCGCAAGCTCCTGGGCGAAATCCTCGATCGCTCCGTGCACAAGGGCCGCGGCAGTTGCGTCGTCTCCCTTCATGAGGGCGTCGAGCTGCTTCTTCGACAGGTCTTCCGATGCCGCATCGCCCAGCGGATCGGTGCCAACCTTGCGCAAGCGCGACCGCCAGTCATCCAGCTTCGCATTGAACGCGCTTCTGCTGGCCCTGTCGCCGATGAAGCCATTCTGGTCGCGGAGCTCCAGATTGTAACTCTCCACCACCACAGACGGCAGGTCGTTTCCGCCATGGCTGAGACCGCTTGCCGAGGGTTTTTCCCGTCTGGGGGCGGGGCTTGCTTGCTTCGGCATGTCGGCTCCGGTGGCTAATCATCGGCCATCAACGTCGGCGCCGCGAAGCCGTTCCGGCCGGCCGGTGAAAATCGTGCCGTCGCCCGGCGAGGGCGGAACCCCATCAGGAGCGGCGCGTTGCAGTGCAATGAACTGCCGTCCCGAGCCCCATGCCGGATTGCGGGAGTGGCTCGCAAAATCTCACGTCAGGCCGGTTGAATGCTGGATAACGACCCCGATCATGATCGCCCGGAGGCAATCGCGCCCCTCATCCTCGCGACACCCTCGGCCTATGCCTTGTTTGTCGATTTTGACGGAACCCTCGCCGATATCGCGCCATCGCCCGAACAGGTGAAGGTCGAGCCGGGCCTTCCCCAGGACATCATCCGTCTGCAGGGCCTGCTTGGAGGTGCCGTCGCGGTGGTGACAGGACGCCGCATCTCCGAGGTCAACCGACATCTCGCGCCGGCTCAGCTTCCAGGGTCTGGCCTGCACGGGCTGGAATTCCGTTCAGCGCCGTTCGGCGCGGAGGAGACCACAGGTCATGCGGAGCAGATCGGCATCGGTTTGCCGCCTGCCCTGTTCGATGCCGTGGTCGCGTTGACGCGTGCGATGACGGGGGTGCGGCTGGAGAACAAGGGGCCGATCCTGTCCATTCATTACCGCCAGGCTCCTGAATTTGCGAGTGAGCTCGGCATCAAGCTGGCACGGCTGCTCAACGAGCAATCGTTCGGCTTTCACGTCAAACAGGGACGGGCCGTCTTCGAACTGATTCCGAACGGGACCTCGAAGGGAACCGCGCTGGCCGAGATCATGCGACACGCGCCGTTCGCGGGTCGCCGCCCCATCATGATCGGTGACGATCTGGCTGACGAGGAGGCCTTTGCCGTTGCGCGTGCTGCCGATGGCTGGGGCCTGACGGTGCGGGGCGAACATTTTCATGCCGGCGACGAGTCGTTTGGCAGCGCCAGCGAGGTCCGGCGCTGGCTCTCCGCGCTGGCCGGCGTTGCCGCCACTTCGGATGGTCAGACCGCGGCTGCGACGGAGTCCGGTATATGACGACCCATGAAACCCAGGGGGCGCCGCTGCCTGCCATGGCTGTTATCGGCAATTGCACGCTGGCGGCCCTCATCGACCAGCGCGCGAGCATCCTGTGGGCCTGTTGGCCCAGGATCGATGGCGATCCGTTGTTCAGCGCCCTGGTCGGCGGCAAGGATCCGCAACGCGGCGTTCTCAGGGTCGACATGGATGGCGTCGTCAGCACATCCCAATCCTATGAGCGCAACACGGCCATCCTGCGGACCGTGATGACAGCTGAGAACGGCAGCGCGGTGCGGATCACCGATTTCGCACCCCGGTTCAAGCAGTATGACCGCGTGTTTCGCCCCCCCATGCTGATCCGCAGGATCGAGCCGATCGCCGGCAGCCCGCATATCCGCGTCATCATCCGCCCGACCATGGATTACGGCCGCTTCGACGGACAGGCGATCCCCGGCAGCAATCACATCCGCTATGTCTCCGAGGCTGGCGCCGTGCGCGTCACGTCCGATATTCCGGTTGCCTATCTGTCGTCGGAAGCCAAATTTCCGCTGACCAGGCCGGTGACGTTGATCATCCATGCGGATGAGACTTTCCCGAACTCGATCGATGACACCAGCGCGATCTTCCTGAAGTCGACCCGGCAGTACTGGCTCGACTGGGTGCGCTATCTGTCCGTGCCGTTCGAGTGGCAGGAGGCGGTAATCCGCGCCGCCATCACGCTGAAACTGTGCTCCAGCGAAGAGACCGGCGCGATCGTCGCGGCGCTGACGACGTCAATCCCGGAGGCAGCGGGCTCGGGCCGCAACTGGGATTATCGGTTCTGCTGGCTGCGCGATGCCTATTTCACGGTCCATGCGCTCAACAAGCTCGGCGCGACGCTCACCATGGAGCGGTTTCTCGATTACACCCGCGCCGTCATCGCCAACGAGATGGGCGGCCGCTTGAAGCCGGTCTACGGGATCGTGCCGGAGCAGGACCTCCGGGAATGGATCGCCGATGCGCTGCCGGGGTTCAATGGCGATGGGCCAGTCCGCATCGGCAATGAGGCAGCCCAGCAGATCCAGCACGACGTGTTCGGCAGTGTGATCCTCGCGGCATCCCAGATGTTCTACGACAGCCGCCTGCCCAAGATGGGTGATGTGGCCCTGTTCCAGGAGCTCGAAACGCTGGGCGAGGCGGCGGTCGCCAGCGCCTTCCAGCCTGATGCGGGTGTCTGGGAATATCGCGGCCGCCAGTCGATCCACACGCATTCCGCCGCCATGTGCTTTGCCGCCTGCGACAAGCTTGCGCAGATCGCCGCCAAGCTCGATCTGCGTGCCCGCGAGGGTTATTGGCGCAACCATGCCGAGACAATCCGGTCCGCCATCCTGGAGCGGACGTGGAACGAGAAGGAGGGCTTGTTCGGATCCTCGTTCGACGGCGCAGGCGCCGATGCCAGCACCCTGCTGCTGCATGAGCTGGGGGTCGTCGCAGCCGACGATCCGCGCTTCATCCGCACCGTCGAGACGCTCCAGAAGCGCCTGACTCGCTCCGGCTTCCTGCTGCGCTATGACGAGAAGGACGATTTCGGCCTTCCCTCCACGTCGTTCAACATCTGTACGTTCTGGTTGGCCGAGGCGCTGCACGCGATCGGGCGGGTCGATGAGGCGCGCGAGATCTTCGAGGGCCTGCTCGCCCGACGGAACCATGTCGGCCTGCTGTCGGAGGACATGGACCCGATCACCGGCGATCTCTGGGGCAATTTCCCGCAGACCTATTCGATGGTTGGCATCATCGTCACGGCGATGAGGCTGTCCAAGCCGTGGGTCCACTGACCATGCCGCTGACGACAGGACGCCCCAGTGCTTCAGGCCGGCAGAGCGGGAGTGCGAGTTCGATGAGCCGATACTCACACGCCGTGATCTTCGTTGTCGCGTCTGCCACCGTCCTCGCGGTGCTTGCGGTGGCGCTTGTCTGGCTGTCCAAGACGGTCGTCGAACGCGTTGCACAGCGCGATGTCGAGATGCGTTCGGAGCTGGTGTTCAACTCCATTCGCGATCGCATCGAGCGCGAGATGGGTGGCGATACCCAGGCGCTCAGGACCCTGTTCGAACGGGTGACGGGCGACGAACGCATCTTGGCACTCGGGCTTTGCGACGGCCCCGGCCGGATGATCATCGCGACGAAGCGGATGCCCGCGCAATTCGCCTGTCCGCTTCGGGCCGAGGAGGTTCGCTTTCGCGGCCTCTGGGTTGATGGCGAGCGCCTGGTGATCGGAGCGTTTCCTGTTCATTCCGGCAGCGAGACCGGAACCCTGCTGGTCCTTCACGAGCGCGGCTTCGTCACCGAACGCGTCGGCCAGGCGGGCTGGTACCTCATCATGGCGGGCCTGACCCTGATCGTGCTGATCGGCGTCCTTGCAACGCTCGCCGTCGTGATGCTGCAACGCCGCTACATGGGCTCGGTGCTGGCGACGATCGAAAGCCTGCGCGAGGGTCAGCCTGCCTCGCCGAGCCTTGCCGCCCCCGCCCTGCCGGTCAGCGATGACGTTCGCAAGCTCTTGCGCGACTTCCGCGATCGCATCCGGCAGGAAGACACAACCAATGTGGAATGGTCGCCGAAGGCCCTGCAGGATCTCCTGGAGAACGAGCTGCCCGACACGGAGGTGATCATCGCCTCCAACCGCGAGCCCTATATCCACAACCGCGACGGCGATGTCATCTCTGTCCAGCGTCCGGCCAGCGGCCTGGTCTCGGCGCTTGAGCCGGTGGTGCGCGCGACGGGCGGCACCTGGGTGGCCCATGGCAGCGGCTCGGCCGATCGCGAGACGGTCGATGCCAACGATCGCGTTCTGGTGCCTCCGGGCAAGCCGGCCTATCGGCTGCGCCGGGTCTGGATCTCGGACGAGGAGCAGGACGGCTATTATTATGGATTGTCCAACGAGGGCCTCTGGCCGCTCTGCCACCTGGCCTATGTCCGGCCGATCTTCCGCGAGAGCGACTGGCAGGCCTATGTGGCGATCAACCAGCGGTTCGCCGATGCCATCGTGCGCGAGGCGACCAGGCCCGACCCGGTGATCCTGGTGCAGGATTATCATTTCGCCCTGCTGCCGAAGATGGTGCGCGAGCAGCTGCCGAAGGCAACCATCCTGACCTTCTGGCATATTCCCTGGCCGAATGCCGAAGCCTTCGGGATCTGTCCGTGGAAGGAGGAGATCATTGCCGGTCTCCTCGGCTCGACAGTGCTGGGCTTCCACACCCAGGCCTATTGCAACAATTTCTTCGACACGGTCGATCGCTTCATCGAAAGCCGGATCGACCGGGAGCATCGCTCCGTCGTCCATGCCGGGCACGAGACCATGGTGCGGCCCTATCCGATCTCGATCGAATGGCCGCCTGCGGCGCTCGCCGGGCAAAAGCCGGTGGACGAATGCCGGCGCGTGGTGCGCGAGCGCTACGGCCTGCCGGCCGATATGCGGATCGGCATCGGCATCGAGCGCTTCGACTATACCAAGGGCATTCTTGATCGCCTGATGGCGGTGGATGAGCTGCTGATCCGGCATCCCGAGTGGAAAGGCCGCTTCACCTTCATCCAGATCGCCGCCCCGACGCGCAGCAAGCTCGCAAGCTATGTGAACCTGCAGCAGGAGGCCCAGCGGATCACCGAGGAGATCAATGCCCGACATGGCAGCGATGGCTACCAGCCGATCCATCTGGTCATCCGCCATCACGAGCCCGAGGACGTCTATGAGCTGTTCCGGGCGGCCGACCTCTGCGTTGTCTCAAGCCTTCACGACGGCATGAATCTGGTCGCCAAGGAGTTCGTCGCGGCGCGCGACGACGAACGCGGCGTGCTCGTTCTGTCGCGCTTCGCCGGTGCTTCGAGCGAACTGTCCGAGGCGCTGATCATCAACCCCTATGACGTTCACGGCATGGCGACCGCGATCGACCGGGGCCTGTCGATGTCCGAGGACGAGCAGCGTGAGCGCATCCGGCTGATGCGGAACCACATCCGGGAGCGCAATGTCTATCGGTGGGCTGGCCAGATCCTGATTGATGCCTCGCGAATCCGGAAGCGGCTCAAGGTCAACGAGTTGCACAGCCTCGGGGAGTGATTGCGAACCTCCGCAGCACTCGCGCGTTGGTGGCGGGAGGAGATCGCCATGACCAGCGCGGCAGTGAATCCCACCGATACGGCTTCTCCTGGCATCATCGAGACGGACATTCCGGCGCGTCTTGATCGTCTGCCATGGTCGCGATTTCATACGCTGGTCGTCGCCGCGCTCGGCATCACCTGGATCCTGGACGGCCTCGAGGTCACGCTCGCCGGCACCGTGTCCGGAGCGTTGAAGGCGAGCCCGGTCCTGCAGTTCAGCAATGCCGATATCGGGCTCGCCGGCAGCGCCTATCTGGCCGGAGCCGTGCTTGGCGCCCTCTTCTTTGGTTGGCTAACCGATCGCATCGGCCGCAAGAAACTGTTCTTCATCACACTGGCTGTCTATCTCGTGGCAACCGCCGCCACGGCCTTCTCATGGAACCTCTGGAGCTTCCTGTTGTTCCGGTTCCTGACGGGCGCCGGGATTGGCGGCGAGTACTCGGCGATCAACTCGACCATCCAGGAGCTTGTCCCCGCCCGCGTCCGCGGCTGGACTGATCTGGTCATCAACGGCAGTTTCTGGATCGGCGCGGCGCTTGGCGCGGTCGGCTCCATCGTGTTGCTCGACCCTGCATTCCTCGCCCCGGATCACGGTTGGCGCTTGGCGTTCCTTGTGGGATCGCTGCTGGCCCTCGTCATCTTCTTCATGCGGATGTGGATCCCGGAAAGCCCGCGCTGGCTGATGACCCACGGGCGGCTTGAAGAGGCCGAGGCGATCGTTGCTGGGATCGAAGCGCGGGTGAGGGCGGAGGGACATGTCATCGATGACAAGCCGCTGCCGAAAGTGCGGCTGGTCGCACGCCGGTCGACATCGTTTGCCGAGGTCGCGCATACCATTCTTCATCTGCATCGAAGTCGGTCGGCGGTTGGGCTTGCGCTGATGTCGGCGCAGGCCTTCTTCTACAACGCGATCTTCTTCACCTATGCCCTGGTGCTGACCGATTTCTACGCCATCCCGGCCGACAAGGTCGGCTGGTACATCCTGCCTTTCGCGCTGGGCAACGTTCTGGGACCGGTTCTGCTCGGTCGCCTGTTCGATACGATCGGAAGACGCCCAATGGTCGCGTTCACCTACTTCATGTCGGGGATCTTGCTGGCCGGCTCCGGCTACCTGTTCGCTGCCGGCTATCTGACGGCAACCACGCAGACAATCGCCTGGATGGTGATCTTCTTCTTTGCGTCGGCGGCCGCGAGCTCAGCCTATCTGACCGTCAGCGAGACGTTCCCACTCGAGCTGCGGGCGCTGGCCATCGCCCTGTTCTACGCGGTCGGCACGGGGGTTGGCGGTGTCGTCGGCCCCACGCTGTTCGGTTGGCTGATCGACACAGGATCACGATGGTCGTTGTTCGGCGGCTATATCCTTGGAGCGGCGCTGATGATCATCGCTGCCGGGGTCATGCTGCGCTGGGGCATCGCCGCCGAGCGCAAGTCGCTCGAAGAGGTCAGCCGTCCCTTGTCGTTTGTCGACTAAGCAAGATGAGGTATCGAGGCTCAGGTGCTTTCGGCAGCGCTGATCTCAACGCCCACGAACAGGGCTGCTGACGTTCCGGCGGGTCCGACAAAGCTGCCGGAGATTGGCGAGGCATCGCCCGGCACGCGGGCCATGGCCACGCGGATCAGGTTCGGGTCGGCGACCAGCGCATTGGTCGGGTCGAACTCGACCCATCCGTCGCCTGGAATGAAAACCTCCGCCCAGGCGTGGGTGAAACCGACAGTCGAGCGCACGCCGCCAGGGCCGACGCTGTCGTGGAGATAGCCGGTGATGAACCGTGCGGCATAGCCCAGCCGCCGCGCCGCCTCGATGAACAGCCAGGCAAGATCGCGGCAGGAGCCGGCCTTCACGGCAATGGTCGTGATCGGATCCTGGGTCCCTTCCTCATAGCGCACGCTGTAACCGAAGCCAGTGTGGATGGCATTGAAGACCGCTGTCAGCGGCGCACTCTCGGCCGGAGCTTGAGCCAGGACCGCCGCCATCCATTCGGCCATGCGACCGTCGTCGTCGGTCGCTGGTGAGAGATAGGGCTGGAGCACAATCCGCTCGCCGTCGGTGTAGCGCGGCGTGAAGTGCGACTGCCGGGAATTGGAATAGGTGTTCGGCAGTGTCGATGCGTAGCGGCGGAGCACAAGCTTGCTGACAACCTCCAGGCGATCGCTCATTTGCGAGAACGTCGCGATAGCCACCGGGTTACCGTAGACGTCGTGGATCCATTCCAGATGGGCGGCCGGCGTGATCTGCAGGCTGGTATCGAGAATCCGCATGTCGAAGCTGTCGCGCGGCCGCAGCATGAGCCGGTGCGGACCAAAATCGACCATGGTTGGATATTGATAGGTGGTGGCGTGCCGAACAGTCAGATCCATGCTGTGTCTCGTCGTGTCGGCGGAAAGCGCCGTTCCTGCTGACCGTGTCGGCCTTGAGTCCGGCGTCAACGCCTGAGCCGCATTTCCGTTCACCGGGTGCGTCGACATTGCACCTGGGATGAGCGGAACGATAGCTGGGACCGCGGGTTCATGTCTCTGAACAAGGGAGAGCAGCATGGCACGACATGACCAGACCGATCAGATCGCAGGCGTTCCGGTGCCCGAGCCGTTTCCCGGGCCGACACCGCCGCCGATTCCGCCCCAGCCCGACCAGCCGGATCCGATGCCTCAGCCCATTCCGCCGGCCGATCCATCCAACCCACCGGACCGGTTGTAAGTGTCGAAACCGGCCCGTGGTGCGCTGCGGGCCGGGCCAAGAACGATATCGATGAACATACGCCGGAAAGGCGTTGCGTCAGGGAGGACGCCATGGCTGACGATACCGCAACTGAACCCAAGCGCTGTCTTTTCGGCCCTGACGACATGAGGCTGATGCGGCGCAAATTCGATGAGGATTGCGAAAGGCTCGGTGTCTTTTGCGAAGACGACAAGAACCGTGAGGCGGTTGGTCGGGCAGTGGTCCGTTCGTTCGAGAGGGGCCTTGTCGATCCCGGAACGTCAAAATCTCAGGCCTGACGGATCGCGCGCCATCGACCAACCGGGACCGGCTGGAACAGAAAAAGGGGGCGCCATGAGCGCCCCCTTCGGTATTTCTGAGCCGACTAATTGACCTCAATCAGAGAGGACCACCGGGGACGCGGCCGATCGTCTCGCCGGGCAGCGCAGTGTTCAGGCTCGGACGAACTGCGCTGCCGGAATCGAGAATCGCCTGGATGCGGGCAGCGTCGGTTTCGGCGACCCTCACATGGACGAGTGTGCCGCCACGCTGAAGGCCTTCGACGTGAGACCGGGCATCCGTCTCATCGACGCCTGCACCAACCAGTGCGCCAAGCACACCGCCGGCAACGCCGACCGTGGTGGCACCGACCAGGGTTGAGGCGAGCCAGCCTGCGGCAACAACCGGACCGACACCGGGAATGGCAATGATGCCGAGGCCGGCGAGCAGGCCACCGACCGCGCCAACCGCGGCGCCAAGACCGGCACCTGTGCCGGCGCTGTCAGCTGCGCCAGGCTCGGTTGCTGCATAGTCGGAATAGCCGGCCCGATCAGCGGTCGCGTCATTCGACACCAGGCTGATGGCGCTGGACGACACACCTGCGGCCTCGACGCGTTCCACCGCGGCGGCGGCGTCACGATAGCTGTCATAGAGGGCGGAAACGGTGATGGTCATGGGTCTCTCCTGGGTTGGGGGGGATGAGAGGCGCGTTGTCACTGGGCAGCGATATTGCCGCGGAAATCGAGACCGACGGCGACGGCGGTGCCATTGCGGGTTGCGCGGCCACGCCAGACACCCTGGTCATCCTTGGCAAGGTCGGTGATCGCGCTCAGGCCGGCATCCTCCAGGCGGCGGCGAGCCTGGGCCTCGGTGAAGCTGTTGGCGCCAGGTTCGAGCGGTGCCGTGTTGATGGCCGGTGGCGTCGCCGGCGCTGTCGATGCCGCTGGCGGTGCGGGCATGGCTGGGGTGGTTGCGGCCGGCGGCTGGGCCGGCGGAGTGGTCTGGGCATAGGCAAACGTCGTCGCAAGGGACAGGGCGATTGCGGATAGGAGCGTGCGGGACATGTTTCCCTCCTTCTGGCTTGAGCCTGCTCCATCAACACCCGCCCTCTGCCCAGGTTCCCCGGACTGTGAAATCTTAGGCTCCCTCTCGCCATATTCGCCGCCAAATGGAACAGGAATTGCGCCTGTGCGTAGTATTCATGGCTCAAATTCAGGCGATGGAGAAACTATGGTGCTTCAGCAATTATTTCCAGCTTTGGACATACAGCCGGGCGATCTCAACGAGATCGAGAAGAATAGCCTTCTTGATTTTGAGAAGGGCGCAACAAAGATCGTGGATACAAATCTGATCGATCGGTTGAAGAAATTTGGACTTGTCGTTCATCAGGATGGGCGCTGGGGGCTGACGGATCGCGGCCGCCGGTTCTGCCGGGTCTATGGTTCACGCGGAGCGCCTTCGGGTGGCTGACACCCGCGTGAGCCGGTCGCGCCCTGTTGCCACCAGGTGATAGGATCAAGCCTCCGCCTTGCCTGCGGGCCGTCTTTTCCTTCGAATCGAGCAGAGAAGTTCACGGCGATGACCGATGGTCCCGACAACTCGAACTCAAGCGGTGTCTTCACGGTCCTGGCGGTGGATGACGACGCGCTGGTCCGCTTCGGCATGGTCGCCATGCTGGAGGAACTTGGCCATGTCGTTCACGAGGCCAGCTCCGGTTCCGAGGCGATCACATGCCTTGCCGAGAATCCGGCAATCCAGATCGTCGTCACCGATCAGGCGATGCCAGGCATGAGTGGCCTTGAGTTGATCGACGAGATGCGGAGGCGGTTCCCGTCGGTGCGTCCGGTCCTGGCGACCGGGTACGGCGCCTCCGGTGCCGATGGCAAGCCTCTGCCCAACGTTCCACGTCTCAACAAGCCCTACACGCAGGACGATATCGTGGCGATCTTCGCGGAGCTTTGATCCGGCTCGGGCGTCGCCGGATCGAGGTGCTGGTGGTGAATGCTGAGACCCGCTCCCTCAGATGATCGTGCGAACCCAGAAGATCCAGTAGAGCCCAAGCACGAGCACCGCGCCCAACAGGCTGGCCACGAGCACGAACAGGACGGGGCGTCCTGCCGGCCCCTGCCGCGCCGTGTCGGACGTCAGGACCTGTGGCCGGTCACCCGTGTAGCGTGGCGGCGTCTGGATATTGTCGGGTTCGAGTATCCGGTCGTCGGCCATGGTGCGCGTCTCCGTCGTCAAAAGAGAAGCCCGGCCGGGACAATCCCGGCCGGGCTCTGGATGCTGGTCAGTTCCAGTTGCGACTGGAGAACCAGGTGTCGACTTCCTGCTTCGCCTTGTCCTTGGCGTAGCCGTAGCGCTCCTGGAGGCGCCCCTCGAGCTGATCGCGGCGACCGGCGATCACGTCGAGGTCGTCATCGGTGAGCTTGCCCCACTGTTCCTTGACGTTGCCCTTGAGCTGCTTCCAATTGCCTTCAACGCGGTCCCAATTCATCGAAACCTCCTGTGTTCCTGGGGTGAGACCTGATCAACCCCCCGGGATGCAGCGAAGTTCCGGTCAGATCGTCTTTTCGTGGCAGCAGGTGTGACCGGCGGGGTTATCCACGGCGCTCCTTGGTCCCGCGGGGCCCCCAAGCTCTGCATCGGGCGCGCGCGTCCCAGCCCTTCGCCGTGACCGCCCTTGCACGCTTGGAACCGGAGCCGCGCCGCCACGTTGTTGCGCTGCCGCTCAGTCGAAGCCGGCCGGGGAGTGCGACCATGGCGTGGGAGAGTTTGTCCGGTCTACGCGCGCGTTCCGAGCCGCCAATCGACGAACCGGATGTGGCCCCCGAAGATGATGGGCATGATCCTGTGCTGCGCTACGCCGCGCTCGGGATCTTCCTGATCCTGTTCACAGCCGTTCTCTATGTCACGCGGGTGATCGCCTTGCCGGTGATTGCCGGCGCCATCTTCGGCCTGGTCCTGGGGCCGGCAACTGACCGGTTGGTGCGCCATGGCGTTCCCCAGCACCTGGCTGCCGCTATTCTGGTTCTGGCGGTCGTCGCACTTGGCACCGGAGCCATTGGTCTACTGGCGGTGCCGCTTGCCGCCTGGAGCGACCAATGGCCAGCCATGATGGCCGCGCTTCAGACCAAGCTGCAGCCGATCCTGGAGCTCGTGAAGCAGATGGAGGGAGCGCTCACGCATTTCTCCAGCTCGTCCGGCCTGGAAGTGAACGTGGCCAATGGCAGCCCGCTGATGCATTTCGCGATCTCGTCGACGACGGCGATGAGCGGCGTGCTGATCTTCCTGGCCACGACCTATTTCTACCTCGCCACCCGCCGGGTCTTGAAGGTGCGCATCCTCAGGCTTTGCCTCGGTGGCGATGTCAGGAAATCCGCCAGCAGCTTCTTCAATGAGATCGAGCAACAGGTCACCGCCTATCTCGGCGTCGTGACGGCGATCAATCTGGGTCTTGGCGTCGCCATGACCATTATCGCGTGGATCGCCGGCCTGCCGTTCCCGATCTTCTGGGGGGCCATGGCGTTTCTCCTCAACTTTCTGGCTCTGATTGGCCCGATTGTCGTGGCAGGACTGGTCTTCGCCGCGGGGCTTCTGACTGCCACCACGACGCTTGGCGCCCTCTGGCCGGCTCTCGTGTTCTATGGCCTCCATCTCATCGAATCGAATGCCCTGACACCGGCCATCGTGGGCAATCGGCTGACGGTGCCGCCGTTCCTCGTGTTCCTGTCGCTGATCTTCTGGCTGTGGCTCTGGGGGCCGGTCGGCGCTGTTCTGTCCACGCCGCTCCTGCTCATCGCGATGGTCGCCATCGAGACCATCAGGGATCACGGCGATTCCGGCGATGTCTCGCGGAGGGAGGTCCCGCTCTCGGGCCAGCGGAACCGATCGGCCGTGTCAGCGTTGTCAGACTGAGAGCGCGGCACGGCCTGTCCTGCTGCGAACCCATCCCCACCCCATTTCAGGAGACGCGACATGTCGAACAATTTTGCCGGCAACAATCACTCCGGCGTCAGGGCTGCCGCTGACGAGGTCGTCGAGCGGACCCAGGCTGGTCTCCGCGAAGGCGCCGAGATCGGCGAGAGCATGCTGCGCTCGGCTGGCGATGCGGCGGCCAACGTCAACCAGAAGCTCAAGAGCGCGGGCGTTGATGCCGAGGCGATGGTCGATGCCGCCAAGGACCAGGCGAGCGAGCTCCAGAAGCTGATCGCGGATGAACTGAAGGCTCACCCGATGCGCACGCTGGGCGTGGCGGCCGTCGTGGGTCTGATCGCGGGTCTGATGGTCTCGCGCTGACATGTTGCGGGCTCTGGGCGCACTCGCCTTCGCTGAAGCCGGCGTCTCCGTGAGGAGAAGTCTGCTGATCCATGGCCTCTACCTGCTCGCTGCCCTGACTGTGATGGCTGGGATCGGGTTTGGCTTGGCCGCGCTCCATGTCGTGCTGTCGGTGCGCTACGATGCCGTCATGGCCAGCCTCGTGATTGCCTTCGGCCTGATGGTCGTGGCGATGCTGGTCTTCGCAGTCGCCGCCTTTCTGCAATCGCGCCCGCGGCGTCCGAACGCGATGGCGGAGACCGCTTTGGCCGTTGCTCCGGTCGCGATCACCGCGGTGATGTCGAAGCCCGGAATCAAGGTCGCGGCTCTCGGCGGCGTCATGCTGCTTGCCGCGATGATCGGGCGTGAGTTGCGGAGGTAAGCAAGGTCAGGGGGCGCGGCAGCGCGCCCTTTGCCGCTGACGTCACACGTGGACGCTGTGACCGTTCCTGCTGGAGATCGACATGATCAGTCTTGCGATTGCTTGTCTCATCGTTGTCCTGCTGACCGCCATTCTGGGGTTCGGCGGCATTGTCGGCGCAACCCTCGCCACGACCCAGCTTGTGTTTGTCGTCGCGCTGGTCGGCTTCGGACTGTCGGCCATGGCGGGCGTGGCGCGCCTGCGGGACTAGCGGCGGGCGCAAACCTTCGCCATCCTGCCGCCGAGCTGCAGTTCGGCATTGAAAAAGCCCGGGAGGTTTTCCTCCCGGGCTTTCTCGTTTATCGGCCAATGATCGGTCGCCGCAAGGCGACGGGCTGTTGCCTCACGCAGCAGCCTGTCCGGCCCGCCTATCGAAGAACAGGGCCTGGCTGATGGCAGCCTTCACCGCATCGGGCTGGAAGGGCTTGGTGATCAGGAACGTCGGCTCCGGCCGGTCGCCGGTCAGCAGGCGCTCGGGATAGGCCGTGATGAAGATCACCGGCACGGAGATCGTGCGCAGGATCTCGTTCACCGCATCGAGGCCGGAGCTGCCATCGGCGAGCTGGATGTCGGCCAGCACCAGGCCTGGCCGCTTGGCGGTGACCAGGGCGACGGCTTCCTTGTGGGTGGAGGCGATGCCCGCCACGCGATGACCGAGCTCCTGCACCATGGTCTCGATATCGAGCGCGATGATCGGCTCGTCCTCGATGATGACGACGTCGGTTGCAACCTGTTCGGCGATTTCACGGCCGGCAGCGTTCAGGAGATCCATGGCCTCCGCGGAGGTGCAGTTCATGATGGTTGCGACCTCGGTGAGCGAGAAGCCCTCGACAGTGCGCAGGAGGAAGGCCTGGCGCGATTGCGGCGTGAGCGCATCGAGATTGCGTTCGGCAAAGCTCCGCTCGCCGCGCGTCTCCGTGTTGACGGACACAGACAACCAGAGCTTGATGAAAATCCGATACAGCGCGATGCGCTCGCCGAGCTGCTTCTCGAAGATCGAGGGCGCCTCGATGAGCGCTTCCAGCGTCGCCATGACATAGGCGTCGCCGCTGGCCTGCGTGCCGCTCAGCGTCCTGGCAAACCGCCTAAGATACGGAAGATGCGGTGAAATTTCCTGTGCGATGGACATGCGAAGAGCCTCCATGGGATGGCCGCAGGCAACCATTCAGGCCCCTCGCTTGGCAAGCGATATATTTTTGAATTTTCGTGGAACCTTTGCCGAAACCTGGCGTTCTTATCGCGGTTCGGTGTGTATGACCGCATCGAAAGGTGTCGAGGCGCAGATGATGAATCCAGAAGACGAAGATCGCAAGTCTGAACCTGAGGTCTTCGAGCCAGTTCTTGACCAGCGCATTCAGGACATGATCGGTCGCTCGCTCAAGGCGCATTACGACGACCTGATCAAGGCACCGATCCCCGACAAGTTTCTGGTTCTTCTTGCCCAACTCGAGGCGAAGGAACGCCAGGAACAGGCAAAGGGCCAAGCCGATGAGCGGTGACACGTTCAGGGACGGTCTGATTGCGGAAATTCCGAATCTTCGCGCCTTCGCAACCTCGCTGTCGGGATCGATGCAACTGGCCGATGACCTCGTCCAGGACACGCTCCTGAAAGCCTGGTCGAATGTCGACAAGTTCACGCCCGGCACCAGTCTCAGGGCCTGGCTCTTCACCATCCTGCGCAACACCTATTTCTCGCTCTACCGCAAGCGCGGCCGCGAGATTCAGGACAGCGAGGGCACCTATACCGAGCGGCTGGCGACCCATGGTTCGCAGGAGAGCCATCTCGACCTCGCCGACTTCCGGAAGGCACTCGCCACGCTTCCCGAGGAGCAGCGCGAAGCGCTGATCATGGTCGGGGCCAGCGGCCTCTCCTACGAGGAGACGGCCGATATCTGTGGCATCGCGGTCGGCACGGTGAAGAGCCGCGTCAATCGTGCCCGCGCCAAGCTCGCCGAGATCCTGTCGATCGATGGTGCGAATGAATACGGGCCGGATCGCAAGACCACCGCTGCCCTGCAGCGCACACCCGTAGCCTCGGGCGGCTGAGTCCCCCCACTCGCCGCCTAGAGAGAAGCCGCCCTGGGCAACCGGGGCGGCTTCGTCGGTTCAGCGATCAGTGTTGCGGTCGGCTCTGGCCGGAAGGGCGAAGTCGAGCGTCTCGGTGGCGGCGCGTGTATTGATGGCAAGCACGGTGTTCGGGCCGGCGGCTCCGACGCGCTCGTCGGGCGCGAAGCGGCTGGAGGGCTGCAGCGCCAGGCTGAGGAAGCAGGTGGCGAGCACCGCCAGCATGGCGGCCGTGAACATCAGTGTCGGCAGGATCAGGCGCGACTTTATCGACATGTCTGGCTCCAGGATGTGACCATCTGGAGCATCAACAGAGCGCGGGCCGCAAGGTTCCGGTGCGGCCCGTGACCGATCGTCTAGCGGGCGGCGTCGATCCCCAGTAGGCGCCAAAGCGAATGGCCGATCGAGACCGACGTCATCCGGGCGCCGGCAGGGCGGCGTTCCAGCTCGATCTTGCGGGTATGGAAGGCCTCGAGGCCGGCGCGATGACCGACGCTGACAACGGTCGATTCCTTCAGTTCCTCATTCAGGAGGGTCAGCAGCTTGTCCTGACTGCCCTCATCGAGAGCCGACGTGGCCTCATCGAGAATGATGATGTCGGGCTTCTGGATAAGGAGGCGGGCGAAGGCCACGCGCTGGCGCTCGCCGCCCGACAGGGTCTTGTCCCACTGATCCTCGTCGTCGAGGCGTTTTGCGAGATATTCGAGCCCGCAACGGTTGAGTGCGCCGAGGACTATGGCCGCGTCCACCTTCGCGTCGGCCTCGGGATAGACGAGGGCCGCATGCAGCGTGCCCATCGGGATGTAGGGTTTCTGCGGCACGAAGGCGATCTTGCGGTTGGCGGGCACCTTGATCGAGCCGGAGCCCCAGGGCCACAGCCCGGCAAGGGCGCGGATCAGCGTGCTCTTTCCGGTGCCGCTCTCGCCGGTGATCAGGACCTTTTCGCCAGCCTTGATGATGACCGACGCATCGGCGATGACCACCCGACCGTTGCGATGGGCAAGCGACAGGTTGTCGATATGGATGGCGTCATCCGGGCTCTCGCCGAGCTCGATCTGGGTTTCGCCCTCCATGATCGTGCCGATGTCGAGATCCTCCATCGCTTCGACCAGTTCGTCGACGCGGGTCAGCGAGGCATACCATTCGGCCAGGCGGACGAAGTTGTCGACGAACCAGATGAGTGCGGCCTGAACGGCACTGAAGGCAGCGGCCACCTGCATCACACCGCCGAGCGTCAGGTCGCCGGACAGGTATTTCGGCGCGACCAGCAGAAGCGGGATGATGGGGAACAGGGCGCCGTTGGTGTTCATCACCATGGCGATCACGCCCTGCTGACGGATGACGCTGATCCAGGCTTTCAGGACGTTGCCGTAATTTTCGTAGACCGATGCGCGTTCGTCGCTGTCGCCGCCGATCAGCGCGATACTCTCGGCGTTCTCGCGGAGCCGCGTCATCTCGGCGCGGAACTGGGCCTCCATCTCGTTCTTGTGCGAGATCTTCTTCACCAGCGGCCGGCCAGTGACATAGGCGGCAAGGGATGCGACGACGGCATAGAGGATTGCGGCCAGCGCCATGTAGAAGGGGATTTCGTAGGTCGCCCCGCCGATGGTGACAGGCAACGATCCCGCGACCTGCCAGAGGATGGCCGCGAAGGTGAGCGCGGTGATGGTCGCGGTGATCAGACCCAGCAGGAATTCGACCAGCGGTTCGATCGCCAGCCGGACATCCTCGGCGATGCGGAATTCCGGTGCGGTCTGCTCCTCGGCGACGAAGCCGAGCCGGTAATAGCGCTGATCGGCAATCCACCAGCCGACAAGATGGCGCGTCAGCCATTCGCGCCAGCGCGCCTGCAGCACCATCCGCGCGATCACCAGGCCGGACAGCGTGACGGCCGAGAAGCCGACGGCGAGGGGCACCCAGCCGACCGCTGCCATGACGGCCGGCACTGACTTCTGCTCAAGGGCATCGAAAAACATGCGCTGCCACGCGTTCAGTCCGACCTGCGCGATGATCTGCAGTCCGGCGAGCGTGAGTACGAGGCCGGTGAGGATCCATGCCCGCAGGCGGGTCTCACCTGTCCAGAAGCCGAGTGCGACACGGAAGAATTCGCGCGCGCGAGCGCGAGCCGGAGCGGTCTCCGGGACGGAGTCGTCGGAAGAGGTCATGAAGCACCGGTTTGTCGAGGGTCAAAACGGACCGAGAGGCAGGCCCGGATTTCACAACGCTGCGGTGCGTCTTTCGTTCCAGTGCAGCGGGAAGCCATGCCGCCGATCTGATGTGCGCTGGAACAATGTTCCGACCGGGCACGTTGGTCCTGTATCGGCGCCGCAGGGCGTCCCAGCCATCACAGGAGGACATCATGCACAATCAGACTACGGGAACTGCCGGCTCGGCCACCGGTTCGGGTCACACGACGATCATCGCGGCTGACAAGGTGGTCGGGACCGAAGTGTACAACAGCGCCGGCGAGCATCTTGGCGAGATCCATGACGTCATCCTCGACAAGATCTCCGGCAAGGTCGTCTATGCCGTGATGTCGTTCGGCGGCTTCCTGGGCATCGGCGAGCAGTATCATCCGCTGCCGTGGAGCACGCTGAAGTACGATTCCGAGCGCGGTGGCTATGTCGTGCCGCTGACCCGCGAACGGCTGGAGAATGCGCCGAGCTATCGCGCGGACGGCGAGCCCGACTGGAGCGACCGCAAGTACGGCAAGAGCGTTTTCGATTATTACGGCGCCGGTCCCTACATGATGTGACACGCCGCGCCGGCCAATCGTCGGCGCCGGATTGTCCCCCACCTTCGGCACTGTCGTGGAGGGTGCGAGCCATTGGCTCGCACCCTTTGTCATGTGGGATCGGGCGGCAAGGGAACCGAACGACAGGTGCCCGCGTTTGCCCTTGGCAACGGGAGATTGTCATGACCATCCACACCAAGGCGAGCCGCGAAGCCGACAAGCTGCAGAGCGAGGGCACTAAGGAGTTCGACGAGGCCATCGCCGGGCCGGGACCGATCATGCCCAAGACCGAGGCGAACGCCAAGGAGGACGCCGAACTGACACGAGCTCTTGAGGCCTCGTTTCCTGCCAGCGACCCGGTCTCGGCGGTGTCAGCGCCGACCAAGGTCGGCAAGCCGGTCCGTTCGACCGGTAAGGTCAAGGCGTCGGCGCCCTGAGCGTCAGGCCGCGCGGACCGCGTCCAGTGGGGTGTCCAGCCGCCAGGTGACGCCCTCGGCGGTGAAGGCATAAGTGACCTTGCCGTGAAGGGTTGCTTCGGTCATGCGGATCAGCACGACCTGGCCGAAGCCGAATTCTGTCGGTTCAGTCACCGGCGGCCCGCCCGTTTCCTGCCAGCTGATGGTGAAACGGGGTGTGTCGCCGGTCCCCACATTCCAGCGCAGGTCGACCTGTCCGTGTTCGGTGGAGAGCGCACCGAAGATCAAGGCATTGGTCGACAATTCGTGGAGCGCCATTCCAAGGGCCTGTGCGCCAACCGGGGATAACAGCAGATCGGGGCCGCTCGAGACGATCCGCGATCCCGCGAGATCATCGACATAGGCGAGCTGGTTCTTCACCAGCGTCTTGATCGGCACGCCGGCCCAATTCTCCTGGACCAGCAGATCCTGGCTCGCCGCCATCGACTGAAGCCGCGCCGAGAGCCGCTTGGCAAAATCCTGGGGCGAGGAGCGGCGGACCGTCTGGCGGACGATCGCCTCGACCAGCGCCAGCATGTTCTTCGACCGGTGCACGACCTCGCGCATCAGCATGGTGCGGATGTCTTCGTTGCGCTGCCACTCGGTGACATCGCGGGCAATCTTGGAGGCGCCGATGATGTTTCCGGCGGCGTCGAAAATCGGCGAGATCGTCGCCGAGATGTGGACGGGTGCGCCGTCCTTGCGCAGGCGGATCGTCCGGAACGTGTTCACGCGGCTGCCGCGCTTGATGGTGTTGAGGATGGCTTCTTCCTCGGAGAGCCGGTCGGGCGGGATCAACACGGTGACCTGTTGCCCAACGATCTCTTCCGCCGCATAGCCGAAAATTGCCTCAGCCGCGGTATTCCAGGAGGTGATGATGCCGTTGAGGTCCTTGCTGACGATCGCATCGGCGGAGGAACTGACGATCGAGGCGAGCAGAGCCTGATAGTCGAGCGCGGCCTTGGACGAGGTGATCATGGCCTGTCCTCGACGCGAGCGAAAAGAGATGGCGAGCACAGGGGAAAGATGTCGTCGCCTGCCGCGTCTTGAAATGTCGGCTGTGTCATGTCGATGGCTGCTGCCCTGATGGGAATCACGGCTGTCGAACGATCGCGACCGTCTCGCACGCCAACCCCGAAAACGCCGCACCGTGCGATTGGTTCCAGGCTGCGGGCAAGAGAAAATTATCGTGCTCATCTGGAAATACCAGCGGCCCCGAACGTTGAGGTTCCAGATGCACCCGGCTCCCGGGCGCTATCCAGCGCGAGCGGAGGAGGCAACCATGGCCAACAATCCATTTCCCGGAGGCCCGCCAGGAGCGGTGGGGCGCGACGAGCCGAACAAGCGCGGCGGAACCTCTCGCGGCAATCAGGGCGAGGACCGGGAACAGGGCGACCTCGCCGGCCCGGGCAATTTCGCTGACAGCCCCGAAACGGGGAAGGACGCTCTCGTGCGCGGTGCGCCCCCCAAGCCACGCAAGCGCTACAGCCTTTCCGGCTGATCAGCGAGTTGGCCTCGGGCGGGCCGGGAACAAACACGCGGGCGATGCGTAGATGTCGATGTCAAACAGGCGCCGCAAGATTGATGCGGTTTCGACATCAACATCGCAAATGAACATAAGGAGAGAGTGATGGGTAGCCTTCTGCATTGGGCCGTCATTTTTCTGATCGTTGCTCTCGTGGCAGCCTTTCTTGGATTTGGCGGCGTGGCCGGAACCGCGATGAGTGGCGCACAGATGCTGTTCTGGGTCGCTATCGTCCTGTTCGTCATCTCGGCGATCGCAGGATTCATACGGCGAGCCTGACGCTCGTTACCGGATCGAGTGAGTGCCGGCGAGGAGGCAGGTTGTGCCGCCTCGCCGGCCTTCGCATCACCGGTGCACGGAACGAGCGAGATCGCATCTGGCAGGGGCGAGCGAGCATCACGGCCTTTTCCCGTGCAGTAACCGGCAATTAACCACGCTGAGGCACGGTGGGCGCAGTGGGACATCGGTCCCGAGGCGCTGCCATGTTGATCGTCTGCCCCTCTTGCGCGACGGCTTTCCGGGTCTCCGCATCCGCCCTCGGTGAGGACGGGCGGCAGGTCCGTTGTGCCCAGTGCCGTGCCGTCTGGCTGGCGACCCCCGAAAGCGCCCTGGCCGAGCCGGAAGCCGCCATGGCGACCTTCGACGAGCCGCCGGCGCGCTCATCCGAGCCATCCCCGCAGGCCGCTGTCGATGATGCCGACTGGGGTGCCGCCTTCGCCGAAGAAGCCAAGGACAAGGATGACGGGGCCGCCGACCCCGCTGAAGCCCCTGTCGAGGCCGATGATTTCCCCGTCGCCGAGGCTCCCTCGCTCCAGCCGGACATCGTGGCGGAGCCCTTGCCTCAGCGTCGCGATCCCGAGCCGCGCCCCAGCAGCACCGGCAGCCGGCGCGCTGGCGCGGGTGGTGCCGATACATCGAAGCGCCGGCGGCTGCCTGCCGCCATGTCGCGCATCCCGGTCAGCCGGCTGCGTCTCTCGCCGTCGGCAACCATCCTGGCCCTTGGGGCTGCGATCCTGGGACTGTTCTTTCTCGGCCGCGAGCAGATCGTGCGGACCGTGCCGGACGCGGCCTCGGTCTATGAGCGCATGGGCATTCCGGTCAATCTGCGCGGCGTCGACTTTCGCGACGTCAAGGGCGCCAGAGAGGTCGTCGATGGTGTTGTCGTGCTGGTGGTCGAAGGCCAATTGGTCAACATCACCAGTCGTGCCATCGATCTGCCGCGCCTGAGGCTTGCCGTCCGCGACGCCGGCGGCAAGGAAATCTACACCTGGACAGCGACTGCGCCGAAGCCGCAGCTTGGACCGGGGGAAGCGGTTGCCTTCCGCTCGCGGCTGGCATCGCCGCCCCCCGATGGCGCCAATGTCGAAGTGCGCTTCTTCACGAGGCTTGATGCCGCAGGCCGGTGACGGCTGCTGCGCACCGCGCTATCACATGACACCACGTCCGCTCTTTCCGGCACGTGGCGGAGCCAGACGATGAACCGATCCAACATCCGTGTCCTTTTTTCCGCCGAGCAGATTGCCGAGCGCGAGACCAGCCTGGTCCAGGAGATTGCCGCGACCAAGCCGGAGCGCCTGCTCGTCATCGCGGTGCTCAAGGGGTCCTTCGTCTTCGCGGCCGATCTGATCCGGGCCATGGACGCGGCCGGCATGGCGCCCGAGGTCGAGTTCATGTCGCTGTCGAGCTATCTCGAAGGCACGGTGTCGAGCGGCTCGGTGCGCATCGTCCACGATATCGAGAGCCCGGTTGCCGATCGTGATGTCCTGTTGGTCGACGATATTCTGGAGAGCGGCCGTACCCTGACGTTTGCCAAGGATCTTCTGATGGCGCGTGGCGCGCGCAGCGTGAAGACCTGCGTCCTGCTGGAAAAGCCGGGCAAGCGGGCCGTCCATCTCAATCCCGACTATGTCGGCTTCACCTGCCCGGATGTCTTCGTCGTCGGCTACGGCATGGATGTCGCCCACGCATGGCGGCAATTGCCCTTCGTCGGCGTGATCGGGGACTGACCGGCCCATGGCGCGCATCCTGATCGCCGAAGACGAGGAAGCGGTTCGCGCCTTCGTGCGCCGGGCGCTCGAGATCGATGGTCACGTCGTCAAGGAGGCGCGGGACGGCGCCGAGGCTCTGGAAATCCTGGAGATCGAGAAGGGCGCGTTCGACCTCCTGCTCACCGACATCCGCATGCCGCTGATGGACGGCATCGCGCTGGCGCTGGCGGCGGCCCCCCAGTTTCCCGACCTGGTGATCCTGCTGATGACCGGCTATGCGGACCAGCGCGAGCGGGCGCATGGGCTCGACGCGCTGATCCATGATGTCGTGACCAAGCCATTCTCGCTGGCCGATATCCGCGCCAAGGCCGCGGAAGCGCTGGCCGCCGGGCCGAAGCGCCCGGCCTGACCGGATCAGGCCGGAGGCTGGCTCAGGCCTTAGCCTTCTTGGCGCGCTCGACGCCTTCAAGGATCAGCCGGCGGGCCTCCTCGGCATCGCCCCAGCCGATGACCTTCACCCACTTGCCGGGCTCCAGGTCCTTGTAGTGCTCGAAGAAGTGCTCGATCTGCTTCAGCGTGATGTCCGGCAGGTCGGTGATCTCGTGGACATGCTCGTAGCGGCGGGTGAGTTTCGGCACAGGCACCGCGATGATCTTCTCGTCGCCACCGGCTTCGTCATTCATCTTGAGCACGCCGATCGGGCGGACGGCGACAATGGCGCCCGGCACGATGCCGCGCTGGTTGGCGATCAGCACGTCGCAGGGATCGCCGTCTTCCGACAGCGTATGCGGGATGAAGCCGTAATTCCCCGGATAGCGCATCGAGGTGTAGAGAAAGCGGTCGACCACCAGGGTGCCGGCTTCCTTGTCCATCTCGTACTTGATGGGTTCGCCGCCGACCGGGACCTCGACGATCACGTTGACTTCGTGCGGGGGGTTCTTGCCGAGGGAGACGGCTTCGATGCGCATCAGGATAACTCCGGAAAAGGTCGCGCTTCGTTAGCCGCTCCAGGCGGTCTCCGGCAAGTGCTGCGAAAGGCGAACGAGAATGCGTGCCGGAGAAAGGTCAGGCGTTCCAGCCGAATGCCGTCTTGTCCAGCGAGGATGGGCCGAATGTTTCGGACGACCGCGCCACCGGCTTGCCGCCGAGTGCGCGATAGAAACGCATGGCCGCCTCGTTGTCGCTTAGTGCCCAGATCACCATGCTGTCGAGCCCGTGCGAGCCAAGGTCGAGGCGGGCCGACTCGAACAGCTTCTGACCGAGACCGAGGCCAATGAACTTCGGGCGCAGATAAAGCTCGTAGATCTCACCGTCATAGGACAGTGCCTTGGCGCGGTTGCGCCCATAATTCGCGTAGCCCGCGACTTCGTCGCCGAAGCCGAGGAGGGCGATGCGATTGCCCTTGCGAATGGCCTGCTCCCACCAGCCGGGGCCACGGCGGGAGATCAGCTTTTCGAGCTCCGCACCCGGGATGAGGCCGCGATAGGCGGCACGCCATGCCTCGTCGTGGACCTCGGCAACGACCGGGGCATCGGCAGGGCGCGCGAGGCGTATTTCGGTTGTGACCGTCTTCATGATGCCGACGATGGAACCACGACTGCCGGTCGCTCGCAACGGTTTCATTAAGACTTCGTCAACAGGTCTGATCAAAGGGTTAATACCCACAGGCTCGATTGCCCGGCCTCTTGACGGCACAAAAACAAACCCCGGCGCGATGGCCGGGGTTTGCGAGATCTCGATGTCGGACGGGCTTAGGCGGTCTGCTGGATCGCGGAGAGCACCCAGGTGCCGCCATGGGGCCGGCGGAAGGTCCAGAGCTCCACCACCTGCTCGCCGGCGGGGTTGCCGCCAACGACCCGGCCGGAGGCGCGCTCGGTCGTCACGTCGACCAGACCGTAGCGCATCGCAACCGTTGCATAGTCCGAGTCCTGCTCGCGCCAGGCTTCCGACAGGTCGCCTTGCAGCAGCTTGACGTTGGAGATGCGGTTGATGACACCGCGGTCGGCATTGGCCTTCAGGTCCTCGGCGAAATAGGACACCATTTCCGGCGTCGCCAGGGCGCGAAGCGCGTTCACATCCTCGCGGGAATAGGCATCCTGCACCTCACCCAGCCGGCGTTCGAACTGGTCGAAGTCCTGCGGCGAGATGCCGACCTTGTCGGAGGGGGCCATGCTGGGCGAGGCGACCGAGCCGCCGGCAGCGCCAGGAACGGCGCCACCCATCATGCCCATGGGGCCGCCGGTGCGGGCATGACCCATCGGGCCTGCCGCGGGGGCCGGGTTGCGGCTGCGGAAGAAGCGGAAGGCGAGCCAGATGATGCCGCCGATGAGGGCAAGCTGCAGCAGGAAGCCGAACATGCCGGCCATCGAGCCGAGGCCAGCGCCGAAGCCGCCGCCAGCGAGCATGCCGAACAGGCCGGCGCCGAGGAAACCTGCGGCGAGGCCCATGCCGAGACCACCCCAGCGCGACGGCTGGGCTGCCGCGGGCGGCGTCATGCCGGGCCGCGGCGCCATGCCTGGCTGCTGCATGCCCGGGGCGGGCGTCGGCGTGGTCGTGCGCTGCATCGGCTGGGCGGCCGTGGGCGCGGTATTGGTCGGAGGAGGCGCGGAATGGGTCTGGCTGCCGCGGCTGCCGGACGAGCGGCTGCCACCGGGACGGGCGTCAGCGACGATCGCGCCAGCCATCAGCGTGATGGCGGCGACGGCTGCAACGCGGAAAAGAGTCTTGGTCGACATGTGTTTCCCACCTTTGGCACGGGGACCGAACCGGACCCACGTTTGCACCAATGTTATTGCCATATGGTGTTGCCGTCGCTGCGCGACAATGACGCACGGGAAATCGTTTGGACGCACGGGCAAGGGCGCGCCCGGACAAACGACAAAACCGGCGTCGGTTGCCCGGCGCCGGTTCGCAATGTCTGGGAAGACGGTTCGCCGATCAGGCTGCGGCGGCTGCCGCAACCTTCTTGGCGATCGCCGACTTCAGCTGGCGTGCCTTGATCGACAGATCTTCGGCACGGGCCTTCTGCAGGAAGGCATCCAGGCCGCCATTGTGGTCGACCGAGCGCAGCGCATGGGTCGAGACCCGAAGCGACACGGTCTGGCCGAGCGCATCGGATGCGAAGGAGACGCTCTGCAGGTTGGGCAGGAAGCGGTGCTTGGTCTTGATGTTCGAGTGGCTGACCCGATGGCCAACCTGAACACCTTTACCGGTGAGTTCACAACGACGCGACATCGGTCGGATCCTAACGATGAGCGACGGCCTTGGGCCGCCTGCTGGACGTAAAAGTCCTTTTCGGAGACGCGACCGGATAGTGACAGAGGCGGGGGCTGTCAAGCAAAACTGGTCCGACACCCGTTTCATGCCGAAGGAATCGCACATGCCCATCGCCCGCGTCCACCGCATCGCCGCGTCTTCGCCCGACGATACCACCGGGATCGAGGCCGCAATCGCCGCCGGAGAGATCAGTCCCGCCGGTATCCTGGCGATCTTCGGCAAGACCGAGGGCAATGGCTGCGTCAACGATTTCACCCGCGGCTATGCCACCCAATCCCTGACACTGGCACTCGCCCGCCATATCGGCCCGGAGCGTGCAGCCGAGGTCTGCTACGTCATGTCGGGGGGCACGGAAGGCGCGATGTCGCCGCACTGGACCGTGTTCGAGCGCGTCGAGGGCGACGGTGCTGCCGGTCCGGCGCTGGCCATCGGCCGGGTCCATACCGCGGCGCTGCCGGCGGAGGGGCTGGGGCGGATGATGCAGGTCGACCAGGTGGCGGCGGGCGTAGCGGAGGCGATGCGCCAGGCGGGCATTGCTGACCCCGGCGATGTCCATTTCGTCCAGATCAAGTGCCCGCTTCTGACCGCGCAACGGATCGGCGAGGCGAAGGCGCGGGGGGCGACGGTGGCGGTCGGCGACACGCTCAAGTCCATGGGGCTGTCGCGTGGCGCGTCGTCGCTGGGCGTTGCGATGGCGCTTGGGGAGGTCAAACGGGACGCCCTGAGCGATGAGATGATTTGTCGCGACTACGCTGTCTGGTCGGGACGAGCGAGTGCATCGGCTGGCGTGGAACTGACCAATCACGAGATCGTCGTGCTGGGTCGCTCGGCATCCTGGTCCGGCCCGCTGACCATCGATCATGCCGTGATGGCCGATTGCATCGATATCGAGCCGGTGCGGGCCGCACTTGGGCGGCTGGGGCTCGGCGCGCCGGGACAGCTCGATGCGGCGGCGCGCGGCCGCCTGGTCGCGTTGCTGGCCAAGGCCGAGGCGAGCCCGGACGGCGAGGTGCGGGGTGCACGCCACACCATGCTGGACGATTCCGACATCTCGTCCACCCGTCACGCCCGTGCCTATGTGGCCGGCGCATTGGCGGGCCTGGTCGGACGGACGAGCATCTATGTCTCGGGGGGCGCGGAGCATCAGGGACCGCCTGGCGGCGGCCCTGTCGCGGCCATCGTCCAGCGCTGACGCCTCAGGCAGCCACGGGCCCGGAACTGCCGGGCCGGAAGGCCTTCACGGCGACATAGCCGATGATGAGAAAGACCAGGAGGAGTACGCCCTGCGCGATGGCGAAAGGGCGGCTCGGACTGTGTCGGCGCCATGGCGCGCAGCACGTTCACCTTGTTGAACGCCTGGGCGATCAGCACGAAATAGTCGAAATAGAGCCCGGCCACGATCCCGACCACATAGATCCAGCGGCCGTGTCCCTGCAGGCGCAGGAGATAGCGGCCGGCCAGCGCTGCGAACAACACCACCAGCGAGATGATGGCGACGCCGTGCGACGGCAGGAACTGATGGAACGGAAAGCCGAAGCCGGTGACGTTGGTGGCGATGGCCGTCACGAAGAACAGCATGGTCCAGGCGGGATTGTCTTCGGACTTGATCAGGTTTGCCACGACCACAATGCCTGCCACGAGTGGGACCAGGCTGATCAGCGTGTGAATCCAGGCAAAGGTCGACAGGTCGAGAGTCATGGGGGGCTCCTGCCTCGGTTGGACGGGTGAATGCTAGGGTCTTTCAGGCATCCTGTATCCGGCGATCTCATTGCGCCACGGCTGCCATCTGCCTATCGGCCCCGGTCGCACCGGATTGACCGCCGCGCAGGGCCGGTCGACTATCGTGCAACAGCACGATGGAGGCTAGCGAAATGGTCGAGGCGAGCAAGACCAACGGCGTCTGTCTTGTGATCGGCGCTGGTGACGGCGTCGGCGTGGCAGTGGCCCGTGCTTTCGCAGCTGATGGCCTGACGGTCTGCCTCACGCGCCGGCCGCGCAATCTCGACCAGTTGGAGGCACAGGCGGCGCGGATCCGGGCGGAGGGCGGGAAGGCCCATGCCTTCGGGGTCGATGCCCGCGAGGAAGACGAGATGGTCGCGCTGGTCGATCGGATCGAGCGTGAGATCGGCCCGATCGAGGTGGTGGTCTTCAATATCGGCGCCAATGTCCGGTTCTCCATCGTGGAGACCACCACGCGGGTCTATTCCAAGGTCTGGGAGATGGCGGCGCTTGCCGGCTTCGTCACCGGGCGCGAGGCGGCCCGCGTGATGATCCCGCGGGGGCGTGGCACGGTGATCTTCACCGGCGCTACGGCCAGCCTGCGGGGCCGCGACGGCTTTTCAGCCTTTGCCGGCGCCAAGCACAGCCTCAGGGCGCTGGCCCAGAGCATGGCGCGGGAGCTCGGGCCCAAGGGCATTCACGTGGCCCATGTCGTGGTGGACGGCGCGATCGATGGCGCCTTCACCCGCGGCCGCTATCCCGACATCGAGGAGCGGCTGGCGCGGGACGAAGTGCTCAAACCCGACGAGATCGCCCGCAACTATGTCTGGCTGCACCGGCAGGGCCGATCCGCCTGGACGCATGAAATGGACCTTCGCCCCTGGACCGAAAGCTGGTGACCCCATGGCCAAGACCGTCGAACTGATCTTCGATTTCGGCAGCCCCAATGCCTATCTCGTGGCGGGCCTCTTGCCGGATATTGCCGCGCGGACCGGCGCGTCGATCGTCTACACGCCCTGCCTGCTGGGCGGCATCTTCAAGGCGACCAACAACCTCTCGCCGTTCCAGCGCTTCGCCGATGTGCCGGCCAAGCTCGCCTATGAGCGGCTGGAGATGAAGCGGTTCATCGTGCGGCACACGTTCACGCGGTTCCGGCTCAATCCCCATTTCCCCGTCAATACACTGGTGGTCATGCGCGGGCTGATCGCGGCGGAGAAGGCCGGGCTGGGCGAGCCCTATCGCGCCGCCGTCTTGAAGGCGATGTGGGAGGACGGCGAGAAGATGGACGATCCCGACGTCGTCGTGCGCGTGCTAGACGCCGCCGGCCTGGACGGGCAGGCTTTGGTCGCGGCGACCCAGGATCCCGCGGTGAAGCAGGCCCTCGTCGCCAATACGGAAGCGGCGGTCGCGCGGGGCGTGTTCGGCATCCCGACCTTCTTCGTCGGCAGCGAGATGTTCTTCGGCAAGGAACGGCTGGGCCAGGTGGAGGACATGCTGGCGGCGACATGATGCCTCTGGGAGCCGCGGGGTGGCTGGAATGCCCCTCCGCGCCTTGACACTGCCCGCGCCCTACGCAGACTGCCGGACAAGGGCCGCCAGTGCCCGGCCGGGAGTGCATGATGACCGCCAGTTCCAAGCTTCAGCGCCGCTACCACGTCCGCGAGGCGGATGTGTCTGGCTACCATCCGGCCAACCATACCGGCACGCTGAACAAGCGGCTGATCTCGCGCGATACGGTGGGCGCTGAATCCGTCGAAATGCTGATCGGCACGATCGAGAAGGGCAATGGCGCCCTGCCGCACGCTCATCCCGGCATCGACCAGATCTGCTACCTGCTCGCCGGCTCGGCGCGCGCCGAGGTCGACGGCCAGAGCTTCGACATGGTGCCTGGCGACAGCTGCTTCTTCCCCGCCGAGATGGAACACGTGTTCACCGTCACCAGCGAGACGCCGGTGCGCGTGCTCGTGATCTATACCCCACCCTATGAAGAGAACCCGGCAAGGGTCATTCGTCGCTAAGTTCCCGGAGGAACCGTCCACCATGACCACATCTTCAACGCCGCTTGACCGGCGAACGGTGCTGGCCGGCCTTGCCGCGCTGGGAGCCGGCACTGCCCCGGCGCGCGCTGCCTATCCCGAGCGTCCCATATCGATGATCGTGCCCTTCGCCGCCGGCAGCGGCACCGACACGGTGGCGCGCATCGTGGCCGAACAGCTTGGCCAGCGTCTCGGCCAGGGCGTCGTGGTAGAAAACCGGGCGGGCGCCAACGGCTCGGTGGCCGCGACCTTCGTCGCCCGCTCCGCGCCCGACGGTTACACGCTGTTCATGACGACAAACACCAGTCACTCGGCCAATCCGAGCCTGCTGAAGACGATGACCTATGACCCGGTGGCGGATTTTGCCCCGATCGCCCGCATGGGCAACCTGCCCTTCATGCTCGTGATCGATCCGAAGCTGCCGGCGAATTCGGTCGCGGAACTGGTGGCCCACGCCAAGGCCAATCCCGGCAAGCTCACCTATGCCAGCGGCAATTCCACCGGCATCGTCGCGGGCGCGACCTTCCTCAAGCGGGCGGGCATCGACGTGCTGCATGTGCCGTTCCGGTCGACGCCGCCGGCCATCACCGACATCATCGGCGGACGCATTTCCATGATGTTCGTCGACATCACCGCAGCGCTGACCCAGGTGCAGGCGGGTGCGCTGAAGGCGCTGGCTGTGACCACCATGGAGCGCTCCAAGCTGCTGCCGACGCTCCCCTCGATGCAGGAAGCGGGCATTGCCGGTTTCGACATCACCTCCTGGAACGGCGTGTTTGCACCGGCGAAGACGCCGACCGATGTCGTTCAGCGCCTCAACAAGGAATTGCAGGCCATCGCCACCGAGCCCGCAAACCAGAAGCGCTTTGCCGATATCGGCTTCGATGCCTTTTCCGGCACGCCCGAAGAGCTCGGCCAGTTCGTCAAGGACCAGCTGGTCAACTGGGCGAAGATGATCGCCGACGCGGGCATCGAACGACAGTAACCTGGTGCGGAAGGCGGAGACGGGAATCAGGACAAGCCCGTATCTCTCCTGATTGCCGTAGAGTCAGCCTGATGGTCCACTCCGGTCGCGCGACCGCCGGGGGCGTCGGGACGCGCGAAGGGATTAGAACCATGCGCATCCGAGGTCTTCTTGCGGCCGCGGGGCCGTTCGTCATCGTCGCTGGCCTCGCGCTTGGCGGCAGTCTGAACGCTCTGGCCCAGAATGCCCCCGTGACTCCCCCCAGTGCGGCGGTATCCGACCAATCCGAGCCTGAGCTCGTCGATCTCGCCCAGGTGCCGGCGCCCCGCCCGCCTGCGGCCGGTCCGTCCAATGTGCAGCCTGGCGTCCAGGGCCAGCGTCCCGCCGCTCCGCCCCCAGGCCCGCCGCTCCGCGCCTTCCAGCGCGACGATCTCGTCGAGCTTGGCCGCCGGTTCGAGGTGTCGCTTGCCCGCAAGTCGACCAACGATACCCGTCCGGTCGGCGATATCCGCCGCGATGCCGATGCTGCTTCGACCCGCGGCGATTTCCGTGCCGCTGCCCGGTTCTGGGAAGCGATTGCGCTCCGCTCGCAGCCGGATACGGCGCCCTGGGTGCGCCTTTCCCAGATGCTTGCCGCCATCCGCAGCGAGCAGTGGCAAGAGCGCCAGCAGCTTCGCGACGATTCCATGGGGGCCGCGTTCTATGCCTACCGGCGCTCGCAGAACCGCAACGAGGAGGCCTTCGCCTTGGCGCAGGTGCGCCAGTTGCTGATGGCCCAGCAGCAATGGCGTCCGGCGATCGACGCGGCCCGCGCCGTGGTCGATGCCCGGGACACGCCGGAGGCGCGCGAGGCCTATCAGCGTCTGCGCGATCAATATGGCTTCCGCCTGCGCGAGACCAAGATCGATTCCGACGGCACGCGCCCGCGCGCCTGTTTCATCTTCACCGAGAACCTGCGCCGCGGCCGCACTGATTTCGCGCCGTTCGTGCGCCAGACCGGTGTCGCCAATCCGCCGATCACCGTCGAGGACCGGCAGATCTGCGTGGACGGACTGCGCCACGGCGAGCGCTACACGTTCCAGCTGCGCGAGGGCCTGCCCTCCGAGATCGCCTCGGAAACGATCACCCGCAACATCGATGTCAGCGTCTACGTCCGTGACCGCACGCCGTCGGTGCGCTTCTCGGGGCGCGCCTATGTGCTGCCGCGGTCCGGCCAGCGCGGCATTCCGGTCATCAGCGTCAATCTCGATTCCATCAATGTCGAGATCGTCCGGCTCGGCGATCGCTCGATTGCCCAGACCGTTGCCGAAGACTTCCCCAAGCCGCTCGACGGCTATGAGCTGCAGACGCTGATCCGCGAACGCGGCATGTCGGCCTGGAAGGGCAAGCTTACGACCGAGAACCGGCTGAACGCCGACGTGACCACAGCCTTCCCGATCGACGAGGCGGTGCGCACGCTGGAGCCCGGCGTCTATGTCATCACGGCGAAGCCGACCAATGCCCAGCGCCGCGCCGATGGCGACGAGGATTCGAGCGCTGGCCTGGTGGCCCAGTGGTTCATCGTCTCCGATCTCGGCCTCACGGCCATGTCCGGTGTCGATGGGGTCCATGGCTTCGTCCATTCGCTGAATTCAGCCAAGCCGCTCGGCGAGACCGAGGTGCGGCTGGTCGCCCGCAACAACGAGATCCTTGCCACCAAGCGCACCGACGCCAGCGGTCATGTCCGGTTCGAACCGGGCCTGACCCGCGGCGAGGGCGCCTTGCAGCCGGCGCTGCTGGTCGCAACCACGGCACAGGGCGACTATGCCTTCCTCAACCTGCGCCAGCCCGCATTCGACCTGTCGGATCGCGGCGTGTCGGGTCGTGAGGTCTCCGGGCCGCTCGACGCCTTCCTGGTGCCCGAGCGCGGCATCTATCGCCCAGGTGAGACGGTCCACCTGACGACCCTGCTCCGCGATGCCAAGGGCGACGCCGTCACCGGCATGCCGCTGACCCTGGTGGTCGAGCGTCCCGATGGCGTCGAATATCGCCGCATCGTCACCCAGGACCAGGGTGCTGGCGCCCGTGCCGTCGCCATCCCGATCGTCTCGTCGGCGCCGACCGGCACCTGGCGCATTCGCGCCATCACCGATGCGCGCGGCCCCGCCGCGGGCGAGGTGCGCTTCATGGTCGAGGACTTCGTCCCCGACCGCATCGCCTTCGACCTGACCCCGACCGAGCAGCGCCTGACGCCGAACCAGGCCTTCACGGCCGGCCTCGACGCCCGCTACCTCTTCGGCATGCCAGCCGCCAATCTGGGCATCGAGGGCGAGGTGGTGCTGGAGACGACCCAGAGCCTGCCGGACTTCGCAGGCTTCCGCTTCGGCCTCGGCGACGAGGAGGTGAAGCGCGACCGCGAGCCGCTGGCTGACGGGCTGAATACCGGGGAGACCGGCAAGACCCAGATCTCCGGGCGGCTGCCGCGCATTGGCGACACGACGCGTCCCTTGTCCGCGCGGCTTCAGGTGCGCGTCGCCGAGCCGGGTGGGCGCGCCGTCGAGCGTCGCGTCACCGTGCCGGTTCTGCCGGGAACGCCGCTCATCGGCATCAAGCCGCTGTTCGAGGATGACCGGGTTGCCGAAAACGACACCGCAAGCTTCGAGGTGATCTCGGTTGCCGCCAATGGCCGCACCCGCACCGCCGGCCAGCTCAACTGGCAGCTCCTGAAGCTCGAGACCCGCTGGGTCTGGACCCGCGGATCGCTCGGCTGGGACAGTCAGGCGATCACCACGACGCGGCGCATTGCCGATGGTCAGGTCCAGGTGACGGCGGCCCAGGCCGGCCGCGTCAACGTGCCGGTGCCGTGGGGCAAGTATCGCCTCGAAGTGACGGCGGGCGGCGATCTCGCCGGTCCCGTTTCGACCGCGATCTTCGAGTCAGGCTATGGCGCCGGCGGCACCGCCGATACGCCCGATGTTCTGGAAATGAGCCTCGACAAGCCGTCCTATCGCTCCGGCGAGACAATGACGGTGTCGATCAATGCGCGCTTTGCCGGCACGGCCACGGTGGCCGTGCTGGGAGACAAGCTCCATTCCGAGCGGACGGTGGAGGTCCCGCAGGGCCATAGCAAGATCACGGTCCCTGTGGGTTCGGACTGGGGGGCCGGGGCCTATGCGACGGTGTTCCTGCGCCGTCCGCTGGATGTCGCGGCCTCGCGCATGCCGGGCCGGTCCATCGGTCTCGCCTGGTTCGGCGTCGATACCGACGTGCGGCGCCTGAAGGTATCACTCGATGTTCCGGAGAAGATCGCGCCCCGCACAGCGCTGCGCGTGCCGGTCCGTGTCGAGGGGCTGCAGCCCGGCGACCAGGCCCACGTGACGGTTGCTGCCGTCGATCTCGGCATCCTCACAGTTACCGATTACCAGGCGCCGAAGCCTGACGATTACTACCTCGGGCAGCGCCGGCTTTCGGCCGAGGTGCGCGATCTCTATGGCCTGCTGATCGACGGCATGTCGGCCGGGCGCGGCTCGATCCGCTCCGGTGGCGACGATGCCGGCCGGCGCTTCACGGCGGCGCCTCCCGCTCAGGAACCTCTGTCGATGTTCTCCGGCATCCTGACCGTCGGCCCCGACGGCAAGGCCGAGGCGGTCTTCGACATTCCCGACTTCAACGGCACGGTCAGGCTCATGGCCATGGCCTGGACCACGACCAAGCATGGCTCGGCCCAGCGCGATGTCATCTCGCGCGATCCGGTCGTCGTGACGGCGACCTTGCCGCGTGTGCTCGGC
This sequence comes from Phreatobacter aquaticus, assembly GCF_005160265.1. Classification (NCBI taxonomy): domain Bacteria; kingdom Pseudomonadati; phylum Pseudomonadota; class Alphaproteobacteria; order Hyphomicrobiales; family Phreatobacteraceae; genus Phreatobacter; species Phreatobacter aquaticus. The sequence goes on along the minus strand of NZ_CP039865.1, from coordinate 924,008 downwards.
CATGCCGATCGCGGCACGCTCAGGCTCGACCTCGTCAATGCCGAGGCGCCGGCCGGCGAGTACCGCCTGACGGTGACGCCTGACGGCCCGCTGCAGCTCGCCCAGACCACGGCCAATGTGCGGCTCGCCGCCGGCGGCGGGCGCGGATCGGTGTCGCTGCCGCTCTCGGCCTCGGGCCTCGGAATCGGGCGGCTGGGCGTTCGCCTGACGGGACCGAACGGGCTCGATGTCACATCGCGCTATTCGCTCGGCGTCAGGCCTGCGCTGCCGGACATTTCGAGGCGGACGGTCATGACCATGGCGCCCGGCGAGGGCGTGACGATCTCGGGCGATCTTCTCACCGACTTCGTGCCGGGTTCCGCCAAGGTGGCCGTCTCGGTCAGCCCGTCGACGGCGATCGATGTGCCGGGCCTGATCCTGGCGCTTGATCGCTATCCGTTTGGATGCTCCGAGCAGATCACCTCGCGCGCCCTGCCGCTCCTCTATCTCGACGTGCTGGCGGCGGCCGAAGGCGGCCTCGGCCTCGAGACCCCGGTGGCCGACCGCATCCGCGACTCGATCGAGCGGATCCTGTCGCGCCAGTCCGGCGCCGGCTCGTTCGGCCTCTGGTCGGCGGGCACCGGCGAGGACGCCTGGCTCGACGCCTATGTCACCGACTTCCTCTCGCGGGCTCGCGAGAAGGGCTATGGCGTTCCCACCGCCGCCTTCCAGTCGGCCATCGAACGGCTGCGCACGCTGGTCGTCTCCACCAATGGCGTCGGCGACAACAAGGGCATGGATCTCGCCTATGCCCATTACGTCCTGGCGCGCGCCGGGCGTGGCTCGCTCTCGGAGCTTCGCTGGCTTGCCGATACGCAGCTGAACGACATCGGCACGCCGGTCGCGCGCGGCCAGATCGCGGCGGCACTCGCGCTGATGGGCGATGGCGGCCGCGCCGAGCGGGTGTTCCGCTCCGCCGTCACCATGCTGCGCTCCAACCAGCAGACCGATCTCGGCCGCTATGACTATGGCTCGCGTCTGCGCGATGCCGCAGCGCTCATGGCGCTGGGTGTCGAAGGCCGGGTCAACCGGCAGATCGTCGCCGATGCCCAGCGCGTCGTCGAGGACCTGCGCGCCCGCGCCCGCTACCTCTCCACCCAGGAGAAGGTCTGGCTGGTTCTGGCGGCACAGGCGCTGATCGAGGATGCCAAGCGCATCTCGCTCGAGGTCGGGGGCCAGGCCCATCAGGGCGCGCTTGCGCGCACCTTGCGGTCCGACGAGGTCGCGGCCGGCCTGCAGCTCCGCAACACCGGCCCGGAGGCCGTGCGCGCCGTGGTGACTGCCATGGGCACGCCTGCCACGCCCGAGCCGCCTCTGGCGGCAGGCTTTCAGCTCCAGCGCCGCTACATGACGCTGGACGGCCGTCCCGTCGACATCGCGCGGGTGGCTCAGGGCACGCGGCTTGTGGTGGTGCTGAACATCACCGAGGCGCAGCCGCAACTCGGCCAGATCATGCTGGTCGACCGGCTGCCGGCAGGGTTCGAGATCGACAATCCGAGCCTGATTGCCTCGGCCGAGACCTCGGCGCTCCGCTGGCTGTCACCGGAGGAGGTGCAACCCGACTACAAGGCGTTCCGCGATGACAGGTTCATGGCCGCCTATACGCGCTCGTCCGGCGCCAAGGCCTCGTGGCAGGTCGCCTACATGATCCGCGCGGTGACGCCAGGGCGCTATGTCGTGCCACCAGCCACTATCGAGGACATGTACCGGCCCGAGCGCTCGGCGCGCACCGCGGTGAGCCAGGCCGAGGTGACGGGCACCGCCCCGTGAGGCTCAGGCGCATCCTGGCCCTCGGCACCGGCGGGCTTGTGCTCGCCGGGTTCGCGGGCGGTATCGTGTTCTGGCAGGCCGGCCTCGGCCCCGACGGGGCCGACACGCCCTATTCGCGCGAGGTGGTCGACCGCAACGGCCGGCTGCTTCGTCCGTTCCAGACCGATGACGACATGTGGCGCTTCCCCGGCCGGGTGGCCGATGTCGATCCGCTGTTCCTGCGCATGCTCGCGGCCTACGAGGACCGCCGTTTTGACCGCCATCCCGGTGTCGATCCCCTCGCACTCATGCGCGCGGCCGGTCAGCGGCTGACCAGCGGGCGGATCGTGTCCGGCGGCTCGACCCTGTCGATGCAGGTGGTGCGGCTGATCGACAAGCGCGAGGATGGCAGGTCGATCGCGGTGAAGCTGCGCGAAATGGCGCGGGCGATCCGGCTGGAGCGCGCCATCGGCAAGCAGGGCATGCTCGATCTCTATCTGTCGCTTGCGCCCTATGGCGGCAATGTCGAGGGTATCCGCGCGGCATCGCTCGCCTATTTCGGCAAGGAGCCGCGCCGTCTGTCGCCGGGCGAGGCGGCGCTGCTGGTGGCGCTGCCGCAAGCACCGGAAACGCGGCGTCCCGATCGCTTCCCCGAGCGGGCCCGTCGGGCGCGCGACCGCGTGCTCGACCGCATGCTGCTCGCCGGCGTCCTGAAGCCCGAGCAGGTGGAAGCCGGCAAGGCCGAGCGGGTGCCTGTGGCGCGCCGGCAGATGCCGGTCTTTGCCTGGCATGCAGCGTCGGAAGCGGTTGCGGCCGATCCGGCGCGGCGGGTCCATCGCATGACGTTCGATCGTACCGTGCAGGAAGGGCTGGAGACGCTGCTCCGCGATCGCGTCAGGGCGCTTGGCGCCAAGATGTCCGGCGCCATCGTCGCGCTCGACCACCATACCGGCGAGGTCATTGCCCGCGTCGGTGCAGCCGATCCGCTCGATACGGAGCGTCAGGGCTCCGTCGACATGACGCGGGCGATCCGCTCGCCGGGCTCGACGCTGAAGCCCTTCATCTATGCGCTGGCCTATGAGAATGGCCTCGCGCATCCCGAGACCCTGATCGAGGACCGTCCGTCGCGGTTCGGCACCTATGCGCCGGCCAATTTCGACCGTGGCTATCAGGGCACGGTCTCGACGCGGACAGCGCTGCAGATGTCGCTGAATGTGCCGGCGGTGGCCCTGCTCGAAGCTGTCGGGCCGCAGCGCTTCTATTCGCGGATGGAACAGGCTGGCGTCCGTCCGGCCCTGCCGCGGGGCGAAGTGCCGGGGCTCGCCATTGGCCTCGGTGGTCTCGGCCTGCGTTTGGTCGATCTCGCCGCGCTCTATGCGGGACTGGCGCGTGGTGGCGAGATGCCGCCGATCTTCGAACGCCGTGATGCCGCCGTTCCTCAACCGGGTCGGCCGCTGACCGAAGAGGCGGCAGCCTGGCAGGTCGGCGACATCCTCACCGATGCTCCGGCCCCGGAGGCCTCAGTCACTGGCCGCTACGCGTTCAAGACCGGTACGTCCTATGGCTTCCGCGACGCCTGGGCGATTGGCTTCGACGGCCAGCGGACGGTGGCGGTCTGGGTGGGGCGGCCGGATGGCTCGTCGGTGCCGGGGATCACTGGCCGCGTCTCGGCTGCGCCGATCCTGTTCGATGCCTTTGCGCGGCTCGGGCCCTATGCGGCCTTGCCGCCGCGGCCGGCCTCGGCACCGGTCGTCTCCAACACGCAATTGCCGCCGCCACTTCGCCGCTTCGGCCCGGCGCGCGAGGCTGCCGACGATACCCGCGACCTGAAGATCGCCTTCCCGCCGGACGGCGTGCGCGTCGATCTCGGCGCGGCGCGCGGCGAAATGGAACCGCTGGCTGTGCGGACGACCGGGGGGCGTCCGCCCTTCACCATGCTGATGGACGGCCGGCCCGTCTCGCGTTTCGGCGTCCAGCGGCAGGCGATCGTCTCGCCGGATGGGCCCGGCTTCACCACCCTGTCGGTGATCGATGCCGAGGGCCGCAGTGCCAGCGTCACGGTGCGGGTGGAATAGGGATCAGGCGCCCGGATTGCTCTGACCGTCATGCCCGCCCTTGTGGCGGGCATCCACGACTTCCCAGAGTTGGTTGGCAATGCCAAAGGCGTGGATGGCCGGGACAAGCCCGGCCATGACGGCAAGACTGTGCTCGGAGCGGCGCTCGTGCCTGCTCCGCTCACGCGCCCGGATGGTACTGGTAAAGCCAGGTCTCGGACGCCACCTGGTCTCCCACCTTCAGGAAGCAGCGCATCTCGACCGGGTCATTGCCCTCGACCTTGAGGTCGAACTGGGTGCGCCAATGGCCGGGCACGTCGTTGGGCACGGCCTCGGTATATTTGTACTCACCGAACGTGCCGCGCGAGGCTGAGAGCACCGGCTCGGGGATCGTGCCCTTGGGCAGATTGGTGAGTGGCCCACCCTTGAACTCGACCAGGAACTTGCGCACGCCCTGAGGCCGCGGCTGTCCGGGCTGGCCGCCACGGCCGAGACGGGTCGCCACGACGCGGGCGAGCGGCGTCGCATAGGGCTCGTCGGCGAGCCAGTGCAGCCGGTAGCGATATTCGCGGGATTGGCCGGGTTCGGCCGCCGTCTCGGGCACCCACATGGCGACGATATTGTCGTGGATCTCGTCGTCGGTGTTGAGCTCGACAAGCTGAACCGCGCCGCGTCCCCAGTCGCCCAGCGGCTCGACCCAGGCCGATGGCCGCTTCTCGTATTTGACGCCGTCGAGATAGTGCAGGAACTCGCGGTCGCGCTGGAGCAGACCGAAGCCGCGCGGGGCGGCATCGACGAAGCTCGAGGTCATGGTGCGCGGCGGATTGTTGAGCGGGCGCCAGATGCGCTCGCCGGCGCCGGTCCAGATCGCGAGGCCGTCGCTGTCGTGGACCTCGGGACGCCAGTCGATCGTGCGGGAGGAGGCCGTCTCGGAATACCAGTACATGGAAGTGAGCGGCGCGATGCCGACATGGGCGACGCGTGCGCGGAAGCTCAAGGTCGCCTCGATATCCATGATGACGCCGGTGGTGCGGCGGCACTGGAACCGGTAGGCGCCCGAGAGCGAGGGCGAATCCATCAGCGCATAGAGCGTGACAGGATCGGCGTCTGTCTCGGCGGGGGCGATCCAGAAGGCGACGAAGTCTGGGAACTCCTCGGGGCCGGGGCCCTGGCCGGGCGAGAGCGCCAGGCCGCGCGCAGAGAGCCCAACCTGCCCGAGCTCGCCGACACCGCGGAAATAGGAGGCACCGAGCCAGGTCGCCCAGGGCTCCTGCTTCTTCCAGTCGCCCGACTTCGCCTCCTGGAGCCAGAGCCCGGCAAAGGCTGAGGGTTCGGCGGGCAGGGGGGCTGCCGGATGATCCGCAGAAATCGTGAAGTAGCGGGGATCGTAGAGCACCTCGCGGGCCTGGTTGTTGGCCAGCGCATACATGCGCACGGTCTTGGGGAAATAGCGGCCGACATGCTGGAATGTGACGGGATAGGCGCCGGGGCCTGACCCGAACAACGCGACATCCTTGTCGAAGCGCAGCTTGCCGTGATTGTCGTAATCGATCCGCTGGACGATCTCTGGATTGGGCCGCGGCGGCGCGACATAGGGCTTGGCCGCACGCTCGCGCGCCATGGTCTTCAGGTCATCGTAGGAAAAGGCGCGTGCCGGACCGAATTTCAGCGGCGTGGCGGCCGCGGTTTCGCCGGACAGGACAGGCGCAAGCCCCGCGGCTGCGGCGATGGTGAGGAGGTTGCGGCGGTTCAGCGTCTGGACCATGTCGTCACTCGAATGTGGGGCGCCATGGTGATGACATGACGTTCCCGGCCAAACTGCGGCGGAGCCCCGGAAAAGCCAAGGCCGCCATCCGGCACCGGCCGCCGCGAATTGTCGCGCCAAGGCCCGCCGTGCCCACCGTCTCAATGCACGGTTACCAGCGATTCGCATTGACTTTTGCCGCCTGCTGGTGTTTCACCCTGACCCTCAACGGCACTTCCGCCGAGGACTTTCCAGGCCCCATGGCTTTCGCGCGCTCGAAAACGACGACGACGAAAACCAAGCCGACCGCCAAAGGCGGTACGGCAGGCTGACGCTTCGTCCTCGCTTCCGGGTGCTCCCCCGACGGGGAGATGGGCGCCACGGAACCCTGGAGGGCCACGCTCCGAAGGGTTCCGCATCCCGGGGGAGAGTTGAGACAGCTAGGGACAATCGCCATGGGTTTTAAGGTTGCCGTCGCCGGTGCCACGGGCAATGTGGGCCGCGAAATGCTCGCCATCCTCGAAGAGCGCGGGTTTCCCGTCTCCGAGGTCGTGCCGCTCGCCTCGCGCCGCTCGATCGGCCAGGAAGTGTCCTTCGGCGACAAGACGCTGAAGGTGAAGGCGCTGGAGAATTACGACTTCTCCGACACCGACATCTGCCTGATGTCGGCCGGCGGTACCGTGTCGAAGGAATGGTCGCCGAAGATCGCCGCCCAGGGCTGCGTGGTGATCGATAATTCCAGCGCCTGGCGCTACGATTCAGACGTTCCGCTGATCGTGCCGGAAGTGAATGCCGATGCCATCACCGGCTTCACCAAGCGCAACATCATTGCCAATCCGAACTGCTCCACCGCTCAGCTGGTCGTTGCGCTGAAGCCGCTGCATGACCGCTTCGGCATCACCCGCGTCGTCGTCTCGACCTATCAGTCGGTGTCGGGCGCCGGCAAGGACGGCATGGACGAACTCGACCGCCAGACCAAGGCGCTCTACTCGATGAAGGACCCGGAGCAGAAGAAGTTCCCGGCCCGCATCGCCTTCAACGTCATCCCGCACATCGATGTGTTCATGGAGGACGGCTACACGAAGGAAGAGTGGAAGATGAATGTCGAGACCAAGAAAATTCTCGACCCGAAGATCAAGCTGACCGCCACCTGCGTGCGCGTTCCGGTGTTCATCGGCCATTCCGAGTCCGTCAACATCGAGTGCGAGAAGCCGATCAGCGTCAAGGAAGCGACCGAGCTGCTGCGCCAGTCGCCGGGCCTGCTGGTCGTCGACAAGCACGAGGACCACGGCTATTCGACGCCGCTCGACGCCGCCGGTGAGGACGCGACCTATATTTCGCGCATCCGCGAGGACGCGACCGTCAAGAACGGTCTCGCCTTCTGGTGCGTCTCGGACAACCTGCGCAAGGGCGCGGCGCTGAACGCGGTGCAGATCGCGGAAGTGCTGGTCAACCGCAAGCTGATCAAGCCGCGGGCTAAGGCTGCGGCCTGATCGGCCGTCGCCAAGACCACCTGTCCAGCCAACACCCCACCCCGGCGCCCGCATGGGCGCCGACCCTCCCCCTCCAGGGGAGGGTGAAGGTGTGCGCCGAGTCTCACATTTGTGTTCACGCTTGATCGGCGGGGACGTCGCCCCATGCGAGGGGGTCCATCTTCACCCTCCCCTGGAGGGGGAGGGTCGATCGCGCGCGAGCGCGGTCGGGGTGGGATGAGATGCCCGCCCATCATGTCACCCAGGAGTCTCGGCCGATAGGAGCCCGTGATGGCCCGCTGGATTGTGCTGTTCGACGATGACGAAACCGCCGCCTGGGTGCGGCAGAACCATGCCCAGGCGCATTTCGACTATCTTGCCGCCCATGCCGACCGGATCCTGATCGGTGGCGGCCTGCGGCCAGAGCCGGGCGCCTGGTTCACCGGCGGCCTGTGGGTGCTGGAGGTCGAGAGCCGCGAGGAAGCAGTCGCTCTCGTCGAGGCCGATCCCTATTTCACGCTCGGTCTGCGCAAGGGCTATCGGCTGGCAGTCTGGGGCAAGGCGCCCTGCTATGGCGAGGTCATGCTTTGATCGAGACCAAGGACGTCTCGGCGGCTGCGGGCTTTTATTGCCGCTGACAAGGGCTGATCGCCGATCAGCCAAGGAAGCTCCGTCCCGGCCCCCGCCACATGCATGATCCCCTGCTGTTTGCCCTGACCGTGCTGACCCTTCTGGGAACACCCGGTCCGACCAACACGCTCCTCGCGACGGCAGGAGCGGCATCAGGATGGCGCAACGCATTCCGTCTCATCCTCGCCGAGAATCTCGGATACCTCCTGGCGATCCTCTCGATCGGCTTGCTTCTTGGGCCGGTCATTGCCGCCGCCCCGGCGATCGGGATCGGCCTCAGGATCGCTGTCGGCCTCTATCTCGCCCTCGTTGCCTGGCGCCTCTGGCGGGCTGGTGCGGCGCAGGTCGCGCGATCCGCTGCCCTGGTGAAACCGGGGCAGATCTTTCTGACGACGCTGCTCAATCCGAAGGCCATCGTCTTCGCCGTGGCGGTCGTGCCGTTCGACGCGGACCATGTCATGGCCTATCTCGCTGCGTTCTCAGGCCTCTGCGCGATGGTCGCGCTGGGCTGGATCAGTATCGGTCACACGCTCGGCGCAGCCGCCGGCCGTTCCGGCCATGCCCGGCTCATTCCGCGTGTCGGGGCAGCGGGCGTCGGTACCTTTGCCGTGACGATGATCGTGTTGCCGCTTCTGCGCTGACGTGAGGGGGCCTCACGCCACCTGATCGCAGGAGAAGACCTTGCCCGGCCGGTCAAGCACAGGCGAGAACACGCCTGTCGCCTCGTCGAGCACGCTGAGCTGGCCGGTCTCGACGCCGAAGAAGGCGCCATGCAGCCTCAGCTTGCCACGGTCTTCCAGAATGCGGACGCACGGGAAGGTGCGCAGGTTCTTCAGCGTGGTGGCGACCGAGGCGCGCTCCAGGTTGGCCAGATAATCGGCCATGGAGCGAGCGCCGCGCGGGCCGACACTGTCGATGGCGGGCGCGATCATCGACATCCACTTGCCGATGAAATCACCTGGCGACAGCGGTTCCGCATCCTCGGCCACGGCAGCGCGGATGCCGCCGCAACGGGCATGGCCGAGCACCACGATGTCAGCCACACGCAAGGCCTGGACGGCGAATTCGAGCGCCGCCGATGTGCCGTGCTGGTTGCCGTCGGGGGCATAGGGCGGCACGAGATTGGCGACGTTGCGGACGACGAACAGTTCGCCGGGGCCGACATCGAAGATCACTTCCGGCGAGACGCGGCTGTCGCAGCAGGAAATCACCATGGTCTTCGGGCTCTGCCCCTCGCGGGCCAGTTCCTGATAGCGGTTGGATTCCTGCGGGAAGCGGCCATCAAGGAAGGCAGCATATCCATCGACGAGACGTGTGGGCAGCATGGGTCATCTCCTCGGGGGCGGGGTCGCTTCGCCTAGCCCCAATGCTGCACTGCGGTCAATCCGCCGTTCAGCGGCGAACCGCCGGCGGTTCGGACCTGACGATCCGGTAGAGCCGGGCAAAGCCTTCGTCGGCGACGAGGGTCAGCGCGGGATCGTCCGGCAGCGGACCCATGCCGTCCGCCATGTCGGCGTTGAGCAGCAGGAGATAGTCGAACCGTGTCCGCCAGAAGGCGAGGTAGGGAAATCTGTACGCGATGACCTCAGGTTCTCCGAGCACGGAGGGTGAGGGAATGTCACCCTCCGGCACGGCGATCTCGCTCCAGGGCGGACGAACAGTCACCGGTTGCTTGCCGGCGGCGGTGAACAGCATGGGCACGAAAGCGCGCCGCTGCACGATGGCAAGCGTCGGGAGATGCCGATAGGTCGGCTCGCCATAGGTGAACAGCCCAAAGGGCCCATGCCAAATGGCCTGATCGCGGTGCGGAATGTTCTGCATCGGGAGAACCGCCGCACCGGGCGGCACATGCGTCAGCACGCGTTCGACGGCCAGCGTGCCGGCCGTCCCTGCGTTCCAGGCATGAGCGATCCAGGTCGCCCGGACGGACAGGACGAGCAAGGCCGCTACGACCGCTATGCGACCGCGCCGCCCGAATGAGGCAACCAGCGGCTGCAGCGATGCCGCCATCATCAGCGCGGCCATGTTGGGCAGCCGCTTCTCCAGCCACCAAGTTCCGTTCATGCCGAGCGGCATGAACTGCGACGCCACCACGAGGATGAGGGCGACGAGGAAGAGGCCGCCATGCAGGGCAAGCCGCCGTTTCGCCATGGCAAGGAAAAACGGCACGGCGAGGCAGATGAGGAAAAAGAGGTCGACAAAATGGTTGTAGGTCCGGATCGGGATCAGCGTGATCCCCAGACGCTCGATCACGCTGGGAGTGTCCCAGTGGATGCCGAACTGGTCGGGCGGGGCCTGGGGACCTGTCGCGTCCGCTGCCAGATGGGCGCCCGGCAGGGCCGATGACGCAAGCATCATCGCGACGGGCAGCAGCAGCAGCGGCAGAACGGCGATCGCCGTCTTGAGGCCCCGCGACCACAAGCCCCGCACGCTTGCCAGCTCGGCCAGATCGCGGCCAAGCACCAGGGCCCCGATCAGGGCCAGATAGAATGCCAGCGCAAAGGCGTGAACCGAGAAGAGCAGTCCTGCGCACGCGATCCGCAGCGCCAGCCTCGCCCAGGGGCCGAGCTTGTCGAGGCTGACGTCGAGAGCCGCCGCCAGCAAGGCAAGTCCGAGCCCGATGTGAAAATTCATCAGGCCGTGGATCGAACTGTAGCCCCAGGCGAACAGGAAGATCAGGATCTGCCACCAATGGGTCCGCCGGAAGATCGCCATGTTGAGCAGCGCGGCTCCGAGAGGGGGCAGCAGAAAGGACAGGGCGACGAGCGCGGAGCTGACGATCGAGATCGGGATCAGCTGTCCGATGGCCGTCGCCACGGCGTCCACGGCCACATTGGTGGTCGCCTGGCTCCAGCGCACCTCGTAGATCGTGTCGAGCGGCGGCAGGTTCGCACCCCCGGCCAGCAGCCAAAGGCGGGCCGCATGATTGGCAAAGTCGCCAAGGGGCGGGTTCGCGACGAAGAGCGACGGCGCGAGGACCGCGAAGACAGCGGCGGCAAGAGCGATGCGCATCTCGATTGTGCGGTTGATGCGTCGGGCGCCGCTCATGTCAGGGGTTCTCCGAGGGCCTGACCGGCCGGAAGACGACATATCGGTTCAGCACAAAGCCGCTGGCGAAAGTCGCGGCAATCGACACGACCTTGGCGGCCAGGTCACCAAGGGACAGGGCAAGTCCTGCAGCCAGCGCCATCGAGGACATGCCCAGACCAACCAGCGTGACCACAGCGAAACGCACGATGGTTGCGGCCGAACCAAGGGGTGCCGCCGCATCCGGAAAGGTCACCAGCCGGTTGAGAACATAGCTGTTGGCCGCGCCCAGGCTGAAGCTCGCGACATTGGCCAGAAGCGCCGCCACGCCAAACCAGCGGGTGAGCAGCAGAAAGGCCAGAAAGTCGACCAGCGTGTTGACCACGCCGACGGCCGCGAAGGCGACGATGCGGCGCAAGGCTAGGGCCTGTCCGGCGGCGCACCGGCACTGCGCCAGGTGCCGCGGATCGTGTGCTGCTGCGAAGGCGGGAGCCGCGAGAACTCGGCCGAGACGGCATGGAGCTTGTCGCCGCGCCGCACGGCGCCGACGAGGAACAGCGGGCGGTTCTTGCTCTCCTGGACCAGGCGACCGAGATATTCGCCGAGGATGCCCAGAACCAGAAGCTGGACGCCGGCGAACAGCGAGGTCGCGGCCATGAGACTGGTCCAACCGTCGATGACAGAGCCGCGGGCCCATTGGACCAGACTGTAGCCGAGGACGCCGAGCGCCAGGAATGCGAAGACGAGGCCGCTCCAGGTGGCGATCCTGAGCGGTCGGGTGGAAAAGCTTGTCACCGCGTCGATGGCGAGGCGCACCATCTTCCGGAACGGATATTTGGTGGTGCCAGCGTAGCGGCCTTCGCGCTGATAGGGCATGGCCACCTGGCGCCCGCCGATCCAGCTGACCATGCCGCGGATGAACCTGTGCTGCTCCGGCATGAGCAGGAAGGCATCGACAACGGTGCGCGACATCAGCCTGAAGTCGCCGGTGTCGCGGGGAATGGCGGTGTCGGTGAGCCAGGACAGGGACCGGTAGAACAGGCTCGCGCAGGTCCGCTTGAACCAGCTTTCGCGATCCCGTCCGGTGCGCAGGCCATAGACCACGTCGGCGCCCTGATCCATCTCACGCATCATGGCTGAGAGCAGTTCGGGCGGGTCCTGCAGGTCGGCGTCAATCAGCAGAACGCGCTCGCCAAGCGCTGCCGCAAGACCCGCTGACGACGCCAGCTGATGGCCATGGTTGCGCAGGAGCCGCAGGCCGACCACCCGCTCGTCGGCGCGGGCAAGGGCTTCGATCAACGGCCAGGTGGCATCGGTCGAGCCGTCATCGACCAGGACGATCTCGTGGTCTCCGCCGACCGCGTCCGAGCAGGCCAGGCTGCAACGCCGATAGAATTCCTGAAGGCCCTCTGCCTCGTTGAAGCAGGGCGCGACAATCGAAACCCGGGGCAAAGCCCCATTCACCCGCAGCCTCCCGGCGTCTCGCTGGGGGTCACAGCCATGCGGGAAGCCTGTCCATGGCGATGATCTGCTCGGCATCGACCCTGGGTCTCACCACGGCATAGTCCGCGCCGTTGACCAGAATCTCGGGCGACAAGGGCCTGGTGTTGTAGGTGCCGGCCTGCACCGCGCCATAGGCCCCGGCGGTCATCACTGCGAGCAGGTCGCCGGGCTTGACCACCGGCAGCTTGCGGCCGAGCGCCAGATAGTCGCCGCTTTCGCAGATCGGGCCGACGACATCGACCTTCGGCTTCGGCGCGCCAGCCTTCGGCTCGACGATCGGCTTGATCTCGTGATGGGCGTCGTAGAGCGTCGGGCGGATCAGGTCGTTCATCGCGCCGTCGACGATGACGAAGGTGTGGCCTTCGTTCTCCTTCACGTAGATGACGCGGGTGACGAGGATGCCGGCATTGCCCACCATCATGCGGCCGGGCTCCATGATCACCTTGGTGCCGAGGCTCGCCGTGTGGCGGCGGACCACCTCGGCATAGCGCGCTGGCTCGGGCGGCGGCTCGTTGTCGTCCTTGTAGGGAATGCCGAGGCCGCCGCCGACATCGACATGGTCGATGACATGGCCGTCGGCGCGCAGCGTCTGCACGAATTCGGCGAGCAGGGCATAGGCGTCGTCAAAGGGCTGCAGGTCGGTGATCTGCGAGCCGATATGCATGTCGATGCCGGCAATGCGGATGCCGGGCAGCTTGGCGGTCCGGGCATAGACCTCGCGGGCGGTGGAGATCGGGATGCCGAACTTGTCACCCTTCTTGCCAGTCGAGATCTTGGCGTGGGTTCTGGCATCCACATCCGGATTGACGCGGAACGAGATGTGGGCGGTCCGCCCGAGCGATGTTGCGACTTCGGAGAGCTGAAGCACCTCCGGTTCACTCTCGACATTGATGCAGAAGACGCCGGCCTCGAGCGCGGCGCGATGCTCCTCGCGCGTCTTGCCGACGCCGGAAAACATGATCCGCTCGCCGGGGACGCCGGCGGCGATCGCGCGCTTCAGTTCGCCGCCGGAGACGACATCCATGCCCGCGCCAAGCCGGGCGAGGGTCTTGATCACCGCCTGGTTGGAATTGGCCTTCATCGCATAGCAGACGAGGCTGTCCAGGCCCGCGAAGGCCTCCGAGAACACCCGGTAATGCCGCTCCAGCGTGGCCGTGGAATAGCAGTAGAAGGGCGTCCCGACCTCGTCCGCGATGCGGTCAAGGGCAACGTCCTCGGCATGCATGATGCCGGAGCGGTAGGCGAAATGATGCATGGGACTTACAGCAGCGGGTCGAGGATGAAGCGGCCGCTCGGCAGCAGCGGATTGCGGCCGACCGGGCGGTCGCGATCGTAATTGCGTTGCGCCGGATTGGCGCTGGCGGATTCCGGCGTGCGCTGCGCGGGATTGGCCGGATCTGCGGCGGCTTGAGACCGCGGCGGCAGGTTGGGCGGCGTCGGTCCACCCACCGGCGAGGGGGTCTCACCGGGAAGCTCCAGGCCGCCGCGGCGGCCGCAGCCGCCTAGGGCGGCGGCGAAGCAGAGGCTGAGGACAAGCGCAGTGCGGCGGGATGGTTGGGCGGTCAATGCGGAAACCCTCGGCGGCGACGTCGCGGCACCATAACGGATCATATCGTGCCCCGCGAGTGGGTCATGGCCGTCTGATCAGCCGCGCTGCGAAGAATCCGTCAAGGCCGGCGATAGCGGGATCGGATGCTGGCCAGTGTGAGGGCAGGGTGCGCACCATGCCGGCCGGCGTGATGACATCGGCGATGCCGGCGATCTCGTCGGCTCGGATCGGGTCGAGGACCATCAGGGGATCGCGCGCGAGCAGCGCCTCGATCTGCCTTTCGCCCTCTTCAGGCTCCAGCGAGCAGGTGCAGTAGACCGCGCGGCCGCCGGGCTTCAGCAGGCTGGACAGGCGGTCGAGCAGGCGGGCCTGCTGGCGGCCGAGGCCTTCGACATCGGTCATCGACTTCAGATGCATGACGTCGGGATGGCCGCGCACCGTGCCGGTGGCCGAACAGGGCGCGTCGAGCAGGATGGCGTCGAAGATGCCCGGGAGTTCCAGGGCATCGGCGGCCAGCACTGTCACATCGAGGTGCAGGCGTTCCATATTGGCCGTCAGCCGTTCCAGCCTGCGGGCCGAGCGGTCGACAGCGGTGACCTTGGCGCCGCCCGCCGCCAATTGGGCGGTCTTGCCGCCGGGTGCGGCGCAGAGATCGGCGACCGTGAGGCCTGCCACATTGCCCAGCAGGCGGGCCGGAATGGCGGCCGCGGCATCCTGCACCCACCACTCACCCTCTGCGAAACCGGCGAGTTCGGTGATCGCGCCCGGTGCGCTCAGCCGGACCGAGCCTGTCGGCGTGACGGATCCGCCAAGCTTGTCCGCCCAACCCGCTGCATCCGCCTTGACGGTGAGATCGAGCGGCGGCTCGACCGCCTGGATCGCGGCGATGGCGCGGGTCGTGTCGATGCCATAGGCGGCGATCCAGCGTTCGCGCATCCAGGGTGGCAGATCATCGAGAGGGTCGAGGCCTTCGAGAATCTCGGCCTTGTCGCGGCCGATGCCGCGGAGCACCGCATTGGTCAGGCCGGCAAAGCCCTTGGCCTTCTTGTCGGCTTCAACCATGCGGACAGCGAGATCGACGGCGGCATAATCGGGCACGTCGAGGAACAGGATCTGGCAGACGCCGACGACCATGGCGGTCTTCAACCGGGGGAGGCCATCCGGCAGGCCCTTGGCCAGCCGTTCCGCCAGAACCTTCTCGATGGTGCCGAGGCGACGGAGCGCGGTCGCCGCGATCTTGCGGGCCAGCGCCCGGTCGGCCTGGTCAAGGTCGGTCGGTTCGTCCAGCGCCTCGTCCAGGGGGCGGCGGCGCAGCGTCACGGCCTCGATCAGCTCGCAGGCGCGGCGGCGCGCGGGCAGGCCTGCCGGCGGCGGCGGTTTCGGTTTGGGCTTGTGATCGTGAAAACGCTTGACCATGGGTCCGTTTAGGCGGGGCGGACCCGCGCGGCAAGGCCGCGATCAGCTGCGAGGTTCTGCATGGCTGATGTGTTGGCGATCACGGGCGCGGGAATGCGCGGCGCCGTGAGGCCGGCCTTCCTGTCAGCCCCAGGGGCCGCGGCGGCGCTGTCCGCCCCAGGGCGCGGACTGGACCGGGGCTGCGATCTCGCCGCTGGCACCCCATGCCGCCGCCAGCTGCTGGAGTGCCGCGATGCGGTTGCCGGTGTCCGGATGGGTGGAGAACAGGCTGTCCATCCGCTCGCCGCTCAGCGGGTTGATGATGAACATGTGCGCCGTCTGCGGATTGTGCTCGGCGGTCTGGTTGACGGTCTGGTCATGGGCTCCCGCAATGCGGGCGAGCGCGGAGGCGAGCCCCAGCGGATTGCCGGAAATCTCGGCGCCGAGGCGATCGGCCTCATATTCGCGCGAGCGTGACACGGCCATCTGGACGATCGAGGCGGCGAGCGGGGCCAGTACCAGCATGGCGATGGTGCCGATGATGCCGAAGCCGGAACGGTTGTCGCGATTGCCGGAGAAGGCCGCGAAATTGGCGAGCATCGAGACCGCGCCGGCCAGCGTCGCGGTGATCGTCATGGTCAGCGTGTCGCGGTTCTTGATATGGGCGAGCTCGTGGGCGACCACGCCCTCCACCTCCTCGCGCGACAGCATGGCGAGCAGGCCGGTATTGACCGCGACCGCCGCGTTCTCGGGATTGCGGCCGGTGGCGAAGGCGTTCGGCTGGTCCTCGTGGATGAGAAAGACCCGCGGCATCGGCAGGCCGGCCCGCTCGGCGAGACGCGCCACCATGGCGTAGAGATCGGGGGCGCTGGCCGGATTGACCTCCTCCGCGCCGTACATCGAGAGCACGGCCCGGTCGGAGCCCCAATAGCTCCAGAGATTCATCGCGCAGGCGACCACGAACGCGATCACCATGCCGGTCGAGCCGCCGACCAGCAATCCGACGCCCATGAAGAGCGCGGTCATGGCGGCCAGCAGGATGGCGGTCTTGGCGTAGTTCATCGACAGCTCCGGTATGCGTCACCCTCTAGATCGGGCGGGTGCGGTCATGCGCAAGACCTGCGACGCGCTGCCGCGCGGGTCGCTTGCATGCCGCAGTGCCGAAATGGTAAGCGCTGAGGTCGCGCCTCGTGCCTGCGGAGCCTGTTCATGACCTATGTGGTCACCGAAAATTGCATCAAGTGCAAATATATGGATTGCGTCGAGGTCTGTCCGGTGGACTGCTTCTACGAGGGTGAGAACTTTCTGGTCATTCATCCCGACGAGTGCATCGATTGCGGCGTCTGCGAGCCCGAATGCCCGGCCGAGGCGATCAAGCCGGATACCGAGCCGGGGCTGGAAAGCTGGCTGCAGCTGAATACCGAATATGCCTCCAAATGGCCGAACATCACGCAGAAGCGCGAGGGTCCGTCGGACGGCAAGGACTGGGACGGCAAGCCTGGCAAGCTGGCGCTTCTGTCGACCGAGCCGGGGCAGGGCGACTGACCCGAGGCCGTTAACGCTACGGCCGCTCTGTGGCCCGCGGCCGGCCACCTTGCGCGAGGCTTTGCGCTCAAGCCTTTGATTTCTGCGAAATTTGTGGTATAGTCCGGTCATAGTCGATCAAACAGACGGTCCTGCCAGCGCGCTCCCTCCTGAGGAGCGTCTTTTTTCGGAACAATCCGATGAGATGCGATGGAGGGCTTGCATGGGCCGAGCCTTCCGCGCCGCCGAAGGTCTTTCCCTCATCGACTGACGTCAGGGATATCGGCACGATCCTGGTCCGGATTGCACCCGCCGTTGTCCCGCGCAAACCACCACGGCGCCCAAGGGCACCGTGGGTCGGCAGCCAGAGCCCCGCAGGGCCGAGGCCCGGCATCACCGGCGGCCGTTTCCGGCCAGCAAGGAGTAAGGCGCAGTATGACCGCTAAGAAGAGCACGCAGACCCGTCAGGGCTTCAAGACGAGCGAGTACATCGTCTATCCGTCCCACGGGGTGGGTCAGATCGTCTCGATCGAGGAGCAGGACATTGCCGGCTTCAAGCTGGAATTGTTCGTCATCACCTTCGAGAAGGACAAGATGACGCTGCGGGTTCCCACCGCCAAGATCGCCCAGGTTGGCATGCGCAAGCTGGCCGAGCCCGAGGTGATGACCAAGGCGCTCGACGTGCTCAAGGGCCGTGCCCGCATCAAGCGGACCATGTGGTCCCGCCGTGCCCAGGAATACGAAGCGAAGATCAATTCCGGCGACCTCATCTCGATTTCCGAGGTGGTGCGCGACCTGTTCCGGTCCGACACCCAGCCCGAGCAGTCCTATTCCGAGCGCCAGCTCTACGAGCAGGCTCTTGACCGGATGGCGCGCGAGCTCGCCGCCGTCGAACGCGTCGTCGAAGCCGATGCCATCAAGATGATCGAAGCCCAGCTTGCCAAGGGTCCGCGCCGCGGCGTTGCCAAGGCGGAAGAGGCCGAGGAAGCTGAAGACGCCGACGAGAGCGAGGTCGAGGCGGCCTGATCGCTTCGACACTTTCACCGCATCAAAAAGCCCGGCCTTGCGCCGGGCTTTTTTGTTGGGCGTCGGGCTGAGCCGCAGATTGAGGCGACCAGCTCGGAGCCGATCGCCGCTCGCGACGTCATCCCCGGCGAGACGCGTGAGCGTCGAGGGAAGGGGATCCAGGGGCCACGAGGTCCCAACTATCCGCCAGTGGCGAGGTTCAGCTCTTCACCTGTGGTGAGGTCCGAGCAGGCGACTCCTGGACCCCCTTCCCTCGGCCCTTAGCATCGAGCGAACGCGAGATGCGTTCGCATCTCGCTATTGGCCTCGCCGGGGGTGACGTCCTGAATACCTGGAGGCCGGGATCACTGCTTGATCGCAGCCCATATCGGCGATCGCCGCCGGGTGAGTGGGCCCGTCCGCCTCAATCCGCCAGCTTGCGGGCTTCTTCCGGCAGCATGATCGGGATGCCGTCGCGGATCGGATAGGCGAGCCTTGCGCCGCGCGACACCAGCTCGTTGGCGGCCGCGTCATAGTCGAGCGTGCCCTTGGTGACCGGACAGACGAGAACCTCGAGCAGGCGCGGGTCGACCGTGCCGGGCCGGGTCTGCGGCACGCTGGTGGCATTATCGGGCGTTGTGTCGCTGGTCATGGCCGTTGTCCTCAATCACGCCTGTCCTACACCGCAGGACCCGGCTCTCCAAGAGCCGGTGTTCCGAGGGGCCGGCTCAGTTGAGCGCGGGCTTGTCCTCCGACGGACCATCCTTGGCGAGCGCCATCTCGGTCACCGCCACCAGCAGGGCCGCGCGGGTCTTCAGGTCGGGCGCCTCCAGCAGGGCCTGCTTCTCGCGCAATCCCCAGGGCGACATCATGCACAGCGCATTGACGAGAGCCTCCGTCGGCGCCTTGCTGATGCCGTCCCAGTCGGCCTCCAGGCTGTTGGCCTCCAGGAACTGGCCGAGCGTCTTCAGGAGTCCGTCGCGATCCACCTCGCTCTCGCCCTGCTCGGCCAGGAAGTCGCCGGCAAAGGCTCCGAAATCGACGCTGCACTGGCGGTATGGTGTGGTGGTCGACAGTTCCTCGCCGATCCGGAACCGGGAAATGCCGGTCAGGTTGAGCATGTAGCGTCCATCGCCGGTCTCGGAGAACTGCGTGATCCGGCCGGCGCAGCCGACGGCGGCCAGCTTCGGCTCGCGTGCCTCTTCATCGCCGATGGCCGGCTGGACCATGCCGATGATGCGGTGTCCCGACTTGAAGGCATCATCGATCATCGCGAGATAGCGCGGCTCGAAGATGTTCAGCGGCAATTGTCCGCGCGGCAGCAGGAGCGCACCGGCCAGCGGGAAGACGGGAATGGTGCCCGGCAGATCAGCCGGGCCGCCATAGATCGTGTTGGTGGCCATACTCGACACTCCATGGCCGTCCGGACGGCCTTGTGCCCAATGTAGGCGCTTGCCGGCCGGGTGCCAGAGGCAATGACCCGGCTCAGCGGTAGCTGGGATGATATTCGGCATTCGGCCGCATGTCGGTGGCGGTCGCCATGCGGTTCGACATGTTGAAGAAGGCGGCGGTCGCCCCGATATCCCAGATGTCGCGATCATTGAAGCCGGCGTGGCGCAGCAGCTCACGGTCGGGGTCGTCGACGGTCCAGGGTGCCTCGGTGAGCTTGACCGCGAAATCCAGCATGGCGCGCTGGCGGCGGTCGAGCCTGGCTGCGCGGTAGTTCATGACCATCTGTTCGCCGAGGACCGGATCGCCGGACAGCTGGCGCACCGCCGCGCCATGGGCGGTGAGGCAATAATAGCAGCGGTTCACCGACGAGACGGCGACCGCGATCATCTCGCGCTCCAGCTTGCTGAGGCCCGAGGGGGCCAGCATCAGGTCGTTGTACATGGCCGCGAACGCCTTGAGCTTGGCGAGATCGTGGGTGTAGGCGAGCAGGACATTCGGCACATAGCCGATCTTGTCGCGGCACTTCTGGAAATAGGCCTCGATCTCGGCATCGAGCGGGGCGGCCGGCAGGTTGAGCGCAATCGGCGCCTCCGGCTTGGCGGCAGTGGTCGCGGCCGTCTTGGCGGTTTTTGCAGTCATTGTCGGTCTCCCTTGCCGGGTCCGTGGACAGTTTGATGTCACGGCCCTCATGCCCCTTCCGGAGCTTCGTTCGGGAGCCTAGCGGAACCACGAAGCAGGCGGAATTGTCTTTACGGGGGAAGGGGCGCGTGGTCATGCTGGCTCCGCTTCGAATGCGGCCGGCAGTGCTGCGGGGGGACGACGATGACGAGTGCGGCCGAGAATATTGGCGGAATCGCCGCTCTGATCGCCCAGGCCGAAATCATTCTGCGCGGCACGGAAGGTTCTGTTCCAGAGACCTATGCCGCCGATCTGTTCGGCCGTGTCGCGCCTGAGGACATCGCCCCCTATGAGGCGCGCGACCTGGCAAGCCTTGCGGCTGCAAGCTTTGCCGCTCTCGGCCACCATCCCGCCGGCACTACCGCCATCCGCCTGGACGATCCCGTGGCGCCGACACCGGGGTCACCGCTTGGCGCGATCACCGTGATCGAGCTGGTCAACGACAACATGCCGTTCCTGGTCGATTCGGTCATGGGCGTGCTGGCCGAGCAGGCGATCAATGCGCGCCTTGTCGCCCATCCGATCGTGACGATCGAACGCGAGCCGTCCGGCGCACTTGGCGCCTATCGTGGCCTCGACCAGGCCGACGGCTCCGCCCATCGCGAGAGCATCATCCATATCCATATCGACCGCCTCACCGACGAACCGCGCCGCGCGGCGCTGGTCGCCGAGCTCGAGGGCACGCTTGCCGATGTCAGGATCTGCGTTGCCGACTGGCGGCCGATGATCGATCGGGTGCGCGGCCTGATCGAGGACCTGAAATCGAACCCGGTCCTGCCGGTGACCGAGATGGCGGAGGGCATCCAGTTCCTGGAATGGCTGGCCTCCAACAACTTCACCTTCCTGGGCGTCCGCGACTATTCCTATGTCGGCGGCCTTGCCGAAGGGCAGATGGAGCCGCAATTCACCTCCGGTCTCGGCATCCTGCGCGACGAGAATGTCCGCATTCTCCGCCGCGGTCCCGACCTGGTGACCATGACGCCGGAAATGCGCGAATTCCTGATGCAGCCGGTGTCGCTGATCATCACCAAGGCCAATGTCCGTTCTCGCGTCCACCGGCGCATCTACATGGACTATATCGGCGTCAAGCAGTTCGACCGGGCGGGCCAGTTGATCGGCGAGGTCCGCATGGTCGGGCTGTTCACCTCCACCGCCTATACCCGCTCGACCCGCACCATTCCCTATCTGCGCCGCAAGGTGGACCGTGTGCTCACCCGCGCCGGCTTCGACCCGGACGGTCATTCCGGCAAGGCGCTGGTCAATGTGCTGGAGAGCTATCCGCGCGACGAGCTGTTCCAGATCGACGACGACACGTTGTTCCGCAACGCCACCGCGATCATGCAGCTCGACGACCGGCCGCGGGTGCGCGTGCTGTCGAGGCTCGACCGCTTCGACCGTTTCGTCTCGGTGCTGGTCTTCGTGTCACGCGACCGGTTCGACACGGCGGCGCGCGTGGCGATCGGGCAATATCTGGCCAAGGTCTATCATGGCCGCGTCTCGGCCTTTTATCCCTCCTTCTCGGAGGGGCCGCTGGTCCGCATCCATTTCATCATCGGGCGCAGCGAGGGCGAGACGCCGCAGGTCGAGCGGGCGACTCTCGAGGCCGCCGTATCTCGCATCGTCCGAACCTGGGGCGACGGCCTCGCCGATGCCCTGGCCCTGATCCACGACCCCGGCCGGTCGAACCAGCTGGTCAGCCGCTATCGCGACGCCTTCTCGGCGGCCTATCGCGAGGCGGTGACGCCGGAGGACGCGATTGGCGATATCCGCATCCTGGAGGGTCTGTCCGGCCAGCGGCCGCTGGCGATTGACTTTCATCGGGCCGACCCGGCCGACAAGACCGAAGCGAGCCTGCGTGTGTTTGCCCGCGGCCGGCCGATACCCTTGTCGGAGCGGGTGCCGATCCTGGAGGCCATGGGCTTCGCTGTGGTCGACGAGCGCACCTACGAGGTGATGCCGGCAGGTTCAAGCGACGATGCCGTTGTCTGGCTGCACGACATGTCGCTGCGGCGGCCGGGCGGACAGCCGATCGACCTCGAGGCGCTCGACGGCAAGCTGGAAGCAGCCCTGCTGGCCGTGATGACGGGCGAGGCCGAGAGCGACGGGTTCAACGCGCTGACGCTGGAGGCCGGCCTTGCCTGGCGCGACGTGGCGGTGGTGCGCACGCTCGCCCGCATGCTCCGGCAGATCCGTGTGCCGTTCAGCCAGGACTATCTGTGGGAGACGCTGCGCAAGCATCCGAGCATCACCAAGGGCGTGGTGCTGATGTTCCACCTGCGCTTCGACCCGCGCCTGCCGCTGTCGGTCGAGGATCGCCTGGCCAAGCAGGGCGACATCGTCGCGCGCCTCGAGGAGGCGCTGGCGCAGGTGACCTCGCTCGACGAGGACCGCATCCTCCGGGCCTTCATCAATCTGGTGCAGGCGGCGCTCAGGACCAATTTCTACCAGACCGGCGAGGACGGACAGGTTCGTCCGACCATTGCCATCAAGTTCGAATCGAAGAAGATCGACGGCCTGCCGGCGCCGAAGCCCCTCTACGAGATCTTCGTCTATTCGCCGCGCGTCGAGGGCGTGCACATGCGCTTCGGCAAGGTGGCGCGTGGCGGGCTTCGCTGGTCGGACCGGCCGCAGGATTTCCGCACCGAGGTGCTGGGCCTCGTGAAGGCGCAGCAGGTGAAGAACGCCGTCATCGTGCCGGTCGGCGCCAAGGGCGGCTTCGTGCCGAAGAAGCTGCCGCCGCCCGGCCAGCGCGACGCCTGGCTCGCCGAGGGCACCGAGGCCTATCGCATCTTCGTGCGATCGCTCCTGCAGATCACCGACAATATCGAGGGCGCAGCCATCGTGCCGCCGCCGGAGACGGTGCGCCATGACGGCGACGATCCCTATCTGGTGGTGGCGGCCGACAAGGGCACTGCGACCTTCTCGGATACCGCCAATGCGCTCTCCATCGAGAAGGGTCATTGGCTGGGCGACGCCTTCGCCTCGGGCGGCAGCCAGGGCTATGACCACAAGAAGATGGGCATCACAGCGCGCGGCGCCTGGGAGGCCGTGAAGCGGCATTTCCGCGAGATGGGCGTGGATATTGGCACGACGCCGTTCTCGGTGGCCGGTGTCGGCGACATGTCGGGCGACGTGTTCGGCAATGGCATGCTGCTGGAACAGACGATCCGCCTGGTCGCGGCCTTCGACCATCGCGACATCTTCCTGGACCCCGATCCGAACCCGGACAGGACCTTTGCCGAGCGTCGGCGCCTGTTCGATCTGCCGCGTTCCTCCTGGGGCGATTTCGACAAGAGCCTGATCTCGGCCGGTGGCGGCGTGTTCTCGCGGGCCGCCAAGTCGATCCCGCTGTCGGCGCCGGTGCAGGCCATGCTCGGCATCGCCAAGGCCGAGGCGCCGCCGCAGGAGGTGATGAGCGCCATCCTGAAGATGGAGGTCGATCTCCTCTGGTTCGGCGGCATCGGGACCTATGTCCGGGGCTCCGCCGAGACCGATGACCAGGTCGGCGACCGTGCCAACGATGCCATCCGCATCACCGGCGGCGACATCCGCGCCAAGGTGGTTGGCGAGGGCGCCAATCTCGGCGCGACGCAGAAGGGCCGCATCGAGGCGGGCCGGCGCGGCGTGCGCATCAACACCGATGCGATCGACAATTCGGCGGGCGTCAACACGTCCGACGTCGAGGTGAACATCAAGATCGCGCTGACGACGCCGGAGCGCGACGGCCGGCTGTCGGGCGATGCCCGCAACGGGCTGCTGGTCGAGATGACCGACGAGGTCGGCCGCCTCGTGCTGCGCAACAACTATCTCCAGACCCTATCCCTGTCGCTCGCGCAGCGGCGTGGGCTGGAGGATCTCGGCTTCCAGCAGCGGCTGATGCGGGTGCTGGAAGCGGACGGCAAACTCGATCGCGCGGTGGAATATCTGCCCGACGATGCGGAGCTCGCCGAGCGGCGACGGCGCGGCGATCCGCTGACCCGGCCGGAACTGGCCGTGCTGCTCGCCTATGCCAAGATCGACCTCTACGACCACCTGCTGGCCTCCAGCGTGCCGGACGATCCCTATCTGGCGCGCGAGCTTGTGCGCTATTTCCCGCGCGCGCTGCAGGAGCGCTTCCCCGATGCCATCGAGACCCACCGGCTGCGCCGCGAGATCATCGCGACGGGCCTCTCCAATTCGATGATCAACCGGGGTGGGCCGGCCTTCCTGGTGCGGCTGGCCGACCAGACCGGTGCCGACGTCTCGACCATCGCCTCTGCCTTCGCCGCGGTGCGCGATGCCTATGGCATGACCGCGCTCAACACCGAGCTGGACGGGCTCGACAACCGGATTTCCGGTCCGTTGCAGCTCGATCTCTACGCGGCGATCCAGGATCTGCTGATCGACCGTGTGGTGTGGTTCGTGCGCAATGTCGACCTGACCGGCGGCCTCGCCGATGTGGTTGCCCATCACCGGGCGGGCATCGAGGCGGTGGCGGCAAGTCTCGACACGGCCTTGCCGCCGGATGCGGCGGCCGCGCGCGCGGCCCGTACCGCCGAGCTCAGGACCGCCGGCCTGCCGGACCCGCTGGCCGGCGTGATGGCGAGCCTTGGCTGGCTGGCGGCGTCACCGGATATCGTGGCGGTTTCCGATCAGACCGGACGGCCGGTTTCGGTGGTGGCTGCGACCGCATTCGCCGCTGCCGCGACCTTCAGGCTCGATCAGGTGAAGACTGCCGCCCGTGGGATCGTCGTCACCGACTATTTCGACCGGCTGGCGCTCGATCGCGCGCTGGATTCGATCGCCGATGCCGAGCGGCGGCTGGCAGCCGACATGGTGGCGGGCGGACAGGGCGGCGAGGAGGCGGTGCAGGCCTGGATGGCCGTCCATGGTGGGCGGGCGGAGCGTATCCGGACGGCCGTTTCGGAGATCGCCAGTTCCGGGCTCACCGTGTCGAAGGCGACTGTGGCGGCGAGCCTGCTGGGGGATCTGGTCCGGGGGTAGGTGCAGGCGCGCTCCAAAGTGGTGTCCTGTCGCGCGAAGCCAGCCCTTGGCTCCAGGCGTCATCCCCGGCCGAGGCAAAGCCGAGGGGAAGGGGATCCAGGAGCCACGGGCTGTGTTCCCTCCATCAGCCTTCCCTTTGATCCCGCCTGCGACTCCTGGACCCCCTTCCCTCGCCCTGCGGGCTCGCCGGGGGTGACGTCGTTGGGGCGCGCAGCGTCCGGGTGAGGGGGCGAGTTGCGGGTCGTTGATGGGTCGAACTCTATGCGGCGAGGGCGCTCCCCCTCTCCCGCCCTCGGCTTCGCCTCGGTCGACCTCTCCCTGTGGGGGAGAGGTGAAGGGTCTGCGCTGGCGGCCACAACGCGCTATCGGCCCCCACGCACGACCTGACCTAGCATCGCGACCGCCCAAGCGTCAGGACGTCATCCCACGTCATGCCCGCCCTTGTGGCGGGCATCCACGACCCCTTGTCGTAGACGGGACGTCAAAGACGCCGATGGCCGGGACAAGCCCGGCCATGACACTTGAAAAGATGGTGATGAGGGTCGACGAGCTGCCTGCCGCCCTGAGGCGCCTTACGCCCGCTTGTCGACTACGAGGCCGGTGCCCGGCGCGGGTGCGGCCTGCACGGCCTCGTCGAGAATCTGCAGGACCTGCTGGTCCGCCTGGTTCTGGTTCCGGATGAGCGCCGTCTGGATCCCCATCTGGGTCCGGTCCTGCGCCATTCCGGTCATTGCACCGATGATGCTGTCTGTCGACATGGGGCGATCCTTCGCGTTGTCGCAAAGGACGCTAGCAAACCGGTTTTAACAAAGCTTTCGGCGAAAGCCTCGAATTGTCTTAACGTGTCGGGATCGGCCTCTCGCCGCGGTAGTCGTAGAAGCCGCGCTGCGACTTGCGACCAAGCCAGCCGGCCTCGACATATTTCACCAGAAGCGGGCAGGGCCGATACTTGGAGTCCGCCAGGCCGTCATGGAGCACCTGCATCACCGACAGGCAGGTGTCGAGACCGATGAAATCGGCGAGCTGCAGCGGGCCCATCGGGTGGTTGGCGCCGAGCTTCATGGCGGTGTCGATGGCTTCGACCGAGCCGACGCCCTCATAGAGGGTGTAGATCGCCTCGTTGATCATCGGCAGCAGGATGCGGTTGACGATGAAGGCCGGGAAATCCTCGGCGACCGCGATGGTCTTGCCGAGACGGGCGACCAGCGCGCGCGAGGCCTCGAAGGTCTCATCGCCGGTTGCGATGCCGCGGATCAGCTCGACGAGCTGCATGATCGGCACCGGGTTCATGAAGTGGATGCCGATGAACCGCTCGGGACGGTCGGTGGTCGAGGCAAGCCTGGTGATGGAGATCGACGATGTGTTCGACGCCAGAATCGCGTCGGGCTTCAGCATCGGACAGACGGCCTGGAAGATCTTGATCTTGACCTGTTCGTTCTCGGTCGCGGCCTCGATCACCATATCGCAATCGCCGAAATCGCTCAGCTTCGGCGCGGCGTTGATGCGCATCAGCGCGGTCTGGCGCTGCTCCTCCGTGATCAGGCCCTTGGAAGCCTGGCGGCTGAGATTGCCGTTGATGGTGGCAAGGCCCGACTTGATGCGATCTTCCGACAGATCGTGCAGCATCACATCGACGCCCGCGAGGGCTGCGACATGCGCGATACCGTTGCCCATCTGTCCGGCGCCGATCACGCCGATCTTGTTGATATCCATGGTTCCACCTGGTGACCGGTCCGCCCGCTGGCTTGCGGGCGGCGGAGGATCGTTCGTGTCAGGGCGACATATCTACGATGGTCCGGCGCGCCGCGCCATCGGTATCGCTGAAGAGACAAGGCGCGAGCGACATCATGCCGCCCGCGCCGATATCACTTGGCCAGCATCACTTGCCGGCCAGTTCCTTTTCCAGCTCCGGCAGGATGGTGAAGAGGTCGCCGACCAGGCCGTAATCGGCCACCTGGAAGATCGGGGCCTCCTCGTCCTTGTTGATCGCGACGATCACCTTGGAATCCTTCATGCCGGCGAGATGCTGGATCGCGCCGGAAATGCCGACGGCGATGTAGAGGTCGGGGGCCACCACCTTGCCGGTCTGGCCAACCTGCCAGTCGTTGGGAGCGTAGCCGGCATCGACGGCTGCGCGCGAGGCGCCCATGGCCGCGCCGAGCTTGTCGGCGACGGGCTCGATGACCTTGGCGAAGTTCTCCTTGGAGCCGAGAGCCCGGCCACCGGAGATGATGATCTTGGCAGCGCCGAGTTCCGGACGATCCGACTTCGACAACTCTTCACTGACGAAGGTGGAGAGCGCCGGATCGGAGGCCGCGCCGGCCGTCTCGACCGGAGCGGAACCGCCGCTGGCTGCTGCCTGGAACGAGGCGGTGCGCACCGTGATGATCTTCTTCGCATCGGTCGACTGGACGGTCTGCAGCGCGTTGCCGGCATAGATCGGCCGCTCGAACGTGTCGGGAGCGATGACCTTCACGATGTCGGAGATTTGCATCACGTCGAGCAGGGCGGCGACCCGCGGCAGGATGTTCTTGCCGTTGGCGGTCGAGGCCGAGACGATGTTGTCGTAGGAGCCGGCGAGCGAGACGATCAGCGCTGCTGTGGGCTCTGCCAGCATGTTGGCATAGGCCGCATTGTCGACCACCAGCACCTTGGCGACGCCGGCGAGCTTGGCGGCGGCGTCACCGGCCGCGGCGCAGCCCGAGCCGACGACCAGCACGGTGACCGGGGCGCCGAGAGCGACGGCTGCGGTCAGCGCCTTGGCGGTCGCGTCCTTGATCGAGGTGTTGTCGTGTTCAGCGAGAAGAAGCGTCGACATCAGAGCACTCCAGCTTCGTTCTTGAGCTTCGACACGAGTTCGGCGACCGAACCGACCTTGACGCCGGCCTTGCGGCCGCCGGGCTCGGTGGTCTTCAGAACCTTGAGGCGCGGCGCGATGTCGACGCCATAGGTCTCGGGCGTCTTCTCGTCGATCGGCTTCTTCTTCGCCTTCATGATGTTCGGCAGCGAGGCATAGCGCGGCTCGTTCAGGCGAAGGTCGGTGGTGACGATGGCCGGCGACTTGAGGCTGACGGTCTGGAGGCCGCCATCGACTTCGCGGGTGACCGCGATCGTGTCGCCGGAGATCTCGATCTTCGAGGCAAAGGTGCCCTGGGCCCAGCCGAGCAGGGCCGCCAGCATCTGGCCGGTCTGGTTGGCGTCGTCGTCGATCGCCTGCTTGCCGAGAATGACGAGGCCCGGGGCCTCCTCACCGACGATCCCCTTCAGGATCTTGGCGACGGCCAGCGGCTCGACGGTTGCATCGGTCTTCACGTGGATGCCGCGATCGGCGCCCATGGCGAGGCCGGTGCGGATCGTCTCTGCAGCGCCCTGCGGGCCAATGGAGACGACGACGACCTCGGTGGCCGCGCCCTTTTCCTTCAGCCGCAGCGCCTCTTCGACGGCGATCTCGTCGAAGGGATTCATCGACATCTTGACGTTGGCGAGTTCGACCCCGGAGCCGTCAGGCTTCACGCGGATCTTCACATTGTAGTCGACAACCCGCTTGACGGGCACAAGGATCTTCATCGGGTCCCTCCCCGAAGCGGGCAAAATCCGCTCGGATGATCGGTTTCATGGCCTGATCCGGCCGGGCGCGCACCGTAGAAGCGGCCACTTTGGGTGTCAACGAAACGGCCCGGCCAGCGCCATACGGCGTTCGGATGATGCAATGCAATAGAAAAGGCAGACGCGCCTCGCAGAGGGGATCTGCGGGCGCGTCTGGGTTACGCAGGGAGATGACGAGAGGATCAGGTGCCGATGCGCGGGGCGTAATGGTCGCGCAAGGCCTGCCAGCGCGACCAGAAGCCGGCCGGTGGGGCGCCCTCGATCACGGAGACAAGCGTGTCGAGATGGACGTGCCAGCCGCTGACGAAGCTGAGGCGCAGCGCCTCCTGCATGCGCCGATGGGTGAGGACGAGGCGGACCTGATCGTCGACCGGCTCCAGTTCGAAGGTCACTTCCGATGCATCCGGGCCCTGACCCCATTGCAGGACCAGCAGTCGTGGCGGCTCGCAGCGGAGCACCTGTCCCGAGAGGCGCGGAGGTCCGTCCGGGCTGCGGACTTCGGCCGGGGCCTGTTCCGGTGGCACGGACAGGTCGTCGTTGCGGAATACGAAGGTCATGGCACCGCCCGCGCTCAGTTCCATCGGCCCAGCGGCGAGCCATTTGGCGCGCTTGTCGGATTCGGTGAGGTAGCTCCAGATCCGCTCGATCGGACCCGGCAGAAGCCGGACGTAGCGCACGGAGGAACGGTCGATCATCTCGGCGAAGGCACTGGTCGAGGTACGCATGGCACGTTTCCTTATCGGCTTCGGGTGAGGGTGGAGGCGAGGGTGGGCAACGGGAGGATCAGGCCTTGGGCTCTCCCTTGGCCTTGGCGGCATCCTCAGCCTTGAGGATCGCTTCCAGGGCATCGAGCCGTTCGGTCCAGAACCGCTGGTAGAAATTCAACCATTGGTCTGCTTCGGCGAGAGGTGCAGCCTCAAGCGTGCAGACGTGGGTGCGCCCGCGCACCTCGCGGCGGACCAGACCGGCCCGCTCCAGGATGCGGACATGCTTGGAGGCGCCGGCAAAGGACATGTCGAAGGGGGCGGCGAGATCGCCGATGCCGCTCTCGCCATCGGCGAGGCGGCGCAGCATGGCGCGGCGGGTGGGATCGGCCAGCGCGTGGAAGACGGTGTCGAGTGAATGGGTGTGATGTTGAACCATAAGGTTGAACGTAGCAGAGCTTCCGCAGATGTTCAACCGGTTGGTTCAATAATTTTCCAAGCGCGGTTGGAACGCGCAATCAGCAGGAGCGAGACCTCCTTCCGTGGAGCCTATTTGCTCCTGCTGCGGAGGGTCTCCGTCCGGCTTGCGGCAGGCTTTCGGGATCAGAGATCGAGGGTGGCGATGACCGGCGCGTGGTCGGACGGGCGCTCCCAGGAGCGGGCGTCCTTGACGATCTCGAAGCCGCGCATGGCCGGTCCGAGCGTCGGGCTGACCCAGACATGGTCAAGCCGGCGGCCTTTGTTGGCGGCAGCCCAGTCGGGCGAGCGGTAGCTCCACCACGTGTAGAGCTTCTCGGGTTCAGGCGTCAGTTCGCGCATCATGTCGACCCACTGGCCGGCCTTGGCCACCTCGATCAGGCGGCGGCGCTCGAGCGGCGTGTGGGAAACGACGCCCTTGAGCTGCTTGGAGCTCCAGACGTCATGCTCGTAGGGGGCAATGTTGAGGTCGCCGACGAGGATCGAGCGATTGCCGGCGTCGCCAACCTTCAGGCCGTCCCAGGCCTCCATCTCGTCGAGAAAGCCCAGCTTGTGGGCGAATTTCGGGTTGATGGCCGGGTCGGGCTCGTCGCCGCCGGCGGGGATGTAGAAGTTGTGGATGCGGGTGCCGGTGGCCGGGCCATCGGCGAGCACGACCGAGATGTGACGGGCATCTTCCTTGCCGAAGAAGGGCTTCCGCTCGGGATCCCGGAACGCGTAGCGGGAGGCGATAGCCACGCCGTGATAACCCTTCTGCCCGTGGATCGCGATGTGGTCGAAGCCCATCTTGCGGAGATCCGCCAGCGGGAACTGGCCATCCATGCATTTGGTTTCCTGCAGGCACAGGATGTCGGGGCGGTAGGCTTCGACGAAGCGCGCGACCGATTCGATGCGCAGGCGGACCGAATTGATGTTCCAGGTGGCAATCGTCAGCGGCATCGGGGGTTCCTTGGGCGGGCGGCGGCAAGCCTAGAGGCTTCGCCCTGTGATCGGAAGGCGGCAGAGCCCGCCATGCACGCCTTTCTCAGCCGATGCTTGCGGCGCCAATGCTTGCGGCGCAGGGCCTTTCATGATCAGTCTCACCGCCCGATCCCAGACCGAGGGGTTTTCCCCGCATGCCGACCCTGATGCGCTTCGTGGTGATTGCGGCCGTCCTCGGCGGCCTCGGCTTCACGGCCATGGTGGGGCTCGCCTATTTCGTGGAGCCCGACCCGCGCGAGATGTCGGTGTCGATCCCAGCGAATCGCCTGCAGCCCCGGCGCTAGGCGCATGGCGCGGGCCCCCGGCGAGATCGATCTGTTCCTCGACATGATGGCCGCAGAGCGCGGCGCCGCCGCCAATACGCTCGCCGCCTATCGGCGCGATCTCGATGATTATGCGGAGTTTCTGGCCGGAGAAGGTGTCGGTCCGAAAGCGGCCACCACCGAGACGATCCGCGCCTATCTCGCCGATTGCGCCGGACGCGGCCTGAAGACTGCCTCGGTCGCCCGCAGGCTGTCGGCTGTGCGGCAGCTGCACCGGTTTCTCTACGGGGAGGGCATCATCGGTGCCGATCCGGCAGCGGTGCTGGAGGGGCCGAAGCGTGGCCGACCGCTACCCAAGGTGCTGGGTCTGGAGGCGGTGGACCGGCTGCTGGCCGTGTCCAAGGAAGGGATCGACGATCCCGCGCGTCCGCTTCTCGAGCGGACCCGCACCGCGCGTCTCGCCTGCCTGATCGAGCTTCTCTATGCGACGGGCATGCGCATTTCCGAGCTGATCGCCCTGCCGATCGCTGCCGCCAGGCGGGATCAGCGGTTCCTCGTGGTGCGCGGCAAGGGCAACAAGGAACGGATCGTGCCGCTGAACGAGGCCTCCAAGGCCGCGACCGCGCGCTACCTGGCGCTGCGGGAGGAAGCGGGCCTTGCCGCCTCGAAATGGCTGTTTCCGTCGTCGGGCGAAACCGGCCATGTGACCCGTCAGCATGTGGCGCGCGAGTTGAAGGCAGTCGCCGCCGCAGCCGGGCTGCCAGCAGCCCAGGTCTCGCCGCATGTGATGCGGCACGCCTTCGCCAGCCATCTCCTGCAGAACGGGGCCGATCTGCGCTCGGTGCAGCAATTGCTTGGCCATGCCGACATTGCGACGACGCAGATCTATACCCATGTGCTGGACGAACGACTGGCCGGTCTGGTGCGCGACCTGCACCCGCTGGCCGAGGACGACTAGCTTCTCCGGCTTGACTTTCGCCCCCTTCAAGGGGCATTTCCTCGCCTCCTGCGGCCCTCGGGCCACCTTCCTGGCCCAGGTTCGCCAACGTGCCGATGCGCAGCTATCTCGATTTCGAAAAACCGATCGCCGAACTCGAAGCGAAGGTCGAGGAATTGCGGGAGGTTGCCGCCCGCGACGGCGGCGTCTCGATCACGGACGAGGTCTTGCGCCTCGAGCAGAAGGCCGACCAGGCCCTCAAGGACCTCTACACGACGCTGACGCCCTGGCAGAAGACGCTGGTTGCGCGCCATCCGTCCCGCCCCCACACGCTGGATTACATCGAAGCCCTCATCGAGGATTTCACGCCGCTCGCCGGCGACCGGGTGTTCGGCGAGGACGAGGCGATCGTCGGCGGCTTCGGGCGTTTCCGCGGCGAAAGCGTCTGCATCATGGGTCATGAGCGCGGCGACACGACCGAAACGCGCATCCGGCACAATTTCGGCATGGCGCGCCCCGAAGGCTATCGCAAGGCGGTGCGCCTGATGGAGACGGCCGAGCGTTTCGGCATTCCCGTTATCTCGCTGGTCGACACCGCCGGCGCCTATCCGGGCATCGGCGCCGAGGAGCGCGGCCAGGCCGAGGCGATTGCCCGCTCGACCGACCGCAGCCTCGGGCTTGGTGTCGCGAACATGTCGGTGATCATCGGCGAGGGCGGTTCGGGCGGCGCGATCGCGATTGCCACAGCCAACCGGGTGCTGATGCTGGAACACGCGATCTACAGCGTGATCTCGCCGGAAGGTGCTGCGTCGATCCTCTGGCGCGATACCGCCAAGGCGCAGGACGCCGCCACCAATATGAAGATCACCGCGCAGGATCTGCTGCGCTTCGGCGTGATCGACCAGATCGTGCAGGAACCCATCGGCGGTGCCCATCGCGGCCGAGAGGCGGCGATGACGCGGGTCGGCGATGCGCTGGAACAGGGTCTCAAAGGGTTTGCGGGCCTGTCGCCCGAGGAAATCCGCCGTCTGCGCCGCGAGAAATTCCTGGCCATCGGCCGGGCTCTGTGACGCTGGTGGGGCGCTCTGCCCCACCTTCGCCACGATGTGCCGTTTCATGTGGATTTCGTTAACCCTGCATCGTATTTGCCGCGACTTGCGGTAACCTTCGGTTGACGCTATCGCTCTGCGTCAAGGATCCGTTAAGGGTCAGGGGCGACAGACTGACACCGTCAAAGGGCCTCTCGCCCAGGACCGGGAGCAGAGCATTGCCGCAGTCGGCTAGAGCCGCCAAAGGCGCGAATTTCACGGGTTGGAAGCTTGCCGCTTCCGCAATGGTGCTGGCGCTCGCCCTGGCGGGCTGCCAGGAGAGCACCCTGTCGCGCAACAATCCGAGCCGTGGATCGATGCCCCTGTCGGAGGCCGTCGCGTCGGAGCTGTCGGGCCGTGGGCTCAATCGCACCTCGCCGGTGCTGATGCGCATCTTCAAGCAGGAAGCCGAGCTCGAGGTCTGGAAGAAGGACGCGAGCGGCCGCTACGTGCTCTTCAAGACATATCCGATCTGCAATTATTCCGGTGATCTCGGCCCGAAAGTCCGCGAAGGCGACCGTCAGTCGCCCGAGGGCTTCTACACGATCACCATGAGCCAGATGAATCCGCAGTCGAATTATTATCTGGCGTTCAACATGGGCTTTCCGAACGCGTTCGACCGCTCCTATGGCCGGTCCGGCTCGCATCTGATGGTGCATGGCGACTGCTCGTCGCGCGGCTGCTACGCGATGACCGACGAGGCGATCGCCGAGGTCTATGCGCTGGCCCGCGAGGCGATGATGGCCGGACAGGAAGCCTTCCAGGTGCAGGCCTATCCGTTCCGCATGACGCCGCGCAATCTGGCGCGCCACCGCGCCAACCCGAACATGGCGTTCTGGCGGAACCTCAAGGAAGGCTACGACCACTTCGAGGTGACCCGTCAGGAACCTCAGGTGGACGTCTGCAACCGGCAGTATGTCTTTAACGCCGTTGCACCTAATTCGACGCTTGCCCAGGCCGGCGGCGGCTCGGTTCGCGAGATGATCGGCGGCGATCCGTGGGCCGGGACCCGCGCCAATGGCGCTGTCCGTCGGTCGAGCGCGGCCACGACGACTGCCGCGACGCCGGTTCCGGTGTCGCTGAACCAGCCGGTCACCACGGTTGCGCCGGTCAACCGTGCAGCGCCGGCTCAGCCGCGCTCAACCCGCACCCGCTTCACGGCGGTGAGCGATGACATGACGCCGCGCCCGGCCTTCCAGGCCGCCGCCGCTTGCCCTGCCTATGTCGTTCCGGCAGCCATCCGCCAGGCCGTTGCCCAGAAGAATGCCCGCGACATGGCCCAGGTCGCGGCCTTGTCGCCGCAGATCGAGGCGGCTCCCGCGCGCTCCGGCATCGATGGTGGCACCCATCAGCGCTTTGCCGCCCGCTTTGCCGACCGGCGCATTCGCGTCGGATCCAGCGAGCCGGCCTTCGCGCTTGCCGCCAGCGAAAGCGCGCCGACGACGCTGGTGTCCGCCCGTTCGGCTCCGGCCGCCGAGGCCGCGCCTGTTGCAGCAACCCCGGCCGCTCAGCCTGCCGCCGCGCCGCAGCCGGCCGCGCCGATGCTCGCCTCAGCATCCAGCCGTCCGGTGACCCTGCCGGTTGCCGGCGCAGCTCCGCCGGCCCAGACCTCGGTTGTCCAGCGCACCCAGACCGGCGCTCCGGTGGCGGCCTTCGCGCCCGCAGAGCCACCGCCTCAGCCGCTTCCGGCGGCCCAGCCCGGCAACTGGTTCTCGCGGCTGACCGGCCAAGCGCCGGCCGAGGCACCGGCTTCAGAGGCGCCGGCTGCTCCAGCCTCCGGCCCAACCGCGGCCCCACTGCCACTGCCGCGTCCGCACGCCTCGGTGTCGGGAACCGCTCGGATCCAGTGATGGGCCCCGTGCCCGCCATCCCCGTCTATCCAACGCTGCGACGCGCCGCCGCCTGATCAGGCGGCGAGCGTGTAGGCCTCTTCGACCAGATAGGGCCCGCCGCCGACCACTTCCTTGGCCGAGAACAGAACGAAGCGCGGCACGAAGAAGGTGCGGCTGAGAAACAGCCCGCGCAGCGCGATCCAGTCGGCAACATCGCGGGCGGAGGCATCGCGGCCGAGCCTGGCCAGCGTCACATGCGGCTTGAACTTGCGGGTTTCGGGCGGCAGCCCGACACGCCGCATGATGCGTTCCTGTTCGGCCTGCAACTCCATCAGAGGCTGGCTCTGCTTCACTTCGATGAACAGGGAACGCGGCTTGTCGCCGCCGAACGAGCCCAGACCGGACAGCGTGACCTCGAGCGGCCGCTTCTTCACCGCATAGAGCATGTCGGCGACATCATTGGCGGTGCGCACATCGACATCGCCGATGAAGCGCAGGCTGATGTGGAAGTCCTCCGGGTCAATCCAGCGGGCTGAACTCAGGCCCCCCTGCAATCGGCTGAGGTCGTCCGCCATGGATTCGGGGACTTCGATACCGGTGAAGAGGCGGGGCATGGCGACCTCCTTCAGTATGGTGAGACCCGAATCGGCGGGTCTCCTGCAAGTCTGACGCTGGCTTTCGCCGATGTCACCACGGTGACAGCGCGGCCAGCAGAGTTCACGCGACCTTCAATGTGGTCCAGTGGTCGAGGAAGGCGTCGAGCCAGGTCCTGACGGCGGCATCGTGCATGTAGCGACCATCGAAATGCTCCTGCCGCGAACGGGCGTTCGGCAAGGTCAGCCGCTCGTGGGCGCGGGTGGTCCAGCGGCACATCATCATGTGTGTGACCTCCGGGTGAAACTGGATGCCGTAGGCTGCCTTGCCGACGCGGATGGCCTGTGTCTCGAAACACTCACCGCTCGCCAGCAGTTCGGCGCCTGTAGGCTTCTCGAAGCCTTCGCGGTGCCATTGGTAGACGTGATCCGGCCACGGCATCTCGACGCGCGCCTGCTCGGTGGCGTTGAGCGGGTAATAGCCGATCTCGACATGGCCATCCGGGTGATGGGAGACCTTCGCGCCGAGATGGCGGGCCAGCATCTGGGCGCCAAGGCAAATGCCGAGGAAGGGCAGTTCGTCCTTGAGTGCGAGGCCAATCCAGTCGGTCTCGCGCTTGACGAAGTCATCGGGATCGTTGGCACTCATCGGCCCGCCGAAGATCACGGCGCCGGCGAGGTCGTGGGTGGTCTCGGGCAGCGGATCGTCGAAGCGCGGGCGACGGATGTCGAGCCTGTAGCCGCGCTCCTGCAGCAGGCGGCCGACCCTGCCGGGGGTCGACTGCTCCTGGTGCAACACGATGAGAACGGTATCGGGCGCACCCTTCACGCAGCGGGCCGGGCCGCTGATGCGTGGATCTCGTCGAAGAAGCGGGCGCGATGACATGGGCTGAATCACCGGGGGAACTCGAAGCGTTCCACCACAATGATGAAATATCGGGCGTGGTTAAAGAACGATCAACGGAATGTCAGGCCTGCGTTGCTGCACTGCCACACAAGGTCGTATGGGTGAGACAGATCAGCCGATCAGGGCGCGTGCCAGCACGGCTGCTTCGACCGGCTTCTGCAGCACGATATCGAACAGGCCCGGCAGCATGTCGTTGGGATCGTCGCCGGAGAGGGCGACCAGCCGGGGATGGCGCGAATTGTTCTTCAGCGCCAGCGCGACCGCGGCGCCGTCCATGTCGGGCATCCGCCGGTCGATCACCGCCACGTCGAAATCGGTCAACGCAGCAGCTTCGAGCGCGGCATGGCCGCCGTCGACCGCAGTGACCCGATGTCCGAGAGCAGTTGCGATTCGCGCGACCACTTCCCGGGAGAAGGGATGGTCATCGGCGATCAGCACGGACAAGGATGGCGTTGGCATTCCAAATTGCTAACGCGCATTAGACAATAAATCGTTTATGCCGATTCATTCCCCGCAGGCTTTCCATCGCCATGCTTGATCTCACGCTCCTCGTCCTGCCGGTCTTCGGCCTGATCGCGCTCGGCTATCTGGCGGCGCTGACGGGCCTGTTGAACGATCGCGCGAATGAGGGACTGACAGGCTACCTGTTCGTCATTGGCGCGCCAGCGCTGCTGTTCAAGCTGGTGACCGCGGCGACCTTCCCGACGGCGATCTCATGGGGCTATTGGATTGCCTATTATGCCGGGATGGTGGTGGTCTGGATCGCCGCGATGGCGGGCGCGGCCTTTCTGTTTGGGCGGAGCCGCGGCGAGACGGTGATTGCCGGGCTCTCGGCCGGACAGGCCAATACGGTGATGATCGGCATCCCGATCATCCTCAAGGCCTATGGAGACGACGCGGCCTTCCCGATCGCCATGCTGCTGGCGATCAATCTGCCCATTACCATGACAGCTGCGACCCTGATGCTGGAAGGCAGCCGCTCCTCAAGCGGCAGCGGCATAGCGCGGAAGCTGGCCTTTGGACTGGCCTCGCATCCGCTTCTGCTCGGCATCGCCGCAGGCGTTCTCGCTCAACTCGTCGGCTATCGCCCCAGCGGTCCCATCGGCACAGCGGTTGATATGCTGGCCGCGACCACGGTCCCGTTGTCGCTGGTGACGCTCGGGCTATCCTTGAAGGCCTATGGCGTAAAGGCCGACGTTCCGGTCGCCCTGATGGTCAGCGTTCTTCGGCTGTTCGTCCACCCGGCCATCGCCTATGTGATCGCCGGCCCCATCTTCGCGCTGCCGCCGGCCTGGACCGGCACCGTGGTGCTGTTTGCCGCCATGCCGGCCGGGATCAACGCCTATCTATTTGCTGCCCGCTATGGTGAAGGCGTGGGGATTGCGTCGACCAGCGTTGCCATTTCGACACTGCTCTCGGTGTTGGGCTCGGTGATCTGGCTGCGGGTCCTGGGGGTGGGCTGAAAAGTCGCTCCGCGACGAAAAGCCTCAGGAGAATTGCGTAAACTGCGCAGATGTCTCATCGTGGGCCCAGTTGCGCTTTGCTGGCCTGTGGATTTTGCGTTCAATGGTTCCTTCCACCTTCGACCCGGGCCCGGCAGTTTCCGGTTTGGACAGGAAGGTTGTCCTCGATTTCTTCAGGCTCGCCCGCGGCTGGTGGCATGGCGCTACGGCAAGGCGCGCTTGGTTCCTGACTGCAGCGTTGGTGTGCTTGCTGATTATCAGCGTTGCCGTCAATTTCCTCGTCAATGCCTGGAACCGCCGGTTCTTCGATGCGCTTGAGGCCTCCGATGCAACGACCGCGTCGTGGGAGGTTCTTCACTTTGGTGGTCTTGTCGTCTGCGCCGCAGCGGTCGGCGTGTGCATCGTGCTTGCCCGAGAGACGCTGCAGGTCCGCTGGCGCGAATGGCTGATCGGCCGGTTGCTCGATCGCTGGATTGGCCAGCAGCGTTACTATCGGATGCGGCTTGATCATACGGAGCCGGCCAATCCCGAATATCGCATTGCCGACGACACGCGCATGGCGACCGAGCCGATCGTCGACTTCGCCATCGGGCTCGTCCTGTCGCTCGTCTCCGCGCTGACCTTTGTCGGCGTCCTGTGGTTCGTCGGCGGAGCGCTAACGGTTCATGTGGGCGAGACAACCCTCACCCTCCCCGGCTACATGGTACTGGCCGCAATCGTCTACGGGGTCAGTGCGTCGCTGCTCATGCTGTGGATCGGCCGGCTGCTGCCCAACGAGATGGCGCGGCGCAACGAGGCGGAGGCGAAGCTCCGCTTCGAGCTGACGCGCCTGCGCGAAAATAGCGAGAGCGTGGCGCTGATCCGCGGCGAGGACGACGAGCGGCGTGCACTCAGCGTCACCTATGCCGAGCTCGTGGCGCGCGCGCTGAGGGTCGTGCGCCGCAATGGCCAGATCACCTGGCTGATGAACGGCAGTTCGGTGTTCGTGCCGGTGCTGCCGCTGCTGCTCGCCGCGCCGAAATACCTTGCCGGCGATTTCACGCTTGGCCAGGTCACGCAGCTTGCGGGTGCCTTCATTCAGGTTCAGCTGGCGATTGCCTGGCTGGTCGACAATTACCGCGCCATAGCCCAGTGCTATGCCTCGATCCTGCGCGTGACCGAATTGACCCGGGCGATCGACAATGTCGATAGCGACCTGGAGGCCCGACACGCGGGCGGCATCATTCTGGCGCCTTCGAGTTCCGGTGCGGTTCGCTTCGACGAACTGACGATCGCCGATCGATCCGGACGGGTGCTGATCGATCGCGCGGATGCGCGGATCGAGCCCGGCGAGAAGGTCATGATCTCGGGCGAGAGCGGGACGGGCAAGTCGACGCTGGTGCGGGCGTTGGCCGGCTTGTGGCCCTGGGGAACAGGCATCATCGCCTTGCCCGAAGGCGCGTCGATCGCCTTCGTCCCGGAAAGGGCCTATCTGCCCGCCGGCTCCCTGAGGGCGGCGCTGTTGTACCCGGCCCAGTCCGCTGCCGTCGATGATCCGATCCTGACCGAGGCGCTGGTCAAGGCGGGCCTTGGCTATCTGGCTGACAGGCTCGGCGATGTCGATCACTGGGACCAATTGCTGTCGAACGGCGAACGCCAGCGCCTCGCCCTTGCCCGCCTTCTGGTCCAGCAGCCTGACCTCGTCATTCTCGACAGCGCGACAACGGCACTCGACGAGGCGGCCGAGGTGGAGATGCTGGAGAGACTGATCGCCGCGCTCCATGGTGCAACGCTGATCAGCGTCGGCCTGCGCCCGTCGCTCGAAACACTGCATGATCGCAAGCTCGTTCTGGCCAGGGGAGCCAACGGCGCGAGCCTCTCGTCCGTCGCCCTGCGCCGGGTATCGGAAACTCAATAGAAAGCGGCCGGGGTCGGCCAGAAGCGGAGCAGAACGTCCATGTCATTGCATATCTGGGATCATTTTTGGGATCTGCGCGTCAAGGAATGCCCTTGCGATGTCCATTTCTGCGACTGGCTCGATGACAACGCGGTCTCGGGCAAGGCGATCTTCCATTTCGGCACCGGCGGGCACCATCTGCTTGGCCTGCACAATGTCGAGAAGGACCGGAAGAATGCCATTCTCGGCATCACGGCATCGCCCGGCGAGATCCGTACCTATGAGACGATGATCACCGAGAACCCGGAGCTCGGCTGGGGCTACAAGGCCTATTTCGGCGACATCTACCAGCTCGACGCGCGGCTTCTGCCGGTGTTCGACATTGTCACGCTGTTCCATGTCGGCGAGTTCCGCACCGAGGCGAACGACGCCTATGGCGGCCTGACCGACTATGCGATGACGAAGCTGATGGCTGGCCAGACCCGCACCGGCGGCACCATCGCCTTCTACACCGGCTCCTATGCCTATGACATCGCCAAGCGGGTGCACGACCAGCTGGTGGAAGAGGGATTGCTGGCGCCGA
This sequence comes from Phreatobacter aquaticus, assembly GCF_005160265.1. Taxonomy (NCBI): domain Bacteria; kingdom Pseudomonadati; phylum Pseudomonadota; class Alphaproteobacteria; order Hyphomicrobiales; family Phreatobacteraceae; genus Phreatobacter; species Phreatobacter aquaticus. Next base: position 883,894 of record NZ_CP039865.1, on the reverse strand, counting down.
AGGGGCGCTACAAGACGCTGGAGCTGTTCGAGCGGACCTCGAAGGCGATCTGAGTCCCATCCGTCGCATCTTGCCAAGAGCGGCGCGCGGGTCGATCATGACCGGCCCGTGACGCTTCGGCGTGAGCGATGGAAGGAGTGCAATGTCGGATATCGAGCCCAGTTCGTCGGGCGCCGTCGTTCCCCTGAACGCCGGTGCTCCCCCCCAGCGGACCGCCTTCGATCGCCGCGACCTCGAGGTCATTCTCCGGCTCTATGGCCGCATGGTGGCCGCCGGCGAATGGCGCGACTACGCGATCGAGTTCCTGAAGGACAAGGCCGTATTCGCCGTGTTCCGGCGCGCCTCCGAGATGCCGCTCTACCGCATCGAGGTCTGTCCCAAGCTGAAGGACAAGCAGGGCGCCTATTCGGTGGTCAATGCTGCCGGCCTGGTGCTGAAGCGCGGGCATGAACTGCCGCGCGTGCTGGCCGTGCTCGAGAAGCCACTCAAGGTCGTGCAGTAAGGTCAGCGCCCGAGCAGATCCCGGACAGCCCCACGCAGCATGGCCTGGTCTTCGGCCGACTGGATCGGATTGCCGGCCCGATGGCCCCAGATCGAGGGGATTGGACGAAGCTCGGCATTCGGCATCTGCGCGGTTTCTATCTCGCTGTCGGCCACCGTGAAGTAGAGGTCGGTCGTTGACGGCATGATGATCGAGCGGGCCGTGATGGCGCCGAGCGCCTTGGCCAGATCGCTCTGGTAGGTCGCGTTGTCGGCAATGTCCGACTGGATCCAGGTGTCGATCATCGAGATCAGGTCTTCGGGCTGGCGGCGCAGGAAATTGCCCTCCCAGCCGCGAACCAGATAATCCTCAAGGCTCGAAAAGCCAATGCCGGCCCAGAGCTTCTCGCGATAGAAAGCCTGGCTCATGGCCCAGCCGGCATAGACGCGTCCGAAAGCCCTGAGGGCCGCCACCGGCCGCTGCGTGAACCGGCCGTCGCGATATCCTTCCGCAGAGGTCAGAACGGCGCGGATCCCTTCGAGGAAGACGCGATTGTGCGGGCTTGTGCGCGCCGAAGTGCAGACGGCACAGATCGCCGCAACCTTGTCGGGATGGAGCGCGCCCCAATGCAGGGCCTGCTGGCCGCCCATGGACCAGCCATAGACAAGGGCGAGACGGGTTACACCGAAGACCTCGCGGAGCAGGCGCTCCTGCGCCTGCACATTGTCCCAGTTGGTGAAGACCGGAATCCGGCCGAGGCCGTAGGGTTCGGCGAGGTTGCTCGGCGATGTCGAGAGGCCATTGCCGAGCTGGTTCGGGATGACGATGAACCAGCGGTCGGGGTCAAGGATGCCGTCGCGGCCGATCAGCCAGTCGATGTCGGAGTGGTGGGCGCCATAGGAGGTCGGATAGAGGATGACATTCGACTTGTCGGCGTTGAGCGTGCCGTAGGTCTTGTAGGCCAGATGCGCCTTCGGCAGCGTCAGGCCGCGCTGCAGGACCAGGGGGCCGAGGTCGAATGTCTCGAAATCCGCCATCACGTCTTCTTCTCGACCAGGAAATCGAAGTCGCAGCCCTCATCGGCCTGCAGCACGGAATCGTGGAATAGGCGGGCATAGCCACGGCTTGGGCGCTCGACCTCATAGGCCGTTCCCAGTGCCTGGCGGCGGGTCTCCAGCTCGGCATCGTCGACCAGGAGGTCAATACGGCGCGCCTTGACGTCAAGCGTGATCTGGTCGCCGGAGCGCACCAGCGCCAGCGGCCCGCCCGCCGCCGATTCTGGTGTGATGTGCAGAACGATGGTGCCGAAGGCGGTGCCGGACATGCGGGCGTCCGATATGCGCACCATGTCCTTGACGCCCTGGCGGCCGAGCTTCTTCGGGATTGGCAAATAGCCCGCCTCGGGCATGCCCGGCGCGCCCTTGGGCCCGGCATTGCGCAGCACCAGCACGTCGTCGGCGGTGACGTCGAGATCGGGATCATCGATCCGGTTGGTCATGTCCTCGACACTCTCGAACACCACGGCGCGGCCGGTGTGCTGCATCAGCTTGGCGCTCGCCGCGGCGTGCTTGATGATCGCCCCGCGGGGCGCGAGATTGCCCGACAGAACCGCCATCGAGCCTTCCGACTTGATGGGATTGTCGCGCGGCCGGATCACGTCCTGACCGGGCACGTCCTCCGCGCCTGCTGCGATCTCGGCCAGCGTCTGGCCGGCAACGGTCATGGCCGAGCCGTCGATGAGGGAGCCCAGCTGCTTCAGGAGCTTCGGCACGCCGCCGGCATGGTGGAAATGCTCCATGTAATGGGCGCCCGACGGCTTGAGGTCGACGAGGACCGGCACGTCGCGGCCGATCTCGTCGAACATCTTCAGGTCGAAGCCGTGGGGCGTGCGGTTGGCGATGGCCGAGAGGTGGATAATGCCATTGGTCGAGCCACCGATCGCCTGCATGACCACGGCCGCGTTACGGAAGGCCGCCGGGGTGAGCAATTCGCTGGGCTTGGGTCCACCAGAGACAGCGAGCTGGGCGGCGCGCCGGCCGCTCGCTTCGGCCGAGCGGATGCGTTCGGCATGTGGCGCTGGAATCGACGCCGACATCGGCAGGGACAGGCCGAGCGCCTCGGTGATGCAGGCCATGGTGGAGGCCGTTCCCATCACCATGCAGGTGCCGACCGAGGGTGCGAGACGGCCATTGACCACCTCGATCTCCTCCTCGTCGATCTCGCCGGCACGGTGCATGCCCCAGAGTCTGCGGCAATCGGTGCAGGCGCCCAGCACCTCGCCCTTGTGATGACCGACCACCATGGGGCCGACTGGAACCACGATGGTCGGCAGGTCGACGCTCGCCGCCGCCATGATCTGTGCCGGCAGGGTCTTGTCGCAGCCGCCGATGATCACGACCGCATCCATTGGCTGGGCGCGGACCATTTCCTCGGTGTCCATGGCCATCAGATTGCGCAGGAACATCGAGGTCGGGTGGGCGAAGCTCTCGGCAATCGAAATGGTCGGGAAAACCATGGGCATGCCGCCAGCGAGCATGACGCCGCGCTTCACTGCTTCAATCAATTGGGGCGCATTGCCATGGCAGGGGTTGTAGTCACTGCCGGTATTGGTGATGCCGACGATCGGACGGTCGAGAGCATCGTCGGAATAGCCGGCGGCCTTGATGAAGGCTTTCCGGAGGAACAGCGAGAAGCCGGCATCGCCGTAGCTCGTCAGGCCCTTGCGCAGTCCCTTGGTCATATGTGCACTCCCTTGCGCCCTCATTCCTTCGAAGCGCTTCAAACAACGCTTAGTCGGGGGCGGTTCATTGTCAATCGACGCTGCGGCAAGGCGGCAATGAGGTGTGGCGACTGGGCGCGCTGCCTGATCGGCATGCTTGACAGCGTGGTCGCTGCCGGAGGACGAACCGGCTGATCGAACGGGTCGGACGGACGTGCTCCAGGTGGCACCGACAGGCAGGACAGGGCTTCGGCATGAGCAGCGCAATTCCTGAGGGCTATGAAGCGAGCCCGGTGCTCGACGGCAATTTCGGCCAGAGCCTGGGTCCGCTCTTTCGAAGGCTCGACGGCGGCGGCTTCGCCTTCCGCGTTGGCCCCGAGCATCGCAATGGCCGAGGCATCACCCATGGCGGCGTCCTGATGACCATCGCCGACCAGACGCTCGGCCTCACCGTGCAGAAGGCGATCGACGGCGGACCGGCCGTGACTGTGACGCTCAACTGCGACTTCGTCGATGGAGCCCAGGCGGGCGAACTGATCGAGGTCGAGGCGGCGGTAACCCGCGTCACCAAGTCGCTGGTCTTCGTGAGGGGCGAACTGAAGAGCGGCGGGCGGACCGTCCTCACCGCGGCCGGCATCTGGAAGCGTATGCGGCCGGTCGAGGCCTGATCGATTGGCGCAACACGCTGCTCGTCAGTATCGGATGATTGGGTTCGCCCCAGTGGGCAGTCGCGCTTTGCACTGAACCTTGTTGATGGTCGAGGGCCTCTGTCCTCGGCGCCGATAGAACATGGTTAACGATTGGGCAGTCCAGATTTGGAACTTTACGGCCTGCACGCCGTTTCATGACCGGACGTTCAAAACGTTCGCGACTGCACCCCTCATCTGATCAGGATCGTCCCATGACACGCCCCGTGCTGCGTGGCGTACTGGCCGCGCTTTGTCTCGCCGCTTCCAGCGTCGCGATTGCTGCAGAGGATATGCCGTTGGTCTGCTTGCCCGCCGATGAGGTCGTGGCAACCGTGCTCCTCGACCCCATCACGATGGAAGCCGCCCGGCAGAGCCAACCGAGTGCCTATCGCGTGCTATCTCTTGTGGAGGGCAATCTCGCAAGCCTCGGGGTTGAACTGCTCCTTCCCAATGCGAGGGATGGCGATGCAGCCGCGCGCCATGCGGAGTTGACCCGCGCTGTGCAGGACGAGCTGCTGGCCATCGGCACTCCCGGTATCGCGCGCGATTGAGGCCCATTCCCGGCTCTCACGAGACGTGGTGTGCGATGCTCGCTGCCATCCGGACCTGACACATCTCCCGGGCCTCATCGGATCCATGCTGCGGATCTGGTCCGATCTGCATTCGGGCACGTAGGAGACAGTGGATCATTGTTGCTGCCCATCGGATGATCTGTCCTGCCTGACCGATCCCGCGAGCCAATCATGACCAATCCCGAGAAGATTCCGACTGTCGCCCTGGTGCTTGGCGTCGCCGGGCTCGTGCCCTTCCTGGCCTGTGCCTCGGCGCTCATGCTGAGTTTTCCGCTGCCGCTCATCGGCGCGGGATCGGAGTTGCGCCGCGCCCTGATCATCTACGCGGTCGCCATCCTGTCCTTTCTCGGTGGTGTGCGCTGGGGCATCGCCATGGGCTATTCCGACAGCAAGTTGGTGGTCCGCGATCTCGTGATCTCGGTCGTGCCTGCGCTGGTCGGCTGGTGGGCGGCGCTTCTGTCTCCGCGGCATGATCTCTGGGTCATGGCTGTCGCCTTCGTCGCCCTTGGCCTCCTCGACTATGGCCTTGCGTGCAGGACCGTGGCGCCGGAATGGTACGGCAGATTGCGGCTGGCCTTGTCGGCTGCCGTTGCCGTTATCCTGGGCCTTGCCGCATTCGCGTGAATATCGAACGCCTAGGTCCGCCAGATGGCCCTGAAGGCCGCGAATGTGCGCGGCATGAGATGCGGAACACCACACCATGACACGATCCATCGCCATCATCGGTGCCGGCATGGCGGGGCTGGCTGCGGCCCGCAGGCTGGGCGCCGCGGGCTACAGCATCACGTTGTTTGACAAGAGCCGGGGCGTTGGCGGGCGCATGGCCACACGGCGCCTGGAGTCGCTGCAATTCGACCATGGTGCCCAGTATTTCACGGCACGAGGCGATGCCTTCCGCGCACTTGTTGCCGAGTGGCAGGGGGCAGGCCAGACCGGCGAATGGTTCGATGGTGCCTTTGTCGGAACGCCGGGCATGACGGCGCCGGCCCGCACGATGGTTGGTCACAGCACGCTGATGACCGGCGTTCAGGTCACCGGGCTGGAGCGTCAGCCGGGCGGCTGGTCGGTCCGCACGGCCGACGGCCCCGTCGACATGGACGCCAACGGTTCATTCTCCGCCGTCATCCTCGCTGTCCCGTCGCCGCAGGCTGTTCCTTTGCTGGCGTCTGCCGGCGTTCGGCTGCATGGCGTGGACAAGGCGACCTATGCACCCTGCTGGGCCCTGATGCTGGCATTTGCCGAGCCTGTGCTGGATGCTCCCTACCGACGCTTCACGGATGGACCGATCTCCTGGATCGCGCGCAATTCCAGCAAGCCAGGTCGATCGCCAGCGCCCGAGACTCTCGTCGTGCACGCCTCGCCCGATTGGTCGCGGGCCCATCTTGAGATGGCGCCTGCGGACGCGGCGGCAGCCCTTCTGGCCCATCTCCGCGCGCTGACGGGCATTCCGGCCGAGCCGACCTATTCAGCCGCGCACCGCTGGCGCTATGCGCTGGTGGAGCAGGCTGCGGGCGTTCCGTGCCTCTGGGATTCCGAAGCGCAGATCGGCGCCTGCGGCGACTGGTGTCTTGGCCCGAGGGTCGAGGCGGCCTTCGATAGCGGCGAGGCCATGGCCGCCGCTGTTCTCGCCTCTGATTGATAGAACGGTTCGTCAGGCCCGCTCAGACCGGTTTCGTCCTATCGCCCTGGCCGAGCGGGCGCTGCATGAGCACGCAATCGACCCAGGTGTCGAGTTTCCAGCCGATGGAGGGCAGCACGCCCACCACGGTGAAGCCGCAGGCGCGGTGCAGCGCGATCGAACCGTGGTTGCCGAGATTTCCGATGACCGCGATCATCTGGCGGTATCCGGCTTCAGTCGTGAGATCGATCAGCCGGTTCAGCAGCGCCTTGCCGACGGCGCGCCCTTGCGCGTCCGGCGAGACGTAGACCGAGTTCTCGCAGGCGAAGCGATAGCCCGGACGGGTGCGATAGGCGCTCGCATAGGCATAGCCCTCGATCACGCCATCACGCTCGGAGACGATGTAGGGATAGCCGCCAGAGAGGATCGAAGCCTGCCGCTTGGCCATTTCGGGCTCGTCGGGAGCCTCGTACTCGAACGACGCGCGCCCGTTCAGGACGTTGGGGCCGTAGATGGCGGTGATGGCTGGAATGTCGGCCGGGGTTGCGGCGCGGATGACGCTTGCACCCATCGGACCCGATCCGGATCAAGAGATCCGGACGAAGCGGCGCAGGCGCGAGCGCGGCTTGGAGATGCGGCGGGTGACGGTGACGCCGCGCGGTGCGATCTCGATCTTGCGATCGGCGGAAACGAAGAAACGCGCCGTCTCGGACGCGCCGTCGACCTTGAGGAAATCGGTGTCGATGACACGCATCAGCGATTTCACGGAACCGAAGGTCATCGCACGCCTCGAACAGCGGATAGCCGGAATGGCTGGCTGAAAATATTGGAGCGGGAGAAGGGATTCGAACCCTCGACCCCAACCTTGGCAAGGTTGTGCTCTACCCCTGAGCTACTCCCGCATCCTGGAGCCCTCGGCCGCCGAAGCATTCGAGAGGGCGGTTCTATGCCAAAGGACGTGTCGGATTGCAATGGCCTCCATCGATCTTTTTTCCTGGACCCGTGAAATGCGTGAAACGGAGCCAGGCGCAGGCCGTTCGTTGTGGCACGACCCGGGCGGGTCGTGATCTATTTCGACGGTCGCGCCAGCCCGTTGCGGGCGGTTCAATCCCTTGCGACGCGACGTCCTGGAGTCTCGCATGAATACCGGCTTTGCCTCTGTCCCGACGAGCGGCACATACCGCCTGACCAATGTCACGCTGCCTGCCACGCTTGTCGAAGGCCTTCACCTTTCCGCTGATGCGGATGGTCTGGTCTTGGCGGATATCGTGATCGAAGCTGGTCGCATTGCGGCGATCAGCGTGGCGGGAACGGGCGCTGGACGGGCCATCGATCTGGATCGCGGGATGGTGTTCCCGTGTTTTGTCGAGGCGCATACGCATCTCGACAAGGGGCATATCTGGCCGCGGGCGGCCAATCCGGACGGTTCCTTTCCGGGGGCGCTCCAAACGGTTACCGCGGACCGGCTCGCGCATTGGTCGTCGGAGGATGTGCGCACGCGGATGCGGTTCTCGCTCCGCTCGGCTTTCGCACATGGCACGGCTGCCATCCGGACCCATATCGATTCGACGCCGGATCAGTACCCGATCTCCTGGCCGGTCTTCGCAGAGATGCGGGAGGAATGGTCGGGCCGCATCGATCTGCAGGCCTCTGCATTGTCGAGCATCGATTTCTCCGTCGAGCCCGGCTATCTCGCGGGCCTCGCCGCCACGCTGAAGCGCTTTGGTGGCGGGCTTGGGTCAGTCACCTACATGAGCCCCAATCTGGCCGCGGGTCTCGCCGGACTTTTCGCCTGTGCGCTGGACAATGGGTTGCCGCTCGATTTTCACGTCGACGAGACGCTGGATCCGGCGGCGCAGTCGCTGCGACTGATTGCCGAGGCAGCCATTGCGAACGGCTGGGACTGGAAGCAGCGTGGCCGCATCGTGGTTGGCCATTGCTGCTCGCTGTCGATGCAGGAGCCTGACGAGGTGGAGCGGACGCTCGACGTCGTGGCAAGGGCCGGCCTCGCGGTCGTCTCGCTACCCATGTGCAACATGTATCTGCAGGACCGAACGGCCGGCCGCACGCCGCGTCGGCGGGGCGTCACCCTGCTCCATGAGATGCAGGCACGCGGCATTCCGGTGATGGTGTCGTCCGACAATACCCGCGACCCCTTCTACGCCTATGGCGACCTGGACGCGCTTGAGGTCTATCGGGAAGCGACCCGCATCCTGCATTTCGATCATCCCGTAGGCGACTGGCCGCAGGCAGTGACCAGGACGCCGGCGCAGGCCCGCGGATTTGCGGGACGCGGCGTGATCGCGGTGGGGGCGCCTGCCGATCTTGTGCTTTTCCGCGGGCGGACGTGGACCGAACTCCTGTCCCGCCCGCAGTCGGACCGCACTGTCCTGCGCGCCGGCCATGCCATCGACACGACTTTGCCCGACTATCGCGAACTCGACATGCTGTGGAGCCGAGGCTGATGACCGACTATGACATTGCTGGCCTGAAGGGACGTCTCGGCGGAATCAAGGTCGAGGACAACCCGGCCCTGGTGCAGCAGAAGAGCCGGGACTTCTACTGGTACTCGCCGACGCTCAAGCGCCAGCTCGACCATGTTGTCGGCGATCTCATCGTCTCGCCGACGAGCGAGGCGGAGGTCATCCGTACGCTCCAGGCGGCCTTCGAGCTTGGCATTCCCGTGACGCCGAGAGGAACAGGCACCGGCAATTACGGACAGGCCATGCCCTTGTCCGGCGGCGTTGTTCTCGATCTGTCGGGGCTCAACAAGGTGACCGCGATCCTGCCTGGGCGCTTCGTGGCGGAGGCTGGCACGGTCATCGCGGAGATCGACAAGCTCGCCCGTGCGCAAGGCCAGGAAGTGCGCTTGCACCCCTCAACCTATGCCACCGCTTCCATTGGCGGGTTCGTCGCGGGTGGTTCCGGCGGCATCGGCTCGATCGCCTGGGGCGGCTTGCGCGATTTTGGCAACATCATCCGCCTGAAGGTGGTGACGATGGAGGCCAATCCGCGGGTGCTGGAACTCGCGGGCGAAGACCTGCACAAGGTGGCCCATGCCTATGGCACGAACGGGGTGATCACCGAAGTCGAGATGCCGCTGGGGCCGGCTTATGGCTGGGTCGATCTCATCTTCGGCTTCGACGGTTTCCAGGCCGCCGCCGCCTTCGCCAACGATCTCGGCGAGCAGGATGGCATCGCCAAGAAGAATCTGTCGGTGATCGCGGCGCCGGCCGCGCACAGCTATTTCCTCAGGCATCAGGACTATCTCGCCCGCGACAAGCATGTGGTGATTGCGATGATCGCCGATTTCGCTGTCGATGCGACGCTTGCCTTCGCCCGCCGGGCCGGGGCGGAGCTGATGTTCCGCTCCGATGATGTCGTGCCGGAGGATGGTCGGAAGCTGCCGCCAGGCTTTGAACTGACCTGGAACCATACGACGCTGCGGGCACTGCGCATCGATCCGGCGATCACCTACCTCCAGGTCCTCTATCCCTTTCCGAACCAGGTGGCGCTTGCCGCCAAGCTCTCCGAGCAGTTCGGCGACGAGGTGATCGGCCATCTCGAGTTCGTGCGGTTCGACGGAAAGGTCACCTGTTTCGGCCTGCCCATGGTGCGGTTCACCACGGAGGAGCGGCTGGAGGAGATCATCCGCATTCATGAGGAGATGGGCGCCCCGATCTTCAATCCGCACCGCTACACGCTCGAAGAGGGCGGCATGAAGCAGACGGATGAGGTGCAGCTTGCCTTCAAGCGGGAAGCTGATCCGAAGGGTTTGCTCAATCCCGGCAAGATGATCGCGTGGGAGGATCCCTCCTATGACTACACGTCGGGCAAGACGTTCCTGTTCAAGAGCCTGTCCGAGAAAGGCCCTGACGGACAATGAGGGTCCTGGTCCTCTATTGCCACCCTGACCCGGACAGCTATGGCGCAGCCCTGCATCGCGAGGTCGTTCAGTCGCTGGCCGATGCCGGCCACGAGGTCGACGATTGCGATCTCTATGCCGAGGGGTTTGATCCCGTCATGTCGCGCAGCGAGCGCGTTGGCTATCACCGCATCGGTGACAACACAGCGCCGGTGGCAGTGCATGTTCAGCGGCTGCGTGCCGCCGACGCGCTGGTGCTGGTGTTTCCGGTATGGAATTTCGGCATGCCTGCCATGCTGAAGGGCTACTTCGATCGGGTTTTCCTCCCGGGTGTGTCGTTCGAGATGGTCGAAGGAAAGACCAGGGGCAATCTGACAAACATCAAGAAGGTCGCGGTCGTGACCACCTACGGAGCCACGCGGCTCAAGGCTTTCCTGCTTGGTGATCCGCCTCGGAAGTTTTGCAAGCGCTCATTGAGAGTGATTACTCGGACAACCTCGCCGATCATTTATCTGGCTCACTATGATATGAATCGCTCAACGCCGGTTACCCGGAAATCATTCGTAGAAAATGTAAGGACCCGCTTGGCAAATCTTTGACGCCGGGCAACACTCCTGACCTATTGTCACGGGCGCATCGGAAGCTGTTTACCGACCGGCAGGTTGGTGGCTTTCCGATTTTTGGCATGCGTTTCTCTTTGCCGAAGGCGGCCGGTCCGAGGGGGGACGTATGAACCGCGTAAGGGATGGCGAGCGTCAGGGACGCGAGCCGTACAGGAAGACTGTTGGCGCTCACCTGCAGCATGCGGCGCGGCTGCATCGCATTGCGGTGGCACGAAAACTTGCGACGCTTGGCCTCTATCCCGGCCAGGAGCAGGTGCTGAAGAGCCTCGCCGATTCGGACAGCATGACCATGGGCGATCTGGCTCAGGCTCTTCGGGTCCGCCCGCCGACAGCGTCGAAGACTGTTGGGCGGCTTGCGGCCCAAGGGCTTGTCGAGCGCCGCCTGGCGATCGGCAGTGGTGACGGTCGGCTGGTGATGGTGGCGCTGACGGAGGCCGGGCGGGAGAAGGCGTCGTCAATCGACGACCTCTGGTTTGCCGCCGAGGATGAAATGCTTGCCGATTTCGACCCGAAGGATGTCCGGCGGCTGCGCAAGCTTCTGCGCCGGGTCGAAATGGCCTTTGGTCCGCAGGACGGTTCGGCCGACGATGACGAGGAGGCTGACGCCGAGTAGCCGCGACCCCGGCTGAACCGCCGGGCGTCAGTCCTTGCGGGGGCCCATGGCCCGGTAGGCTTCGATGACGAGAGCATCGTCGGCCTTGCCGAGGCCCATGCCGGAGGCTGCCAGGAACAGCTGGTGAGCCGCCGCCGCCAGGAACAGCGGCGCGCGGGTCGAATGGCCCGCGTCGAGGACGATGCCGAGATCCTTGACGAAGATGTCGACCGCCGATGTCACCGGCGGGTCGTCCATCAGCATGCGTGGACCGCGGTTGTTCAGCATCCAGCTGCCGGCGGCGCTGGAGCCGTAGATTTCCAACAGGAGGGATGGATCCAGCCCGGCGCGCTCGCCGAGGGCCAGCGCCTCTGCAGCGGCGGCAATGTGCACACCGCAGAGCAATTGGTTGATCGTCTTGACCATGGCGCCATCGCCGGCCTTCTCGCCGACATGGAACAGTCGCGAGCCCATGGCCTGCAGGACAGGTTCGGCGGTGTCGTAGATCGTCTTCGGCGCGCCCGCCATGATGGTCAGTGAGCCCGCTTCCGCGCCCACCACGCCACCGGAGACCGGTGCATCGACGAAGCGGCGCTGGGTGGCTTCGACCTTCGCCGCCATGGCGATGGCACGCGCCGGCGCGCAGGTCGCGCACAGGATGACCAAGGCATTGGGGGCGAGCGCATCAAGGCCGCCCGCCTCGAACAGCACGGCTTCCGCCTGGTCGGCATTGACCACCATCAGCACCAGGACGTCAGCGCCTGCAGCAGCCTCGCGGGCATTGCCCGGAGCCGTTCCGCCCTGGCTTTTCAGCCAGTCGAGGGCCGCCGGATTGACGTCGATCCCCCGGACCGCATGGCCGGCCTTGATGAGATTGGCCGCCATGGGACGGCCCATGGCGCCGAGGCCTGCGAATGCGATGGTGGACACGGGAGGCTTACTCCTTCACGGCGCCGGTCATGGCCGAGACATAGTGCTCGACGAAGAAGGCGTAAAGGATGACCAGCGGCAGCGAGCCGACCAGCGCGCCTGCCATCAGCGAACCCCAGCGGAACACGTCGCCGTCGACGAATTCGGAGATGATCGCCACCGGCACCGTCTTGTTGTGGTTCGACGAGATGAAGGTCAGCGCATAGACGAACTCGTTCCAGCAGAGCGTGAAGGCGAAGATGAAGGCCGAGATCAGGCCGGGTACCGCGAGCGGCAGGATGATCTTGACCAGGATCTGCCAGCGGCTCGCGCCATCGACCAGCGCGCATTCCTCCAGCTCATAGGGAATGGTCTTGAAATAGCCCATCAAGAGCCAGGTGCAGAACGGGATCAGGATGGTCGGATAGGTGAGGATCAGCGCGAAGGGCGTGTCGAACAGGCCATAGGCGTAGATGATGGTCGACAGCGGGATGAACAGGATCGAGGGCGGCACGAGATAGGCCAGGAAGATCAGCCCGCCAACGGTGGCCGCGCCCTTGTAGCGGATGCGCACGATCGCATAGGCGGCCAGCACTGAGGCGAAGATCGACAGGAAGGTGGCGCAGACCGCCACCAGCATCGTGTTCCAGAGCCAGGTCGGATAGTTGGAATCGAACAGGAGCTTGTGGACGTGGCGGAGCGTCGGTTCGGTCACCCAGAGCGGGTTGCTGTTCTGCAGGTCAAGCAGCTGGGCATCCGGTTTGATCGACGTGATGACCATCCAGTAGAACGGAAACAGCAGCACGATCATGATGATGATCAGCGGCACATAGACCGTGACCACCTTGCGCGGCAGGTTCTCCAGATAGCTCATGCCCTCGGATGCGTCGGATCCGGACTGCGGCTTGGCGGCGTTCAGGTCGGCGGTCGTGGCTGTCATGTCAGGTCCTCCCGCTCAATCGGTGTTTTCGCCGGCCTGCCACTTGCGACGTTGCAAGCCGAACCAGGACAGCATGATGGTGGCCAGAAGGAAGGGGATCATGGCGGTGGCGATGGCGGCGCCCTCGCCGAGATTGCCGCCGAGAATGCCGCGCTGATATGAGAGCGTCGCCATCAGCTGGGTGGCATTGACCGGGCCGCCGCGGGTCATCGCCCAGATCAGCTGGAAATCGGTGAAGGTGAACAGCACCGAGAAAGTCATGACCACCGCAATGATCGGGGTGAGCAGCGGATAGGTGATGTGGCGGAAGATCTGCCATTTGGTGGCGCCGTCGAGCGTCGCGGCCTCGTAAAGCGAGGGAGACACGGTCTGCAGGCCCGCCAGCAAGGTGATGGCAACAAAGGGAATGCCGCGCCAGATATTGGCGAAGATCACTGAACACTGCGCCAGGAACGGGTCGCCGAGCCAGTTGATGACGCCGCCCTTGGGCAGGAATCCAAGTTTCACCAGGCCCCAGGTGATGACCGAGAACTGGGTATCGAAGATCCACCAGAAGGCGACAGCCGACAGGACCGTCGGCACGATGAACGGGATCAGGACGATCGACCGGATCAACGCCTTGAAGGGCAGATTGTTGTTGAGCAGCAGGGCCAGATAGAGCCCGATCGCAAACTTGATGGCCGAAGCGACCACGGTGAAGACGATGGTGAAGACCAGCGCCCGGATGAAATCCGTATCGCCAACCAGCCACTCATAGTTCTCAAGCCCGATGAAGGTGCCACCCCGACCGATCTTGGCATCGGTGAAGCTGATCCAGATGCCCTTGGCCAGCGGATAGACCAGGAAGAGCACCAGGAAGGCAATGGCCGGGACCATGAACCAGAAACCTAGCCAGTTGCGGTTCCGCTTCAATTGATCCCACGCCGTGACCTCGCGCATCGGCGCTCTGGGTCTCGGGTTGGCGACTGCGGCATCGGCCATGTCTTGCTCCGGCATGAGGTGGGAGAGGCGGCCGACACAGCCGCCTCTCTCGGAGATGAACGAGGGGAGACGCGGCCCTGGGGCCGCGATCCGGCACTAGCGGTAGATGCGCCGCAACTGCCGCTCGGCGAGTGCGATCGCGCCGGCCTCGGTTTCCTTGCCCGTGCAGAAGTTGGCGAACAGATCGACGACGATGAAGTCGGCCATCGCAGTTGCCGCCTTCTCGTTCAGTGGTCCGCGGGCGCCGGCAACCAGGCTGCGCTTGGCCGATTCGCGGAACACCGCGTTCTTCGGATCCGCGGTCCAGACCGGGTTGTTGTCGTAGGCGTTGAGCATGTGGGTGAGATAGCCACCCGCCGCCTCGAGCCAGGGATTGAACTGTTCCGCTTCCAGCACGAAGGCCATGAGGGCCTTGCAGGCATTGGGATAGCGGCTGTAGTTCATCGCCAGCATGGGGAAGGCGAGCTGGATCTCGGCCGGCTTGCCAACCGGTCCCTGCGGCCAGAACGAGTGGTCCATATCGGCGGCGATTTCACGCTGCTTGGCATCCGCCGAGATTTTCGCGGCGGCATAGATCGAGATGCCGTTGGCGGTAAGGTGAAGCTCGCCCGACAGGAAGCCGCGGTTGTTGCTGGCATCGTTCCAGGCAGCGGTGCCGGGAATGAACGTTTCGTAGAGCTGCTTGGCATAGCGCAGCGCCGCGACCGTCTCCGGGGAGTTGATGGTGATCTTCTCCTTGTCGTCGACCTGGTAGGCACCATGCGACCAGAGGAGCCAATGGGCATAGGCGTTGCCATCGCCCGAGGCGCGGCCGAGCGGGAAGCCGGCGGGCGTGCCCTTGGCCTTCAGAGCCTTGCAGAGTTCGAGGAAGCCCGCGGTATCCTTGGGAACTTCCGAGAAGCCAGCAGCCTTGATTGAGGACGTGCGGTAATTGATGTAGCCGCCGTTGACGGCGACGGGGATCGAGATCCACTTGGTGCCGAGCTTGCCATAGGCTTCGGCGAGCGGAACCCAGCCGCCATACTTCTTCCCGAGATAGTCGGCGACATCGCTGACGTCGACGCACTTCTGCGGGAACAGATGGGGCAGCGAATAAAGGCCCCAGAAGATGTCCGGACCAGCGCCGGTATTGGCGGCCACCGACGCCTTCGGCTGAAGATCGTCGAAGCTCTCACTGGTGATGTTCACCTTGACGCCAGTCGCCTGGGTGAAGGCAGCGATCATCTTGTTGAACTGGGCGTCTTCGGCTTCGACGAAACGGCGCCAGCGCAGAAGCGACAGCTGGGCGTTGGCTTCCGGCTTGAACGGTGAGGCCTGAGCCCAGGCCTTGGCCCAGTCGGTCATGCCGGTGCCGGTCAGGGCGCCTGCGGCTGCAGCACCCTGCACAAGCGTGCGTCGTGTCAGATTGGTCATTCATTCCTCCCTTGAGAATTTCCGGGACCCGTCTTTGCGGGTCTGGTCGGATCGTTGGACGAAGCGGGTTGATCCCGCGTCATTGTTTGGGGCGTCGAAACCTCAGTGCTGGGCCAGGTTCTGGCCAGACTCTGCGTCGAACAGATGCGTCACGCGCCGGTCGGTACCGAGCTTGACCTTGTCGCCCGGCTTGAAGTCGTGACGTTCGCGGAACACCGCGATGATATCCTGGTTGCCGATACGGGCGACGACCTGAATTTCAGCGCCAGTCGGCTCGACAACAACGATTTCGGCTTCTGTGCCGCCCTCATTGTCGAGCGTGAAGTGCTCGGGGCGGATGCCGTAGACGGCCGGCTGGTCCTGAACGCCCGCCGGCAGCTTGCCGATCGGCAGCGTCCCGCCGCCTTCGAGCTGGAACGAGGTGCCCTGGATGCGGCCTTTCAGGAAATTCATCGCCGGCGAGCCGATGAAACCGGCCACGAACATGTTGCGCGGATTGTCATAGAGGTCGAGCGGCGCACCCATCTGCTCGACGATGCCATCGTGCATGACGACGATCTTGTCGCCCATGGTCATGGCCTCGATCTGGTCGTGGGTGACGTAGACCGTGGTGGTCTTCAGCCGCTGATGCAGTTCCTTGATCTCGGTGCGCATGGCGACCCGCAGCTTGGCGTCGAGGTTCGACAAGGGCTCATCGAACAGGAACACCTGCGGGTCGCGGACGATCGCGCGGCCCATGGCGACGCGCTGGCGCTGGCCACCGGACAATTGGCGGGGATAGCGATCAAGCAGGGCGCCGAGGTTCAAGATCTCGGCCGCGCGCTTCACCTTGGTGTCGATCTCGCTTGCCGGAGCGTTCCGCAGCTTCAGAGAGAAGCCCATATTGTCGGCAACCGTCATGTGCGGATAGAGCGCGTAATTCTGGAAAACCATGGCGATGTCGCGCTCTTTCGGCGGGACATTGTTGACCACGCGGTCGCCGATGGCGATCTCGCCGCCGGTGATGTTCTCGAGGCCCGCGATCATCCGCAGGAGTGTCGACTTGCCGCAGCCGGAGGGGCCGACCAGCACGACGAACTCGCCGTCGTGAATCGGAACCGATACGCCATGAATGATGGGGGTAGCGCCGAACGCCTTGCGGACGTCGCGGATATCGACGGATGCCATTTCATTTCCTCCCGGGGCATTGCAACCCCAACCTCCGCGCGAAGCCCTTGACCTGAGCTCTCTGATCCGATCCCGTGAGAACGGACGTGGCGGGTGCCTGCCTGTCAGGCGCCAGTGTGGCATGCGGATTTTTGAAATCAAGTGTGATCACGCGCCCGGCACCTCAAGTTCAATCGTTTAAAATCTGACCCTGGGCTGGAAATGGCGCCAAGCGGTCAAGGGAGCAGAGTGATGAGCAAGCCCGATCTTCTGATGACCGGTCCGATGATGCCATTGGTCCAGGAAGGCCTCGCCAAGCGCTTCACGGTGCACAAGCTGTGGGAGGCCGCCGACAAGGAGGCCTTGCTGAACGGGCTGACCCAGTCGATCGTTGCCATTGCCACAGGCAATCATGCCGTGACCGATGCGGCCCTCATGAGCCGCTTCCCCAACCTCAAGATGGTCGGCAGCTTCGGTGTCGGCTACGACGCCGTCGATGCGGCCTGGGCCGGTCAGCACGGGATCGTGGTCACCAACACGCCCGATGTCCTCAACGAGGAGGTCGCCGATACCGCGCTCGGCCTGTTGCTCTGCACGGTGCGCGAATTCCCCCAGACGGACCGTTATCTGCGTGCCGGCAAGTGGCTCGAGAAGCCCTATCCGCTCACCGCCACGCTGCGCGATCGAAAGGTCGGCATTCTCGGTCTCGGACGGATCGGCAAGGCAATCGCCAAGCGGTTGGAAGCCTTTGGTGTGCCGGTGGTCTATCACGGCCGCAACGAACAGAAGGACGTCGCCTACCGCTACTATCCGACGCTCAAGGGCATGGCCGCTGACGTCAATGTGCTGTTGATCGTCGCACCGGGTGGCGCTGCTACCAACAAGATCGTCAACAAGGAGGTTCTGGAGGCCCTGGGTCCCGATGGCATCCTGATCAATGTCGGCCGCGGCTCGGTCGTCGACGAGCAGGCGCTGATCGAAGCACTGGCCTCAAAGACAATCCGCTCCGCCGGTCTCGACGTGTTCGAGGACGAGCCGCGGGTCCCGGCCGAGCTCATCGCCATGGACCACGTCGTGCTGTTTCCCCATGTCGGCTCGGCCTCGGTCTATACGCGGCGCGCCATGGCGCAGCTCGTCGTCGACAATCTGGTCTCGTGGGCCGATGGCAAGGGACCGCTGACGCCGGTTGACGAGACGCCCTGGCCGCCGAAGGCCTGAGTGTCGTCAGGCCGGCGTCACCACAAGGGTGGCGCCGTCCACGGCTCTGACCGTGACGCGGGTGCCTGACGCGCAGTCCGGCCCGGCCACCGACCAGACGGAATCCGCGATGCGCACGCGTCCCCGCCCGGCCTGGATCGGTTCCTCGAGGAGGAACTCCCGGCCGACCAGGGAACTCAGGCGCTCGTTGAGATCAGGCTGGTCGCTGCTGGTGGGCTTGGTGTTGCGGGCAAAAGAAAACCAGGCCGCGACGCTGGCGAGGGAGAGGACCGCAAAGACGCTGATCTGAGCCTGCCAGCCGGCGGCAGGCCAGGCCAGGAAGATCAACCCCGTGGCAACCGCCGCCGAGCCGAGCCAGAGCAGAAAATAGCCGCCGGCCAGCATTTCAGCGATGACCAGCACTGCTGCGAGTGCGATCCAGCCCCATGCACCCATATGGGTGATACCGTCGAGAATCATCACAGCCTCCCGATCAGCTGCCGGCCGATGGCACGCTGCCGCCTCGGCTCGGCGGGCGTAGAACAGTGGTATCCGCGCCGAATGCAGCCTTGGCAATCTCCCCG
Organism: Phreatobacter aquaticus; assembly: GCF_005160265.1. NCBI lineage: Bacteria > Pseudomonadati > Pseudomonadota > Alphaproteobacteria > Hyphomicrobiales > Phreatobacteraceae > Phreatobacter > Phreatobacter aquaticus. The sequence continues at coordinate 865,565 of NZ_CP039865.1, read as the reverse complement.
ATGCCGGCGAGAGATCCCAGGATCTGGGTGGTCTCCATGGGCAGCATCAGAACCTTCTGGTTGGGCGACTGTGCCAGCGCTTCGAGGGCCTTCAGGTACTTTTCGGCAACGAAATAATTGACCGACAGGGCATTGCCGCCGGCGATTGCCGCTGACAGCACTTCGGTCGCCTTGGCTTCGGCTGCCGCCTGGCGCTCGCGGGCCTCGGCATCCCGGAAGGCTGCTTCCTTGCGGCCTTCAGCCTCAAGAATCTGCGATTGCTTCTGCCCTTCCGCCCGCAGGATCTCCGATTGGCGCTGGCCCTCGGCCTCCAGGATCACGGCGCGCTTCTCGCGCTCGGCCTTCATCTGCCGGCCCATGGCCGCCACAAGATCGGCTGGAGGCACGATGTCCTTGATCTCGATCCGGTTGACCTTGACCCCCCACGGGGACGCGGCCTGATCGACGACCCGCAGCAGGCGCTCATTGATCTCGTCGCGATGCGACAGCAGCGCGTCGAGGTCCATGGAGCCCATCACGGTGCGGATGTTGGTCATGGCGAGATTGAGCAGGGCAAGATTGAGATTGGTGATCTCGTAGCTGGTCTTGGCCGGATCAAGGGACTGGTAGAAGGCGATGCCGTCGACCGTCACCTTGGCATTGTCCTTGGTGATGACCTCCTGGCTGGGCACGTCCAGAACCTGCTCCATCACGTTCACCTTGTGCCCGACGCGATCGAGATAGGGGATGATGAAGGACAGGCCGGGCTTGAGCGTGCGGACATAGCGACCGAAGCGCTCAACCGTCCACTGATAGCCCTGCGGCACCGTCTTGACGCCCTTGAACACAGTCACGAGGGCGAAGAGCGCAAGCGCGACAAGGGCGATGTCGCTGATGGCGAAGGACGGCATGGCGGTTCTCCAGGCGCAAGCCTAGGCGCGGGTGCGCCATGGCTCAATCGGAATTGGCTGGTCAGCATGGGGCGGCGGCGTGTCGAGCATGTGGCAAGGTATCGCGCCGGATGTTTCGTCCTTACGCGGGCGGCGCTGCGATCCGGCCCGCCGCGCGTAGCGTATCGCCTTCCGCAATCGGCCGTTCCAGCGTATCAAGCCGGTCAGAACGCCGCCTCCTCGATCGAGATGTCCATGCGCGAAATGAAACTCCCTGCCGGCCATGTTCCCGTGAAGACGGGCAAGATCGGCGTGCTGATCATGAACCTGGGCACGCCGGACGCGACCGACTACTGGTCCATGCGCCGCTACCTGAAGGAATTCCTGTCGGACCGTCGCGTGATCGAGACGTCGCGGGCCATCTGGTGGCCGATCCTTAACCTGATCATCCTGCAGACCAGGCCGCAGAAGAAGGGCAAGGACTACGAGACGATCTGGAACAAGGAGCTCAATGAGAGTTTCCTGAAGACCATCACCCGCAATCAGGCCACCAAGCTGGCGGAACGGCTTGGCGCCCTCAGCAGCGACATCGTCGTCGATTGGGCGATGCGTTACGGCAATCCGGCGATCAAGCCGGCGGTCGAGCGGCTGATGGCCCAGGGCTGCGACCGCATTCTCGCTTTCTCGCTCTATCCGCAATATGCAGCGGCGACCACGGCGACGGCGAACGACCATCTGTTTCGCGCGCTGATGACGATGCGCTGGCAACCGACCATCCGGGTGGCGCCGTCCTACCACGACGAGCCGGCCTATATTCAGGCGCTCGCCCAGTCGGTGCGCGATCACCTCTCCAAGCTTGATTTCGAGCCGGAGGTCATCCTCGCCTCGTTCCACGGCATGCCGAAGTCCTATCTGATGGCCGGCGACCCCTATCATTGCCAATGCGCCAAGACCGCGCGGCTGCTGCGCGAAGAACTCGGCCTTGCCCCAGACAGGCTGATGATGACGTTCCAGTCGCGCTTTGGGCCTGACGAATGGCTGAAGCCCTATACCGACGAGACGGTGGAGGCCCTGGCGAAAAGGGGCGTCAAGCGGATGGCGATCCTCGCCCCGGCCTTCTCGGCGGATTGCCTGGAGACACTCGAGGAGCTTGACGGCGAAAACCGGCACATCTTCGAGGGTAATGGCGGCGAGAAGTTCACCTACATCCCCTGCCTCAATGACAGCGAACTGGGGATGAATGTCATCCAGACCGTCGTCGAGCGCGAGCTCCAGGGCTGGATCTGACGGGGGCGTTCACGCGGCGCGAAATCTGATTGGCGCTGTCACGGCGCGAAGTGGAAATGCGGAGGCTTCAGATCGGCGCGCTCCGCGGCCCAGGCCGCTGCATGCCCCCGCAGGTTTCCATGAAGACGCTGTTGCTTGTCCACATCCCCCGCACCCTTCTCGGCCTTCTGTTCCTTGTCAGTGCCGTCGATGGATTCTGGTTCATCTTCACGGGCGGGCACCTGATCAATCCGCCGGTCTCTCCGAAGGGCCACGAATTCGAACTGGCGCTCCAGAATTCCGGCTTCTTCTGGCCGTTCCTGAAGACCATCAATCTCGCCGGCGCGCTCAGCCTCATCCTCAACATCGTGCCGGCCTTCGGCCTGGCGCTGATCGCGCCGGTCATGGCGACGATCGTGCTGTTCCACGCCGTCATCAACCCGCAGGGCCTGCCGATCGCCGGCATCCTGGTGGTGCTGGGCCTGATGCTGGTCGTGGCCTATCGCGATCGCTACGCGGTGATGTTCCGCTAGAGCGCCTCGTCGACGGCGATTCCGGCCGGCTCAGCCGACCGGCCGGATATCGTCGATCACCTTGCCGTCATTGGGCAGGCTGCCGGGCTTCACTGGCTCGACGGCGCCCTTGAGCTTCAGAACGCTCTGAATCGTCGCACCCACCGACAGCAGGAATTCCGGCTTCTTGTCGCGCGTCTCCGCTTTCAGGACCATCGTGTCCTGCTCGCCATCGCGCGCCACGACGAGGCGCGCGCGGGTGATCTCCGGATGGCGCTTCAGCACCTCGGCGATCTGTTCGGGGCGGACGAACATGCCCTTCACCTTGGCGGTCTGGTCGGCGCGGCCCATCCAGCCCTTGATGCGCATGTTGGTGCGGCCGCAGGGCGAAGCGCCCGGCAGTTCGGCGGTCAGGTCGCCGGTCGCCAAGCGGATGAGCGGGTGGTGGGTGTCAAGAACGGTGACAACGATCTCGCCGACCTCTCCGGCCACCACCGGGTCGCCTGTGCCAGGGCGGACGATTTCAAGGATCACGTCCTCGTTCAGCACCAGCCCCTGGCGCGCCTCGGTCTCGTAGGCAATGACGCCGCATTCGGCGATGGCATAGGCCTGATAGGCGTCGACGCCGCGGGATGCCAATTCCTTCTGCAGCGAGGGCGGGAAGGCCGCGCCCGATACCAGCGCCTTGGTGATGGACGAGGCGTCACGGCCGCGCTCCTTGGCGGCGTCGAGCAGGATCTTGAGGAAGTCCGGCACACCGGTATAGGCGGCCGGGCGGTAGGCCTCGATCAGGTCGAGCTGCGCCTCGGTATTGCCCGGGCCTGCCGGGATCACGGCGCAGCCCATCGCACGGGCGCCGGAATCGAAGCACCAGGCGCCGGGGGTGAGGTGATAGGAAAAGGTGTTGAGCACGATGTCTCCGCGCTTGAACCCGGCAGCCGATAGCGAGCGGGCAAGGCGCCAGACATCATGGCCGATCGGCTCGGGCTCGAAGATCGGGCCGGGCGACATGAACAGCCGTCCGAACGAGCCTGCCTTGCCCGGCACGAAGCCGCCGAAGGGCAGATTGGCTTTCTGGAGTGCCGGCAGGTCGGACTTCCGCTGCACTGGCAGCTGGGCGAGTGCGGCGCGCGAGGTGATCGCTCGGGGATCGATCTTGCCGAAGTGGCGCTTGAAGCCCGGGGCTTTCATCGCCGCGGCGAGCACAGCTGGCAGACGCTTGAACAGGTCCTTCTCGCGGGCGCCAGGCTCGCGAACTTCCTTCTTGTCGTAATGGCCGGCCATTGTTTTTCGCTCCCTTTGGCTTGAAGCCTAGCAAAGCCGAACGAAAAGGCGACTCGCCCTAAGGACTAGGCGCAAACCCGCATTTGGCCAGCTCTGCCGCCATGTGGCTGGGCACGGTTGCCTCGGCCGCTATGGCGGGCTTGTTCGGGGCGAAAGGCAGGCTGATCGATCGGGCGAGCAGGTGCAGGCCAGGGCCACCGTGGCGCGGTGCCGAGCCATAGATGGGGTCGCCGAGGATCGGATAGCCCATGGCCTGGCAATGCAGGCGCAATTGATGGGTGCGGCCGGTGACCGGTTCCAGCGCCAACCAGGTCCGCCCCTCGCCGCGGCCGAGAACGCGGAAGAGGGTGGTGGCCTTCTGACCCTGCGGATCGATCTTCATCCACCAGCCGCGTTTCGGATCGCGCGGGCTCATGGCGAGGTCGATCGTGCCCTCGTCTTCGGCCGGCCCGCCCTCGACGACGGCCCAATAGGTCTTCTTCACCTCATTGCGCTTGAACAGATCGGCCAGCCTGACAAGTGCCTTGTGATGGCGGCCAAGCACCAGGCAGCCGGCGGTTTCCTTGTCGAGACGATGGGCAAGCTCGGGATCGCGCGGCAGGCCGAAGCGCAATGCGCCGAGATTGTCGGCGAGATTGGGCCCGCCGCCCGGTCCCTTGTGGACCGGCAGGCCGGCGGGCTTGTCGAGGATCAGCACGCTGGCGTCACGGTGGAGCAGCCGCGGGATGAGGCCGAGGGGATCGGGAACGGACGGATGGTCCGGTTTGGTCGGGCTGGGTGCTTGCATCGCGGGCAAGGAACGCTCAAGAACGCCGCGAAAGTCAAACCCTGCGGAGACGACCTGCCCATGACCGACGAGCCGAAGAAGACCGGATTCTTCAAAAGGCTGTTCGGCGGACAGGATGGCGCAGCCGAGCCTGCGGTCGCCGATGCGCCTGTTGCGCCGATTCCGTCTGCTATTCCCACGCCGGACCAGCCGAAGAAGAAATGGTGGCAGCGGCTGAAGGATGGGCTGTCGCGCACCTCGTCCAATCTCGGGCGCGGCGTCACCGAGCTCTTCACCAAGCGGAAGCTGGATACGGACACGCTCGAGGAGCTGGAAGATCTGCTCATCCAGGCGGATCTCGGTGTCGATACGGCGGCCCGGATCACGGCCGAATTGTCGAAAGGCCGTTTTGGCAAGGACATCGCGCCCGAAGAGGTGCGTGCCGTTCTGGCCGAGGAGATCGAGAAGACACTGACCCCGGTGGCGAAGCCGCTGGTCATCGATCCCGCGGCGCGGCCCTTCGTCGTGCTGGTTGTCGGCGTGAATGGCGCCGGCAAGACCACGACCATCGGCAAGCTCGCCGCGAAATTCCGCGCCGAGGGGCGTCAGGTCATGCTGGCGGCTGGCGATACGTTCCGCGCAGCCGCCATCGAGCAGCTGAAGATCTGGGGTGAGCGGACAGGTGTGCCGGTGATCGCCCGCGAGCAGGGTGCGGATGCAGCAGGTCTTGCCTTCGACGCGATGAAGGCTGCGAAGGATGCCGGCACAGACGTGCTGATCATGGATACGGCCGGCCGCCTACAGAACAAGACGGAGCTGATGGCCGAGCTGGAAAAGGTCATCCGCGTCATCCGCAAGGGCGACCCGGCGGGACCCCACGCAGTGCTGCTGGTGCTGGACGCAACTACCGGCCAGAACGCGGTCTCGCAGGTCGAGGTGTTCGGCAGGACCGCCGGTGTCACCGGACTGGTGATGACCAAGCTCGACGGGACGGCGCGCGGCGGTATCCTGGTCTCGGTCGCCGCCAAGTCCGGCCTGCCGGTTCACTTCATTGGGGTTGGCGAGGGCGTCGACGATCTCGAGCCGTTCGCGGCGCGGGACTTTGCCCGTGCGCTTGTCGGTCTCGACGAAGGCTGAGCGGGATCAGCGGCAGGCGTGATGGGGGGCGCCGTGCCGATGCGGCCGGCAGATGCGCACCCGGTGATGTGGGTGGGCGGGCGCAACCACGCTGCTCGACGGCTGGAAATAGACCGTCTGCGCGGTGGTGATCGGACGGTAGACCACGGGCCGGTCGTAGCCGAACCAGCCGAGCCAGGAGGCTTCGGCGGTGGAGGGGCACGCGAACGACAGGCAGACCAGCGCGGAGGCGGTCAGGAGATGGCGGATCATGGCGTCTTCCTGCGGCGGATGGACGTTTGGACTATGTCGGCGATCCGGCTAACGCGGCCTTTACCACGCTGATGCTGGCAGCCTTTCGCCGAGCAGGGTGAACAAAAGATTTCCGCGCGTTTCCCCGCGCGTCGCGATTGGCCTATGATCGGACCATGACCAACCGGCCGCCAGAACATCCCGATGATCGCGCAAGGCGCGAGGAGGCCGAGCGCATCCTGGCGCGCACCCACCGGGATTCCGCGCCAATCGCCGGATCGGCCGTCAGCCGCAGCGTCGACTTCCTCACGGCCAAGGGCGAGGGCGACGATCCCGCCGAGATCTGGGGCAAGCGGGTTGGCCGCGGCCTGGCTGTCATCATCGGCATTGGCTGCCTGATCTTTCTCTATCTGACCTATGTTGCCCGATGAATCCCAGCATCGCCGACTTCAGCGGGCTCAAAGCCCCCGATCTCGAAGCCTTCGAGGCGATCGCGCATGAGGCCTATGCCGGCCTGCCGGAGACGTTCCGCGCCTTGTGCAAGGATCTGGTCATCCGCGTCGATGACTTCCCGACCGAAGAGGTGCTCAAGGAGATGGAAGCCGAGACGGATTTCGATCTGCTCGGGCTCTTCCAGGGCGTTGGCCTGCCGTTCCAGTCGGTTGATCATTCCGGCGGGATGCCGAACATGATCTGGCTCTATCGGCGGCCGATCCTCGACTATTGGGCCGAGCATGACGAGACACTCGGCGATGTTATCGCCCACGTGCTGGTGCACGAGATTGGCCACCATTTCGGCCTGTCGGACGATGACATGGAGGCTATCGAGAAACGGGAGGATTAGGCCCTCAGCCCTTCTTCCAGCTCCACCACTTCTTCTTGGCCTCCGGCATCTCCTCGCCGGGCGGGGGCGGAGCAACCACCTTGCCGAAGCTCTCGAAGAACTCGCCGGCCAGCTTCTTGGCGGTGGCGTCGATCAGGCGCGAGCCGAGCTGGGCGATCTTGCCGGAGATCTGGCTCTTCACGTCGTAGTGCAGGATCGTGACGTCGTCGCTCTCGGGCTCGAGGCGAACCGTGGCACCACCCTTGGCCATGCCGGCGACGCCGCCATTGCCTTCACCCGTGATGACATAGCCGTTCGGCGGATCGATATCCGACAGTGTCACCGAGCCTGTGAAGGTCGCCTTGACCGGGCCGATCTTGAGGACGGCCTTGGCGGTGAAGCCGTTATCGCCGGTGCGATCCAGGCTCTGGCAGCCGGGAATGCACTGCTTCAGCACCTCGGGGTCGTTCAGCGCGGCCCAGACGACCTCGCGCGGGGCCTGGATACGCTGCGAGCCTGTCATGTCCATGGAAGTCGTCCCGAGTTTGTGGGTGAATGCCGGAAGGGCGGAGACTCTAGGGCGTGGCGAGGCCCGGTGTCGAGACGGAGTTTGCTCAGCCCGCCTTGTCGCCTGCGGGCAGCTCGATGGCGTTCAATGCGTCGGCGAGCCTGGCCTTGGCCGAGCCAGGCTTCAGCGGCTTTTGCTGGCTCTCGTGCGGTGACCAGCCCGACAGGGTGATGATCTGGAACGTGGCTCGGATGCGCCCATCCGGATCAGCGAATCGCTGCTGGTAGATCTCGGCCATGCGGATGAGTGTCGCGCGTCGCAGCGGTGTGCGGCGGCGGTCCACCAGGGGGTTCGTTGCACCCATGGCCCTCAGATCGTGCATCAGGGCGAAGACATTGGCGTAGCGCACCGTCAGCCGGTCCGTGTCGGTGACCGGCAGAGCGAAACCGGCGCGTTGCAGCAGCTGGCCGACGTCCCTGACATCGGCAAAGGGCGCGACCCTCGGGCTGAGGCCACCCTCGACCTCAGCTTCCGCCTCGGCGAAACTCTGGCGAAGCTCGGTCAGCGTGTCGCCACCCAGCATGGCTGCCAGGAACAAGCCGTCAGGTTTCAGGGCCCTGCGAATCTGAATGAACGCGCCTGGCAGATCATCGACGACATGCAGGCCGAGACCGGAGACAACAAGATCGAGCGAGCCCGCCCGGAACGGCAGCGCTTCGGCGGGGGCGACCACGACAGGTCGTTGCCGGGCCGCGGCAAGCGCCGCAGCGGTCTCCGTGCCGATGATGCCGGTATAGCCCCGCTCCGCCAGCATCGTGCGCACGGCATCGGTGGGCGAGGCCCAATCGACAATGATCTTGAACTGCCGATGGATCAGGGCGAGGCGGTCGGCAAGATCCTCCGCCACCGGTGCCATCAGGAAGTCGGCCGGCACGCCGCGCGCGGCGCGGAGCCGGCGCTGGATCAGGAGGTCGGTATCGAAATGGCGTGGGGCGCTCATGTCAGGGATATGGCGTTTACCGGCGCCTTGGTCAAACCCGCGGCGGCCGCGTCAGACAGGTGCATCCTGCACGAAAAAGGGCCCTTCATCCGAAGAGGAAGGGCCCTGAGTCTCAGAAGAGTCCACGACGCACGCCCTCGCTGGAAGGAGCTGCGGACGCTCATACGATAAGCAGGCAAGCTGACATCCGCCTGACGAATGTCAGGGCGTGGCGGCTGCACCGGCCGGGCGATGCCGCAGCATGGCAAGGGCAAGTCCGGCGAGAGCCAGGGCGATGATCACGAGCTGGATGCCGATGGCCTCCCAGCTCGGATTCATCCCGGCATCGATCGCCCATTGCGGCACATCGGCCGGGTGAACGTCGATGATCGCCTGTTCCTGGAACTCCTGTACGGCGCTGCCGATAAATTTCAGGCCCATCAGGAACAGGAATGCCGAGGTTACGAGGAAGACCGGCTTCAGCGGCAAGCGCACAGCCACCCATTCGATGACGACAAAGACAACCATCAACAGGACCGTGGCGCCGAGGAGACCAGCCAGCAAGGCGGCCGACCAGCCACCATTGGTCTTGGCCAGGGCGTGAAGAAACAGCACCGTCTCGGCGCCCTCGCGGAACACCGCGAGAAAAGCGAGCAGCGAGAATGACATGGCTGAGCCTGTGGCGATCGCCCGGCCGGCAGCCTCATTGAGGTCTGCCTGCCAGCGACGCGGGTCCTGGCGCAGCAGCAGCCATCCGCTGACATAGAACATCAGCCCGGCCGCGACGATCATCACCACGCCCTCGACGCGGTCGTCATGGGCGCCGCCGAACCAGGTCTCGAACACCCAGGCGGCGATCAGGCTTGCGACGATCGCTGCGGCAACGCCGACATAGAGCATGGGCACACGCGCGGATTCGCCGGCGCGGCGCAAGAAGGCCGCCAGCGCGGCGACGACCAGGAGCGCTTCGAGACCTTCCCGGAGCAGGATGGAGCCGCTTTGCAGGGCGATGGACCAGCCGTTCATGTCGGAACTCCCCGAATGATTGGCCGCAGACCTACCGCCGCATGAGACCCGGCGCAAGGTCAGATCGCGAAAACGTGTATTAAATCAGTAGTTTAGGATGATTCCAGACTGATGTTTGGCTGACTTGCGTCCAGGTGTCAGCCGCGGCCGAGGGTCAACGCGCGCGGAATGCCATTGAGATCGGACCTCAGGCCGCGGACCGTCAGTCCGCTGGTCCGCGCGATCCGCGCGACATCGCCTGCCTGCCCGATGCCGAGTTCGAGCAGCACATGGCCACCGTCTGCCAGCAGCATGGCGGACTGCTGAACAATCACTCGGTAGGCATCCAGCCCATCGTCGCCGCCATCCAGGGCGAGGCGGGGGTCATGATCGCGGACCTCGGGTGCCAGCGTCTCGCAGACCCGACTTGGAATGTAGGGCGGGTTTGAGACAATCAGGTCGAAGGGGCCGGCGAGGCCGGCCGCCCAGTCTCCCACGTGAAAGACCGAGCGCGAGGCGAGGCCAAGCGCACGGGCATTGGCGCGTGCGGCCTCGATGGCCCGTTCGGCGGCGTCGATGCCGACGCCGTTGTCGCTCGAGCGGTTGGACAGGATTGCCAGCAGCAGGGTTCCAGGACCCGTGCCGAGGTCAAGGATGCGCGCCGGACGGTCGGCGGGCAGCACGTCGAGAGCGACCTCGATCAAAGTTTCGGTGTCAGGCCGCGGCACCAGGCAGGCTTCGTTGAGCTGGAAATCGAGACCGTGAAATTCACGACTGCCGATGATCCGGGCCATCGGCTCATGGGCGCTCCGGCGGGTTACAAGCTCGCCGAGCCGGACAGCCTCATCCGCACCGAGCGGGACCTCGGCGGCTGATCCAGGAAGGGCTGGATCGATGCCGCAAGCCATGCGCACGAGCAGGCGAGCGTCGATCTCGGCTTCGTCCGAACCTAGCCGTGCCAGATGATCGGCAACCCAGCGGCGCGCGCTGCGCGGCGACAGGCCTTCGGGAATCATGCCGCGTTCTCAAGTGCCAGCAGGGTCGCCTGATGGTCGGCAACGAGGGCGTCGATGATCTCGCCGAGCGCAGTTCCGGCCACGATCTCCGGCAACTTGTAGAGCGTCAGCTCGATGCGATGGTCGGTGACCCGGCCTTGCGGAAAATTGTAGGTCCGGATGCGCTCGGACCTGTCGCCGGAGCCCACCTGCAGGCGCCGGTCGGCGGCGCGACCGGCATCGAGGCGCTGGCGCTCGGCGTCGAAGATGCGCGAGCGCAGGATCGCCATGGCGCGCGCCTTGTTCTTGTGTTGCGAGCGCTCGTCCTGAACCAGCACGACTGTGTTGGTCGGGATATGGGTGATGCGGACCGCAGATTCGGTCTTGTTGACGTGCTGGCCGCCGGCGCCCTGGGCGCGCATGACGTCGATCCGGAGGTCGTCGTCATGGATCGGGACATCGACCTCCTCGGCCTCGGGCAGAACGGCGACGGTTGCGGCCGAGGTATGGATACGCCCGCCGGATTCGGTTGCCGGCACGCGCTGGACGCGATGCACGCCGCTTTCGAATTTCAGCCGCGCATAGGCGCCGGTGCCGCGGATCTCGGCGACGATTTCCTTGAAGCCGCCGACCGTGCCTTCGCTTGCCGAGATCAGCTCGACCGTCCAACCCTGGAGGGCGGCATAGCGCTCATACATGCGGTAGAGATCGCCCGCGAACAGCGAGGCCTCGTCACCACCGGTACCGGCGCGGATTTCCAGAATGACGTTCTTGGCGTCGGCGGCATCCTTGGGCAGCAGCGCGACGCGGAGATCGGACTCCATCGCTGCGATCCTGGCCTCCACCGCGGGCTTTTCGCCATGGGCAAGCGCCAGCATGTCGGCGTCGGTCGCGGGGTCGGCGATCATCTGTTCGAGGTCGGTCCGCTCGCGCTCGGCGGCACGCCAGGCCTCGATCGCCTCGACGACCGGGCTGAGCTCAGAGAACTCGCGCGACAGCGCGACATAGCGCTCGCCCTCCACGCCGGCGGCGAGTTCGGCCTCGACGAGGGCGCGACGCGCCACGAGCGCTTCCAGCTTGGCGATCGGCAGCATCAGAGAGAAACGCCTTCGGCTTCGGCGAATTCACGCAGAACGGTGCGGATCGACTGACCGGGCCTTGGCTGGTCGATCATCGGGGCGAGCAGGGCCTGCAGCTTGCCGAGATCGAGATCGAGGATCATCGACTTGACCGGTCCCATGGCCGCTGGCGACAGCGACAGCGAACGATAGCCGAGGCCGGCCAGAGCCATGGCCTCGAGGGGACGGGAGGCGAGCTCGCCGCAGAGCGTAACCAGCTTGCCGTATTCCTGGCCCTTCATCGCGAGTGAGCGGAGGGCGCGCAGGATCGGCGGCGAGAGCACGTCGAACCGGTTGGCGACCCGGTTGTTGCCGCGGTCGACTGCAAACAGGAACTGCACGAGATCATTGGAGCCGACCGACAGGAAGTCGACCTTGGGGAACAGTTCATCGAGCTGGAACAACAGCGCGGGCACCTCCACCATGGCGCCGATATGGACCCGCTCGGGCATCCGGTAATCGTGGCGCCTGAGATGCGTCAGCTCGCGCTCGACGATGGCCTTGGCCTCGTCGAACTCCTCGATGGCCGCCACCATCGGGAACATGATGCGGACCTCGCGGCCGGCGCCGGCGCGCAGCATGGCGCGCACCTGGCTGCGCAAGAGGCCGGGACGGTCGAGCCCGAGGCGGATCGCCCGCCAGCCGAGCGCCGGGTTCTCCTCCTGGATCACGTCCATATAGGGCAGCACCTTGTCGCCGCCGATGTCGAGCGTGCGGAAGGTGACGGGCCGGCTGCCGGCCGCGTCCAGGACCTTGCGATAGAGATCGAGCTGCTCTGCGGTGCGGGGCAGCGAATTGGCCACCATGAACTGCAACTCGGTGCGGAACAGGCCGATGCCGGAGGCGCCGGTCTCCTCGATGAAGGGGAGATCGACCATAAGGCCGGCATTGAGGTTGAGCTTGACCTCCACACCGTCCCTGGTCACCGCCGCCTTGTCGCGGATCGCGGCATATTGGGCCTGCCGGCGGGCACGGAAGCGCACCTTCTCCGCATAGGCATTCTCGACGTCGGCGGTCGGGCGGAGGTGAACCTCGCCGGTCATGCCGTCGATGATCACGGCGTCGCCCGGATCGGCGAGGCTGGTGGCATTCTCGATCTGGCCGACGGTCGGGATGCCGAGCGACCGGGCGACGATCGCGACATGGCTGGTCGCGCCACCTTCCTCCAGCACAAGGCCGCGCAGCTTGGAGCGGTCATAGTCCAGCAGCGAAGCCGGGCCCATGTGACGGGCAACGACGATGGCGTTGTCGGGCAGGTCTTCGCGCCCGGCGGGGCTTTTCTCGCCGGTCAGCTGGCGCATCAGGCGGTTGGCCAGATCGTCGAGATCGTGCAGCCGCTCCCGCAGATAGGGATCGGTCTGGCGCATCATGCGGGCGCGGTTGTCCGACTGCACGCGCTCGACGGCGGCCTCCGCGGTCAGGCCTGTGCCGATCGCTTCCTTCAATCGCCGGACGAAGCCGCGATCATGGGCGAACATGCGATAGGCTTCGAGGATGTCCCGGTGCTCGCCGCCGCGCGCGACATCCTCGCTCTCCAGCATGTCGTCGATCTCGGCGCGCAGCGCGTCGATGGCCGTCTCCAGCCGGACAATCTCCTTGTTGGGATCATCGGCGATCAGCATCTTCACCGCGATGCGCGGTTCGTGCAGCACGACATGGCCAAGGCCGACACCGTCGGCAAGGCCTTCGCCGGCGAGCCTCAGCGGGCGGCGGGCGGCCGGCTCCTGGCCGGGTAAGGCGAGCGCGGAGAGCTCGCCGGAGGCGATCATCTCGGCCAGAACCATTGAGGTGGTCTGGAGCGCCTCGACCTCGTCTTCCTCGTAGCGCCGGTGGGCGCGGTTCTGCACGACGAGCACGCCCAGCGTGTTGCCGCCGCGCAGGATCGGCACGCCGAGGAAGGAGTGGAAGATCTCTTCGCCCGTCTCCGGCTTGTAGGAGAAGGCCGGATGTTCCTGGGCGTCGGAGAGGTTCAGCGACTCGGCCGTCTGGGCAACCTGGCCGACGAGGCCTTCACCCGCCCGCATGACGGTCTGGTGGACGGCCTCGCGATTTAGGCCCTGGGTCGCATAGAGCTCGAGCGTGCTGTCAACGCGCAGCACATAGACCGAGCACACCTCGGCCACCATGTTGGCCGCGATGAGAACGACGATCTTGTCCAGGCGATCCTGTGCCGATACCTGCTCGGCCATCACCTCCCGCAGGCGACGGAGCAGAAGGCGCGGACCGCCGAAGGCGCTACGCATCGGCATGGTCACGATCTGGGCATGACGCCCGGTTCACTTGCATCTGGAACGACGGGCCCCCCGTCGCGAGACTCACCATTAAGGTCCGCGTGCCGGTTTGCAAAGTCCGCAGCTGTGCGGTCGGTTCCCGTGACCCGCGAATGCCGGCCTCGATCGCCCAGGTCATGGCGCCGTGCGCTGCAGATGCTGGGCCAGGAAGTCCCTGACGCGGCCGCGGGCATCGGCCCAGGCTGCGGCATTGCCGCCGATTGTTGCGCCGCGCCCGCCGGGGACGTTGGCGTTCATGCGGTTGGGGTTGAATCGGACGGGTGCTGCGCTGTCGAACGAATGGTGGGCGTCCGGATAGACCTGGATCTCGACAGGCTCGCCGGCGGCCTTCGCCCTGTTCACCATCTGGCGGCATGGCTCGGCCGGGGTCCAGTCATCGCGTTCGCCCGTCAGAATCAGCAGGGGAGCAAGCGAACGGAAGACGCCGCTATAGCTCGAAATAGGCGCTCCTGCGCCGCCGTCGCGAAGGACCCGCCAATCGCCATAGGCCGGTCCGCAGCCGGGATAGAGCGCGATGGCCGCTGCAAAGCGCGGCCCGGGACGAACGCTGTTGGCCGGCCCGGCCACAATGGACGCGAGTGTCGTTGATCCGCCGTGAGAGCCGCCCATCACGGCAATCCGCTTCGGATCGACAAATGGCAGCGCCGCTACATGGTCCAGGGCCGCATAGGCATCGGCGACGCGGATCCTGGGCGCCACGGCGCCACGATCGGGTTCCGTGCAGACACCGCTGACGAAGCCGCGGGTGGAAAAGCTGTCGGGCCAGATCGTCACATAGCCCAGGCGGTTCAGCAGGGAAGACCAGCGCCAAGGCGCGCCTGACGATCCCGGTCCAAGCCCCGAACAGTCGTGCAGGATAACAACGGCGGGGAAAGGCCCTTCGCCCGCGGGCTTGGCGAGGGTGAAGGGAATGTCCAGCCCATCGGCGGCGGCGCGTTCTGCGACGCAGGCGACCAGCACCAGAACGGACAGGATCCGCGCCAGACGCATGGCGATGAAACAAGGATGCCAGGTCATCGGATGCCCGCGCAAGGATCGATGGAGCTAGCGCGGTGAGGCGGGCCCCGGCAAGCCGGGGCCTTTCCTCACGCGGCCTTGTCGAGACCGTAGAGCGAGTGCAGCGTGCGGGCGGCAAGCTCGGTATAGGCGGCGTCGATCAGCACCGAGAACTTGATTTCCGACGTCGTGATGGCGCGGATGTTGATGCCCTTCTCGGACAGCGCCTTGAAGGCCTTGGCCGCGACGCCCGCATGGCTGCGCATGCCGACGCCGATGCACGAGACCTTGACCACATCGGAGGCCGTCTCCAGCGCCTTGTAGCCGATGCTGTCCTTGGCTTCGGAGAGAACCTTGCGCGCGCGGTCCAGCTCGGCGCCCGGGCAGGTGAAGGTGATGTCGGTGGTGGCGCCGTCGGACGAGACGTTCTGCACGATCATGTCGACGTTGATATTGGCATCAGCCAGCGGGCCGAAGATCGCCGCGGCAACGCCGGGCTTGTCGGCGACGGCGCGAACGCTCACCTGAGCCTCGTCCTTGGAGAAGGCGATGCCGGTGACGACCTGCTTTTCCACGATTTCCTCCTCGTCGCAGATGAGAGTGCCTAGTTGCGGGTTTTCGGGATCGTCGAACGACGAGCGCACATAGGTGCGCACGCCGTGGACCATCGAGAGTTCGACGGAGCGGACCTGCAGCACCTTGGAGCCGAGGGATGCCATTTCCAGCATTTCCTCGAAGCCGACCTTGTCGAGGCGCTTGGCCTTCGGAACGATGCGCGGGTCAGTGGTGTAGACGCCATCGACGTCGGTGTAGATGTCGCAGCGCTCGGCCTTGATGGCCGCGGCAATGGCGACAGCTGACGTGTCCGAGCCACCGCGGCCCAGCGTGGTTATGCGGTTGGTCTCGCGGTCGACGCCCTGGAAGCCGGAGATGACCGCGACCTCGCCATTCGCGAAGGCGGCATCGAGATTGGCCGAGGGGATATCGGCGATGCGAGCGACCGAATGGGCGGAATCGGTGATCAGCGGGATCTGCCAACCCTGCCAGGAGCGGGCCTTGATGCCCATCTGGTTCAGCACGATGGCCAGCAAGCCCGACGTGACCTGTTCGCCCGAGGCAACCACGGTGTCGTATTCGGCGAGGTCGTAGAAGGCATCGCCCTCCTTGCACCAACCGACCAGCTCATTGGTCTTGCCGGACATGGCGGAAACCACGACGGCGACCTGATAGCCCGCCTCCACTTCACGTTTGACGTGGCGCGCGACGTTCTTGATGCGGTCGACATTGGCGACGGAGGTTCCGCCGAACTTCATCACGAGACGGGGCATGGTATCTTGACGGCTTCCGGCGCCTCGCGGCGCCTCCTGGATAAAAAGGCGCGTATGCATAACGACCGATCGGGGGTATGGCAACGCGTGCGCGCCCGCTTGCGACCGATCATGCCATCCGGACCGGTGAACCAATGACCGCCCAGACCCTCGACGCCGCTGAAATCGAAAAGTTCTCGCGCCTTGCCGCCGAATGGTGGAACCCCAAGGGGAAGATGGGCGTGCTGCACAAGTTTAACCCCGTCCGGCTCGCCTATATTCGCGACCAGGCGGCGGCGGTCTTCGCCCGCGATCCGCGCTCGCTGACGCCGCTTACGGGTCTGCGGGTGCTGGATATCGGTTGCGGCGGCGGTCTGCTCTGCGAACCGATTGCCCGTATGGGCGCCGATGTGGTGGGGGCAGATCCCGCTCGCACCAATATCGAGACGGCAAAGCTCCACGCGCAGCAGTCCGGCATTGCCGTCGACTATCGCTGCACCACGGCGGAAGACCTCGACGCGAGCGGAGAGCGGTTCGATATCGTGCTCGCGATGGAAGTGGTAGAGCATGTCGCCGATGTCGATCTGTTCGTGAAGACCTGCTGCGCGATGGTGAAGCCCGGTGGGCTTTTGGTCATGGCGACGATCAACCGGACGCTGAAGAGCTATGCGCTGGCCATTGTCGGTGCCGAATATGTGCTGCGATGGCTGCCGCGCGGGACGCACGAATGGGATCGCTTTGTAACGCCGGCCGAGCTTGCCGGCGCCATCGAGCAATCCGGGCTCGTTGTCAGTGACCGTATGGGTGTCTGGTACAATCTGCTGCGGGATGCCTGGCAGACGACATCGGACCTCGACGTCAACTACATGCTGGTCGCCCGCCGCTCGGCCTGACCGATAGGCCGCAGCATCCGCGCTTGGAGCCGGCGGCGGCGGGTGGTAAATTCACTTCATGCGCCGATCGGGCCTGCTCCTCGTTGCGTCCGTGCTGGCCGGGTCGGCTATGGCCGAGACCGGGGAGGCGCCGCGTCGCCAACCCTTCACGCCCGGGCCGCCCGTGACACTGCCGGCCTGCACTTGCCGCGCCGCCGGGCAGGACTGGACAATCGGTCAGACAATCTGTCTGCGAACCCCATCCGGGGAGCGCCTGGCGATCTGCACGACCGACGAGAATGTCACGTCATGGCGTATATCCAGCGTGCCCTGCGCCCAGTCTTCTTTGGAGCCCAGAGAAACGACTCCCTTGACGCTACGAAAACTTACGTCAATCGGCGATAAAGGGACTGTGCATCGCCGATTTTCCGAGTTACGCTTTTCCTCGGCTCTCAGGTTCGGGCGGCAAGGACCTGGCGGCGGCTAGGTCTCGTGAGGGGGGCCGAAACCACGCGGATATTCCTGGTCCGGAGCCCGGCAGGTTCGCAATCGTGCGGAACCGGCAGTGCATTCGGAAAGGCTGACCGGCATGTCGATGACGGGTACCGTCAAATTCTTCAATACTGAAAAAGGCTACGGCTTCATCAAGCCGGACGACGGGGGCAAGGACATCTTCGTCCACATCTCGGCCGTCCAGCGCTCGGGGCTTGCAAGTCTCGCCGAGGGTCAAAAGCTCTCGTTCGAACTTGAGCCCGACAAGCGCGGCAAGGGGCCGAAAGCCGTCAATCTCGCCGTCAGCTCCTGAGCGGCAGCGGACGATATCATCTGGTCGCGCAGTGTTCTGCGCGGCATGACGGATTCCGCCATTGTCTCCAATGTCATGCAACGGGCGTGTCTTTAGGCCCGGCAGTGAATCGCGGCGTTGATCCGCGTCAAATCGGAGATGCGTGACGCGATCCAGGCGTTTGGCGCGACCATTTGGGGCCTCGCCAGGCTGGCCGGTTTCGGCTAGACCGCCGCCATGACCGACTTGCCGTCCATGCCGCGCCGCGCGGATGTCGTGATCGCCGGAGCGGGGCTTGCCGGCCTGTCGCTCGCTGTCGTGCTCAAACATGCGCTGGGTCCGACATTTCGCATCGTCGTGACCGACCCGGTCCTTGCCGAGGCCCCGAAACCGGATGGACGCGCCTCTGCCTTCGCGGTGGCAGGTTGCCGTATGTTCGAGGCAGTGGGAGCCTGGGATGCGATCGCCCCTGAGGCCCAGCCGATCATCGACATGGTTGTGACCGACAGCCGGACCACGGATGTCGTGCGGCCCATCTTCCTGACATTCGATGGCGAGGTCGCGCCCGGCGAGCCGTTCGCCCACATGATCCCGAATGTCGCGGTGACCACGGCGCTATGGCACCGGGCCCGCGACCTGGGTGTCGAATTGCTGGCCGTCGGCATGGAAGAGGTTCAGGCCTCGCCTGGTGGCGCGACCGTCCGTCTCGCCGATGGAGGCTCGATCGAGACGTCGCTGGTTGCCGCCTGCGATGGCGCCCGGTCGCGCTTGCGCGAGGCCGCCGGCATTCAGACCGTCGGCTGGGGTTATGATCAGTCGGGTATCGTCTGCACTGTCGCCCACGAATATGACCATGGCGGCCGGGCCGAGGAGCATTTCCTGCCAGCCGGGCCCTTCGCCATCCTGCCGATGACCGGGCGCCGGTCGTCGATTGTCTGGACCGAGGAGACCGCGCGCGCCGAGCGGCTCTGCGCGTTGCCGCGCGTGCTGTTCCAGGACGAACTGGAGAGCCGCTTCGGTTTCAAGCTCGGCACGGTGGAGGTGCTGGACCAGCCGCGCGCCTATCCGCTGCGCTTGCAGGTCGCCCGCAGCTTCGTGGCCGATCGTCTGGCCCTGCTGGCGGATGCGGCCCATGTGATCCATCCAATCGCCGGCCAGGGCATCAATCTGGGCTTCCGCGACATCGCGGCGTTGGCCGAGTGCATCGCCGATGCCGCGCGCCTCGGGCTCGATGTCGGCAGCCCCGACGTGCTCGACCGCTATCAGCGGTGGCGCCGTTTCGACACCGTGCTGATGGGCGCGACCACCGATGGGCTCAACCGGTTGTTCTCAAACGGATCCGACCCGCTGCGCTTCGTGCGCGATCTGGGCCTGGGGCTGGTCGATCGCATGCCGGGCCTGAAGCGGTTCTTCATTCGTCAGGCAGCCGGCATCACAGGCGACGTGCCGCGCTTGCTCAAGGGCGAGGCGCTCTAGCCGCCTCAGAGCCTGGACGCGAGCCAGTGCAGTCCGGCATCGCGGAAGCCGAATTCCTCGATCGCAGCGACGGTGTTGCGGACATATTCGGGGTTGGGGCCCGAATGGCCGTGGCCCGATCGGATGAAGTGCAATTGCTCCTCGGGGGACAGGCGCCCGGCATATTGTGCATGCCCCCGGTCGATGATGTAGGTGAGGGCGCGCACCCGCGGCTCGCCTGGCACCGCCAGGGTAACCATGCGTTCCACCTCGACATAGACAGAGGTCACCTGTTCGCGCTCGCGCAGATAGGCGATGGTGGCCTCGCGCTTGGCCTCCTCCACGCGGAATGCAATGCCGCGGCAGGCGCCGCCCCGGTCGAGCCCGAGTACCAGACCCGGCCGCTCCGGCGTGCCGCGGTGATAGTGGGAATAGACGCAGAGCGAGCGATGCAGCCCGATCAGACGGGCCTGATGGCGCTCGACGAAGTCGAAGCCGGGGCGCCACATCAGCGAGCCATAGCCGAAGACCCAAAGATCGCCGTTTTCACCGGTCATGCGGAGCGCTATCGACTGTAGGAGTTCCGAAGCCGGTTCTGGTATAGGTCCGGCCCTCGCGACGCAAGAACAACACCGGATGGTTCCGATGCCCCGACTGCGCACCATCATCCTGCCGATCCTGCTGATCGCCCTCCTGGTGGGGGGCTGGACAGGTGTCTGGCACTGGGGCTCCGGGCGGGCCGAGGAGGTCATCGAGCGCTGGCTGGCGAGCGAGGCGGCCAATGGGCGGGTGATCACCTGCGGCGAGCGCCGCAATGGCGGCTATCCGTTCCGCATGGAAATCACCTGCCTCAAGCCGGTGGTCGAGATGCGCGACGAGGCGCGGCCCTATCAGACCTATCGCTTCGAGCGGCTTCACGTGACGTCGCAGATCTGGAGCCCTGGTCATGTGATCGCCGAGGCGACGGGCCCGATGACCATGGCAAACGAGGCGGATGCCTCGGTCGTCACCGGCAACTGGCGGCTGGCACAGGCCTCCGCCCAGCTGAATATCGGCGGCTACGACAATTCGAGCTTCGTGCTCGACGATGTTGTCGTGACTCGCGACGGCGCACCCGTGCTCAAGGCCGTGCGGGGCGAGTTCCATACCAAGCCAAACCAGACCGACCCGCTCAGCGTCGACGTCGTCTCGAAGCTCACCGGTGCGGTGTTTGCGAGCCAGACTTCGCCGCCGGTTGATACCGAAGTGCAGCTCATTGCCCGCAAGCTGCTGCGGACCGCCAGCCGGCCGCAGCCTTTGCCGCCGCGGCAGTGGCAGGCGGCGGGCGGATCGATCGACCTCATCCTTCTCAGGATCGCGCAGGGCGACGCGCTCGGGCTGGCCAAGGGCACTCTGCGGCTGACCGCCGACGGTCGCCCCGACGGCCAGGTGGAGCTCAGGGTCGCCAATATCGAAAGCGCCCTTGAGGCCTCGGGCCTGCGCGCCTCACTCGGGCCGATTGCACTCGGTGCGGTGACCATGGCCAGTCGCCCGACCGATGTGGAGGGCCGGCCCGGCCGGCTGTTGACGCTGCGCGCCAGCGAAGGCCGGCTGCAGGTCGGGCCGCTGCGCCTTGGCCTGCCGGTGATCCTGCCATGAATGACGGTCCCTCCGTGATTGTCGCGCCACGCATCTCCCCGGTGAAGTCGACCCGTTCGGAAGAACTGCAGACCCGGCTCGCCGAGGCGATCGTCACCGGCCGCCTGCCGCCGGGCTCGGCGCTCGACGAGGTCCAGCTTGCGGCCGAATATTCGGTGTCGCGGACACCGGTGCGCGAGGCGCTGCGCCAATTGTCGTCGTCTGGTCTGGTGGAGATCCGTCCCCATCGCGGGGCGGTGGTGGCCAAGCCCGACCGCGCCCAGTTGACCGACATGTTCCTGGTCATGGGCGAACTTGAGGCGCTGTCGGCTGCGCTCTGTGCCGTCAACATGATCCGCTCCGACCGGCTCGCGCTCGAGAGCCTGCATCAGTCCATGTCGGCACTCGTGCGCGAAGGCGACCTGCCGGGCTACAGCGCCGCCAATGTCGAGTTTCACGTCGCCATCTATCGGGGTTCGGGCAATGCCTATCTCGCCGAGATGGCGTCCGCGACCCGGCGCAGGCTGGCGCCGTTCCGCCGGGCACAGTTCGAGGGCCGCGACCGCCTGGCCCACTCCCATCACGAACATGACGCGATCGTCCAGGCGATCCAGCGCGGCGATGGTGACCGTGCATCCTCGGCCATGCGGCAGCATATCGGGCTCTCGGCCAAGGCCTGGGATGTCCTCTCCCGCGCGCCGGCGCCTGTCTAAAGCTAGGCGTAATGATTAATTTGTAGGCATTAAATCATGATCACCGGCTTATTGCATACAATCGTGAGGGTCCCAGAGAGGCGGCTCCCCAGGCAGTCAATGTCGGGGCAAAGCGGCCGTCTGACCCACCAAAGTGCAAGAATCGGCCGTTTCTGACGTGATCGGGCCCGACTTCACCTGGCATCGATGCGCGGCAACACCGCCACCTGGCCGATTGGCATGGGCATTGCGAAGCACCTGGCGAACAAACGCGCGCCAGGGCCATGCCTGCATACCGAGTAACGATCAAGGATCTGCACGAAGCCTATGCCGGCGGCGGTGACCCGCAGGTAGCGGTGAAAGCTGCCTATGCGCGGCTCGCCTCGGTCGATGATCCCGGGATCTTCATTCATCTCGTGCCGCAGGCCGAGGCCTTGGCCGCCTGCGCAGCACTGCCACCCTACGATCCCGTGCGCTTTCCGCTCTGGGGCGTGCCCTTCGCGGTGAAGGACAATATCGATGTCGCGGGGCTGCCGACCACGGCCGCCTGTCCGGCCTTTGCCTACGTCCCCACGCGTTCGGCGACTGCCGTCGAGCGGTTGGTCGCGGCGGGCGCCATCGTCATGGGCAAGACCAATCTCGACCAGTTCGCGACGGGGCTTGTTGGCGTGCGGTCGCCCTATCCGGTGCCGCGCAATGCCATCGATCCCACGCGGGTTCCCGGCGGATCGAGTTCCGGCTCCGCGGTCGCCGTCGGGCAGGGCATCGTCGCCTTCTCTCTCGGCACAGACACGGCTGGTTCGGGGCGCGTGCCCGCTGCCCTCAATGACATTGTCGGTCTGAAGCCCTCGCTCGGTGCGGTCTCGACGCGCGGCGTGGTCCCTGCCTGCCGGACACTCGACTGCGTCTCGGTCTTTGCCCAGACGATCGAGGACGCCTTCCGCGTCTATGGCGTGATGCGCGGGTTCGACGCCGAGGATGCCTATTCCCGGCCGGTCGTGGACGACGAACCGTTCTCCGCCCGGCCGATCCGCCGTCTCGGCGTGCCGCGTGCTGCCGATCGGCTGTTCTTCGGCGATACCGCCATGACGTCGGCCTTCGACGCCGCCCTCAAGACGCTGCTGCCACGCGCCGAGAGCGTCATCGAGATCGACATGACGCCCTTCTTCGAGGTGGCGCGGCTGCTCTATGAAGGGCCCTGGGTTGCCGAGCGCCACGCCGCGATCCGCGACTTCATGGCGCGCTCGCCCGAGGCTCTGCATCCGGTGACAGCGGCCATCATCGGCAATGCGGGCAAGTTCAGCGCCACCGACGCCTTCCGGGCGCTGTACCGTCTCGCCGATCTGCGCCGCGCGGCCGAACCTGTCTGGCAGTCGATCGACGCACTCGTCGTCCCGACCAATCCGGTCTTCCCGACATTGGCCGATCTCGCCGCCGATCCGATCGGGCCGAACAGCCGGCTCGGGACCTACACCAATTTCGTCAACCTGATGGATCTGGCAGCGCTTGCCGTGCCCGGTCCCTGGCGGACGGACGGTCTTCCCGCCGGCGTCACGCTTGTGGGCCCGCGCGGCGCGGATGCCGCGCTTGCCGCCTTTGCCCTGCCTTTCGAACAAGCGCTGACCGACGGGCGATATGCCGCCCGTTCGGCCGCGGCCTGAGGAGACGTCGCGTGGACGATCTGATCGAAATCGTGGTTGTCGGTGCGCATCTCTCGGGCATGGCGCTGAACCATGAGTTGACCGCGCTCGGAGGCGTTCTTGTGCGCCCGGCCGCGACCACGGCCGACTATCGGCTCTACGCGCTGGCCGGTGGGCCGCCGAAGCGGCCGGGCCTGATCCGGGTCGCCGATGGCACGGGTGCGGCCATCGCCTGCGAGGTCTGGAGCCTTCCGGCCGCGGGCTTTGGCCGGTTCGTCGCCGGCATCCCGTCGCCACTCGGCATCGGCACGTTGCGGCTCGCCGATGGCACGCGGCCCAAGGGCTTCCTGGTGGAACCCGAAGGGCTCGTGGGCGCCGAGGAGATCACCGCGCATGGCGGCTGGCGCGCCTTCATCGCCCATCTCGCGGGCAAAGCCGCATGACCTTCACCAAGCATCGCACGGGAGCCAACCCCCGGCGTACCCGAACCCTGCCCCATCAGACTGCAACCTCTCGTCCTGGAGTCACGTCATGATCCGTCGTCGTCAATTCATCATCGGAGCCGGCATGGCCGCCGGCGCGCTCGCCGCCCCCTCGATCGTCTCGGCCCAGACACCGCGGACCATCAAGATGGGCGCGCTGCGCCTCATCCACTCGATGCCGCCCCACTTCTACGAGCGCTTCGCGCCCGAGGGCATCAAGATCGAGATCATCACCTTCGACAGCCCGACCGACGGCAAGAATGCCGTCGTCACCAAGTCTGTCGATTTCGGAACCTTTGGCATTGCCGCCGCCATCCTGGGCGCCGCCGCAGGCGAGCCGGTGGTCGTGGTTGGTGCGCTGTCCAACAAGGGCATGGGCGTCATTTCCAAGGCGGGTTCCGATGTGCGCACCGTCAAGGACCTGAAGGGCAAGCGCATCGGTATCTGGCCGGGCTCCACGCAGGAGGTGTTCATCATGGAGCGCCTGCGCATGGAAGGCCTGTCGATCCGCGACGTGACCGCCGTGCGCGTTCCCTTCGGCGAAATGCACGCCATGCTGTCGCGCGGCGACATCGACGCCTATGTCGGCGCCGAGCCGGGCCCGGGCCTGTCGATCTCGTCGGGTGTCGGCCAGCTGGTCGAATATCCCTACGGCACCGCCATGGGTGGCCTCAACATGATCTTCGGCACCCACGAGGACACGGTGAAGTCCAGCCCCGACCTGATCAAGACCATGCTGACGATCCATCGCAAGTCGGTGGAGTTCATGATGGCCAACAAGCAGGTGGTGGCTGAGACGACGGTTCAGAAGCTCGGTGCCAACCGCACGGCGGTCGACCAGGCTCTCGGCGCCAACAATGTCGAATATGTCTGGAAGCTCGACGAGACGGTTCTCGGCCAGGCCAAGACCTATGCGCAGCAGATGCTGTCGCTGCGCCAGATCCGCCAGCTGCCGAACTTCGACACGTTCCTGAACCCGACCTTCTCGAACGCCGTCGCCACGGCCTGACGCCTGCCACAGCGCGCCGCCCTGTCACAGGGGCGGCGCGATCGTTTCAGCAGAGGACCGATACCCATGACGATTGCCGAGACCCAGCCTGTCGCTGCGACCAGCGCAGCGGTACGCCCGAGCGCGGGCTCGGCATTCTGGCGCCGCATCAAGCCGACCGTGCTCGCGCTGATCGTGCCGGCGCTGCTTCTCCTGTTCTGGCAGGTGACCACCGGACTTCGGATGACCCGCCTCATTCCGACGCCCTATGAGGTTGGCGAGTACATGATCGATTTCGCGGTCGGCGGCATCTATGACGACGCCTTCTCCGCAACGCTGCTGCAGCACCTGTTCGCCTCGATGAGCCGGGTCTATGGCGGCTTCGCGCTGGCAGCCCTGTTCGCCCTGCCGATCGGCATGATGATCGGCCGCATCCCCACCGCGCGGATGCTGCTCGACCCCGTCCTGCAGGTGATGCGGCCCATTCCCGTCACCGCGTGGCTGCCGCTCTCGATGATCTTGTTCGGTCTGGGCCCGCGCTCGGCCTTTGCGCTGGTCTGCCTTGGCGCCTTCTATCCGATCCTGCTCAACACGGTGTTCGGGGTGCGCAATGTCGACCCGAAGCTGTTCGAGGCGGCGTCCATGCTCGGCTGCGAGGGCAATGCCCAGTTCTACAAGGTGGTGCTGCCGGCCGCCCTGCCTTCGATCTTCACCGGCCTGAGGCTCGGTCTCGGCCTTGCCTGGTTCGTCATCGTCGTCGGCGAGATGACCGGCGTCCCGCAGGGCCTCGGCGCCGTCATCATGGATGGCCGCACGCTCTCCCGCACCGAACTCGTCATCTGCGGCATGATCATCATCGGCCTCGCCGGCTATGTGTCGGACCGGATCGTGGTGATGATCGGCAATCGCATGCTCGCATGGAGCCCGACCCATCATGGCTGAATCCAAGACGCCGATCGTCGAGATCAAGGGCGTATCCAAGGTCTTCACGTTGCAGGACCAGACGATCAACGCGCTGTCGGACGCGAACCTCACCATCCGCAAGGGCGAGTTCATCTGCCTGATCGGGGCGTCCGGCTGCGGCAAGTCCACGCTGCTCAGGATCATCGCCGGGTTCGAGCAGCCCACATCCGGAGAGGCGCTGATGTGGGGCAAGGCGATCGCCGGCCCCGATCCGACGCGCGGCATGGTGTTCCAGGACTATGCGCTATTCCCGTGGCTCTCGGTCCGCGAGAATATCGGCTTCGGTCCCCAGTCGCGCGGCCTGCCGCGCAGCGTCGTCAAGGAGACGGTCGACAAGTTCATCGAATTGGTCGGCCTGACGAAATTCGCCAACGCCTATCCGCACCAGCTCTCCGGCGGCATGAAGCAGCGCGTGGCGATCGCCCGAGTCCTCGCCAATGATGCCGAAGTGGTGCTGATGGACGAGCCGTTCGGCGCGCTCGACGCGATGACGCGCGAGCGCCTGCAGGACGAATTGCTGGAGATCTGGCAGCGCACCGGCCTGACGGTCGTCTTCGTCACCCATGCCATCGAGGAGGCGATCTTCCTCGCCGACCGGGTGGTGGTGATGACGCCGGGACCCGGCCGGATCGAGAGCGACAACCGGCTGGAGCTGATCCGGCCGCGCGACGTGGCGAGCCCCGAGTTCAACGATATCCGCCGCGTGCTGAGCGCCAAGCTCCATAGCCATCACGGCAAGAAGGCAGCCTGATCCATATGCGTCCCGAAGAGCGTCTGCCCTACTGCGCCTCCATCGACCGGCCGAAGATCCATCTGCCCGGCGGCAAGGCGGTGGCGATCTGGCCGGTGATCAATGTCGAGAACTGGCGGATCGAGAACCCGATGCCCCGGCAGGTGCTGGTGGCGCCCACAGGGGCTGCACTCCAGCCGGATATCGCCAACTGGGCCTGGCACGAATACGGAATGCGCGTCGGCTTCTGGCGCTTCTTCGAAGCCTTCGAGCGGCACGGCATCCGCCCGACCGTGTCGATCAACGGGTCGGTTGTGGTCGATTATCCGCGCATTGCCGGCGCCATGCGCGATGCCGGCTGGGAGTTCATGGGCCATGGCTGGCACCAGGTGCCGACCCACCGGATCGAGGATCAGAAGGCGATGATCCTCAAGACGCTCGAGACGCTCGGCGCCTTTGCCGGCCATCCGATCGTCGGCTGGCTTGGACCCGGCCTCACCGAGACGATGGAAACGTCGGACCATCTGGCGGCTGCCGGCATTCGCTACATTGCCGACTGGGTGGCCGACGACCTGCCGTGCCGGCTCGCAACGGCCGCCGGTCCGGTGCTGACCATGCCGTATTCGGTCGAGATCAACGACGTGCCGCTGATCATGATCCAGCACCACCAGGCGCGCGAGTTCATCGATCGTGCGCTGGCCCAGGTTGATCGACTGATCGCGGAAGCAACAAGCGCCGGCCCGCTGGGCGGCGCGAAGGTCATGTCCTTCGCCATCCATCCCTACATCACCGGCGTCCCGCACCGGATCGGCGTGATCGAGGAGCTGCTCGTTGAGCTCAGCCGCCGGCCCGAAGTGGTGTTCATGCAGGGCCGCGAGATCATGGACTGGTATCTCGCCTCAGGCGATCCGACCTGATCCAGCGCGTAGCATCGAGTTCTCTCGCTCCACCAGCACCTCACGTCTTGCGCTCGCGCAAGGCGTCCAGAACGTCCCGCCACTAGGCTGCATCGTGTTGCTGCACCTGAGCGCGGGAGATTCCTCATGGCCGATCGCATGCCGCTTGAGGGCACGGTTGCCCTGATAGCGGGCGCAGCCGGCGCTATCGGTAGCGCAACCGCCGCGCTGATGGCCCGTCGGGGTGCAGCGATTGTTGCTGTCGATCGGGCTGGTTCCGACTTTGCCGGCGTCAGAAGCCAGCTGCCGGCCGGTGCGCGGCTCGAAACAATCACGGCCGACGTTCGCGACGAGGCCTCGGTGGCCCATTATGTGGCAGCGGCGCGCGCGGCCTTCGGCCGCATCGACATCTTCTTCAACAATGCCGGGATCGAAGGCCTGGTGAAACCGATCGAGGATTATCCGCTGGAGAGTTTCAGGGATGTCATCGACGTCAATGTCATCGGCGTCTTCCTTGGCCTGAAGCATGTCCTCCCCGTCATGTACGGACAAGGGTCCGGCTGCGTCGTCAATTGTTCGAGCATTGCCGGGCTGAAGGGCACCCCCGGACTGTCGGCCTACACGGCCTCGAAACATGCGGTCATCGGCATCACGCGCTCGGTCGCCGCCGAAGCCGGTCCGCGCGGCGTGCGCGTCGTCTCGGTCAATCCCGGGCCGATCGAGAGCCGCATGATGGATTCCATCAATGCCGGCCAGAGCCCGGACCCGAAGGCCGCCCATGCGGCCGTTTCCGCCATGGTGCCGCAGCAGCGCTATGGGCGGGTCGAGGAGGTGGCGGAACTCGTCGCCTTCCTGGCATCCGATGCCGCCGGCTATTGCAATGGCGGCATCTACAGCGTCGATGGCGGCATGTGCGCCGTCTGATCGTTCAGCCAGCGCCTGTCGGCTGCGCCAGCACCATGGCCCAGAACACACGATAGCGTGAGCCTGGCCGATATCCGGTGGCGATGCCGAGCCGGGTGACCTGTCGGTTCAGCAGATTGGCTCTGTGCGGCGGCGAATCGCGCCAGCCGGAGAACGCCTCGGCGAGTGTCAGGTAGCCGGCCGATGTGTTCTCGACCGCAGCGCCATGGCGATAGCCGATGGCATCAAGCCTCGCAGCAACCACGCCGGTGCGCACGCCCACCTGGTCTGCCTGGGTCATGGCGGCGGCCTGGGCCTCGGCTATGCGCATCAGCACGGGATCGACCGAAAGAGGCCCGAGGCCATTGTTCCGGCGATAGCCGGAGAACATTTCGGCGGCCATTGCGGCATCCACCCGCGTCCCGGACTGGGCGAGATTGACGTAGAAGCTTGGCTGCGAGGGTGCCGCGACCGGCGGCGCGGAGCAGCCGGCAAGCACCAGGATGGAGCCGCCGCCGATCAGCAGGGCGCGACGCCCCGGCAGGTCGATCTCATCCTTCAGCATCCGTTCAGCCATTGAACCATTTCCTTGTCGCCAGCCACTCACCGTTAAGCGCGGCAACGTGTCCGTTTCGTTAATCAAACCTGGCAAGGTTCTCTCAACTCTTATGCGAGATGACAGGACCCAGGGGTGCGCAGAAAATAGGGACTAAAGATGGCCTGGTATCGTTGCGAAGCACAGGGTGAGCCGGCAGACGGGCATTTCGCCGTCACGCGGTTCGTCGAGGCCGAGGCGCCGGAAGCTGCAGCACTGACCGTGCGCAAGTCGGTTGGACGCGAGCTGGTGCGCCGTGGCGCCGATCCGCTCAGTGCCGAGGCCTATGTTTCGGTGAAGGCCGTCCTCAGGATCGACGAGGAAGAGGTTCCGGGCATCGCTCCGGACATGATCTGGTCGGCCCGGGCCGCCTGATCCGGCCACCGGCCCCCGCAGGGGCCCTTTCAGCCCACTCCCGGCGATGAACCCGGGCCGCGACCTGCAATCCGCAGGTCTAGCGGCCTGGTGCCCGCGAACCTGCGGCTCGCTCCTGGCCTTACCGCGCTCGGCTGCTTGCTCGTGCAGCGGTACGTTGGTATTCACGGGATGCATTCGGCCTGCTCTCTGGCAACGGGCGATCAGACAGGTCCTCGCGGACGATCATCATGACGCCTCGCGCCACGGCCATCTCGCAGAGCCGCCACATCTATCTCTATTCGCCGATCCCCCCGGAAAAGACGGGAACGGCCGACTATCTGGAGACAGTGGTCGCCGAGATTGCTCTTGGGCTCCTGCCTCGCGACCAGCTGACGATTGTGGTCGACGATTCGATCTCACCTCGCGATCTGTTCGGATTTCGGGTTGTTGGCCTGTCCTTGGTTGAACGCGTGGCCAAGCCCAACGAGACACATGTCTTCTTCCTCGCGAGCAATCCGTTCCACGCTTATGTCTATGCCGCTCTGCGGGATATTGCCGGGCGCGGCGGCAAGATCGTCTCTGTCATTCACGACACGGCCGCCTTCATCATCCTCAATGACATCTGTGCCCGGCAGGCGAACGGATTTGACGACGAGCAATTCCGGCAGACCCTGAGTGAGCAGTTCGGTGATAGTGGCCAGGACATCATCGACCAGCGGCGCCGGGGCGCATTGTCCTATCATTTCGAATACTGGCTTCACTGCCAGTCGCACACGCTCCGCCAGTCCGATGAAATCTGGACGCATAATGCGTTCTCGGCCCTCAAGCTGATCCTGGAATCGCCGCGCGACAGGTTTCCCCGCTTCATCGTGAGCCGTCATCCAAGCCAGGCTCAGACGGAGCCGGACGCCGAGCTTCCCGCGCTCTATCGCAAGGCGCCGGGCAAGGTGCGGTTCGGCATGTTCGGCTGGGTCAGCGCGCCGAAGCGGGTGATCCCGGCGATCCAGGCCTTTGCGATGGCGCTGCAGACGCTGCCCGCCTCGGTCCGCGAGCGGCAGGAACTGGTGGTCGTCGGACACCTGCCGCCATCGAGGGATTATGACCCGGTGGGCCGGGCGCGCGCGCTCGGTATCGCAGACCGCGTCCAGTTCTTCGACTATGTCGAGAGCCGCCATTTCGACGGGCTTTTCCAGACCTGCGACGCGATCCTGAACCTGCGCTACCCCTCCTGCGGCGAGGCGAGCGGCACCTGGGAGCGGGCTGACAATCTCGGGCTTCCGGTGGCCACCTCCGCCTACCAGAGCTTCCACGAGATGCGGTCGGACGTGACCATTCCGATCGATCGCGCGGGCGAGATCGGCGCGCTGTTCGACCTGTTCCGCAGTGGCGCGATCGCCAGGAGATCGACCGCATCCCGTGGATCCGACGGGCGGATGGGCATTGCCGGGCTGATAGAAAGAGAGGCAGGCCTATGAATGTGCTCGCAGAGATGTGGAGCCGCCTGACTGGCCGTGGTGCCTCTGCCGAGGCCGCGCTTGCTGCCGAGGCCAGATCCCGGGAAGAGATCGAGCGGATGGTAGCCGATCTCGGCGCCCTGCGCGACGAGGTGAAGGTCCTGTGGGACTCGCGCAATCAGATGATGGCGCAGATCCTTCGGCTGAAGAGCGAGGTATCCTCCTGTCGCGACCAGATCGCTGCATTGGTCAATCTGTTCGAACAGCGTACGGACCAGATCTACGAAGGCGTCATGCATCGCCTGCCGGCCATGGTCGAGAATGGCCATCTGGTCGTGCTGCCGGCAAGGCCGGACGCAGGCGACGATGCCGAGTCTCAGCGGCGGGAGGCCTGGAAGCAGTTGATCGCCGCCGGCCGCGGCGACTATCTCGCCCCCCGTGAGATCCCATCGCCGCTGACCCTGTCAGGCATGCGCGTCGACCATCGATTGGCGCGGGAGACGCTGGACTTCATCGAGATCTTTGGCGATGAGCCGGGGCTTGCCGTCTTCGGCCCTTCCAAGAGGATGCTGCCCGGCACCTATGTCATCGGGTTCATCTGTAGCGAGGGGACCGGCGGCAATCGCAAGGATGGCAAGGGACCGCACATGCGTCTGGAGGCCGTCGATGTCACGCGCGACATCGTTGTCGGACATCTCGAGGTGGCCGTAACCGCCGATCTCGCGTCCTATGCCATTGCGTTCGCGTGGGACGAGGCCAGTGCCAACTCGGTGATCGAGTTTCGCGTGCGATCCACCGGCAACGGGCCTTCGCGCCTGCACGGACTGACGCTATCCCAGAGCGATTAAGGGATTGTCCGGCGCCTATTGCAGGCGGGCGATGGCCGCGCCGAGCATGGCGCCCGGCCGGCGCGGATTGCCAACCTGAAGCAGGACCACGGCCCGGCCGCAGCCGGATGCAACGCGGGCGCTGCGCGAGACGGTGTAGCTCTGCGCGCCGCCGGTCCATTCGCCAAGCACCGCATGGGACCGCACGACATTGCGATAGGTGACGTGCTGGCCGCGGTTCTCGCCGCGGACAATGTCGACGGTCTCCTGAGACGAGACGCCGAGCAGGATGACGGTCGCCGGCATGTCGGCGCTGACGAGGTCGCCGGTCTGGGTCGGCAGAGACACCGTGATGGTGTCGCCGGACTGGCTGATATTGACCGGCACGGCGAGGACGCCCGGCTGCCCTGACGACTGGGTGATGGCACGGTCGATGGCCGGACGGTCGGAACCGACGACGTGAGCGACGCCATTCACCACCATCTGGGGCGTGTAGACCTGACGGTCGCCACGCATCGCCGCATAGGCCTTCTGACGCTTGGAGTGGATGGGATCGGCGAGCGTGTCGCGCCAGCCGAGATAATCCCAGTAGTCGACCGCCATGGTCAGGGCGATCACGTCGGGACGGTCAGCCATGTCGGAGACGTAACGGTCAGCTGGCGGGCAGGATGAGCAGCCCTGGCTGGTGAAGAGTTCCAGCACAGCCCGCGGGCGGTCGGTGGCAAAGGACGTCGTGGCCCCAAGGCAGACGAGCGCCGCAACCAGCCCGCCCCATGTGAAAGACCCACGCATCACAAACCGCACCCGCTTGCTCGAAAACAGTATCGTTCGGGCTTGTCAGTAATCCCGTTGAAGCCCCGGCGCCACTCACGCTTGGGTGAAAAGCCATGAACCCGGCGTGATTTCAAGGTGATCGCTCAGGTGATGCGAAGAGGGCCGCGGAATGATCCGCGGCCCTTTCGATGTCGGCGCCTCAGGCGGCGAGGTCGCGCAGCACGTATTGCAGGATGCCGCCGTTCTTGAAGTACTCGATCTCGTCGAGCGTATCGATGCGGCAGAGGATCGGGATCTTCTTCACCTTGCCGTCGGCCGAGGTGACCTCGGCTTCCATCTTCTGGCGCGGCTTGACCGTCTCAAGCCCCTTGATGGAGACCGTCTCGTCGCCCTTGAGGCCGAGCGAGTTCCAGGTGACGCCCTCGTCCAGCGTGAAGGGAACGATGCCCATGCCGACCAGATTCGAGCGATGGATACGCTCGAAGGACTGGGCGATGACGGCGCGCACGCCGAGCAGATTGGTGCCCTTGGCCGCCCAATCGCGCGACGAACCGTTGCCGTATTCGATGCCTGCGAAGACCACCAGCGGCACCTTCTCGGCGCGGTACTTCATGGCCGCGTCATAGATCGGCATCTCCTCCTTGGAGGGATAGTGGATCGTGTAGCCGCCTTCGCGGCCGTTCGGACCCATCATGAAGTTGCGGATGCGGATATTGGCGAAGGTGCCGCGCATCATCACTTCATGGTTGCCGCGGCGCGTGCCGTACTGGTTGAAGTCGGCGACATCGACCTTGTGGTCGAGGAGGTACTTGCCCGCGGGGCTTGCGGCCTTGATCGAGCCCGCCGGCGAGATGTGATCGGTGGTGATCTTGTCGCCGAACAGGCCGAGGACGCGGGCCGCCTTGATATCGCTGATGGCGTTGGGCTTCATGCCCATGCCGACGAAATAGGGCGGGTTCTGCACATAGGTCGAGTTGTCGTCCCAGGCGTAGGTCTGGCCGGCCGGAACCTTGACCTTGGCCCAGTTGGCGTCGCCCTTGAAGACGTTGGCGTACTTTTCCTTGAACAGCTTCTTGGTGACGTTCTTGGCGATGAACTCGTTGATTTCCTTCGAGCTCGGCCAGATGTCGCGCAGATAGACGGGGTTGCCCTTCTTGTCGTGGCCAAGCGGGTCCTTGGTCAGGTCAAGCTGGACCGAGCCTGCCAGCGCATAGGCCACCACCAGCGGCGGCGAGGCGAGGTAGTTCGCCTGCACGTCAGGCGAGACGCGGCCCTCGAAATTGCGGTTGCCCGACAGGACGGCGGCGGCGATCAGGCCCTGGTCGTTGATGGCCTTGGAGATCTCGGCCGGCAGCGGGCCGGAATTGCCGATGCAGGTGGTGCAGCCGAAGCCGACCACGTTGAAGCCGATCTTGTCGAGGTCCTTCTGCAGGCCGGAATTCGCCAGATAGTCGGCGACAACCTGGCTACCGGGGGCAAGCGAGGTCTTCACCCAGGGCTTGGACTTCAGGCCCTTGGCGACCGCGTTGCGGGCGAGCAGGCCGGCAGCGAACAGAACGGCCGGGTTCGACGTGTTGGTGCAGGACGTGATCGCGGCGATCGCGACGTCGCCATGGCCCAGATCAAAGTCGCGGCCTTCCACCTTGACGCGGCGGGAGAGCTCGGCGGCCTTCTTGTAGTCCGTCTCCATGGCGGAAGCGAAGCCGGCGCCGACCAGTTCGAGGGCAACGCGGCCTTCGGGGCGCTTCGGGCCAGCCATCGAGGGCACGACCGAGCCGAGATCGAGCTCCAGCGTGTCGGTGAAGACCGGATCGGGCGAGGCCTTGGTGCGGAACAGGCCCTGAGCCTTCGCATATTTCTCGACCAGCGCGATGCGGGCGGTCTTGCGGCCGGACGTGGTGAGATAGTTCAGCGTCTCATCGTCGACCGGGAAGAAGCCGCAGGTCGCGCCATATTCCGGCGCCATGTTGGCAATCGTCGCGCGGTCGGCCAGCGTCATGTTGTTGAGGCCAGTGCCGAAGAACTCGACGAACTTGTTCACCACGCCCTTCTTGCGCAGCATCTGGGTGACGGTCAGCACGAGGTCGGTGGCGGTGACGCCCTCCTTCAGCTTGCCGTTGAGGCGGAAGCCGATGACCTCGGGGAGCAGCATGGACTGCGGCTGGCCGAGCATGGCGGCCTCGGCCTCGATGCCGCCGACGCCCCAGCCGAGAACGGCGAGACCATTGACCATGGTGGTGTGGCTGTCGGTGCCCACGACCGTGTCGGGATAGGCAACCTCATAGGTGACGGTGGTCTTCTTGCCCTTGACGACCTTGGTCGCCTTCTCCTTGCGGGTCCAGACGGTCTGGGCAAGGTATTCCAGGTTGACCTGGTGGCAGATGCCGGTGCCGGGCGGCACGACCGAGAAGTTCTTGAAAGCCTGCTGGCCCCACTTGAGGAAGCGGTAGCGCTCGCCGTTGCGCTGATATTCGAGGTCGACGTTCTTCTTCAGCGCCTTGGCCGAGCCGAATTCATCGACGATGACCGAATGGTCGATGACGAGATCGACGGGCACCAGCGGGTTGATCTTGTTGGGGTCGCCACCGAGCGCCTTCATGGCATCGCGCATGGCGGCGAGATCGACCACGGCGGGAACGCCGGTGAAATCCTGCATCAGCACGCGGGCCGGGCGGAATGCGATTTCCTTGCCGGCCTTGCCCTTGTCCTTCAGCCAGGCGGCGACGCCCTCGATGTCGGCCTTGGTGACAGTCCGGCCGTCCTCGGCGCGCAGCAGGTTTTCCAGCAGCACCTTCATCGAGAAGGGGAGCGCGGAAATGCCGGCAAGCCCGTTCTTCTCGGCCTCCTTGAGGCTGTAATAGACGTAGGCCTTGGCTCCGACCTTGAGCGTCTTGCGGGCTTTGAAGCTGTCGAGCGACATAGGACGATGTTCCCCTCAATCCGAAGGTCGACATCGCACCCGTTGGGCTCCCATCAAATCTGCTTGGCGGGGCGTCGACCGATCGCGCGGGTTATAGAGGGATTCCAATCAACCCGCCATATGGTTAGAAGCATTGCCGTGGTCTCTTTTCTCACCCTTTCGTCGTGCCGCGGCACGACTCCGGAGCACGGCTGATGCGGCTCGTGGCGGAAGGGCTTGCCTGCCTGCGCGGCGGCCGCATGGTGTTCGAGGGGCTTGGCTTCGCGATCGAGGCCGGCGAGGCGGTTGAACTCGTCGGTCCGAACGGGGTCGGCAAGTCGAGCCTCATCCGGCTGATCGCAGGTCTGGTGCGCATTGAAGCGGGGCTGCTGCGGCTCGAGGGCGGAGACGACGAAGCCACCATTGCCGAGCAGGCGCATTATTGCGGCCATCAGGACGCGTTCAAGCCGGCGCTGACGGTTGCCGAGAATATTGCCTTCTGGAGCGATTTTCTTGGCGGGGGCGGCATCGGTCGCGAAGCAGCGCTAGCGCGCCTCGGCCTCGATCACCTCGCCGATCTGCCGGCCGGCTATCTGTCGGCTGGGCAGCGCCGGCGCCTCGCGCTGTCGCGTCTGCTCACGGTCAGGCGGCCGCTCTGGCTGCTGGACGAGCCGATGGCGGCGCTCGACCAGGCGAGCCAGACGGTGCTTGGCGCCTTGATGAGCGATCACATTGCCGCGGGCGGGATGGTGCTGGCCGCGACCCATGGACCGCTGGGCATCCCGGCGCGCCGGCTGGCGCTCGGGCGCGCGTCATGACCGGGCCGCTGAAAGCGCTGTTCCTTCGCGACCTGACGCTCGCGCTGCGCGTCGGCGGCGGCGCCATGATCGGCGTCATCTTCTTTCTGACCGTCGTCACCATCATCCCGTTCGGCGTCGGGCCGGACATGAACCTCCTGGCCCGCATCGGCCCTGCCATCCTGTGGATCGGGGCGCTGCTGGCGACCCTGCTCGGCCTCGACCGGCTGTTCCAGGCCGATGCCGATGATGGTTCGCTCGATCTCCTCATGATGTCAGGCACGCCGCTGCCGCTGGTCGTCGCTGTCAAGGCGCTGGCCCATTGGCTGGCGACCGGCCTGCCGCTGGTGATCGCGGCCCCTGTGCTCGGACTGTTTCTCAATGTGCCGCCGGAGGCGATGGGGGCGGTGGTTCTCACTCTCGCCGCGGGAATGCCGGCGCTCACCTGTCTCGGTACGATCGGCGCCGCCCTGTCCGTGGGGCTCAGGCGCGGCGGCCTCCTGATGGCGATCCTGATCCTGCCACTGACCATCCCTGTTCTGATCTTCGGCGTCGCCGCGACCACGGCCGCGATCGTCGGGCCCCTGCCATTCGGCATGCCGTTCACGGTCCTCGTTGCGCTGTCGTTGATGAGTATCGTGCTCGGGCCGATCGCTGCCGCTGCCGCACTGCGGTTCGGTCTCGAATAGCCGGCCACGAACATTCGGCCTTGCCGTCGGCACCGTCCGAGGCCAGATAGGGGCTCGATCCTTGAAACCGTACCGGGCCGATGGTCCGCAGCTGAGCCATTCGTGCAACCGCGCAGGCGTGTCCGGGTGCGGCTGATTTGCTGCGCTGCATCGTTCGGCTTGCCGCCGTGCAGCCCCGTCTCCATACTTGTTGCCCTGCTTCGCGAAGGCCCCATGAAGACCGCGTCCCCCTATTTCGACAGCATCCGCGTCAAGCCCGAACAGGACCGCCGTGCCAAGGCGCGTCCGGGCGCGCGGATGTGTCAGTTCAAGGGGTGCGAGTGCGAGGCTACCCACAAGGCGCCGATGGGCCGCGACCGCGAAGGTCAGTTCCTGTGGTTCTGCCTCGACCACGTCAAGGAATACAACGCTACCTACAATTACTTCAACGGCATGAACGATGCCGCGGTGCAGGCCTATCAGAAGGATGCGCTGACCGGCCATCGCCCGACTTGGAGCATGGGCGTCAATGCCTGGCACAAGAAGGGCCGGCGGCCGGACGTCCACGCCCATATCGACCCGACGACTGCCGCCGATCCGTTCGGCATGTTCGGCGAGGCAGGCTTCCGTGCGGGCGCCGATCGTCCCGCCGAACCCGAAGGGCGGATGATCCGCAATGCCGAGCGCAAAGCGCTGACGACCCTCGATCTCGACATTCACGCCTCGGCAGACGAGATCAAGGCGCGCTTCAAGGAACTGGCCAAGCGGCATCACCCCGATGCCAATGGTGGCGACCGGTCGCGCGAGGACAAGCTGCGCGAGGTTATCCAGGCCTATAATTATCTGAAGCAGGCCGGATTTTGCTGAGCCTCGCTGATCGGACACATGATGAATGTGAATGGCATTCCCGCAGGTGATGCCCTTCCGGGCGCGCCCGGCGATCTGTTAAGGTCGCCGTCTATCATCCCATGGCACTTCGCCGCGATCCTGCGGCATCGGAGGTTTTCGTGACAGTGCAGCCTGAGAAGGGAACCGGCGTTCCAGATACGACGGTTTCCGTGCGCAAGGTGTTCGGCATCGATTCGGACATGACGGTGCCCGCCTATTCGGCGCCTGCCGAACATGTCCCGGACCTCGACACCGACTATCTGTTCGACAAGCCGACGACGCTGGCGATCCTGGCCGGTTTCGCCCACAACCGTCGCGTGATGGTGTCGGGCTATCACGGCACCGGCAAGTCGACCCATATCGAGCAGGTGGCGGCCCGCCTCAACTGGCCGTGCATCCGCATCAACCTCGACAGCCACGTCTCCCGCATCGATCTCGTCGGCAAGGACGCGATCGTGCTGAAGGACGGCAAGCAGATCACCGAGTTCCGCGACGGCATCCTGCCCTGGTCCTACCAGCACAATGTCGCGCTGGTGTTCGACGAATATGATGCCGGACGCCCGGACGTGATGTTCGTCATCCAGCGCGTTCTGGAAAGCTCGGGCCGCCTGACCCTGCTCGACCAGAGCCGCGTGATCCGCCCGCATCCGGCCTTCCGCCTGTTCGCCACCGCCAACACGGTGGGCCTCGGCGACACGACCGGCCTCTATCATGGCACGCAGCAGATCAACCAGGCGCAGATGGACCGCTGGTCCATCGTCACCACGCTGAACTATCTGCCCCATGACCAGGAAGTCGGCATCATCCTCGCCAAGGCCAAGGCCTTCGCGAAGACGGCCGAGGGCCGCGACCAGGTGAACAAGATGGTCCGCGTGGCCGATCTCACCCGCAACGCCTTCATGAACGGCGATCTCTCCACTGTCATGTCGCCGCGTACCGTGCTGACCTGGGCCGAGAATGCCGACATCTTCAAGGATATCGGCTTCGCGTTCCGGCTGACCTTCCTGAACAAGTGCGACGAGATGGAACGCTCGCTGGTCGCCGAGTTCTACCAGCGCTGCTTCGGCCAGGAATTGCCGGAAAGCGCGGTCAACGTGGCGCTGAGCTGACGAGGAGCAAGCCGTGCGGGTCACCGACGAAAAAGCGGTTGGCCCCACGGCGCGCGCGGTTGTTGCCGGGCTCAACGCCTACAACAATTCGAAGGCCGGCAAGTCCGCCTGGAAGCGTTTCGCGGTGTCGCTGCGCGACGACGACAAGGCGATCAAGGGCGGCATCGTCGCCTACACGATGTGGAACTGGTGCTTCATCGAGCTGCTCTGGCTGGATGAGGCGGCTCGCGGCACCGGGCTCGGCACGGAGCTGATGGCGCGTGCCGAGGCAATCGCCGCCAAGCGTGGCGCCCGGCAGATCTATGTCGACACGTTCTCGTTCCAGGGCGACGGCTTCTACCAGAAGCTCGGCTACTCGGTTTTCGGCGTGCTGGACGACTTTCCGCCCGGCCACCGCCGTCTGTGGTTGAAGAAGGATCTTTAGGTGAGTTCCAATTCCAAGGCCAAGCCGAACACCAAGGAGAGCCCGACCGAGCCGTTCAAGCGGTCGGTCGCCTCCTGCATGCGGGCGATCGCGCGCCGCGACATGGAAATCACCTTCGCCGCCGACAAGCCTGGCCTCGCCGGCGACAAGGCGCGCCTGCCCGAGCCGCCGCGCAAGATGTCGCCGCAGGATGTGGCGATCATCCGCGGCCATGGCGATGCCATGTCGCTGCGGCTCGCCGTGCACAATCCGCGCGTCCATCGCGCCGTCCTGCCCGAGGGCCAGCAGGCCCGCACCGTGTTCGAGGCGATCGAGAATGCCCGCATCGAGGCGGTCGGCTCCAACCGCATGGCCGGTGTCGCGCAGAACCTGACGGCCCGGCTGGAGGACCATTACCACCGGCTCGGCAAGTATGAGGACATCACCGACAAGGCCGATGCGCCGCTGGAAGATGCCATCGCGCTGATGGTCCGCGAGAGGCTGACCGGCCAGAAGCCGCCCCCGCAGGCGGCCAAGATCGTCGATCTCTGGAAGGAGACGATCGAGGCCAAGGCAGGGACCAATCTGGAGAAGCTGGTGGGCCTCGAGGGCAACCAGCGTGCCTTCGGCAAGGCAGTGCGCGATCTCCTGAACTCGCTCGACATGGGCGACGAGCAGGGCCGTTCCGACGACGACAGCAACGACGACGAGAGCGACAGCCAGGAGCAGGAATCGCCGGAATCCGGCGAGAGCCCGGACAGCCAGGAGCAGGAATCCTCCGAAGGCATGCAGATGGAGGATGCCGAGGAGATGGCCGACGAGGCGCCGGACGGCGCCCAGGAAGCCTCCGAGGCCGAGACCGCCGACCTGCCCGACGAGAACGATCTCGGCGATTCCGACGATGCCTCCGAGCCGTGGCGGCCGAAGAGCCAGGGCAATGAGCGCAAGAGCCCGGACTACAAGCCTTTCACGGTCAAGTTCGACGAGGAAATCGACGCGCCCGATCTCTGCGATGCCGAAGAGCTGGACCGTCTCAGGGCCTATCTCGACAAGCAGCTCGCCCATCTGGGGCCGGTGGTGGCCAGGCTTGCCAACCGCCTGCAGCGCCGCCTGATGGCGCAGCAGAACCGCTCCTGGGACTTCGACCTGGAGGAGGGTGTGCTGGATCCGGCGCGCCTCACCCGCGTCATCATGGACCCGATGGCGGCACTCTCCTTCAAGCAGGAGAGCGACACCAATTTCCGCGACACGGTGGTGACGCTGCTGCTCGACAATTCCGGCTCCATGCGCGGGCGTCCGATCACGGTCGCCGCGACCTGCGCCGACATTCTCGCCCGGACGCTGGAGCGCTGCGGCGTGAAGGTGGAGATCCTCGGCTTCACGACGCGCGCCTGGAAGGGTGGGCAGTCGCGCGAGCATTGGCTGCAGAACGGCAAGCCGGCCAATCCCGGCCGCCTCAACGATCTCAGGCACATCATCTACAAGTCGGGCGATGCGCCCTGGCGGCGCGCGCGCAAGAATCTCGGCTTGATGATGCGCGAGGGGCTGCTCAAGGAGAACATCGACGGCGAGGCGCTGGACTGGGCGCACAAGCGCCTGCTCGCCCGCTCCGAGCAGCGCAAGATCCTGATGATGATCTCGGATGGCGCGCCGGTCGACGATTCCACCTTGTCGGTGAACCCCGGCAATTATCTCGAGCGGCACCTGCGCTGGATCATCGAGGACATCGAGACCCGCTCGCCGGTGGAGCTCATCGCCATCGGCATCGGCCACGACGTGACGCGCTATTACAAGCGCGCGGTCACCATCGTGGATGCCGAGGAACTCGGCGGCGCGATGACCGAGAAGCTTGCCGAACTGTTCGAGGAAGATGCGGTGGGCGGCGCCGCCCCTGCGAGGCCGACACGCCGCAAGGTCGCCTGATGGACCGCAGGCGCGCGCTAGCGGGCATCGGCGCTGCGCTCACCCTGCCGATGCTGCCTGAGGCGGCGTCGGCCCAGGGCCGGTCGAGCCCGGTGCCGGCGCCTGCCGAACTGGTCATCCGGTCGTTTCCGATCAATGCCTTTTCGCCGCGCGAGCCCGACCGCAAGGCCTTCGGTCTGCTCGAGTTCCGGGGCGGACTGGAGCTGCAATCCGATCACCGCAACTTCGGCGGGCTGTCGTCGCTGCGCGTCGACCCGACGGGACAGCGGCTGACCGCCATTTCCGACAAGGGCTTCTGGCTCACCGCCCGCATCGACATGGAGGGGACGCGCATTGCCGGCCTCTCCGAGGCGCGCATGGCCCCGATCCTGGGACCCAACGGCCGCCCCCTGGCCGAGAGCGGCAATTGGGACACCGAGAGCCTGTGGATCGAGAATGGCGTGGCCTGGGTGGGCGTCGAGCGCACCCACCGCGTCTTCCGCTTCGACATGTTCGGCCGTGACGGCCTGGCCGCCCGCGGCACGCCGATCCCTGTGCCCATGGGCGACAAGCGGCTGCCCGGCAATGGCGGCATCGAGGGCCTCGGCGTGCTGCCGCGACCATCACCTCATGCCGGTACACTGCTGGCGCTGTCCGAGCGCGGGCTGAATGGTTCCGGGGATATCCGCGGCTTCTTCATGGGTGCCCAGCCGCAGCGCGAACTGGCGGTCAAGCGCACCAACGACTTCGATATCACCGACCTGACCTTCCTGCCCTCCGGCGACATGCTCATCCTGGAGCGCTGGTTCTCGCCGTGGCGCGGGGTTGGCATGCGCATCCGCCGGATCGACATCCAGACGGTGAGGCCCGGTGCCACAGTGGACGGGCCGATCATCGTCTCGGCGGATCTCAGCCAGCAGATCGACAATATGGAGGGGCTCGCGATCCACCGGAGCGAAGCCGGCGAGACGATCCTGACCATCATCTCCGACAACAATTTCTCGTTCCTGCAGCGCACGCTGATCCTGCAATTCGCCTACAAGGGTTAAACCTGTGGCGGGCAGTGCAAGTATCACGGGGCTCTACACGGCCGAGGGGGCCGACTTCGTCACCCGCGCGGTCGACCGGCTCGATCTGACGCGCGACGGCATCGATGGCGACCGCCACTGGGGCCCGACCCGCCTGAGCGGTCCCCGCGAACCCTGGCACCCCCGCGGCACGGTCATCCGCAACGACCGGCAGGTGTCGATCCTAGGTGAGGAGGAGTTGGCGACCATCGCGGCGGCCATGACTCTCCCGAGCCTGCCGGCCGAATGGATCGGCGGCAATCTCGTGCTGGCGGGGATCCCCGACCTGTCCCGCCTGGCCGTCGGCTCCAGGTTGATGGCGCCGTCGGGCGCGACGCTGTTCGTCACCGGCTACAACAAGCCCTGCCGCAAGTCCGGCCAGTCGATCGCGGGCTTCACGGGTATCGACGGTCACACATTCGGCTTCGTCCGGGCCGCCAGGGGGATGCGCGGGCTGGTGGCCTATGTGGAGCGGGCGGGCCTGATCGCTATCGGCGACGAGATGCGCGTGGTCCCCGCCGTGACAGCGGATTGAGCGCCATTTCAGATTCTGGTCTTTGCCTCTGGAACGCCTGAACGAAAGCGTGTATAGGCCCCGTCTCACGAATTCCAAGCCGCGGCGGCCATCAGGTCCTGGGGCTGCCGCCGAGAGAGAGTTCCATGGCCGTTCCGAGAAGAAAGACTTCGCCGTCGCGTCAGGGCATGCGCCGCTCGCATGACGCGCTCAAGGCCCCGACCTATGTCGAGGACAAGGATTCCGGCAATCTGCGCCGTCCGCACCATGTCGATCTGAAGACCGGCATGTATCGCGGCAAGCAGATCCTGAAGCCGAAGGCCACGACGAACGACTGACCAAGCTGACCCTTTCAAGGGTTCGCCGTCGGAGGGAAGAAAGCCGGTCTCGCGACCGGCTTTTTTGCGTTTGAGAGGTCCTAGAGCCCCGCCCCGACCCTCCCCGCAAGCGGGGAGGGAGAAGGCTCGGGAAGCCTCAGGCGCCTGTATCGGCCTTGAAGCCTGCGGCCTCAATGCCGGCGATCGCCGCCAGTTCGTCATTGTCGGAGGTGTCGCCGGAAATGCCGACAGCGCCGACCAGAGCGCCGGCCTGGTCGCGGATCAGCACGCCGCCGGGCACCGGGGTCATGCGGTCGCGGGTAAGGCCGCCGAGCGCCGTGGTGAAATGCGGCCGCTCGGTCGCGAATTTCTGCAGGGTGCGGCCACCAACGCCAACCGAGACGCAGCCGAAGGCCTTGCCGTGGGCGATGTCGAAACGCAGGAAGGCGCTGCCGTCCTCGACCTCGGCGGCGCGGACGAGGCCACGGGCATCGACCACCACGACGCCAAGCGGCTTGAACTTTGCGGCATGGGCGTGGGCGAGTGCCTTCTCAACGATGGTGCGGGCGGCTGCGAGTGTCAGGTCGGTCATCGGGTTCTCCCTCGGCATCGGCCAAGGCAACGCGTCCTGGTTGCGCCGAGCGATGCGTTTCGTGCAAATGGAACCCGTCGTGCCGCATTGGCAACCCAGGCTTCCTTTGTGTTAGGTGTGCGACAGTTGGGCCCGCCACATCTCGGGTCATGACAGGTTTCGGGTCGCGACGAAAGG
Organism: Phreatobacter aquaticus; assembly: GCF_005160265.1. NCBI lineage: Bacteria > Pseudomonadati > Pseudomonadota > Alphaproteobacteria > Hyphomicrobiales > Phreatobacteraceae > Phreatobacter > Phreatobacter aquaticus. Next base: position 822,116 of record NZ_CP039865.1, on the reverse strand, counting down.
CCCGTTGGAGGATGCCCCAATGACCATGCTGACCCGCGACTTCCACCGTCCCGGCCGCTCTCCCGCCTATGCCACCGAGGCGATGGCCGCGACGTCCCACCCGCTCGCGACAGCTGCTGCCGTCGAAATGATGAAGGCCGGCGGTACGGCCGCCGACGCCGCCATCGCCGCTGTGGGCGTCATGGCCGTCGTCGAACCCCATATGACCGGTATCGGCGGCGATTGCTTCGCGCTGGTGTCGAAGCCGGGCAAGCCGATCTGGGGCTATAACGGCTCGGGCCGCGCCGCCAAGGCTGCCGATCCGGACGCGCTGCGCGCCCAGGGGCTCACCGGCATCGCGCCGACCAATGTCCATGCCGTCACCGTGCCTGGCGCGGTGGAAGCCTGGGAGCAGATCCTCAAGGCCCATGGCCGGTTCGATCTCGGCCGGGTTCTCCAGCCGGCGATCAAATATGCCAAGGAGGGTTGGCCGGTCACCCCGCGCGTGGCCTTCGATTGGCCCGCCGATGTCGAGGCCCTGTCGAAGGATGCCGGCGCGTCCCGGCATTATCTCGTCAATGGCAAGGCGCCCAAGGCCGGCGACCGCATGGTCAGCGCCGCGCTCGGCGCGACGCTCGAGACCATCGCCAAGGAAGGCGCCAAGGGTTTCTATCAGGGCCGTGTTGCCGAGGACATCGTGGCGACGCTGCGCGCCAAGGGCAGCGCCATGACGCTGGAGGATCTGGCCAGCCATTTCGGCACGGTCGAGACTCCGATCCGCTCCGCCTACAAGGGCACCGAGGTGGTCGAACTGCCGCCGAACGGCCAGGGCGTCACCGCGCTGATCATCCTCAACATCCTCGAGCAGTTCGACCTGAAGAGCATGGATCCGTTCTCGGCCGAGCGGCTTCACCTCGGCGTCGAGGCGGCCCGCCTCGCCTATGCGCTCCGCGACCTGCATGTCGCTGATCCCGCCGCGATGAAGGTGACTGTCGACCAACTCACCGACAAGGCCTTCGCGCGCAAGCTGGCGGCGATGATCGACCCCACCAAGCGCACGCCGCGGATCGTGCCGCCGCCGCCGGGCACCAACACGATCTATTGCACGATCGTCGATCGCGACCGGACCGCGGTGTCGTTCATCAACTCGATCTTCCACCATTTCGGCTCGAAGATCTGCACGCCGGACACCGGCATCCTGCTGCAGAACCGCGGCTCCAGCTTCAATCTCGATGCGAGCCACCCGAACTGCTACGGCCCGTCCAAGCGGCCGATGCACACGATCATCCCGGCGATGATGGTGGAGAATGGCGAGGTCACTGCGAGCTTCGGCGTGATGGGCGGCAGCTACCAGTCGTCCGGCCATGCCCATGTCGTGTCGAACATGATCGATTTCGGCATGGATCCGCAGGCGGCGATCGATTGCCCGCGCGGCTTCTTCGAGGGTGAGAAGACGACAGTGGAACCGACCTGGGGCGAGGCGGTCATCGCCAAGATGCGCGCCATGGGCCACGACGTCGATGTCACCACCAAGCCGATCGGCGGTGGTCAGATGATCAAGATCGACCGGTCGGGCTTCCTGATCGGCGGCTCCGATCCGCGCAAGGACGGACTGGCGCTCGGTTATTGAGCCTCGAGCCTCAGGCGTCCCGGCGAATGATCGAGCCGGGCGCTGACGGGCGATAGCTCGCATTGCGAGCCTGATAGAGCGCGTCTGCCACATCGGCGCCGGGGCGGCCATTGCGGCGGCGTGCCGGATCCTCGATCCGATCGGCGAGCAGCTGGGCGATGAAGGGGGCTGCCGGACGCTGCGACGCGGCGATCCGCGCTCTCGGCTCAGGGGCATCAAGGGCAACGGGCAGATTGGTCGGCGCAGGTGCCGGCTGTGCGTTGGCGTCAGTGCGCGGCATGCGCCTGCGATCGGCGCGCTCGAGGTCGCCCCAGCGGCGTCCCCACTGCACCATGGTGTTCGATCTGACGGCTCCGATCCTTGCCATGTCCCGACCTCCGGTCCGGCTTCAGGACACAACGCCCGGCCGATGGTGTGGTTCGCGCAACGAGCGTGCCGAAAGGTCGCATCCCAATTCGGGACAGGTCGTTGAACAAGTCCTGACACTTGGCGGGGCCATGATGCAGGTGGCGACAGCTCCGGATACCGTTCCTTCACCCTTCCCGGCCATACTCCGAGGGTGGGGCATCAAGGATCGGCGTGACATGGAATCGGCAGCAACGGGCACTGAGCCCGTGACATCCAGCGACAGTCAGAATCCTGCCGTCGATCCAGTCCTGGATGCGATCCTGTCGTCGGTGGGTACCGCGACCTATGAATGGGCCGTTCCCTCCGACAAGCTGAGCTGGAGCGCCAATGCCGGCACGCTGCTGGGCATCGGCGAGATGGACCGTTTCGGATCTGGCCGCGCCTTCGCTCAGATGATGGTGCCGGAATCTCCGGCCGGGCGCTATGAGGCGGTGGTCAACTCGCCCGGCACGGATCGCGGCGACGGTGTTGCCTACGACATCGAATATGCCATCCGCACGCCGTCCGGCACGACCTTGTGGATCGAGGATCAGGGCCGCTGGTTCGCCTCATCCGACGGGCGTCCGCTGAAGGCCCATGGCACGGTCCGGGTGATCAACGAGCGCGTCGAGAACCACCGTCGTCTCGTCGAGGCGAGCGAATATGATCCGCTCACCGGCCAGCTCGCCCGCCACCGCTTCTGCGCGGTGCTGGAAGAGGCGCTGGAGGATGCCCAGAAGGTTCGGGGCTCCATCGGCTTCCTCATCGCGGCCATCGACAATCTCAGCCATATCAACGAGGCCTATGGCTTCGACATCGCCGATGAGATCATTGCTGCCGCCGGGCGGCGCATCCGCTCGCGCATGCGCGGCGGCGATCTGCTTGGCCGCCTGTCGGGCAACAAGTTCGGCATCCTGATGCGCAATTGCCAGCCGGACGACCTCGCGGTCGCGGCCGAGCGCATTCTCGATGGCGTCCGCCAGGAGGTGTTCCTGACCAGCGCCGGCGCCATCGTCGTCAGCGTCACGATGGGCGGCGTCATCGCGCCCCGCCACGCGCATTCGTTCGGCACGATGATGGGCCGTGCCCAGGAAGCGCTCGACAGCATCAAGCTGCGCCGCCGCGGTGCCTTCCACGCCTATCTGCCCGATCCCGAGCGCGAGCAGACCCGGCGCGAGAACCTGCGCATCACCGACGAGATCCTGGCGGCGCTGAACGAGCGGCGCGTCGACCTCGCCTTCCAGCCTATCGTCAGCGCCCGCACCGGCCTGCCCCTGTCCTATGAATGCCTGCTCAGGATCCACCGGGCCGATGGCACGCTCCTGTCGGCAAGCTCGATCGTGCCGCTTGCCGAGAAGCTCGGGCTGATCCGGCTGATCGATCTGCGCGTGCTTGAACTGGCGCTTCAGGAAATGACGGAGGCGCCGAACGTCAGCCTGTCGGTCAATGTCTCGCCCGCGACCACCATGGACAAGACCTGGCTTGCGGTCCTCGATGCGCGCCTGAAGATCGATCCCGGCCTGGCCCGGCGGCTGACGGTGGAGATCACCGAGACGGCAGCGATCGCCAATATCCAGGAGACCCGCAGCTTCGTCGCCAAGATCCGCAGCCTCGGCGCCAAGGTCGCGATCGACGATTTCGGCGCTGGCTATACCTCGTTCCGCAACCTGCGCACGCTCGACGTCGATTGCGTCAAGATCGATGGCGCCTTTGTCGAGAACTTCGAGCGCAGCGAGGACGACCGGCATTTCGTCGAAACGCTGATCGGCCTTGCCCGCCACATGAACCTGAAGACGGTCGCCGAATGGGTGCCCAATCCGCGCGTCGCCGCACGGCTTGCCGAGCTCGGCTGCGACGCGTTCCAGGGAACCTTCTCGGGCGATGCATCGGAAGAGCGGCCGTGGCGCGATCAGGCCCTGCCGGCGGCTCTCGATGGCATCAGGCGCCTGAGCGCCTGACGCCAGGCACCATCGATTACTTCCGCGACAGTCCTTCCAGCTTGCGCTGGATGTCGGCGAGCTGGTTCTTCAGCTCGTCGATGTCGCCTTCCTTGGCGGGCTCGGCAGCCGGCGCCTTGGCGGCAGGCGTCACCGGCTCGAGATCGGGTGAGCTGACCGAGGTGCCGTCCGCGTGCTTGCCGAAGGGCGAGAACACCGAGAAGGCCCGCTCGAACATTTCCATGTTGCGGCGGATCTGCTGCTCGAACGGCGCCACCAGCGGGTTCAGGCCAAGCGCATTGCCGATCTGGCCGCGGAACTTGTCCTGTTCCTTGGTCAGGCTGTCGATCGACATTTCCAGGTAGCGCGGCACGAGCAGCTGCATCGAGTCGCCATAGAAGCGGATGAGCTGCCGCAGGAAAGCGACGGGGAGCATGTTCTGCCCCTCCTTGCCTTCCTGTTCGAAGATGATCTGGGTCAGCACGGAGCGGGTGATATCGTCGCCGGTCTTGGCGTCGTAGACGAGGAAGTCGTCGCCGACCTTCACCATCGCAGCCAGATCTTCCAGCGTCACATAGGTCGACGTACCGGTATTGTAGAGCCTGCGGTTCGCATATTTCTTGATGGTGACCGGATCGCTTTTCGCCATTTTACCCCTCGGGCTGCTCGCGGCGGCCCCCCAGCCACCGTGCCATCGACTGTCACGATAGGTTTTTTTTGCAGGCGCTGCCATGGTTTTGTGCAGCGCGCCGCACGATGTTGGCATGCACCCGCCGAGCTTCGACCTTCTGCCGTGTTGACATCAAACGGCAGGCGTAGACATGGTTTCTGAACGGATCGAAGCCATCGCGCTGCGGTGCTCACTATAAACAGGAGGACACGATGTCCGAAGAAGTCGTCATCGTTGGTGCCGCGCGCACCCCGGTCGGATCTTTCAATGGCGCGCTCGCGAGCCTGCCTGCCCATGAACTGGGCGCGATCGCCATCAAGGAAGCGCTGTCGCGCGCCAAGGTCGATCCGGCCGACGTGGACGAGGTCGTGTTCGGCCAGATCCTCACCGCCGGCGTTGGCCAGAACGCCGCCCGTCAGGCCGCGATGAAGGCCGGCATCCCCGCGGAGAAGACCGCCTGGGCGCTCAACCAGCTCTGCGGCTCGGGCCTGCGCACGGTTGCGGTCGGCATGCAGCAGATCGCCAATGGCGACGCCACGATCATCGTGGCCGGCGGCCAGGAGAGCATGAGCCAGGCTCAGCACGTGGCGCATCTGCGCAACGGCACCAAGATGGGCTCGCTCGAAATGGTCGACACCATGCTGAAGGATGGCCTGATCGACGCGTTCCACGGCTATCACATGGGCATCACCGCCGAGAACGTCGCCGAGAAGTGGCAGATCACCAAGGAAGAGCAGGACCAGTTCGCCGTCGCCTCGCAGAACAAGGCCGAGACGGCCCGCAACGGCGGCAAGTTCAAGGACGAGATCGTCCCGGTCACCATCTCGACCCGCAAGGGCGATATCATCGTCGACACGGACGAATATATCCGTGACGGCGCCAATATCGAGGCGATGGGCAAGCTGAAGCCGGCCTTCAAGAAGGATGGCACGGTCACCGCCGGCAACGCCTCGGGCATCAACGACGGCGCTGCCGCCATCGTGCTGATGACCAAGGCCGAGGCAACCCGGCGCGGCCTGACCCCGCTTGCCACCATCAAGTCGTGGGCGACGGCCGGCGTCGATCCCGCCGTGATGGGCACCGGACCGATCCCGGCCTCCCGCAAGGCGCTGGAAAAGGCCGGCTGGACCGTCAAGGACCTGGACCTGGTCGAGGCCAACGAGGCCTTCGCCGCCCAGGCCATCGCGGTCAACAAGGACATGGGCTGGGATACGACGAAGGTGAACGTCAATGGCGGCGCTATCGCCATCGGTCACCCGATCGGCGCATCCGGTGCCCGCGTCCTGGTCACCCTCATCCACGAGATGCAGAAGCGCGGCGCCAAGAAGGGCCTTGCCACGCTGTGCATCGGCGGCGGCATGGGCGTTGCCATGTGCATCGAGCGCTGAGGCGCGCCAGTTCACGGCCATCCAGCCTGACTGAATTCCGGAGGCGGTCACCGCCTCCGGAGACGGCCTTCATCCCCCCGGTGAAGTGATGAGACAACCTGGCACACAAGATGCCGGGACGAATCGACTATCCATGGGAACGCACAAAGGGAGCACTGTTCATGGCACGGGTAGCACTGGTCACCGGCGGCACGCGAGGTATCGGGGCCGCGATCTCCAAGGCGCTCAAGGCCGCCGGCTACAAGGTGGCGGCGAACTATGCCGGCAATGACGAGGCCGCAGCCGCGTTCAAGGCGGAGACGGGGATCGAGGTCTTCAAGTGGTCGGTCGCCGACTACGAAGCCTGCGCGGCGGGCATCGCGAAGGTCGAGGCCGAGCTTGGGCCGGTCGACGTGCTGGTCAACAATGCCGGCATCACGCGCGACGCGATGTTCCACCGCATGACACCGGCGCAGTGGAAGGAAGTGATCGACACCAACCTGTCCGGTCTCTTCAACATGACCCATCCGCTCTGGACCGGCATGCGCGACCGCAAATTCGGCCGGGTGATCAGCATTTCATCGATCAACGGCCAGAAGGGTCAGATGGGTCAGGCGAACTATTCCGCCGCCAAGGCCGGCGATCTCGGCTTCACCAAGGCGCTCGCCCAGGAAGGCGCCAAGGCCGGCATCACGGTCAACGCCATCTGCCCCGGCTATATCGCCACCGACATGGTGATGGCCGTGCCGGAGAAGGTCCGGGAATCGATCATCGCGCAGATCCCGGTGGGTCGCCTCGGCGAGGCGGACGAGATCGCCCGCGCCGTGCTGTTCCTGGCCTCCGACGAGGGCGGGTTCATCACGGGATCGACGCTGGCCATCAATGGCGGCCAGTACATGATCTGAGGCCTATCGCGCCCCAAAGACGACAAGGCCGGGCCTGGTGCCCGGCCTTTTTCATACGGGCGGGCCGGTGACCGTCTATTGCCAGTTGCCGACGATCTTGCCGTAGAAATTGGTCTGGACCGTCGAGCCGAGCGTCGAGATGGCGACCATGACGGCGCCGGCAATGCCCGCGGCAATCATCGAATATTCGATGGCGGTGGCGCCACGGTCATCATGGGCGAAGGCGGACAGATGGCGGCGCATGCGGGTCGCGGTGAAAGCCATTCTGGCTTCTCCTTCAATCGCGGGCCTCGCCGAGCAGTTCGGTGAGGAAAGGGATGAGAGGCTCGTCCGCCGCCGGCATGGGATAATCCCTGAGCCGGCCCGGCTTCACCCATGCAAGGCGCTGTCCCTCGGCGCCCCTGACCTGTCCTTCCCACCTCCGGCAAACCCACAGCGGCATGAACAGCTGGAAGGTCTCATAGGCATGGCTGGCGAAGGTCAGCGGAGCGAGGCACGGCTCTTCGACATTGATCGCCAACTCCTCGCGGAGTTCGCGGATCAGCGTCTGTTCCGGACGTTCGCCCGGTTCGACCTTGCCGCCGGGAAATTCCCAAAGGCCCGCCATTGGCTTGCCTTCGGGGCGTTGCGCCAGCAGAACCCGGTTGTCCGGATCGACCAGCGCGCAGGCCACCACGAAGACGAGCTTCAAGGTCATGGCATCCCTCGTTCTAAGATCCGGAAGTTAACGATTTCGGTTCGCAATAGGAGAGTCGCGATCCAACCAAAGTTTATACAAATCAAGAACGGTAATCGCCGTTGATTGCGACGTAATCCTTTGTCAGATCACAGGTCATAACCTTGGCGGTGCCGCGGCCGAGACCGAGATCGGCGGTGATGGTGATGACATCGCGCTGCATCACGGCACTGGCCGCCTGTTCGTCGTAGCCGGTGTCGCGCTCGCCGTGATGGGCAACACGGACATCGCCGAACCAGATCGACAGGAGATCGCGGTCGGCGGGCTGGCCGGCCTTGCCGACCGCCATGACCACACGTCCCCAATTGGCGTCCTCGCCGGCAACGGCGGTCTTCACCAGCGGCGAATCCGCGATCGACTTCGCGACCTTGAAGGCGCTGGCATTCGAGGTCGCACCCTTAACGACGACATGGACCAGCTTGCGCGCACCCTCGCCATCGCGGGCGACCTGCTCGGCGAGATTGGCGAGGACCGCCTGCAGCGCCTTGCGGAAGGCCGCGAGCCGGCGGTCTGTGGCGCTGTCGATCAGCGGCGCGCCGCGCTTGGCGGCAGCGCCGGTGGCAAACAGCATCAGCGTGTCGGAGGTCGAGGTATCGCTGTCGACCGTCACGGTGTTGAACGTGGAGGTGACGCCCTTCGACAGCAGGGCCTGAAGGGCCGGCGCCGCGATGGCGGCATCGGTGAACACGAAGGACAGCATGGTCGCCATGTCGGGTGCGATCATGCCGGCGCCCTTGGCCATGCCGTTGATGGTGACGGTGACGCCATCGATCTTGGCGCTGGCGGTCGCGACCTTCGGGAACGTGTCGGTTGTCATGATGGCCTTGGCGGCATCGAGCCAGCCCTCGGGCTTCGCCGCCGCGAAGGTCGTGTCGAGCACGCCCTGGTACTTCGACGCATCGAGCGGCTCGCCGATCACACCGGTGGAAGCGAGGAACACCTCGCTCTGCTTGCAGCCGGCGGCCTTGGCGGCAATCTTCGCGGTCAGCGCCACGGCATCGGCGCCCTTCTTGCCGGTGAAGGCATTGGCATTGCCGGAATTGACCACCAGGGCGCGGGCGGTGCCGCCGGCGAGATTGGCACGGCACCAGTCGACCGGCGCCGAGGGGCACTTGGACTTGGTGAAGACCCCCGCCACCGTCGTGCCCTTGGCGAGGCCGATCGCCAGCACATCGGTGCGGCCCGAATAGCGGATGCCGGCCTCGGCTGTCGCCAGCGTCACGCCGTCAAGGGCGGGCATGTCGGGAACGTGCTTGGGGGCGAGCGGCGAGACGGGCGGCACGAACTTGGCCATGGGATCCTCGGGAGCTTTTCTGAAGTCTGCAACGGGCAAGGCTTTAGCCGGAGAGCCAGGCCGGGGGAAGCGCCTGGGCGCGAGGTCAGATGATCTTGCCGCGCGTGCGCCAGATGGCGGCGTTGATCTCGCCGCCGATCACGAAGATGGCGGCGGTGTAGTAGAAGAAGACCAGCGCCACCATGACGGATGCGAGGCCGGCATAGGTGTTGACGTAGTTCTGCGCGAAGCTCGCGATATAGCTGCCGAACAGCGAACCACCGATCAGCCACAGCACGAGGGTGGCCGCGATGCCCGGCGCGACATCGCTGAACCGCCGCCGTCCCGCGGGCAGGAACAGATGCACGACCGTCAGCGACGCGACGATGACGACCGAGGCGGCCGCCACCCGGATGAACACGACAATCCAGCCGAATGGCGCGAGACCGGGAAGAAAGCGCACGGCGGTCTGCCAGAGCAAAGGCCCGAGCACGACCAGGAAGGCGACCACGAGAAGGGCGGCCGCGCCGATCAGCACGAAGATGATCGATTCCAGGCGCAGCATGTACCACCAGCGCTGCTCGCGGACCTCATAGGCGCGGTTGAGCGCGACCCGCAGCGCCTCGACCCCGTTCGAGGAGAAGTAGATCGCGAGGAACACGCCAAGCGTCAGGATGTCGGTGCGAAACGTCGTGAGGACGAGGCTGATCTCGCGGGCGATCGGCTCTGCGACCGTTGGCGGCCAGGCCTCCAGCAGGATCTGGGTGACCTCGTCGGCATAGGCCCTGGAGCCGAAGAAGCCGGCAAGCGCCGTGACGACGATCAGGAACGGGAAGAGCGACATCAGGCCGGAGAGTGCGATGTGGCTGGAAATCGCCCATCCATCGTCTTCCAGGAAATGGTTGACGGCCTCCCAGCAGATCCTGATCGCAAGGTACATCGGCCACCCCGGTGCTCGAACCCGCGAGTGGCGGGACAGGTTCCAAACTGAATGCGGGAAAGCCCGGGGGAGGCAAGAGGGCCTGCGCGGCGCTCAAAACAAAACCCCCGGTCCTGGGACCGGGGGTTCTGGATAAGCCCTGAACTGTCAGGCCGTCCTTATTCGTTGCGCGAACCGAGCAGCGACATGAGGAACTGGAACATGCCGACGAAGTCCATGTAGAGCTGGAGGGCGCCGAAGATGGCGGCCTTCTGGATGATCGAGCCGTCCGAGGCGTAGGACAGGCTGTAGATGTACTCGTTCTTGATGTTCTGGGTGTCGTAGGCGGTGAGGCCCGCGAAGATCAGAACGCCGACAACCGAGATGATCCACTGCAGCATGGTGGAAGCCTGACCGGTGAAGGCGGCAATGCCGATATTCACCAGCGAGGCGATGATCAGGCCGAACAGGCCCATCATCAGGAAGGTGCCCATGCCGGACAGGTCACGCTTGGTGGTGTAGCCGTAGAGCGACAGCGCACCGAACGAGGCAGCCGTGATGAAGAACACGCGGGCGACCGAGGTGTGGGCATAGACCAGCAGGATCGTCGTCATCGAGACGCCGACCAGGGCTGCGTAGAGCCAGAAGGTCATCTGCGCCGCGGGCGCGCTCATGCGGTCAGCACGGAACGACAGCAGCATCACCACGCCGAGGGGCGCGAGGATGACCACGAACTTGAACCAGCTCGTGAACAGGAAGGCGCCGAACGGCGTCAGGAACTGGCCAGCCGAGACGGCAAGCGCGCCACCGCGAGCACCGCGGGCGGCAAGCGAGGCGTCGCCAGTCACCGACAGCATGTAGATGCCGAGTGCGGCAAGGCCGGTGATGGCCAGGCCGATCATCATGTAATTGTAGACGCCAACCATATACGACCGGAGGCCCTGGTCGATCTGGGCCTGGGAGTAGGCCGCCGTCTGGCCATAGCCATAGCCGCCATAGGCCTGGGCGTTGGGATCGTAATTCGACATTGGAAGAACCTCTGGTTTTCCCTTGGGCGGGACGCGCACTCAGCGCATCTCATACGCTGCGGAATATGGCTGAGATGGCGGCAGAAACAAGACCGCGCCCTGCATAGCCGGCCGGATTCACTGGCGGCGCGGCTCTATGTCGCGCTTTCGCGGGCGCTGCCAAGGATTTCGAGGGCGGATTGTCGCAGTAACCCAAGTCTTGGGAGGTATTTGGCGCCCGCCCTCTAGAGATTGCGCAGGACCGGCGCGGGCTTTTCGCCAAGCGCGCGGAATGTGCCAAGCAGGCCGAAGCCGACGGTCACGACGACTGCGAAACCGACCACGCCGAACGCCGTGCCAGGCGAGAAGACGAAGGGGATGTTCATCACCTGCGTGGTGACCAGCCAGGCCGTGACACTGCCGGCGCCGACCGCGAACAGGGCGGTGACCGTGCCGAGCACGGCATATTCCATGGCATAGGTTCCGATCAGCATCGGCCGGGTGGCGCCGAGCGTCTTCAGGATCACCGCGTCATAGACGCGGGAGCGATGACCGGCCGCGAGTGCGCCGGCCAGAACCAGGATCGAGGCGATCAGCGTCACGAGGCTTGCGCCGCGCATGCCGGTGGCGATCTGGGTTGCCAGCTGGCCGACGGCTTCCAGCGCATCCTTGACGCGGACCGTGGTGACGGCCGGGAACTCGGTGGCCATCTGCTGCAGGAGGGCAACTTCGTCGGCCGCCGGGCGGTCAGTCGGGAATGTCAGCGTCGCCATATGGGTGTGAGGCGCCGAGCGGAACGTGTTCGGCGAGAACACGACAATGAAATTGATGCCGAGATTGTCCCAGTGGATCGCCCGGAAGTTGGCGATCTTCGCCGTGATGTTGCGGCCGAGCACGTTGACCGTCACCTCGTCGCCGATCTTGAGGCCGAAGCCGGCCCCCATGCGCTGGTCGAAGGAGACGAGCGGCGGCCCCGCATAGTCGGCCGGCCACCACTGGCCCTCGACAAGCTCGGAGTTCGGCGGAAGCTCGCTCGCATAGGTGATGCCGCGATCGCCGGACAGCGCCCAGCGGATGTCCTCGCGGGCGCGGATCTCCTCGACAGGACGGCCACCAAGCCGGACGAACCGACCGCGCAGCATGGGCACACGCTCAAGCTTCGCCTCGCCCGCGCGGGCCGCGATGAAGGCGTCGAAGCGCGGCACTTCGGAATTGGCGATGTCGACGAAGAAGAAGGCGGGTGCGCGCGCCGGCAGCGCACTCTCGATCTGCCGGCGGAAACTTGAATCGACCAGGCCGATGACAGCCAGCAGCGTCAGCCCAAGGCCGAGCGACAGGACGACGGCGGGGGTGAGCGCGCCGGGGCGGTGCAGGTTGCCGATGGCGAGCCTGAGGCCTGTATGGCGCGGGTGGGGCAGGCGGCGCGCCACCGCCATGATGGCAAAGGCGACCAGGCGCAGCGTCACGAAGATGCCGGCGGCGCCCAGCATGAACATGAGTGCGAGGCGCGGATTGAACGAGGCGACAACCGAGAGCACCACAAGAGCGCCAAGGGCTGCTGCGGTCGCCACCAGATAGCGCCAGCGCGGCAGGCGGCCATCGGCATCCACCGTGTCGCGGAACAGCGCCGAGACCGGCACGTCATGGGCCTTGCCAAGCGGCCAGAGCGCGAAGGCCAGCGCCACCAGAAGACCATAGCCGGCGGCAGTCGCGAGCTCGCCGGGATAGAGCCCGGTGGCGATGGGGAGCGGAATCCGCGTGCCGATGGCGCCGACAATCAGGCTCGGCAGGGCGGCACCGGCGGCAAGGCCGATGAGGGTCGCGAGCAGGGCGAGGCCGCCGATCTGGGTCAGCGTCGCGATGAACACGGTGCCGCCAGTGGCGCCCAGCGCCTTCAGCGTGGCGATGTCATCGCGCTTGCGGTCGACCAGGCTTGCCACTGCATTGGCGACGCCGACGCCGCCGACCAAGAGGGCGGTGAGGCCAACCAGCGTCAGGAATTGCGAGAAGCGCTCGACCTGGGTGGCCAGTTGCGGCGAGGCGTTCATCCGCGTGCGAACGTCGAAGCCGGCTTCCGGAAAGCGCGTGCGCATGTCGGCGACGACCCGGCGCACCTCGGTGTCGCCGGCCAGCCGCTGGTCTAGCCTGAGCTGGTAGAGCCAGCGGATCAGCGATCCCGGCTGGATCAGACCACTGGTGCGCAGCGCGTCGAGCGAGATCATCAGCCGGGGCCCGAAGCCGATGCCACCGGCCAGGCGATCGGGCTCCTGGCGCAGCACGCCTTTGATGGTGAGCGTGAGCTCGCCGAGGATCAGGGGATCGCCGACCTTCAGGTCGAGGCGGGCAAGCAGCGCCGATTCCACCAGCGCGCCGTAACGGCCGTCCTTCATGGCGAGGAGGTCGGCGGCGGTGCCGGCGGGCTCGATGCCGAGCGTGCCGATCAGCGGATAGGCGGAAGGATCAACGGCCTTGAGCTCGACCAGCGACGAGCGTCCCGCGGCGATGCGGGCCATGGCACGGGTTGTCGCCATGGTGGCGAGCGTGCCCTGAGCCGTCAGGGCGTCGACCACCGGTTTCGGCAATTCCTGATGCAGCACCTGGAAGGAGGCATCGGCGCCGAGGATAACCCGGCCCTCACGGCCCAGACCCTCGACCAGGCCACGGGCGAAGGATCCAACACCGGCAATGGCGGCAACGCCCAGCGCGATGCAGGCGATGAAAATGCCAAAGCCGCGAATGCCGCCGCGCAGTTCGCGCAAGCCCAGGCGGATGGCTGTCGGCATGCGCGACGGGCGCGCGACCAGGGAGGTCATGCCCGCGCACCCCTGGTGAGCGTATCCTCGACGATCTCGCCGGAGCGGAGCCGGACGACGCGGTCGCAGCGCTCGGCAAGCGCGCGGTCATGGGTGACCAGCACCAGCGTGGTGCCGCGGTCGCGCTGCATGGCGAACATCAGCTCGATGATCGATTTGCCGGTGGTCTCGTCGAGATTGCCGGTCGGCTCGTCGGCGAACAGGATGGCGGGGCGCACCGACAGGGCGCGGGCCAGTGCCACGCGCTGCTGCTCGCCGCCCGACATCTGGGCCGGGTAATGGTTGAAGCGCTGGCCAAGGCCGACGGCTTCCAGTTCTGCCGCCGCCTTGTCGAAGGCGCTGGCGTCCCCGGCAAGTTCCAGCGGCACCGCGACATTCTCCAGCGCGGTCATGGTGGGGATCAGGTGGAAGGACTGGAACACGATGCCGGCATGGCGGCCGCGAAAGCGCGCGAGGTCGTCCTCGCCAAGTTTCGAGATGACCTCGCCGGCGACCGTCACCGTGCCGGAATCGGGTCTTTCGAGGCCGGCCATCACCATGAGCAGGGTGGATTTTCCGGAGCCGGACGGACCGACCAGGCCAACGCTCTGTCCGCGCGCGACGGCAAGGCTGACGCCCTTCAGGATATGGACGCGCGACGCGCCGCGGCCAAGCGACAGCTCGATCCGGTCCAGGTCGATGGAGCGGTCTGCGTCGCCCATCACGGGCATGCTCAGGGAGGGCGGCGCGGTATCCGTCGGCATGTCCATCGGCTCGTCCATCATGACATCGTGACGCCAAGCCGATTGCGGCAGCGCACAAGTGTCCCTAGATGGCGATAAAGGCCGGATTTGGAAAGGGCGCCCCTTGCCGACAGCTTATCGCATATCCGTGATCTCGAGCCTTGCCGCGCTTGGGCTGGCGCTGTTTTCAAGCGCGGTCGCCGCGCAGGCGCAGCGGCCGATTTCCGTTGTGGCATTTGGCGATAGCCTGACGGCCGGCTACCAGCTGCCGCCCGGCGATGCCTTCCCCGTCAAGCTGCAGGCGGCGCTGAAGGCGGCGGGGCAGAATGTCGCAATCGAGAATGCCGGCGTGTCCGGCGACACCACCACCGGCGGGCTCGATCGGCTCGACTGGGCGATCGGCGATGGCGTCGATGCAGTGATCCTCGCGCTCGGCGCCAATGACGCGCTGCGCGGCATCGATCCCGCCATCACCCGGCGCAATCTGGAGACGATCATCGAGCGGCTGAAAGCCCGCAAGATCGATGTGCTGCTGGTCGGCATGCTGGCGCCGCCGAACATGGGCCAGGATTACGGCCGCGCCTACAACGCGATCTTTCCCGATCTCGCGGCCAAGCATGGGCTGCTGCTGCACCCGTTCTTTCTCGAAGGTGTGGCAGCGACGCCCGCTCTCCAGCTCGCTGACGGCATGCACCCCAATGCCCGCGGCGTGGATGTGATGGTGGCCGGCACCCAGCCCAAGGTGCTGGAGCTTCTTGCAGAGGTGCGCCGCCGCCGTGGTGGTTGACGCTCTGCCGTCACCTCGCCTAACCAGACTGAATTTCCAGACAATTGAGAACTGATCCCATGCAGCACCGTCCTCTCGGCCGCACCGGCGTGAGCGTTTCCGCCGTGTGCCTCGGCACCATGACCTTCGGCCAGCAGAACACCGAGGCCGAGGGCCACGCCCAGATGGACTATGCGGTGTCGCGGGGCGTCACCTTCTTCGACACGGCCGAGATGTATGCGGTGCCGCCGAAGCCCGAGACCTATGGCGCGACCGAGAAGATCATCGGTTCCTGGCTGAAGGCGCGGGGCAAGCGCGACGACATTTTTCTCGCGACCAAGATCGCCGGCGCCGGCGCCATGGACTGGATGCGGCCGGACAAGGCACCCTCCCGCCTCAACCGCCAGCAGATGACCATCGCGCTGGAACAGAGCCTGACCCGGCTCGGCACCGACCATGTCGATCTCTACCAACTGCATTGGCCGGAGCGCCCGGCGCCGTTCGGCGCCAATCCGACCCGGTTCGACCCGACGATCTGGGCCGACCGTGGCGACGAGACCTCGATCGCCGAGCAGCTCGACGTGCTCGACGGCTTCGTCAAGGCGGGCAAGGTGCGCTTCATCGGCCTGTCCAACGAGAGCGCCTGGGGCACGATGTCGTTCCTCAAGGAGAGCGAGATCGGTGCCAAGCCGCGCGTTCAATCGGTGCAGAACGCCTATCACCTGATGAACCGCACCTTCGAGACGGCACTGGCCGAGGTGTGGATGCGCGAACAGGTGGGCCTGCTCGCCTATTCGCCGCTGGCACAAGGCTTCCTCACCGGCAAATATCTCGATGGCGCGAGGCCCCCCGGCGCCCGCGTGACGCTGTTCAACCGCCAGCAGCGCTATGAGAAGCCGGGCTCCAACGAGGCCGTGAAGGACTATCTCCAGGTGGCAAGGGAGGCCGGCATCGACGGCGCGACGCTGGCCATCGCCTTCGTCATGAGCCGGCCCTTCGTCACCTCGACGATCATCGGCGCGACCTCGATGGAGCAGTTGAAGATCGCCATCGATGCGGGCGAGACGGTGCTCTCCGAGGACGTGCTGGCGAAGGTCGACGCGGTCCATCAGATGCGCGGTAACCCCGCGCCTTGATCACCCAAGGATTTTCGCAGATTCCGCTTGGAATCATCGCGGCGAGTCGCTAGTTTGCGGGTCATGGGAATCGACGCGGTCTAGGGTGACATCCGCGCGTCGGTCAACGATACCAATCAGGTCTGGTGGGGTTGAGAACGTCGGAACCGAGGCGCTGGGGCGCCACGAACCGAACCCGTGAAGAGAACCGAGCGCGGATGACGCGCATGAGACCGGGCAGGTGCCCGTGTCCTGTTCCAGCACGATCACCAAGCGCCGCATGAGACGAGGACCGGCCTCAGGGCTTTCCGGTTCAGTCGGTTGCGGACAACAGAAATCCCGGGCGCGCCGCGACATGAGCTGCGAGCCCTTGAGGAGGTCGACAAAGGATCGACATGAGAAACAGTAACAACAAGCGCCTGCGTGGGCGTACTCGCGGCGGCAAGGGTCCCAATCCGCTGTCGCGAAGCTACGAGTCCAACGGTCCGGATGTGAAAATCCGGGGAACCGCTCAGCACATTGCAGAGAAATATCTCCAGCTTGCACGCGACGCCCATTCCTCGGGCGATCCGGTTGCGGCCGAGAGTTACCTCCAGCATGCCGAACACTATTTCCGTCTCATCGCCGCCGCCCAGGAAGCGCAGCGCCAGCCGCCGGCGTTCCGTGCGGACGGGCAGCCTGTCACCGAGGACGAGAGCGACGACGGCGAGGATGACGACGATTTCGCCTCGATGTTCGACAAGCGCTTCGAGTCGCCTGTCGTCGTGAGGCCGGAATTGCCGCCCCAGCAACAGCCGCGCAACGATTTCGGTGGCGGCCAGCGCGACTTCCAGGGCCAGCCCCGCGAGTATCAGGGCGACCGTCCTGATCGTGGGGATCGCCCTGATCGTGGCGACCGTCCGGATCGTGGCGATCGCCGCGACTTCCAGGGTGGCCAGCGCGACTTCCAGGGCCGTGATCGGCCGGACCGGGATCGTTTCCCGAACGGCGGCCCGCGCTTCCAGGACCGCGACCGCCAGGATCGCCCCGACCGCGATCGCCCGCGCTTCCAGCCCGACCAGCAGCCGCAGCCCGCCGGTGACCAGCCGGAGGCCGCCGCTGGCGCCGAGGGCGAAGCCGGCCGTGATGGCCGTCCCTTCGAGACCCGCCGCGAGCGTTTCGAGCGCCGCCGTGCCGAGCGGTTCGCCGAGCGCCAGGGCCGTCGCGACTTCGAGGGCGAGGATGGCGGTTCCGTGGGCGATGCCCAGGGCGCGCCGTCGGCAGCCCCGTCCGCTGCTCCGCGCGCTCCTGCGCCCCAGCCGGCGCCGCGCACCGAAGAGGTGGCTCTTGGCCTGCCGGCCTTCATCACCGGCGGCGCACCATCCGTGGTGACGGCCGCCGTTGAGGATGCCGCTCCGGCTGTGAAGGCGCCGCGCAAGCGCCGCACTCCGCGCATTTCCGAAGACGAGGTCGCCTCGTCCGGCGAATAAGCGCGATTGCTCCAATAGCCTTTCGAAGGGCGCGTCCGGGACCTCCAGGGGTCATGGGCGCGCCCTTTGTGCTTTGAGGCGGGCGGTGTTGCTCAGGCCATGGACCAGGGGCCTGATCCCCACAGACGGCGACCTCCCCACGCACGTGTCCGAGGTTCCCGGCCGCTTGGCAGAGCAGCAAGGGGTGGGGCTTTCGCCAATCGGCATGGCATCGCTGACGCGCAAAGACCGAGGGCTGACTTGCCTCGGCAAGCGACTTGGCGCTAAAGCCCCCGCAGCATTCCGCAAGTCCGCGCACCGACCCTGAGGACCTAAGACCATGGCGACCCACAAGCTCTTCATCCTGCCCGGCGACGGCATCGGCCCGGAGGTCATGGGCGAGGTCGAGAAGATCGTCGGCTGGTTCGGCAAGCAGGGCGTCGCCTCGTTCGAGATCGAGCGCGGTCTGGTCGGCGGCGCTGCCTATGACGCGCATGGCGAGGCGATCTCCAATTCCGACATGGCGCTGGCGCAGGCCGCCGATGCCGTGATGTTCGGCTCGGTCGGCGGCCCGAAATGGGCTGATGTCCCCTATTCCAAGCGCCCGGAAGCCGGCCTCCTGCGGCTTCGCAAGGCTCTCGGCCTGTTCGCCAACCTGCGTCCGGCCATCTGCTTCCCGGCGCTGGCGGCGGCCTCCTCGCTGAAGCCGGACGTGATCGAGGGCCTCGACATCCTGATCGTGCGCGAGCTGACCGGCGGCGTCTATTTCGGCGAGCCGAAGGAGATCGTGACGCTGGAGGACGGCCAGCAGCGCGCGGTCGACACGCAGGTCTACACGACGTCCGAAATCGAGCGCATCACCCGCGTCGCCTTCGAGCTCGCCAAGACCCGCCGCAACAAGGTGTCCTCGGCCGAGAAGCACAACGTCATGAAATCCGGCGTGCTGTGGAAGCAGGTGGTTACCCGCATCCACAAGGCGGAATTCGCCAGCATGGAGCTCGAGCACGTGCTGGCCGACAATTGCGCCATGCAGCTGGTGCGCTGGCCGAAGCAGTATGACGTCATCGTCTGCGACAACCTGTTCGGCGACATTCTCTCCGACGTCGCCGCCATGCTGACCGGTTCGCTCGGC
This sequence comes from Phreatobacter aquaticus, assembly GCF_005160265.1. Taxonomy (NCBI): domain Bacteria; kingdom Pseudomonadati; phylum Pseudomonadota; class Alphaproteobacteria; order Hyphomicrobiales; family Phreatobacteraceae; genus Phreatobacter; species Phreatobacter aquaticus. Next base: position 803,310 of record NZ_CP039865.1, on the reverse strand, counting down.
ATGCTGCCCTCGGCATCGCTTGGCGCCGAGGACCCGGCAACCGGCAAGCGCAAGGCGCTCTACGAGCCGGTCCATGGCTCGGCCCCGGACATTGCCGGCACGGGTGCTGCTAACCCGATCGCGACGATCTCGTCGTTCTCGATGGCGCTGCGCTATTCGTTCCAGGCGATCGAGGCCGCCGACATGCTCGACAAGGCCGTGACCAATGTGCTGGCCAGCGGGCTGCGCACCGCCGACATCAAGTCGGACAACACCCATGTGATCGGCACCACCGCCATGGGCGCGGCCATTCTGAAGGAACTCGAGCACCTCGCCCGCTAAGGGCTTCCGCTCCTCAGGTCCAAACAAAAAGCGAGGGCCTGGGCCCTCGCTTTTTTCGTATTCGCGACGTGACCGAAACGGTCAGGCGCTCATGTCGAGGCTCATGCCGGGCGGGCCCATGGTCTTGGGCTGCTTCGGCGTGCCGATGGTCGCCGTGAAGGCTTCCAGGCGGGAAAGGTGCTGACGTGCCTCGGGTGTCAGGCTGACCCTGACACCGGAAGTCTTGTTCGGCACCGCGAGCTTGTCGCGGGTCTGGCCAACGGTCGGTCGCGTCGCGCTGGTGGGGCGCGTTGCGATGGCCACCGGGGTGGTTGAAACGGAACTGACCGTACTCGTGTCCACGGGCGTCTCCATCAGGGTTGGTAACCCCAATGTTAACGAACGTGGTTAACAGCCGGTTAAGCGGATGATCCAGATGTGCCGATGGGTCGTCGCGGGACGCGCCTTGTCAGAGCTTGCGGGTGCGCAGCGTCATTGGGCCGAGGTCGACGGTCGGCTGGTTCTGCGGGCACAGCGCGCGCCGGAGTTCCGCCTTGGCGAAGACGTTGGCCACCGCCGGATCGCCGGCACCGATGGTCACCAGGCGGTCGACGAAACAGGCGGTATCGGCGCGGCTGACGATTTCCGGCCCTGCATTGCAGACCCAGCCCGAGACCCTCAGATGGGCGTCGTCCGCCCGCAGCGCGAAGCCGAGGCAGGCCTTCGGTCCTTCGGGGCCGTCAATGGCCATGTCGACGCTGGCGATGGCGCCAAACTTGGTGTCGAGCGCCTGATGATTGGAGGCCACGCGCGCATCGATGCCGAGATCGGCAGCAAGGGCTGCGATATCGGCCGCAGCACCTGACGGCTGAATATCGCCGCGGTCGACCGCGATGAGGGCGTGACGGCGGGCCGAACCCGCCTCGCCGAACTGGAAGAGTTCGCGCGACAGGCCGTCCGAGCGGCGCAGGACGCGGTTGTTCAGGCCGAGCGGGCGCCAGCGGGGAGCATCGACGTCGAAGCCGCCGTGGCGGGCCTGGACCGAACGCCAGGTGAGGACCTCGCGGATCGGCTCCGGCGCGGCGGCCGGTGCCAGGGCCTGCCGGATCTCCGCTTGGGCGGAATCGGCCGTGCGATGATTGGCGAAGGCGGCAAAGGACAGCGCGGCGCCCGGCACGATGACAGAGAGGATCAGCACGGCCAGTCCGTAGCGGGCAAATGTGGATTTGCGCTGGAGCGGACCCATGTCGTTGTCGAGATTCGCCACCGCGCCGTCGTCAAGCGTCCGCACCATCGCCTCCACCGTTTCGCCACAGTGTGGGAGGGGCCGGTCAGCAGGGGGTTGAAGGACATGGTTGACGAGTGCTGAACGGATTGCGTGGTGAATGAAGGGTGAATCGGCCTCGCGGCGTTGCGTTGCGGCAACACCGCAAAACAACCGGATTTCAGCGTGCAACGACTCGTTGACTCTCCCGTCCAAATTTCCTCACTCAGAAACCCAGAAGAAACCGCAATTCCGCTTCTCTGGGGCCACCGCCAGGGACGGAACGGCGGGGTGGGAGACTGTCATGACGATTGGGACCGGGCGGCGCGCTGCCGCCATTGCGCTGGGCGTGTGCGCCATTCTTCTGACCTTCGATCTGGCCAATGCGGCCGAGGGTCGCCGCCGCGGTCAGGCGCGGGAGATGTCGCGTCCCACCGGTGGTACCGAAACGGTCCGCGCGCCGATCGCGGCCGCGGCCGGCACCATCGTCATCCGCAATTCCGAGCGCCGGCTCTATCTCGTTCAGGGTGACGGCACCGCCATCCGCTACCGCATCGCGGTCGGCAAGCAGAGCGAGCAGTGGGAAGGCGAGACCTATGTCAACGGCCGCCACGCGCGTCCGGCCTGGTCGCCCCCGGCCGTCGTGCGGCGTGCCAATCCGGCCCTGCCCGACGTGATCCCGGGTGGCGCTCCCAACAATCCGATGGGCGAAGGCGCCCTGACTCTCGCGGGCGGCGAATATGCCATCCACGGCACGTCGGCCGGCATGCGCCGCTCGATCGGCACCGCCGCTTCCATGGGCTGCTTCCGCATGCTCAACGAGGACGTGGTCGACCTGATGAACCGTGTCGGCGTCGGCACCCGGGTGGTGGTCACCCGCTGACACCCGTTCGCTGGCTGAACGGCCAGCTGAGCTGACATGTTTCAGGCCCTTCGCACCGGACGGTGCGGAGGGCTTTTTGTTTGGCGATCATCGTCGAGCCATCGCGCAGCTAGCACTCCCGTCATCCCCGGCGAGGCGCGTCAGCGCCGAGGGAAGGGGATCTAGGGGCCGAAAGGTCAGTGCCCGCGACTCCTGGACCCCCTTCCCTCGCTTCGCTCGCCGGGGGTGACGTTGTGAGGGGCGTCAGATCCGGTCCAGCCAGTCGCGGGTGAGGGTCACGTCGGACTGAACCAGGCCATGGCCGGTCGGCAGCGTCTCGTGCTGCACGCTGGCACCGGCGGCGGCGAGGCTTGCCGCAAGCGTCGCTGCATTGGCGGCTGGGATGATCGGATCCATCGTACCGGAGACGATCAGCACCGGCGTCGCCGGCTGAGATGCCGGCTTGTCAGTGGAGAGCGGCACCATGGCCCGGATCAGTGCCGCGCCCGCCAGCACGCCGGGATGGCGGTAGAGCAGGGCCGCCGCGATATTCGCGCCGTTGGAGAAACCGAGCGCCACGGGCGCCTCCAGGCCGTAGGCCCCGCGCGCCTCGGCGATGAAGGCTGCGAGATCGTCGGCGCGGCGGCGCACGTCATCCTCATCGAACACGCCCTCAGCCAGCCTGCGGAAGAAGCGCGGCATGCCGCCTTCCAGCACCTGGCCGCGAGGCGAAATGAGCGCCGCACCTGGCGCGACCATGCGGCCGAGCGGGATGAGATCATTCTCGTCGCCACCCGTGCCGTGTAGCAGGAGCAGCGGCTTGCGGGTGGGATCGGTGGCCGGTTCAAAGCGATGGACGAAGGAAAGGGGCGTGGTCATAGGGACCTCCGGGGGGAAGGATAGCGGGAGGAGGGGAGTTCAGGCCGCGCCCTTCCCCCTCCCCTTGCAAAGGGGGGGTCGGGGTGGGGTTGCTACTCCCGTTCACACCAGCGCCGGCAGCCGGGCCTCGATCTCCGCGCGTCGCGGCTCGTACTGCTTCGGCAGCTTGAGCGCCTGGCCCAGGCTGTCGGCCGGCTCGTCGACGGCAAAGCCCGGCGCGTCGGTCGCGATCTCGAACAGCACGCCGCCCGGCTCGCGGAAATAGACCGAGCGGAAATAGTCGCGGTCGCGCTGGCCGGTGACGCGCTGGCCATATTCCTCGGTCAGCAGCTTCACCATGGCGGCCTGGTCGGCATCGTCGTCGGCGCGGAACGCGATGTGATGCACCGAGCCCGCGCCTTCGCGGCCAGCCAGGAAGCCGCCGGCCTCGTGCAGGTCGATGATGCCGCCGAGCGGACGGTCGGCGATCTGGTAGCGGGTCACGCTGCCTTCGGTCGCAACCTTCTCGAAGCCGAACACGCCGGTGAGGATGGCGGCCGTCTTCGTGGCATCGGCGAGCAGCAGATTGACGCCGTGGAAGCCGCGGATCGCGACATCCGCCGGGATGTCATCCGTGGTCCAGGCGGCCTCACCTTCGATGCCGGCCACGGCGACCAGCGCGAAGCGCATGCCGTCCGGGTCCCTGAAGGTGATCACGGTCTCGCCGAAGCGCTTGACCGGCGCGTCATGGGCAACGCCATGGGCGAGCAGGCGGTGGCTCCAGAAGCCGATGGCGCTTTCGGGGATGCGGAAGCTTGTCTCCTGCGTCTGGCCGACGCCGATCCGACCGGGAGCGGCGTGCTCCCAGGGGAAGAAGGTCAGCACGGTGCCGGGCTGTGCCGCCGCATCGGCGAAATAGAAATGGTAGGTCGAGGGATCGTCGAAATTGACGGTCTTCTTGACCAGCCTGAGGCCGAGCGTGCGGGTGTAAAAGTCGAGATTGCGCCGGGCCGGGCCGGCAATGGCGGTGACGTGGTGCAGGGCATTGTGGCGCATGGGGGATCTCCGTGGTTCACGGCTAACCGTGTTGTCCATGAAGATAGGCCGGACATTCCCTTGCGCCACCGCGTTTTCAATGCGTTGGCGCAATCGCAGAATGCGAAACGCGAATTCGCCAATGCGCGCGCGCCGTCATTTGCCGGCGAGCAGCGCCTTCCAGCTGCGACGGTCGACGAGATGCTGGGTCGAGGTGAGCGTGATCGACGCCATGAAGGCCTGCAGCCTGGCCGGATCGTCGCCGCGCGGCGCGAATTCCGCGACAATCTCATCCATGCGATCGGCCAGCACCGTGGAGGTGGGGTCCAGTCCGGTCACCGCGACGAGGCCGGTCGGCGGCGCATCGAACAGGAAGATTCTGAGATCCGGCCGATAGGCCATCAGGATCTGGACGGTCTTGTAGACATCGCCGGTCCAGAAGTTGGGGAACTTCGGGTGCAGCGATCCGCGCCCGCCGCGATTGGTCATATCGGCCGTGGGCGGCAGGCAGTCATGCATCAGAATGACGCTGTCTGGCCGGCAGTGCCGCTCGGTGTTGATGACGTCGCGCAGCAGCGCCTCGTAATGGTGGAGGCCATCCAGGAAGGCGAGATCCAGCTTGCCGCCGAGCAATGCCGAGGGGTCATGGCGCGCGAAGAAGTCGTCGCTCGGCAGCTGGAACAGATGGCAGGCGGGCTTGCGCCCGACGACGTCGAACTTGATCTGGTAGGTCGGATCGACCGAGACCGACGCACAGTCGATCAGCGACAGCGATTGTCCGGTCTCCGTTCCAATCTCCAGATAGCGCTCGGCACGCGTGAGCTTGGACAGCTGGACGAGGCAGGAGAGATAATCGGCCCCGCCATGCGTGACGAGTTCAGTCATGGGATGGTCGAGAGAGGCGGTTGGCATGGGTCTGCGTCACTGTTTCGGAAACACGTAGATGAAGGTCGCGAGTTCCGTTTCAGCTGTCGTGTCGGGATCACGGACATATTCCTCGACGAAGGCATCCTCGGCCTGCACGCCACGCTCGTCGATGTAATTGGCGATCTCGTCGTAGGTCTGTTCCATCGTGTCGTAGCCGCCAAGATGGGTGAAGCGGATCGCCTTGCCGCCGGGCGTCATGCCGGGCATCGCGGGAAGGAAACGGTCGGTCGCGCCGGTGATCTGGGCGACCGGGAGGATCGCCTCGAAGTCGGCGGTGTCATCGGTCGAGGAGACGAAGCGGATCATTGGCGGGCCCGCGGCAACCGCACCCTGCGCGCGGGCAATGCCGTTCAGATCGGCCAGCGCCTTGCGGAAGGTGGCATAGAGGTCGTCCCAGTTGGCCTTGCCCTTCAACACCAGAGCGGGCCGGGCGGTCAGCGTCACCTCGTCGCCGAAGCCCGACGTGTCGACCGCGTCGCCACTGGCGACAGGCGGCGTTGCAGCCGCGGGCGGTGTTTCGGCGGCAGGTGGTGGCACCGGCTGGGCGGCAGCCGGTGGAGCAGGAGCGGCTGGGGGTGTCTGGCTGAGCACCGGCGCGCTCGACAAACCCCATGCGAGCGCCGCACCGAGCAGGATCGGCCTGACCGCTTTCACAATCGCCTGAGCCGCCATTTCTGAAACCATCCCGACATGCCAGCGGTTTTGGACGAAACGATGATACCCTATATAGGGATCGCTGCTATCCCTATTCCCTTTCTGCGTCATCGCGCCGCCTGGAAACCCGGACCCTCATGAGCCCGCTCGCCAACCACACCTTCTGGAAGATGAATGGCGCCGGTAACGAGATCGTCGTTGTCGATCTGCGCGCGTCCAGCCATGTGGTGACCGCCGCCGAGGCGCGCGCCATTGCTGCCGCCGAGGGCTCGCATTTCGACCAGATGATGGTGCTGCACAAGCCGCGCACGCCGGGCACCGAATGCTTCATCCGCATCTACAACACCGATGGCTCGGAGGCGGGCGCCTGTGGCAATGGCACGCGTTGCGTCGCCTGGGTGCTGATGGACGGCAGCGACCGCAAGACGCTGACGGTGGAGACGCGCGCCGGCCTGCTCGCCTGTCGCCGCATGGGCGAGACCCAGTTCTCCGTCGACATGGGCGAGCCGAAGTTCGGCTGGCAGGACATTCCGCTGGCCGAGGAATTCCGCGACACCCGCGCCATCGAACTGCAGATCGGACCGATCGACGCGCCGATCCTGCATTCGCCCTCTGTGGTCTCGGTGGGCAATCCCCATGCGATCTTCTGGGTCGACGACCCCTATGCCTATGACCTGCCGAAGATTGGCCCCATGCTCGAGAACCATCCGATCTTCCCGGATCGCGCCAATATCTCGCTGGCGGCCGTGAAGAGCCGCGATCACATCGTGCTGTGGGTGTGGGAACGCGGCGCCGGCATCACGCGCGCCTGCGGTTCGGCGGCCTGCGCCACGCTGGTCTCGGCGGCGCGCACCAAGCGCACCGATCGTGCGGCGACCGTGTCGCTGCCGGGCGGCGAGCTTCACATCGAATGGCGGGATGACAATCACATCATCATGACCGGGCCGACCGAGCTGGAACATGTCGGCACGTTCGATGCGGCCCTGTTCGCGGATGCCGCCTGAGGCCATGGGGATTGAAGTCGTCACATTCGGTTGCCGGCTCAATATCTCGGAGTCAGAGGTCATCGGCGATCTTGCGGCCAAGGCGGGGCTGGGCGACGTCACGGTGGTCAACACCTGCGCCGTGACCGCCGAGGCGACCCGCCAGGCACGCCAGACCATTCGCCGGATGAAGCGCGACAACCCTGAGGCCCGCATCGTGGTGACGGGCTGCGCGGCGCAGACCGATCCCGCCATGTTTGCCGCCATGCCCGAGGTGGACCGGGTCATCGGCAATGATTCCAAGCTGAAGCCTGAGGCCTGGAGCGAGGTTGGTGCGCTGCTCGCGGCCCCGCCCGATTTCGGTGTCGCGGCTTCCGAGAAGATCGCGGTCAACGACATCATGGCGGTCAAGGAGCAGGCGCTCCATCTGGTCGAGGGCTTTGCCGGCCGCACCCGCGCCTTCGTGCAGGTGCAGAACGGCTGCGACCATCGCTGCACCTTCTGCATCATCCCGTTCGGGCGCGGCAATTCACGTTCGGTGCCCATGGGCGAGGTGGTCGATCAGATCCGCCGCCTGGTCGAGAACGGCTATCGCGAAGTGGTGCTGACCGGCGTCGACATCACCAGCTATGGCCAGGGCCTGCCGGGCGAGCCGAAGCTCGGGCAGATGATCAAGGCGGTGCTGCGCCACGTGCCGGAGCTCAAGCGCCTGCGCATCTCGTCGATCGATTCCGTCGAGGCCGATCCGGACTTGATGGATGTGATTGCCGGGGACGAGCGGTTCATGCCGCATCTTCACCTGTCGCTGCAGGCGGGCGACGACATGATCCTCAAGCGGATGAAGCGGCGGCACCTGAGCGCCGATGTCGTCCGCTTCTGTGCCGATGTGCGCCGCCTGCGTCCCGACATGGTGTTCGGCGCCGATATCATTGCCGGCTTCCCGACCGAGACCGAGGACATGTTCGCCCGCTCGCTCGAGATCGTCGATGCCTGCGAGCTCACGCATCTGCACGTCTTCCCGTTCTCGGCGCGTCCCGGCACGCCGGCAGCGCGCATGCCGCCGGTTCCGGGTGATGTGGTGAAGGAGCGCGCGCGCCGCCTGCGCGAAAAGGGCGAACAGGCTGTGAGAGCTCATCTCGACGGGATCGTCGGGCGGAGCTTCCCGGTGCTCGCCGAGATCGGCGGCACCGGCCGCACGCCTGACTTCACGGCGGTGCGGCTCGCCCGGCCGGTCGAGCCCGGCGAGATGGTCGAGCTGACCATTGCCGGGCATGACGGGCGGGAAGCGCTGGCGGCGTGAGGTTTTGAGTGGGTGGAGGGATGGTGCTGAACACCCCGCCCCAACCCTCCCCGCAAGCGGGGAGGGGGCCGAGCGCGCCCGGTCGATCGGATGCTCAATTGGCTTGGACTTAAGCAGGGATAGTTTCGGTCGCAGACCAGCGCTGGCTGGGTGTTGAGTTCAGACGTGCCGATAGCGGATCAGAGCCCCCTCCCCGCTTGCGGGGAGGGTTGGGGTGGGGCCTCTCGCGTGGCAGCGAGCGCCGACGAGGTGCTTCTTGCCCGCGTTACTGCTTCGCCGCTTCCACCATGGCCGCCGAGCGGGCCTTCACCTGCTCGATGATCTGCGGCAGGGCGGGGTCCGTCAGTTTGCCGGCAAATTTCTGCACGCGGCCATCGGCGATGACTGTGCCGATATCGGCGACGGAAGCCTGCAGCATGATGGCGCCAATGGGATCGAGCACCGGCGCGACGCCGGCCGAGAGGCCATCGATCAGCAGGATGTCGGCACGCTTGCCGACGGTGAGCGATCCCGTCACGCGATCAAGGCCGACGGCCTTGGCGCCGCCGATGGTCAGCACTTCCAGCATGGCCCGCGCCGTCCAGGGCTTTACCTCCGGCGGTTTGCCCGTTGCGGCAAACGAGGCCTGGTTGCGCAGGGCGAGATCCGCCGCATAGGCGAGGCGGGCCTGTTCCAGCATGGAGCCGCCGAAGGCCGAGGGGATGTCGGTGCCGAGGCTGACGGGAAGACCGGCATCGCGCGCCTTGCCGATGGCGGCGAAGCCGTGGCCCATATGCATCTCGGCCTCGGGGGTCGAGGACAAGGATGCCCCCTTGTCGGCGGCGATCTTGTATTCGTCGGCCTCGAGATCATTGGCGTGGACGAGCTGAGTATTGCCATCGAGCAGGCCGCGTTCGGCGAGCGTTGCCACCGTTCGCTTCTTGCGCGCGGCATAGATTGGCGCGCCGCAATGGAAGGCGGTGAGCACGCCGAGCTCCTTCAGCATGGTGAGGTCGGCGAGCGCCGGCTCCAGCGGCATGAAGTCGGGGCCGGGCAGGCAGACGCCGAGGCTGACCCGGCCGGAGGCGAGCTTGCCGGCCTTCAGCGTCTTGGCGTGGGTCATCATGCGGGCATGGTTGGGCGTGGAACCGTCCTGCGGGCGCAGCGGCACCGTGTAGCAGAAGACGACGCGGGCGCCGGAAGCGAGGTGGCTCTCCACGGCGGCATCGGCATGGTCGGGCGAGACGACTTCGCGGTTCCAGTCGACGATCGTGGTTGTGCCGACCGAGAGCTGTTCCAGGCCGCCGGCGCGCACGCCCAGCGCCACATCGGCCACCGTCATGCGGTTGGAATAGCGCAGCACGATGTTGCGGAAATAGTCGGTGAAGGAATGGTCGGCGGAGAGCCCGCGCTGCAGCACCTGCGGCAGGTGGATATGGCCGTTGACGAAGCCGGGGCAGGCGATCTTGCCGGCGCCGTCGATCACCAGCGCATCGGCGGGTGCGGCGAGCCCGGTGCCGATCGCGCGGATCACGCCGCGTTCGATCAGGATGTCGCCATTGGCGAGGGTGCCGACAGCCGGATCCATCGAGACGATGGTGGCGCCGCGGATCAGGATCGTCTCGCGGTCGCGCGGGTTCGGCGCGGGCGGTGTCTGCGCGCGGGTCTCGCTTGCGGCGATGAGGGTGGCGGATGCAGCCGTTGCCGCGAGCAGGGCGCGGCGGTCCAGTCCATGGGTGGCCATGGGTCTCTCCTTGAATGTTTCCGTGTGCAGAAGGCGGGCGGCTCTTGCGGCCGCCTCGCCCCATGATGGGATGGATCAGCCGCCGGCGGCCTGACGCACCAGCGGGCCGTAGCGTTCGGCATCGCGGGCGATCTCGGCGTCGAAGGCTGAGGGCGTCGTGGTGACGAGGTTGACGCCCTGGCCGGTGAACCGGTCCTTCATGTCGGGGGCGGCAAGCGCCTTGGCGATGTCGCCGGCGATCTTGTCGACCATCGGCTTCGGCATGCCGGCCGGGCCCATCACGCCAAACCAGGCGTCATAGGTGAAGTCGGTCAGCCCTGCCTCGCGGAAGGTCGGCACATTGGGCAGCTGCGGGATGCGGGTCTCGCCAGTGACGGCGAGCGCACGCAGGCGCCCGGCCTGGATCAGATCGCCGCCGACATTGAAGAAGGTGAAGGCGAAGGCAGAATCGCCCCTGAGCACCGCCGTCTGGCTTTCCGGCATGCCGCGATAGGGCACGAGCTGCATGCGGGTGCCGGTGGCCTGGCGGAAGACCTCGGCCGCAATGCCGGTGGACGAGCCGAGGCCCGCCGAGCCGTAATTGAGCTGGCCGGGGCGGGCCTTGGCGGCCTCCACCAGATCCTTGATCGTGCGGATCTCACCATCGGCCGGCGCGATCAGGATCGACGGCATGGACGCCACCTTGGCAATGCCGGTGAAGTCCTTCACCGGATCGAAGGTCGCGTCGCGGTTGACCGCGCGGATCACCGCATGGCCGTTGGAGGTCAGCATCAGCGTATAGCCGTCGGGAGCCGAACGGGCGACGCCGCCCGTGCCGGCAATGCCGGGACGGTTCTCGACGATGACCTGCTGGCCCCAGGTCTCGCGCAGCTTCTCGGCCAGCGAGCGGGCAAGGATATCGGTCATCGATCCCGGCGTGAACGGCACGATCAGCCGAACCATCTGGTTCGGATAGGCGGCCTGAGCCGATGCCGGGCCCGACGAGAGCGATAAGCCGGCTACAGAGAGGGCGGCAGTGCTTAGAAATGCGCGGCGGTGGATCGTCCTGGGGTCGTGAGGCATGGGGGTTTCCTCCTGTGGCCCGTGCGGCTCATGGGGCGGCTTTCGGCAGCGGCATGGCGAGCAGCACGACGGCTGTTTTGTTGGTCAGGTTCTTCAAGGCCCGTTTTTCATTGGGAGCGATACGCACGCTGTCCCATTGGGAGAGCACGGCCGAGCCGGTCTCCGTTTCCACCGTCAGGTCCCCTTCGAGGACGACGTAGAACTTTTCTTCCGGAGACCCGGAGAGATCGATGTGCCCGCCCGGCAGCAGCTGGGAGACGCCCAGCCACAGCACGTCGGCGGGGCCGGCCTCGCGGCCCTGCATGCGCAGCATGCGCATGTCGTGATGGCCGGGCGACTGGTAGGGCTTCAGATCGGCGAAGCGATTGACGTGCATGGGATCACCCGTTGGGCAGGAAGACGACGCGGTCGCGGGCAGCCCCAAGCACGGCTGCATAGGCTTCGGCAGCGCGTTCGAGCGGATAGATGGCGCGCTCCTCGATCGGGAAGGGCTTCAGCGCACCGGAGGCAAAGCCCGGCACCAGATCGCGCAGCACTTCGCCGGTGGCGACCGATGAGAGCGCCAGCGTGTCGATGCCGACATAGGTGTGGCGGCCGCGATAGAAGGCGAAGATGTCGAAGGGCACGGTCTGCTTGAAGGCGGCGATGAAGATCTGCCGGCCCGTGACGGCGAGCGACTTCGTGCCGGCTTCATAATAGGGCTCGCCCACCGTGTTGTAGACGATATCGGCGCCGCGCCCACCGGTCAGCTCGCGCACGCGGGCAGCAACGTCCTCGAGCGAGGAATCGATCACGGTCACCGGCTTCGATGCGTGTCCCGCGTGTCCCTCGGCCTTGCGCACAACGCCGATGACATTGGCGCCGAGCCATGAGGCGATCTGGGCCGCAGCCTGGCCGACCTTGCCGTTGAGCCCGAGAATGACAACGGTCTCGCCGGGCTTCGGCATGCCGGCGCGCCGGAAACCTTCCTGGGCTGTGACGAAGGGCACGCCGATGCCGGCGGCTTCGGCCAGGGTAATGTTTGCCGGCTTCTCGACCAGGGCGGCGGCCTCGACCACCAGATGGGTGGCATGGGTGCCGTCGCGGCGGATGCCGAGATCGCCCGAGGAACCGAAGACCTCCCGGCCGACGAGTTCGGCCGGCCCTTCCAGCACGATGCCGGCGAAGTCGCGGCCGGGCGTGCGGGGGAACACCGCATAGGGCATCATGCCGATGGCCGCCTTGGCGTCGGATGGATTGACGGCGGCGGCGCGCACCTCGACCAGCACGTCCTCGTCGCGGGTGCGGCTGAGCGACAGGGGTTCGATCACCGGCTGGATGGCCTCGATCGTCTCGGCCTTGGCAGCCAGGCGCAGGCTCTGCATGGCACCGGTGGCGGCGGCCTTCAGCGCTGAACGGGCGGTCATCGGGGGCTCCTCGGGTTCGCGCTTAAGTCAGGATGCCTGCGAGGGCAGGTGGAAGATCTCGCGCGCTTCCGCCGTGGTGGCGATCTGAGCGCCGAGCTCCTCGACGATGCGGCGGGCCTTCTCCACCATCGCGGCATTGGAGGGCGCGAGCACACCGCGCTCCAGCATGACCGCGTCCTCAAGCCCCGTGCGGGCATGGCCGCCGGCGAGCACCGACTGCGCCACCATGGGGAAGGAGGAGCGTCCCGTGCCGATCACCGTGAACTCGGTGTTGGCCGGCAGCATGTTGCGGGCATAGATCACCGTCTCGGGATTGGGCTGGAAGCCGTATTTCACGCCCATGACGAAGGAGGCGATGGAGGGGCCGGAGATCGAGCCATCCTTCAGGAGGTCATGCATCAGGGCGATATCGCCGGAATCGAACAGTTCGATCTCGGGCTTCACGCCGGCTGCCTTGATGACCTTCGCCATGCGCCGCGCATTGCCGGGGGTGTTGATCACCACCTGGCCGCCCGAATTCATCGTGTTGAGGTCGAGCGTGCAGATTTCGGGCTTCAGCACCGCGATATGCTCGACGCGCTTTTCCGGCACGACGAGGGTGGTGCCGGGAGCGGCGACCTTCGGATCGTCCTCGGAGGGCACGAAGCGGCCGCCGGGGCCGGTCGTGATGTTGAGGATCAGCTTGGGGTTCATCCGCCGGATGCGGTCCACCACGTCGCGGTAATATTCCAGCTCCATCGAGGGCTTGCCGGTGCCCGGCTCCCGCACATGGATGTGGGTGACGGCGGCGCCGGCTTCCGCCGCGCCGAGGCAGGCATCGGCGATCTCCTCGGGCGTGATCGGCAGATGGGGCGTCTGGTCCGGCGTCGTCAGATTGCCGGTGACCGCGCAGGTGATCACCACCTTGTTCAGCATGGGCCGCATGGGGGTCTCTCCCGAAAAGTCTTGTTGTCGTTGTTGTCTTTGGTGGCAGACGTCAGAGGGCGCGGCCGCCCTCGACCAGAATGATCGAGCCCGTGGAATAGGGCAGGTGGGTGGCGCAGGCGACGATGGCCTTGGCGCAATCATCGACGGTCGCCACCCGTTTCAGCGGGATGGTCGGGGCGATCTTGGCCAATTGTTCCGCTCCGCGACCGGGGACGAAATCGGTGTCGACGGCGCCGGGCGACACGGTCATCACGCGGATGGCGGGTGCGAGCGCACGGGCGAGACCCTTGGACATGGAATCGAGCGCCGCCTTGGCGCCGGCATAGGCGATGTTGGACCCCTGGCCGGTCTGGGCGGCAAGCGAGGAGACATTGATGACCAGGCCATCGCCGCTGGCGTCGAGGAGCTTGCGGAAGATGCGGATGGCGGCGAACTGGCCGCGGAAGTTCACCCGCATCATCTCGTCGATGAAATCGTCCGTCAGACCCTCAAGATCGCCTGCGGGAACCGGTTTCGTGTAGCCGGCTGAATTCACCAGGATATCGGTGCGGCCGAGCTTGCTTTCGACCAGTCCGGCCAGCCCCTGAAGCGAGGACGAATCCTCCATGATCGCGGGTGCTGCGAGATGGCCCTTGCCGGGCAGCGAGGCCACAAGCGCCTCGGCGCCGGCCTTGTCGGAGCGATAGGTGACGACGACGGTTGCGCCTTCGTCGGCGAACAGTTTCGCCGCGGCGGCGCCGATGCCGCCGGAGCCGCCGAGAATGACGGCGACCTTGTCGGTCAGAGCGGGGGAACGGGACATGGGATCAGCTCACTTGATCGGAGGGGCCGGCAGCACGGCTTCGCCGGGCTCCATCGTGAAGGTGTAGTCCAGCCCGTAGCTGTCGCCATTGCGGCTGAAGCCGCCGATCAGAGACTTGGTCACGCCGAACACCACGTCGCTTTCCAGATATTGGTCGTCGTCGACGAAGACCTGGGTCACCAGCGTCTTGAAGCCGGGTTTGAACAGCAGGAAATGAACATGGGCCGGCCTGTAGGGGTGGCGGTTCTGGGCTGCGAGCAGCGTACCCACCGGGCCGTTGACCGGCACGGGATAGCCAGCGGGTTTCACTGAGCGAAACGAGAAACGGCCTTCCGCGTCGGTGACGAACTTGCCGCGCAGGTTCATGTCGGCCTGGGTCGCGTCCTGGTTCTCGTACATGCCGACCGGGGATGAATGCCAGACGTCGACCTCGACGCCGGCGATCGGGCGGCCGGCGCTGTCCTTCACGCGGAGATTGGCGATCAGTTCCGGACCCGGGGTGGCCGAGCGGACGATGGAGCCGCCATTCTCGGTGCGCGGCGAATGCATGCGCCAGAAGGGCCCGAGCAGGGCCGCGGCCGTCTCGGTATTGCCCTCGGCGCCGTTGTTCAGCAGGCAGACCAGGGTCGAGAAGCCAACAGCGTCGGAGGCCAGCACCACCTCGTTATGGGTGTCGTTGGTGAGCTGGCCGAGGCCGACGACGAAGCCGACGGCCTTCTCCCATTCCGCCTCGGTCAGCTTCACGTCGCGCGCGAATGCGTGGAGATGGGTGACCAGCGAGGTCATGATCTGCTTCAGCCGCGGATCGCTCGTTCCGGCCATGGCCGAGAGCACGGCCTCGGTCACCTGTTCCTGGCGCTCGATTATCATTGTTTCACTCCCTTGATGTGGATTTACTGCAATCGATTGCAACGGTCAATGCCGACCGATGGGGAATCAGGTTGCGATACGCGTCAATGCCGCGCGGGCGGTCGTCTCGGGGTCGCCTGAGGCATCGAGCCTTGTCCAGTCGAGGGGGCCGATGTCGTAGCCGGCCTGCGCCTCGACCACGGCAACATCAGCGTCGGAGATGTCGTTGCGGCGGGCTTCCACCCGGCTCGCGCGGTCGCTGGTCGCAAGATCGAGCCAGAGGCCGGTGAAGGGGACGCCGGCTTCCGTCGCCACGGCCGCGATGGCTGCCCGCTCGCCGGGCCGCGCATGGACCGCATCGGCGATCACGCTGACACCGGAATCGAGCAGCGCGCGGGCGTCGGTGCGCATTCTGTGATAGACTGCCTGCGTGATCTCCGGCGTGTAGAGGCCTTCAGCGGGCGGGCCGCTGGCGGCGCCGATTTTTTCCTTGCGGATTCGGTCGCTCGCCAGAATCCGGGCACCGGGTGCGCCGCCGATTTCGGGCGCGATGGCCCGCGCCAGGCTCGATTTTCCCGAGCCGGAGAGGCCGCCAACGGCGACCAGGCGGGGCTCAGAGCCTTGCAGAGCCGCCTCGGCCAGCCGGAGCATGGTCTCCGCCATGTTCCACGATGTCTCCGCCTCCGTGGCGGTCTGGCTGGCAGCCGCCGCCGCCGTCACATGGGCCCGGATGGCGGCGCGCACGGCGATCAGGAACGGCAGCAGAGCGAGATCGTCCGCCTCGCCGGAGAGGTCGGCATAGCGGTTCATCAACCGGTTGGCCTCGACCCGCCGGTCGCGATGCCAGAGGTCCATCAGCAGGAAGGCGAGGTCGTAGAGCGTGTCGGTGGTGGCGAGGTCCTCGTCGAACTCGAGGCAGTCGAACAGGACCGGCTCGCCATCGATCAGGCAGATGTTCCTCAGGTGTAGGTCGCCATGGCAGCGACGGACATGGCCTGCCACAGCCCGCCGGTCGAGGGCCTTGGCATGGCGTTCGAGCCGGTCGCGGAACCGCTGGTCGAGGGCCGCCGCCGCGGTCTCGTCGCGCAGGCCGCTGGCGACGAAGGCCGTCGCATTGATGTCGAGGACGCGGGCGAGCCTTGCTGCGCCATGGGGCTTCGCGGCTGGCTCAGCAGCGTTGTGGAACGCTGCGATCGTGGCCGCCAGTCGGTCGATCATCGCGCCGTCGAGCGGCCCCTGTTCTGCCAGGCGATCGAGCAACTGCGCCTGGTCGAAGGCCGCCATCTCGACGACGCCGTCGACGAGCGCTCCCTCACCGTCCAAGCCGAGACTGCCGTCGGCGCCGCGCGTGATGGCACGGGCGCGGCGGTAGATGCGATCGGCGCCAGGCGCGCGCAGGTTCAGCGCCACCTCGGTGCGGCAGAGGTCGAGCCGGTGGGCGGGATCGGAGAAGTCGAGATAGCCGAGGCTGACCGGCCGCTTCAGCTTGAACACCGTCGCCGGCCCGATGACCACGTGGGAGATGTGGGTCGAGATGACCTCGGCACCGGCGCCGGCCGGATCGGCGGCGCGGCGCAGGAAGGCGATGACGTCAGGGGCTTCGAACCGTGTCATGGGCACTCCCGCTCAGCGCTCGCCGTCGTCGAGCGCGCGCTTGAGGCGGCGCAGCAGCTTGGCCCGCGTGCGGTCGTCGGCTGCCTGGTCCAGCGCCTCGCGCAGGTCGAGCAGGAAGGCCGAGACGTCGTTGTGCCAGTCCTGACGGCCGACTACATCGGCGGGGATGCGCGGCGGCCGGGCCGGGCCCTCGATCAGGCGGGGCATGTCGCCGGCAAGATCGATGGTCGAATCCAGGGTCGGGACTAGCACATGGCCTGCTGGCGCCACCTTGCCATCGATCATGTCAGCGAAGGCCTGAAGCGCGACCTCCTCCGCATGGACCAGTGCGACGGCGCCGCGGATCGGGCCGCGTTCGGCCAGCCAGTCATGGAGCTCCTGGCGGTCGGCATGGGCCGAGTAGGTCTCAAGCTTGCGGATGGTCGCCTGCACGCGCACGTCATCGCCCTGGATGCGCACGGCCCTGGCGCCGTCTTCCAGGATGCGGCCGAGCGAGCCGACGGCCTGATAGCCGACCATCAGGACCGTCGCATCGTGGCGCCACAGGTGGTTCTTGAGGTGGTGGCGAATGCGGCCGGCATCGCACATGCCGCTGGCGGCGATGATGATGTGGAAGCCGCGAAGCTTCTCGAGGCCCCGGCTCTGGTCGGCGCTCTCGGTGATGCGGACTTGGCTGGAGGTGCGCAGCCGCGCAAGTTCCGGTCCGTCCTCAAGCCCGGCCACATGCTCCAGGAAGATCCGTGTCGCCTTGGCGGCAAGTGGCGAGTCGATGAAGATCGGCGCTTCCGGCACGGCGCCCGACGCCATGGCATCGAGCAGGTCGGCGGTGACCTCCTGGGTGCGTTCCACCGCGAAGGAGGGGATGAGCAGCGCGCCGCCGCGCCGGGCTGCCGCCGCCACTTCCAGGGCCAGTTGCCGGCGCCGCTCGGCAATGGTGACCGCCGGGCGGTCGCGGTCGCCATAGGTCGCCTCGCAGACGACGAGGTCGACGCCGGCGGGACCGTGCGGATCGGGGTGGAACAGCTTGGCATCGGGGCCGATATCGCCGGACATGAGCAGGCGGAACGGCTGGCTGCGCCCCGCAATCCCGCCAATCTCGAACTCGATCGACGAGGATCCGAGCATATGGCCGGCGTTCCAGTAGCGGGCCCGCAGATCGGGCCCGAGCGGCAGCCAGGTGCCGTAGGCGATCGGCTGGAACTGATCGAGGCAGGCTTCGGCGTCCTCGGCGGTGTAGATGGGCTCGACCCGCGCCTCGGCCTTGCGGGCGCGCCGGCGGTTCAGCATCTCCACCTCCATCTCCTGGATGTGGCCGCTGTCCGGCAGCATGATCGAACAGAGGTCGACGGTTGCTGGCGTCGCGTGGATCGGTCCCCTGTAGCCGGCCTTCACCAGTTTCGGCAGCAGGCCGGAATGGTCGATATGGGCATGGGTCAGCAGGACTGCGTCGAGCGTGGCGGGATCGAAGGGGAAGGAACGGTAGTTCAGTTCCTTCAGGGTCTTGGAACCCTGGAACATGCCGCAATCGATGAGGATCCGGCGGCCGGCGGCCTCCAGCAGGTAGCAGGAGCCGGTCACAGTGCGGGCGGCGCCGTGGACATGAAGCAGCGCGGTCATGGCGGTTCCTGGGGCTCGGTCAGCCGGGACGTTGGCCGTGCTGTTGTCGCATGGGTGCTCGGGCCACGCGACCTGTCCGGGAGCCGGAGGCCGGCGGCATGCCGGGGAATTTGATCCAGCCCAAGCCGATTGGCGCGCTGCGGCGTTCTACTGCCGGCAGCACCGCCAGCCGGGAGGCCTCCATGCGCAAGACGACCCTGATCGCCGCCGCCCTCATCTGCGCCTTGCCGGCGATCGCATCGGCCCAGGACAGGGATCAGGCCCGCCGTGGAGAAGCGCTGGCGCGCTCGACCTGTGTTGCCTGCCACGGCGTCGGCGCCGGTCAGGCCGCCTCGCCGATCGCCGATGCACCGAGCTTCCAGACGCTGGCTGCGACGCCCGGGATCACCGGCATCGCCATCACGGTGGCGCTGTCGACCGCCCACAAGACGATGCCGAACATCCAGCTGTCGCCGGACGAGATGCGGGAGATCGGCGCCTATATCCTGTCGCTGCGCGCTGTTCCGTGATCGCGCACACGCCCTGATCCACCGCAAGGCAGCAAGCGCGCGCGGCCCTAAGTTTGATGGATTGTCCGTTTGTGGCGCGGTTTCAGGGAGTTTCTCCGATGAAGGACATCGTTGTTCACCTGGACGGGGGCCCCGAGGAAGCGAGCCGCCTGTCCTATGCCGGTCTGCTGGCCACAACCTTCGGCGCCCATCTGACCGGGCTGTTCACCAGTGCGCTGCCTGACATCGGCCTGTTGGCATCGCCGGACTCGGCGGTCGCGGCCGCTGCCCTGTTTGCCGAGCTTGAGACCGAGATTCGTGTCCGCGCCACCGATCAGGCGCCCCGGATGGCTTCGAGCCTCGATGCCCTTGCCCAGACCAGCGATCTCGTCCGTATCGACGCCCGCATGGAGGATATCGTGCGGGATAGCCTGACGACGCTGCGCTGTTCCGACCTGTTCATTGCGACATCACCCTATCGCAGCGGCGTAGGCGCCCTGTGGGACCCGCTCATCGAAGCAGCTCTGTTCGGCAGCGGACGGGGCACCCTGCTGGTACCGCCAGGCCGCCGTGCGCCCGATGTTCTCAGGGGCGTGCTGATCGCCTGGCGAGATACCCGGGAAGCCGCCCGCGCTGTTGCCGAGGCGATGCCGCTGATCACGCGGGCGAGCAAGGTGGATGTGGTGCTGGTGGATGCCGAGCCGGATGCGACCGCCAGCGACCTTGCCCGCTATCTCGATCGTCACGGCGCCACGGTGACGGTCGAAGTGGTGGCGAGCGATGGACGATCGGTTGCCGATGCGATCCTCACCGAGGCGCGCCGTCTGTCATCCGACCTGATCGTGATGGGTGGCTATGGCCATTTACGCTTGCGCGAATGGGTGATGGGGGGCACGACGCTGGATGTGATCCAGGCCAGCACCGTGCCGCTCCTGATCGCCCATTGAGCAGACGCTGCTGCCGTCAGCCGCGCGACATGTCGAGCGGCGGGTTCACCTCGGGCGGGATCGGCGAGATGTAGGGGTTCTTCGCCGTCCGCTTGGCGAGATCCGCCTTGGCGGCGGCGATCAGCTCGGGGTTCATGATCGCCTTCGCGCCGAGATCGGCCATGGCCTTCGCGACTTGCACCATGGCCTTGTGGGCCGCCGGCTCCTTGCCCTGTGCCACCACCTGCCAGGTGTGGAACGGCGTGCCGATCGCAACCGTCGGCGCATGGGCCTGCACCGTCGGCACAACCCAGCTGACATCGCCGATATCGGTCGAGCCGATGGCCGGATTGCGCTTGGCATCGAGCGGCACGGTGAAGTCGGCGAGCGGCGCGTCGGTCTCCTCATAGCCGATCGAGCGATAGGTGGCGGCGATGTCGCCGTCGGAGAAGGTCTTGCGGATCTCGGCGGCGAAGGCCCGGTCGCGGTCGTCGAAGGGCGGCGGCCCGAGGTCTTCCATCACCTCCTGGAGGGCTGCCTCCAGCGGCGTGTTGCCGACCATGTTGGAGACGGCGCTGATGATGCGCATCTCCATCTTGGTTTCGGTCATCAGGGCGGCACCCTCGGCAATCTTGCGAACGCGGCCAACCAGTTCGAGCATGCCCGGCAGGTCGCGGGCGCGGATCGAATAGCGCACGCGGGCATGGGCCTGGACGACGTTTGGCGCGATGCCGCCGGTGTCGAGGATGGCGTAGTGGACGCGCGCGTCGCTCGGCATGTGCTCGCGCATGTAGTTGACGCCGACGCTCATCAGTTCCACCGCGTCGAGCGCGGAACGGCCGAGATGGGGCGAGGCCGCGGCATGCGAGGTCCGGCCGGTGAAGACGAAGTCTGCGCGGGTATTGGCGAGCGACAGGGGCGGGGTCACCTCCCACCAGGAGGAGGGGTGCCAGGAGATCGCGATATCGGCATCCTTGAAGGCGCCAGCGCGCACCATGAAGGCCTTGGCGGCGCCGCCTTCTTCGGCCGGGCAGCCGTAATAGCGCACGCGGCCGGGTATCTTGTTCTCGGCGAGCCAGTCCTTGACGGCGGTGGCGGCCAGCAGCGCCGCCGAGCCCAGGAGATTGTGGCCGCAGCCATGGCCGTGGCCACCGGTCTCGACCGGCTTGTGCTCGGCAACGCCGGCCTCCTGGCTGAGGCCGGGAAGCGCGTCGTACTCGCCCATGATGGCG
Organism: Phreatobacter aquaticus; assembly: GCF_005160265.1. NCBI lineage: Bacteria > Pseudomonadati > Pseudomonadota > Alphaproteobacteria > Hyphomicrobiales > Phreatobacteraceae > Phreatobacter > Phreatobacter aquaticus. The sequence goes on along the minus strand of NZ_CP039865.1, from coordinate 782,481 downwards.
ATCACCGGCCCGCCTTCGCCGGCCTCGCCGATCACTGCTGTCGGAATGCCGGCGACGTTCTCGGTGATGCGGAAGCCCTGGTGGCGGAGTTCCGCGACATGCTCCGCGACCGAACGCGCCTCCGTGTAGCAGACCTCGGGCATGCCCCAGACCCGGTCGGAGAGCTCGATGAGCCGCTCCCGATGCTGGTCCACATGCCGCCAAACGTCGCGCCGATTGTCCATGATGCCCTCGATAAGTCTGCAAGGAGGCATCTGACGCGGCAGGCTGGCCGAAGTCCAGACCGTCCTCGCGGGCCTGCGATGCATCGTTCGAGGCCAGACCGCTGAACTGGTCTTGCCGGATGATGGCAACTGGTCATTTCCGGCAGACCAGAATTTTGGAACAGTATCAGACTGACATGATCAGGCCGGTGCCGTTTGCCGGCCCTTTGTCCGTTGCGCCGAGGAGAAGCCCATGTCCGCCGTTCGCGTCGTCTGTGCCCATGATTGCCCCGACATGTGCTCGCTGATCGCCCATGTCGAGAACGGCAAGGTGACCCGCGTCGAGGGCGACCCGGACCAGCCCTACACGGCGGGATTTGCCTGCGCCAAGGTCAACCGCGACGCCGAACTGGTTCATTCGCCGGAGCGGATCACCACGCCGCTGAAGCGCGTCGGCCCCAAGGGCTCCGGCCAGTTCCAGCCGATCAGCTGGGATGCAGCGCTCGACGAGATCGAGACGCGCTGGAAGGCGATCATCGCCGAATCCGGCCCGCTGGCCCTGCTCGGCTATGCCTATTCGGCCCATCAGGGCCAGATGAACCGCCACATCGTCAACGGCCTGTTCCATGCCATGGGCACCAGCCGGCTGCAGGCTGGCACGGTCTGCGACACCTGCTGTGAGACCGCATGGGACGCAACGCTTGGACCGGTTGGCGGCGCCGATCCGGAATCGGTGGTCGATTCCGATCTGGTCATCGCCTGGGGTTGCGACCTGATGGCGGTCAATGTCCATTTCTGGGCGAAGCTCGACAGCGTCCGCAAGAAGGGCGTCAAGGTCGTGGTGATCGATCCCCGCCGCAGCCGCACAGCGGCCGCCGCCGACTGGCACCTGCCGATCCGGATTGGCACCGACGCGGCGCTGGCCCTCGGCATCGTCCATATCCTGGTGCGCGACGGCCTGTGCGACCGCGCCTATCTCGCCGCCAATACGCTGGGCTTCGACCAGTGGGAGCGGGAGGTGATTCCGGGCTTCACGCCGCAGCGTGTGTCGGAGATCACCGGCCTGTCGGTGGCTGATATCGAGAAGCTTGCTGCCATGTATGGCGCGGCCAAGCACTCGTTCATCCGCATCGGCGAGGGCATGACGCGCCTCGCCCGTGGCGGCCAGGCGTTGCGGGCTGTCGCGACGCTTCCGGCGGTCACCGGCGCTTACGGCCGCAAGGGCGGCGGCGCCCTGCTGCTGACAGCGGGCTCGATGGACTTCAACTTCGCCTATATCCGCAAGCCCTCCGGCCCGGCGACAACCCGTCTCGTCAATCACAGCCTGCTCGGGCTTGAACTGGTGCGGATGGACGGGCCGCCGCTGCGCTCCATCTTCATCGGCGCCAACAATCCGGCGGTGACCTGCCCCGATGCCAAGAAGGTACGCGAGGGGCTCTCCCGCGAGGACCTGTTCACGGTGGTCCACGATCCGTTCCTGACCGATACCGCGCGCTATGCCGATATCGTCCTGCCGGCGACCACCTATCTGGAGACCGAGGACTTCTATCGCGGCTATGGCAGCTTCTACATGCAGTTCTCGCCGGCCGCCGTTCAGCCTCAAGGCGAGGCCTGGTCGAACTTCCGGCTGGCGCAGGAACTGGCCCGTCGCATGGGCCTGACCGATGCGGTGTTCCGCCAGACCGAACGCGAGATCCTGCCGCACTTCTTCGAGGGTGTGACCGGGGCGGTCGCCAAGGTCGATCCGGCAAGCCTTCTGGACCACAAGCCGGTCAAGGCCGCGCCGCCGCCGGGACCGCAGGAGTTCCGCACGCCGTCCGGCAAGCTCGAGATCTACTCGGCGTCGCTCGCAGCCGAGGGCGTGCCGCCCATGCCGATCTGGGAGCCGGACCCGGAAGAGGTGCGCGATGCCGCGCGCTGGCCGCTCAGGCTCCTGACCGCGCCGTCCTATTTCCAGCCGCACACGGCGTTCTCGGGCGTCGACTTCCTGCGCAAGCGCGAGGGTGAGCCGCATTGCGTCATTCACCCAAAGGAAGCCCTCAAACGGAACCTCGCCAATGGCCAGAAGGTGCGGCTGTTCAACGAGCGCGCGACCATCGGGCTCGCGCTCAAGGTCAGCGATGAAGTCGGCGAGGGGATCATCCTGGTGCCGGGCCAGCGGCCGGATGCGGAAGCGCCGGAGGGCACGGTCAACATGCTCTGCTCCGACCGCCTGACCGATATCGGCGAGGGCGCCTCCTATCAGAGCACGTTCCTCGATGTCGCGGCCTGGGAGGCCAAGGCTTGAGCCGGCGGCCTCTTCGGATCCCCGTGACGTCATGAGCCGCAGCATCGCCCATCTCGCCGGTCTGTCGGCGCGGACCATGGCCACCTTGGTGCGCCGGCGGATTGCCTCGCCGATGGAGATCGTCGACGCAGTGCTTGCTCGCATCGAGCGGCTGGAGCCGGAGATCAACGCCTTCGCGGCTCTGGACATCGATCGTGTCCGCGATGCCGCGCGGCAGTCCGAGGCGTTGATGATGCAGGACCGCTTTCTGGGACCGCTGCACGGCGTCCCGGTGACGGTGAAGGACGTGCAGGCAGTGGCCGGCCTGCCGACCCGCCGGGGCTCCCGGCTGACGACGGCAGATCACGCCGAGCAGGATTCGCCGGCGGTCGCCCGGCTAAGGGCGGCGGGCGCGCTGATCCTCGGCAAGACGACGATGACCGAACATGGCTGGACGGCGGTCAGCGACAGCCCGCTCACGGGCACGACCCACAATCCCTGGAAGCACGGCTTCACCTCCGGTGGATCGTCTGCCGGCGCTGCGGCGCTCGCGGCCGCCGGTTGCGGGCCGCTGCACCTCGGCACCGACGGCGCCGGTTCCGTGCGGATCCCCGCGCATTTCTGCGGTGTGGTCGGCTTCAAGCCGAGCTTCGGCCGGGTGCCCTATGTGCCGGTTCCCAACAATGGCAGCCTTTCCCATATCGGTCCCCTGACGGGCGATGTGCCCGATGGGGCCCTGATGCTGGAGGTGATGGCCGGGCCGCATGCGGCCGATTTCACGTCATTGCCGATCGGCTTTCGCGCGCCCGATTTCGAGCGCGCCGAGCTGAAGGGGCTACGGATCGCCTATAGCCCGACGCTCGGTCATGCCCGCGTCGATCCGGAGGTTGCCGATCTGGTGGCGGAGGCGGGGCGCGCCTTCGCCGACCTTGGCGCCTATGTCGAGGAGGTCGAGCCCGACTGGGGGCCCCAAGGCCCCGACCTCATCCGGGCGCTGTGGGGGGCGGCTCTGCTCAGCGCGCGGCCGGCCGATGCGGAAGCTGCTGAGTCTATGGATGAGGGGCTTATCGCCTGTCTTCGCGACAGCGACGGGGCGACCCTCGGCGACGTGCAGGCGGCGCAGGCGCGGCGCATCGCCTATGCCGCCGCCATCGGCCATTGGTTCGACAGCGGCTGGGATCTCCTGCTGACTCCGGCGGCCTCGGTCGCAGCCTTCGAGGTTGGCCGGCAACGCCCGGCGCACTGGCCGGATCATGCCTGGGACTGGATCTCCTGGGCGGAGTTCTCCTACCCGTTCAACCTCGCGCACAATCCGGCGATCTCGGTACCTTGCGGGTTGACCAAGGGCGGACTGCCGGTCGGCCTGCAGATCGTCGGACCGCGCCATGACGATGCCGCCGTGATGGCAGCAGCCCATGCCTATCTGACGGCGAGGCCGTTCCGCAGGCGCCCCTATGACGATCAGCTTCCGAGCAAGGCCGCAGACTTGAGATAGCGGCGATAGGGTTCGTCATAAGCGTCATGGAGGGCCGATGGCTCGATCCGTCCGGCCCTGCCGACCAGCGCGGCACTTGCCTCGCCACGTGTCGGGAAGGCACCGAGGCCGACGCTGGCGATGACCACGAGACCCAGCGTGGTGAGCTCGTAGTCGACAAGGCGGATGACAGGCCGCCCGAGGATGTCGGCCTTCATCCGGCTGAGCAGATCGCTGCGCGCAAGGCCGCCGGCCAGCCGGATATCAGCGACCACCACGCCAGCCTCGGCCATGGTGTCGACGATGTGGCGGAGCCCATAGACCAGCCCCTCATAGACCGCGCGCGCCATGGCGGGGCGACCGGTATCAAGCGACAGGCCGAGGAAGGCGCCGCGCACATGCGGGTTCCAGAGCGGGGCCCGCGCGCCGGAGTGAAAGGGCAGGAACGTCACGCCATGGGCGCCCGGTGGGACGGCAGCAACGTCTGCCTCGATCGCCCGGAAGTCATTGCCGAGAACGGTTGCGCGCGCCCATTCGAGGACGCTGCCGGTGCCGCCCATCGAGCCGCGCACCAGCCATCTGTCGCCGAGCGGTACCGAGTAGATGCGCCGGGCGGGATCGATCACCTGCCGGGTGGATGCGACGCCAAAGGAGGTGACGGTTCCCGATATGTCGAGCGCCTCGCCGTCCTGCTCGATGCCGCTCGCGAGATAGGCGCATTTGCTGTCGAAGGTGGCCGCGATCACCGGAATGCGCGGGTTGCCGAACAGGCTTGCATATTGGGGCGACAGGGGCGCGACATTCTCGCCCACCGCGACGCCGCGGCCGAAGCGTGCGAGATCGATCCCGAGGCGTGCGACGACCTCACGGTCATAGAGACGGATCGCGGTAAAGGCGTCGAGGGTGGAATGACCGGTCAGGCGGTGAACCAGCCACCCGGTCGCGTCGAGCAGGACATGCAGGCGCGGAAGCCAGGACGGCTGCTCCCGCTGGAGGCGCAGAAGCTGGGGCAGCGGGTCTGCGATGGTCGGCCGTGGCGCCGCTGGCCGGTCGTGCAACGCCGATGCGACAAGCTGCGTATCGGGCGCCGTCCGGCCATCGAAATACATGGTCGCGCGGGCGAGCGCCTGCCCGTCGGCATCGAGCGGAACCCAGCCGGCAAGCGGGCCTGCAGCCGCGACAGCGTCAGGCCGGATGCCCGCGCTGGCGGCCTCGGCCAAGGCCCGGTCGATCAGGCTCGCCCATTCGGCCGGGTCCTGTTCATTCGCTTCGCCGTCAATGAACGAGGTGACCGGCTGCTGCCAGTGCCAGAGACGTCTGCTGGCCGTTGTGATCGCCGAGACGCGCAGGCTCTGGGTGCCGAGATCGACGGCGAGGATCGTGCGGTCATCGGCCAAGTTCGATCCTGCCGTCATGCGCGTGATGGTTGCTGAGCGGTGTAGCGGGGCCGCCGGCCAAGGCTCCGTCCCGGCGCCTCAGCTCGAAATGCGGATGCCGGTGCGATCCGCGATGGCCTTGAACCGGGCAAGCTGGTCGACGACGACCTGGCGAGCATCGGCCGGGCTGTTCGGACCGGTCCAGGCTTCCATGCCGGCAGCAACGAAACGATCCTTCCACTCGGTGCTGGCGACCGCCGCCGATCCTGCCTTGTTGAGCTTGTCGACGATCGGCTGGGGCAGGCCCGCGGGGCCATGCATCATGTAATAGGTATTGAGCTCCATTTCCGGCACGCCCGATTCCGTGAAGGTCGGGATATTGGGAAACTTGGAGAACCGTGTCGGGCTCGTGACGGCAAGGGCCTTGAGCATTCCGCCTTCGATCAGACCGGCAGCAGAGCCCAGGGTTGCCATGCCCCAGGCCGTCTCGCCCTTCGACACGCTGAGGACGGCAGGCGACCCGCCGCGATAGGGGATATGCTGCGACTTGGCGCCCGGCCCGACCGTGTGCTTCAGCAGTTCGGCGCAGATATGCGGGATCGACCCGGCTCCCGAACTGGAGAATGCCAGGTCAGTCGATTTCGGCGACCCGAGCAGCGCCATGGCATCCTTGACATTGTCGGCCGGGAAGTTCGGGGCGACGATGAACACCAGCGGCGAGGTGCAGACGATCGAGACCCAGGTGAAATCCTCAAGCGGCTTGTACCGCGTGCCGTTGACATGCATGGACGGCCAGATCGCGAAGGACGAGGATTCCGACAGCATCAGGGTATAGCCGTCTGGCGGCTGGCGGGTGAGGGACTCGCTGGCGAGCGTCCCCGATGCTCCCGGCTTGCCCTCGACGATCACCGAAGCGTTGCCGAGGCGCGCAGACAGGCCCTGAGCCAGGAGTCTGGCCGACACATCCGTGGACCCGCCAGGGGCATAGCCGTTGAGGATGGTGACGGCGCGCGCGGGATAACTGTCTGCCGCCCAGGTGGCGCTGCCCCAACCGGCCGTTGCGATCGCCGGCGCAAGCGCCATCCCACCCAAGAATTGCCGACGCTTCATGATCTTCTCCCCGGGCGGCTCCGATCCGCGCCCATCAGGACATGGCCGGCCGCTTGTCTGTATTTTGTTCGAACTATAGGCGGTGCGATCGACTCGTCAATTGACTGGAACGGAGCGTAGCGTGCCGGCAAGCCCATGGAGCCAGCCGTCGATCGATGGCAGGGCGGCGAGGTCCATGGCCTGTTCGAACAGGGCAGCCGCCTGCCCTGCGTTGATCGCGGGATTGGCGCGCTCTAGGCAGTCGCTCCATTTTGCCAGGAGCTGTGAGGCCGTCAGCGGATCGTCGAACGAGCCCGGCGATACCAGGATCGTCTGCGAGCGGACGGTGCCATCGCGGAGCACCAGCTGGACGGTGACCGGAGCATTGCCAAGATCGCTGCCCTGGGCCGGCTCACCATCGCGCTCGACCAGGCTGATGTCGGCAAGTCTCGCCTGCACGTCAGGGCGCGCCACCGCCTTGTCGGTGAAGCTCTTCAGGTTGATGCGGCCGTCGCGAAGGCTTGCTGCCACCGCGTAGGGCCCGCTGAACAGCGCGTTGAGGCCGGTCTTCGGGAACGGGTGGATCAGCGGCTTGGTGCCGCCCTTCGGCATGGACACCTCGGCGCTGGCGACATCATCGAGCGAGACGCCGGTGTCGCGCACCAGAGTCAACGTGCCCTCGATCATCCGGTGCAGCATGTAGCAGCAGGGGTAGCGCTTCTGCTCGAAGCCCGGCTCGGCCAGAACGAAGGGGCGGCTGAGCGCCAGATCGTCCGGCCAATGGTCCACGCTGCCGCCGGAGAAGGCCCGCAGGAAGCCCTCGCTCTCCAGCGGATCGGCAGCGCCGGTGATGCCGGCCTTTGCCCATTGGGCCGCCTTCACGCCGTTCGACGCGGCAAGCCCGACATGGAGCGATTTCACCATGGAGCCGAAATTCTTGCGCAAGCCCGAGGCAAGGCTTGCGGCGATCGCCAGTGCGTTGATTGTCTGGGCTTGATCGAGGCCCATCAGCCGCGCGGCGGCGGCGGCGGCACCCATTGTGCCAAGCGTCGCCGTGGCGTGGAAACCGATGTCGTAATGGCGGAAGCCCATCGCCTGGCCGGTGCGGATCATCACCTCGGTGCCAATGGCGACGGCATCGACCAGATCGGTGCCGGAGAGGTCGGCCCACGGAACAGCGCAAAGAGCCGCCGTCAGCACCGGCGCCGTCGGATGGCAGACCGCCAGCATGCTGACATCGTCATAGTCCAGGATATGGCTCGCCATGCCGATGAGCAGCGCGGCATCGTCCCGGCGATAGGCGTGGGGCGACCAGAGCGAGGGAACGCAATGGCCCGACGCCGGCTCCAGCGTTGCCTCCAGCGCCTTCACGCCGGGCTCGGCGCTGCCGGCGAGCGTTACAGCGAGCGTATCGACAATGACCGATATGCATCGCCGGCGGGTTTCGTCGTCCACGGTTGCCGAGCGGATGAACTCGGCGACCCGGGCGCTGGCGGTCAGATCGTTCAGGTGGCGCACATGGGCGGTCATGCGATGGCTCCTTCACGGACAAGCGTGTCGAGGGCTGCGGTGTCATAGCCGAGATCGGCGAGAACCTGCACGGTATCGGCCCCGAGCCGCGGGGGCGGTTTCGCGCCCCCGGCGCGGTGGCCGTTGATCTTCAGCGGCAAGGCCACCACGCGGTGCTGCGGCGCGCCCTCGACCGGCAGGCTCTCCACCATGCCCGATGCCTGAACCTGCTCGTGGCCGAGCATCTGGGAGACATCGTTCATCTCGCTGCAGGGGGCGCCGGCCTTGCGGAGCGCCGCGACGATAGCCGCGGTCGTCTGGACGCGGGTTCGGGCCGACAGGGCCTCGCGCAAGGCAGCGCGGTTGGCTACGCGCAGGGAGTTGGTGCGGAACCGGTCGTCGCGGGCAAGCTCCGGGCAGCCGAGGCCTTCGCAGACCTTCTCGAACAGCCGGTCATTGCCGGCCGCAATGAAGGCATGCCCATCGGCACTCGGAAACAGCTCATAGGGCGCGGTCATCGCCATGGCCGAGCCGAGTTTCTGCGGCAGGCGGCCCGTCGCGAGATAGCTTGCGACGAAGACCGTCATCCAGCTGATGCCGGTCTCCATCAGGCTCGCCTCCACCGAGGCGCCCTGGCCGGTCTTCATGCGGTTCATCAGGGCGGCGAAGATCCCGAGCGCTGACCAGAGCCCGGTGCCCATGTCGATCAGCGACACGCCGACCCGGACGGGATCGTCGCCGGCATTGCCGGTGGTGCTCATGATGCCAGTAAAGGCCTGCATCAGAGGATCATAGCCCGGCAGGCCCTTCAGCGGACCCACCTGGCCGAACGCACTGATGGCGCAATAGACGAGCTTCGGATTGACGGCGGACAGATCGTCGTAGCCAAGGCCACGGGCTTCCGCGCTGCCGGGCTTCATCGAGTGGATGAACACATCGGCACTGGCGACCAGCTTCCGCATCACATCGCGGCCGGCCGGCTTGTCGATGTCGACGCAGATGCTTGCCTTGTTGCGGTTCAGTGCCAGGAAGGTCGCCGACTTTCCGCCGATCTCGGGCGGCAACCAGTCGCGTGTGTCGTCACCCCTCCCCGGACGCTCGACCTTGATCACCTCCGCGCCAAAATCTCCAAGGATCTGGGTCGCATAGGGGCCGGCGACGTTCTGGGTGAAGTCGATGACGCGCGTGCCGGAGAGGATGGTTTCGAGCATCGGGAGGTTTCCGCGCAGGCTTGCTTCGTTACGCCTTATTTGTTCGAACATAATTGGCGGCAAGAGCCGCGACAATCCGTCGGGTGGCGGGTATCAGGCGCGCTGGCGCAGCAGACTGCGCATGGAATAGCGCCCGGCGGGATAGATGTTGCGCGATATCTCGAACGTGTCGCCGGTATGGGCGACATAGCGGCGGGTGACCATCAGTCCGGCCATCACGTGTCCTGCGGCGAGCAGGTCTGCCATCGGCTGGGTCAGGTCAACGGCGGTGACGTCCTGCTCGACATATTCAAGCTTCAGGCCTTGAGTCTCCAGCACCCGCTCATAGATGGCGCGGTCGCCCTTGCGGAAATCGACGCGTGCCGATGCAAAGCGTTCGGGCACGAAGATTTCCGTCCAGCAGAGCGGTCGGCCGTCGTTGCGGGTCGAGCGGATACCGGCGAGTCTGAGCCAGCGGTGATCCGGCAGCCCGGCGAATTCGGTGCCCGTCTTCTCAGACGCGGTGACGAGATTGTCGTAGCGGATGTCGAGCACGGTATTCTTGGCGAAGTCGAGAAGGCCCAGCAGGTCGCGTAGGCTGTGGGCATAGTGCGAGATGGGGCTGGCCGCGAGCACCACCGTACCCGTCTTGCGGCGCCGGCCGAGCAGTCCCTGTTCGGTGAGCAGCTTCAACGCCTCCCGCACCGTGTGACGGCCGACGCCGAAGCGGGCAACCAGCTCATGCTCTGTTGGAAACCTCTCGCCGACCGGCGGCGTTCCCGACGCGATCTCGCGCGACAGGATGTCGGCAAGGTCGCGGTGGCGAAGGCTCAGGCCAAGGGGCGGTGCGGTCATCGGCTATCGGGTGCGAAGGCAGGCGTGGGGGGCGTCCACGCCGAAGCCCATGCATCCTATGCGTGCGGCTTGGCAAGTGCCATCGCTCAGACAGGCACCCCGTGGGCCAGCAACTCCCGCGCGATGATGGTGCGCTGGATCTGGTTGGTGCCCTCGTAGATCTGGGTGATCTTGGCATCGCGGTAGAGCCGCTCGACCTCGAAGCCGCGGATATAGCCGGAGCCGCCGAAGATCTGCACAGCATTGGCCGTCTGGGTGACCGCCATGTCGGATGCGAAGCACTTGGCCATGGAGCAGAGGATCGTCGCATTCTGCCCGGTTTCGAGTGCTTCGGCCGCGTGATGGACCATGAGCCGGGCAGCGGTGATCTCCTTCGCCATGTCGGCAAGCATCCATTGCAGGCCCTGGAAATCCGCCACTGCCTGGCCGAACTGCCGGCGGGTCTTCGCATAGTCGAGCGCGGCCTCGAGGCTTGCCTGCGCGATGCCGACGGCCAGCGCCGCAATGCCGACGCGGCCCTTGTCGAGTGCGCTCATCATGATGTGGAAGCCGCGGCCCTCCGCCCCGAGCAGGGAATCGGCGGGAAGGTCGACATTGTCGAACTGCAGTGCGCCGACCTGCGAGGCCCGCTGGCCCATCTTGTGTTCCTTCGGTCCGCGCGTCACGCTGGGACTGTCGAAGGGCACGATGAAGATGCTCATGCCGCGCTTGCCGGCGGCCTTGTCGGTGCGCGCGAGGACGAAGCCGACATCGGCCACCGGCGCGTTGTGGATCCAGAGCTTGGCGCCGTTCAGCCGCCAGCCGGTGGCGGTGCGCTCCGCCGTGGTCTTGATGCCGGAGACATCGCTGCCGGCCTCGGCCTCGGTGATGCAATAGGCCGGGCGGATCTCGGCCCGCAGCAGGGGGCCAAGCCAACGTGCCTGCTGGTCCGGCGTGCCATGAACCGAGAGGAGGGTGGAGATCAGCTCATAGAGGCCGCACTGATCGGCGACAGAGGCATAGCCGCGCGACAATTCCTCCATGACGAGCGCATAGGCGAGGGGATCGAGGCCCGTGCCTCCGAGCTCTGCCGGCGCGGTGATGCCGAACAGGCCGAGTTTCGCCATCTCGGCATAGATGTCGGCAGGAAAGGCCTCGTCCCGGTCGAGCGCCTCAGCCCGCGGGCGCACGACATCCTCGGCAAAGCGTCGGGCGGTGCGCCGGATCTCCTCGTGGGTTTCGCTCAGACGCATGGGAGTTCCCTTCAGGTGCGCACCAGCCTCAGCTGGGATTGGCGACCCATTTCATGATGTGGATGCCGACAAGGCAGAGCTCGCCATCCTGGTTGCTGACCTCGACCTTCGAGCGGCTGCGCAACGCTTCCTCGTCGATCGCCTCGATTTCGTAGCGGGCGGTCAGCGTGTCGCCGATGAAGACGGGTTTGAGGAAGCGGATGCGGTCGTAACCGAGCGAGACGGAGGTGGCCGTCGAGCCGCGCTCGACCGAGCGGCGCGACATCATCGAGGCGGTCGTCGACAGAAGCCCCATGACCAGCGCACCGTGCGCGATGCGCTTCCCGAACGGCGTCGAACGCGCATAGGCCTCGTTGACGTGGATGGGATCGAAATCACCGGTGAGGCCGGAAAACAGGACAAGGTCCGTTTCGGTGATGGTCTTGGCGAAGGTCGCGGTCTCGCCGATCGTGAGGAAGGTCGTGCTCATGCCGGCTTGCCGATCCTGTAGAATTCAGCGACCTCGACGGCCTGGCCCTCCAGCATGGCGCGACCGCCGACGGTCTGGCATCCCAGCGCCTGGGCCGCGGCGAGAAGCGGCGTCACTTCCGGCTTCATGATGATGTCGATGACCAGCATGTCGGGCCGGAGGCCCTTGAGCGGTACCGGCGTTCCGTCGCCTGGGCTCATGCCGATCGGGGTCGCGTTGATGAACGTGTCGCGGCCTTCGAAGGAGACGGCGCCGTGGTTGACGATGCAGGCCGGGCAGGCGGCCTTGACCCGCTCGGCGAGAGCGGCGGCCTTGGCCTGATCGGCATCGTGGATCGAGACATGGGACGCGCCGGCATCGGCCACGGCCACCGCTACCGCACTGCCGCCACCGCCGGCGCCGACCAGCATCACCTTGCGCCCCGTCATGGAGATCGAGCGGTTCTTCAGGCCCCGGATCAGGCCGGTGCCATCGAACATGTCGCCGGTCCAGCTGCCGTCAGCCTCGCGGCGGGCGGCATTGATCGCACCGACCTTGGCGCCCATCGGCAGCACGCGATCGACGAGGCGCATCATATGGGCCTTGAACGGCACGGTGATCATCAGGCCGTCGAGATTGCCGAGGTTCATGATGCCGCGCATCGTCTCGTCGAACCGGTCGGAGGGCACGTGAGCCGGCACGAAGACCGTGTTCATCCCGGCTTCCGCGAAGCGCGCATTGTAGACGCCGGGCGACTTCACCTGCGCGACGGGATCGCCAATGATCACATAGAGCCGGGTCGCTCCGTCGATGATCGGCTGCTGCGGTGTCTCGGGCATGGGATGTCCAGTCATTCGGCTGCGACGGCGTGGCCGCGATCGGTAGCAAGATGCGCCGGCGGCGCGCGTCGCGGGCGATCGGCCAGATGAGCGGCAAGGCCCATCGGCTCCGGCTGGAACAGTCTTGCGTCCATCAGCTTCAGGGTCGGGGAGACGATCGGCTTGAAGTCCATGTGGGCGAGCACATCGCGCTCGAGATCGGCGCCGGGTGCGATCTCGATCAGCTCGATGCCGGCCGAGGTCAGCTGGAACACCGCGCGCTCGGTGACATAGAGCACGCGCTGGCCGCGTTCGGCGCCATAGCGGCCGGAATAGGTCACCTGCTGGACCTTATCGACCAGCTTCGCCTGAGTGCCGTCACGGGCGATCCGCATCTGCCCGCCGGGCCAGGACAGGTCGGACTTGCCGGCATTGAACGTGCCCGAGAAGATCACTGCCTTGGCGTTCTGGCTGATGTTGATGAAGCCGCCGGGACCGACGATCCGGTCGCCGAAGCGGCTGACATTGACATTGCCCTGTTTGTCCACCTCGGCAAACGACAGGAAGGCGAGGTCGAGCCCGCCGCCGTCATAGAAATCGAACTGATAGGGCTGGTCGACGATGGCCGCGTAGTTGCGGGCAGCACCCGCATCGCCACCAGAGGCCGGCGCGCCGCCGATCAGGCCCTGCTCGTTGGTGAGACAGACCTCGTCGAGGGCGTTCTCCTCGGCGGCCACATTGGCGATGCCGGTGGAAATTCCTGAGCCAAGGTTGCAGATCGCGCCCGGGAACAGCTCCAGCGCGGCGCGGCGCGCGATGATCTTGCGGGCATCGAGCGGCAGAACGGGAATGTCGGAGAGCGGCATGCGGAGTTCACCCGCATAGGAGGGCGAGTATTCGACCAGATAGGTCTGCCACTGGTTCGGCTCGACCACCACGAGATCGACCAGGATCCCCGGGATCTTCACCGATTTCGGCGGCAGGGTGCCGCGCTTGGCGATGCGCTTCACCTGCACGATGACGAGGCCGCCGCAGCGCTTGGTCGCCTGCGCCTCAGAGAGCATCTCCAGGAACACGGCCTCCTGTTCCATCGAGATGTTGCCGTCCTCGTCGGCGGTGGTGCCGCGCAGGAAGCAGACATCGACGTGGAAGGGCTTGAAGAACAGATATTCCTCGCCGCGGAAATCGACCAGTTCGACGACGCCCTCCGGCGCGCATTCGCTCTGGCGGCCGCCCTGCAGGCGCGGATCAACGAAGGTGTGCAGGCCCGTCTTGGTCATCAGGCCCGGCCGGCCCGCCGCCATCTCGCGCATCAGCTGCGACATGGCGCCTTGGGGCAGGGTGTAGCCCTCGATCTGATTGGCGAGCGCCATGTCGGAGATCTTCGGCGAGTTGACGAAAGTGCCGGAGATCGCGCGCTTGAGCAGCCCGACATGGGCGAAATGGCCGGCGCCCTTGGTGTCGCCATCGCCCAGACCTACCGGGTGGATGGCCGTGATGTCGCGGGGCAGGCCCTCGGCCAGAAAGCGCTTCTCGACGGCGGCCATCAGCGCTTCAGGGACGGCATGGCCGCCACCCGAGCCACCGATCAGGATCGTATCGCCGGAGCGGATGAGTTTGACGGCTTCGTCGGCGGTGACGCGCTGCACGTTTGCCTCCTCAGGGTCTTCAGGTCAGTTGCCCCGCGAAATGACACGCAGCAAACTGGCCGGGCGCATGTTCGAGAAGCGGTGGCGGCTCGGCCGCACAAATCGGCTTGGCGAGCGGGCAGCGGGTGCGGAACCGGCAGCCAGACGGCGGATCGACGGCGCTCGGCAATTCGCCGGCGAGCGCCAGATGCGAACGTCCTCGCTCCACGGCGGCATCCGGGATCGGCACGGCCGAGATCAGGTAGCGCGTATAGGGGTGGAGCGGCCGGTCGAAGATGGCCCCCGACGGCGCGATCTCCATGACCTTGCCGAGATAGAGCACCACCACGCGATCCGAGATGTGACGGACGACCGCCAGATCGTGGGCGATGAACAGATAGGTCAGGCCCAGACGCTCCTGGAGATCGAGCATCAGGTTGATGATCTGCGCCTGGATGTTGACGTCGAGCGCCGAGATCGGCTCGTCGGCGACGATGAAGTCCGGCTTCACCGCGAGCGCGCGGGCGATGGAGATGCGCTGACGCTGGCCGCCGGAGAATTCGTGCGGGTAGCGCTCGGCGGATTTCGGATTGAGCCCGACTGTCGCCAAGAGCTCCTGGATGCGGTCGTTCGTCTCAGCCCTTGTCTTGGTCAGGCCATGAAACAGCAGGGGCTCGCCCAGAATGTCGCCGACGCTCATGCGGGGATTGAGCGAAGCATAGGGGTCCTGGAAGACCATCTGCATGCGCCGGCGCAGCGGCCTGATCTCGGCCTGCTTTGCCTGCGCGATGTCGGTGCCATCGAAGGCGATGGTGCCGGCATCGGGCGTGTGGATGCGGGTGACGAGACGGGCAAGCGTCGACTTGCCACAACCGGACTCGCCCACCAGTCCGACGGTCTCGCCGCGGAATACGTCGAGATCGACGTCATCGACCGCGTGGACGACGCGCCGCGGCTGGAAGAAGCCGGTCTTCGGCAGTGGGAAGTGCTTGACGAGGCCACGCACCTTCAACACCGGCTCGCCGGTTGTTGCGGGCGCCCGGTGCGTGGAGGGCTCCGCCGTGGCTTCGGTCGCCCGACGGTTCAGCTCCAGTTTCTGGCCGCCCTGAGTGACCCAGCAGCGGGCCTTGCGGCCGGGAAGCACTTCTTCAAGCTCCGGATGCTCCTCGCATTTGGCGATGCGGAACGGGCAGCGCGGCGCAAACCGGCAACCTCCAGGCATGTTCAGGGGATCGGGCGGCTGGCCTTCGATGGTGGTCAGGCGCCGATCGCCGGAGGTTGTCTCGTCGATGCGCGGCACCGCATTGATCAGCGCCCAGGAGTAGGGATGGCGTGGATCGCGCAGCAGGTCCTCAGTCGGTCCCTCCTCCACCACCTCGCCGCCATACATGACGATGGTGCGGGTGCAGACACGGGCGATGACTCCGAGGTCGTGGCTGATCAGGACGATGGCCGTGCCGAAATCGCGGTTCAGTTCGCGCAGGAGATCGAGGATCTGCGCCTGGATCGTCACGTCGAGCGCCGTCGTCGGCTCGTCGGCGATCAGAAGGGCCGGCTCGTTGCTCATGCCGAGCGCCAGCATGACGCGCTGGCGCATGCCACCAGAGAACTGGTGCGGATAGGAGTCAAGGGCGCGCTCGGGTGCGCCGACGCCCATGCGGCCGAGCAGGCTGACGGCACGCTTGGCGGCGGCATCCGGCGTGTAGCGGCCATGGACGACCATGGTCTCGATCAATTGCCGTGCGATCTTGATCACCGGGTTGAGCGAGGTCATGGGGTCCTGGAACACCATGGCCATTCGGTCGCCGCGCAGGTTGCGCATTTCCTCGTCGGTGGCTTCCAGCACGTTCTTGCCCTGGAAGCGGATCTCGCCCCCGACAATGCGGCTGGGTTCTTCCAGCAGGCGCATCAGCGACAGCGCCGTGACGCTCTTGCCGGAACCGGATTCACCGACGATGCCGAGCGCCTCGCCGGGGGCGACGGTGAAGCTCACGCCATCGACCGCCTTCACCACGCCGTCGTCGGTGAAGAACTGGGTCTTGAGATCGCGTACTTCCAGCGCTGGAACGGCGGTATTCGTATCGGCAGGCATCGCGTTGGAGGTCATGGCGGTCACCGCTTGCGCGCCTTCGGATCGAGCCAGTCGCGCACGCCGTCGCCGAGGAAATTGAAGCCGAGAACGATGGAGAGGATGGCCAGTCCCGGGAACGCCGCCACCCACCATTGCTGGACCAGTTCGCGCCCCTCTGCGACCATCGAGCCCCATTCCGCCGTTGGCGGCACCACGCCGAGGCCGAGGAATGACAGGCCGGCAAAGGTGATGATGGCATTGCCGACATCCAGCGTGATCAACACGATCAACGGCCCGACCGAGTTCGGGATGATGTGGCGGACCAGGATGCGGGCCGGCGAATAGCCGAT
This sequence comes from Phreatobacter aquaticus, assembly GCF_005160265.1. Taxonomy (NCBI): domain Bacteria; kingdom Pseudomonadati; phylum Pseudomonadota; class Alphaproteobacteria; order Hyphomicrobiales; family Phreatobacteraceae; genus Phreatobacter; species Phreatobacter aquaticus. Next base: position 765,972 of record NZ_CP039865.1, on the reverse strand, counting down.
GACCGTGGCCGCCTCGACATATTCCTGGCTGCGCTGCACCAGCACCAGGCTGTGGGCGAGGCGGGCGAATTTCGGCCACCAGACGACGAGCATGGCGATGATCGTGTTGGTGGTGCCGATGCCAAGACCGGCCGCGATGGCGAGCGCCAGGATGATCGGCGGGAAGCAGAGCACGAGGTCGGTGAGGCGCATGATGACAGCCTCGATGCGCCCGCGGGCAAAGGCTGCGATGCCACCGAGCAGGGTGCCGACCACGGCGCCGATGATCACCACGACAAAGCCGGTGGTGAGCGAGATGCGGGCGCCGAACAGAAGCCGGGTGAAGACATCGCGACCGAGAACGTCGGTGCCGAGCCAGTTGGTCCAGGATGGTGGCTTGAGGCGCGCCGTGACGTCGACGGCATTCGGGTCATAGGGCGTCAGCAGGGGCGCCGCGATGGCGATGAGCACCCATAGAATGACGATCCCCGCACCCATGGCGGCGAGGCCATAGCGCCTGCGCCAGCGTTGCGCCCGCGTGCGAACCGGCGCGATGACGTGGACGGTCGGGCGATCGATCGTGTCGGTCATCGCATCACCCGGGGATCGAGCAGGGCGTAGCTGATGTCGGTGATCAGGTTGACGATCAGATAGACCATGGCGACGATCAGGGTGATGCCCATGATCGCCGGGAAATCGAGGGTGGCGGCGCTGCGGAACGTGTAGCGGCCGAGGCCGGGCCACGAGAACACGGTTTCGGTCATCACGGCGCCGGTGAGCAGGTTGGCATAGGCGAGACCGCCGAGCGTCACGACCGGGATCATGGCATTGGGCAGAACGTGGCCTATGACGATGGAGAAGCGCTTCAGCCCCTTGGCGCGGGCGACGCGGACATAGTCCTGCTGGATGCTTTCGAGCATCGCCGCGCGCATGGTGCGGGTGATGAGGCCGAGGGTCGCGGCCGCCAGCACGATGGAGGGCAGGACGAGATGGGCGGCCGCATCGCGGAAGGTCTCCCAGTCGCCGGCGATGATCGTGTCAATCAGCAGCAGGCCGGTGATCGTGCGGGGCGGCAGGGCGATGGCATCGAGCCGGCCGGGGCCGGGCGCGATCTCCAGCCCGCCATAGAAGATCGCCAGCATGATGAAGGCGAGCCAGAATGTGGGTGAGGAGACGCCGATCAGCGAGACGACGCGGGCGACATGGTCGACCCAGGTGTCGCGCCAGACCGCGGCTGTGATGCCCAGCGGAATGCCGATGCCGAGCGCCAGCAGGAAGCTGATGGTTGCAAGCTCGAGGGTCGCTGGCGCGAACTGGGCGATGTCTTCCATCACCGGCCGCTGCGACGATATCGATATGCCGAGGTCGCCGTGGAGCAGCCCCTTCAGGAAGATCAGGTAGCGCTGCCAGAGCGGCAGGTCGAGGCCCCATTTGGCCCGCCATTCCGCGACGAATTCCTTGTTCGAGGCGGCGACATCGCCAAGCGCGGCCAGGATCGGATCGCCCGGCACCATGTTGGAGATCAGGAAGATCACCAGCGTCGCCAGGAGGGCCATGACCAGCGTGATGCCGAGGCGCGCGACGATGAACCGGACCATGTCAGACGCCCACCCGGGGCCGGGCAGGCAAGCTGCGCCGGGCTGCGCCGAGATTTGGCGCGCACGCGTCCAGACATCCGCTCAAGCGGGCCATTCCCATGTTTCCTCCGGTATTTTTCTTATTTAGATCGTTCTAAATTTCAGTCGACGCGATGTCAATCACCTCCTAATGTTGCGCCAAGAGCAGTCGGCGCTCAAGCGGACAGACTGTCAAAAGGGGTGAGGAATGCCTGTCGAGGCAGGATCGGCATGGGTGGCCGGGGCCGCCGGCGCGTCGATGGCAGCAGCGGCGCAGGCTTTAGCGCGGCGGGCAGCTGGATTCGCGCAGCACGAGCTTTGGGGCCAGCACGATGCGCCTCGCCGGCGCATCAGGCGCCTCGATGCGGTCGAGCAGAAGTTGGGCGGCGGCCGCGCCGAGCGCGACCGTGTCGTTGCGCACTGTGGACAGGGCAGGCATCCAGAGTTCGGCCTCGGCGAGATCGTCGTAACCGACCACCGCAAAGTCACGACCCGGCTCCTTGCCGACCTGGCGCAAGCCCAGCATGACGCCGAAGGCGATGACGTCGTTGAAGCAGACGGCTGCCGTGGGAGGCTCGTCCAAGGTCAGCAGGTGTTTGACGGTCGCCGCCCCGAAGCTGCGGGTGGCGGCATCGCCTTCCACCACCAGGCGCGGGTCGACGGCAATGCCGTGGCGTTCCAGCGCCTTGCGGTGGCCAGCGCGCCGCTCGCGTCCGGTGGAAACCAGATCGTTGCCCCCGATCATCGCGATACGGCGGTGACCGAGGCCGATCAGGTGCTCGACCGCCTCGCACATGCCGGCCTCGTTGGCGTGGCCGGCATAATCGAGCCCAGAGCCAGCAATGTCGCGCGAGACCAGCACGCAGGCCACCCCTTGCGCCTTCAGGCGGCGCAGCGTCTCACGCGATGTGCCGCGGGACGGGCAGATCGCCAGGCCGTCGGCATTGTATTCGCGCATGGTGGCGATGAACTGGTCCTGGCGGGCGGGGTCTTCCTCGGAATTGGCGATGAAGACGGTGCGCCCGTGGTTGAGAAAGGCGCTCTGGATCGCCGCCGTCAGTTCAGTGAAATAGGGATTGGTGATCTCGTTGATCGAGACGCCGATCGTGTGCGAGCGCTGGGTGCGCAGGTTGGCGGCGCCGCGATTGTAGACATAGCCAAGCGCCCGCATGGACTCGAGCACTGCCGCACGCGTCTTCTCGGCGACCAGCGGGCTCTTGCGCAACACCAGGGATACCGTCGCGCGGGACACGCCGGCATGGCGGGCCAGATCGTGCAGCGTCATGCGCTGCGGCCTGTCGAGTGTCTTCTCGATCTCCGTCATGCTTGCTTCATGCCTCCCAAGGGCTTGCGAAAGCAAGATGTCTTTGCCTTTCACCGGTTTGCTGGAGTGGATGTCCATGGATGACGAGGTTCAGCTGGTACGCGACGGCTTCGTTGCCGAGATCGTGCTCAATCGCCCCGCCAAGATGAATGCCGTGACGCCCGCCATGGCCGCGACGATCGAGCGGCTGTGCCGTGAGCTCGATCGCGACGATCAGGTGCGCGCCGTCCTGCTGCGCGGCACCGGGGACCGGGCCTTCTGCGCGGGCTCCGATCTCAACGCGCTGGCGGACTATTCGAGTGCATGGGCGTTCCGCAATCGGGTGGAATATGCAACCGCCGTCAGGGACATGCGCAAGCCCGTGGTTGCAGCGCTCCATGGCTGGGTGCTGGGGGGTGGTGCCGAGATGGCGCTGTCGGCCGATATCCGCGTGATGGGACGCGGCGCCCGGATGGGCTTTCCGGAGGTGGTGCGCGGCTGGGTCGGCGGCGGTGGCGCCTCGCAGATGCTGCCCCGCCTTGTCGGCTACGGGCAGGCGATGAAGCTCCTGCTGACCGGCGATCCGATCGGCGCCGAGGAGGCGCATCGGCTCGGCATTGTCGAATATCTCGTGGAAGATCAGGATGTTGCGGGCGAGGCGCGGGCACTGTGCCGGAAGTTCGCGGGGTTCAGTCCGGTCGCGGTCGAATCGGTGAAGGCCTCCGTCCGCATGGCCCTGTCGTCATCGCTCGCGGCGGGCATCCGCTACGAGAACGAGATGAACACGCTGTGCTTCTCGGCCGGCGATCACATGGAGGGCATCCGCGCCTTCCAGCAGAAGCGCAATGCCGAATTCAAGGCCTAAGTCTATGAAAAGACGCGTCTTTTTGACCCATTCCGCCGATATGCTGGCCAATTATTACGGCCCCCGTGCCGTCGCGGCGCTGCAGGAGATGGCCGAGGTGGTCATCAACCCGACCGGTGAGGTGCTCGACGAGGCGGGCCTGATCCGCCACGCCCAGGGCGTCGATATCGTCGTTTCCGACCGCCAGACCCCTGGATTCGCTGGCTATTTCGACCAGGCGCCGGACCTCGTCGCGTTCCTGCGCTGTGCCGTCGACATCCGCAATGTCGATGTCGAACGGGCCAGCAGACACGGCATCCTGTGCACGCGGGCGACCCCCGGATTCATCGATTCCGTGGCCGAGCTCGGCTTCGGCATGATGATCGATCTCGCCCGCAACATGTCAAAATCGGCGGAGGCTTACTGGAACAGGAGAGAGGTCTCCGTCCTGATGGGCCGGCAGCTCAAGGGCTCGACGCTTGGCATTCTCGGCTATGGCGCGATCGGTCGCCGCATGGCGGAAATCGGCCTGGCGCTTGGCATGGATGTGCTGGCGAGCGACCCTCACAAGACCATTTCAGATCCCGGCGTCGCGCAGGTCGCGATGGCGGAGCTCCTGGAACGTTCGGACTTCGTTGTCTGCCTCGTGGTGGCGACCGAGGCGACCGAGAACCTGATGAACGCGTCAGCGTTTGCGGCGATGAAACCCGGCGCCTTCTTCGTCAATCTGTCGCGCGGCAACCTCGTCGATGAGCAAGCGCTGGAAGCGGCCCTCGACAGCAAGCAGCTCGCCGGCGCGGCCATGGATGTCGGCCGCGCGCCCGACCAGAAGCCGTCGCTGTTCCTGGCAGAACGGCCGGATGTGATCGCCGCGCCGCATGTCGGTGGGTTGACGCCGGCTGCCATCGAGCACCAGGCGTTCGACACGGTCGAGCAGGTCCGCGCGCTGATCGCCGGCGAGGTTCCTCCGGGGGCGGTCAATGCGGCAGAGGCCTCGCGCCTTAGCCGGCTCAAGGTATAGGTGCTCCCATGGCGATTGCTCCGACACCGATCGTGCCTGCGGGCGCCTGCGACACCCATATCCATGTCTATGACCCGCGTTTCGCGCTGGCGCCGACAGCTGCGAGTGCCGCGCCGCTCGCGGCGAGCGTCGACGACTACCGCGCGGTCAAGGCGCGGCTTGGCCTGACGCGAACCGTGATCGTCCAGCCCTCGGTCTATGGCACCGACAACAGCTGCACGCTGGAAGGCATCGCTGCGCTCGGGGCGGATGTCACCCGTGGCGTCGCGGTGGTTGATGACCGGGTGACCGATGCCGAACTGGAACGCCTGACGGCTTGCGGAATGCGCGGCGCCCGGTTCCTGATGATGCCGGGCGGCGCCATCCCCTGGGCCATGCTCGACAGCGTCGCGGCCAAGGTGCAGGCGATCGGTTGGCACGTGCAGTTCCAGACGGATGGGCGGACGTTGCCCGAGCATCAGGCGCAGATCCGCTCGTGGAGCGGTCGCATCGTCATCGACCACAACGGCAAGTTCCTCGAACCAGTGGATGTCGACAGCGAAGCGTTCCGAACGCTCTTGTCGCTGGTCGATACCGGCCGGGTCTGGGTGAAGCTGTCGGCGCCCTATGAGACATCGAAGACCGGCGCACCGGCCTATGAGGATGTGAGCCGGCTTGCCCGTGCACTGGTGAAACATGCGCCCGAGCGCATGCTGTGGGCGACCAACTGGCCGCATCCCGGCCAGAATCCGCGGCCCGACGATGCAGCTCTGCTGGATATTCTCGCCGACTGGGCGCCGGACGAGGCGGTCAGGCAGCGGATCCTGGTCGACAACCCGGCGGAGGTTTACGGGTTCTGAGGGAGCGGGGCTCACGTCTCACAACGGCGCTCGCCGCAGCCCTCTTTCTGAATGCAAAACCGGCGGGCCTTGCGACCCGCCGGTTCCACGCACCTCAAGAGACCAAGCCTCAGGCCGAGGCGGGCTTCACGTCGTGCATATCGAGCATCCAGCCGGCCGCCGTCAGCGGCAGCTTGCCGAGATGGCTGCGGGCTGCGACCTGATAGATCGGCTGGAACAGGATGAAGTAGTTCGCCTGGTCCACCACCCGCTTCTGGTACTCCACCCAGAGATCGGCCTGCTTCTTGGCATCCGTTTCGGCGGCGGCATCGCGCACCAGTTTCAGGACATCCGGCGTCACCTTCCAATGGACGCGCCGTGCGACGCGTTCCACCGAGGCGGCCGCCCAGAGCAGGTTCTCCACCGCCGGCGGGTTCCAGAAGGTCAGCACGCCGCCCTGAGCCCGGTTGCCGGTGAAGGTGGTGCGCAGGTTGACCTGATCCATGGGTGTCAGCTTGGCGCGGATATTGACCCGGGCAAGGTCGGCCTGGATCTTCTGCGCCAGCGTCTGGTAGGTCACGCCGGCGATCGCGGCATTGCCATAGGCGATGTCGAACTCGAACCCGTCTGCAAGGCCCGCCTTCTGCAGAAGCTGCTTGGCCTTGTCGAGGTTCTGGCTGTAGCCGACCTCCTTGGCGATGGCCTCGGTCGAACCCGACACGCCGATCGGCAGGAAGTTGGCGCAGCGCACCGCGGCCCCGCCGAGCAGGTTCTTGATGATGCCGTCATAGTCGATGGCCTGGCCGATGGCCTGGCGGGCTTCCTTCACCGCCAGAGCCTTGTTGAACTCGGGGTTCTCGGTCAGCGCCATGTAGACGAAGTCGAGGCTGGTCAGGGCCTCGAGCCGGAGGTTCGGATCGGCCTTGATGGTGGAGACCTGTTCCGGGATCAGGTTGAAGGCGATGTCGATGTCGCCGCGGCGGATCGACAGGAGCTGCGCCGCGCTGTCGCCGATGTGGCGGATGATGATCCGCTCGAAGGGCGGCTTGCCCCGCCAGTGATTGTCGTTGCGGACGAACTGGATCTGCTGGTTGCGCTCCCAGCGGGTGATCCGGTAGGCGCCGGTGCCTGCGGAATTCTCGTTCAGCCAGGTGGTCGCCTTGTCCTTGGTCTTGGCATCCATGCTGGCGTCGCCGCCCTGGGCCTCGACCACCTTGCGGTCATAGACCGGGAAGCCCGGCGCCGCGATGATGGTGAGCAGCGGCTGGGTCGGATCCTTCAGGATGATGTCGACGGTCTTGGCGTCCACCACCTCGGTGCGCTCGACGTGGCTGATATATTGCGAGGTCTGGTCGCCGAGCCGCAGCACGCGCTCCATCGACCACTTCACGTCCTCGGCGGTCATCACATTGCCGCTGGCGAACTTGACGTTCTCGCGCAGCGTGAAGCGCCAGCCCTTGCCGTCGGGCGTGCGTGCCCAGGAGGTGGCAAGCGACGGGCGGATGGTGATGTAGTCGCCCGGCGACATCGTGACGAGCATGTCATAGGCGGCGAGCAGCGACATCGGCGTCGAATATTGCGCCTGGCGGGCCGGATCGAGCGTCACGCAATCGGAAATGTCGATGCCGATGACCAGCGTGTTGCGCCGGGTCTGGGCGAAGACCTTCTCCGGCAGGCCGGCGGCGATCGCCGCGCCACCGATGCCGAGGAGCTTGGCGAGGTCGCGCCGGCTCATCCAGCCCTGCTTCATATCCTTCTTGGTCGTCATGGTGTTTCTCCCTGAAACGGAAATCTGGCCGATTGTCCCGGCTTGGCTTGTTGTTAGATCGATCCAATTCAGCGTCAGTCCGGAATAGCGGGGGAGCGCCGATCGGGCCTTTCGGAATGAGGGCCAACTCTGCGTCGGCGCCTCGGGAACGTCAATCCGTTGAAGAACTTGCCGGCAAGGCCGCCGGTCTGAGCCTGGTCAGCAGCGCCGTCTCGCCGTCCTGCACGACGCGGCCGTCCTGGTTGGACACGGCGAAGCCGAGGTTGGTGATGCCGCGATCCCCCTTGGACGTCAGGCGCTTGCCCTTCACCGTCACGGTGACACCGATGCGGTCGCCGACCAGGATCGGGCCCTTGAAGGCCCAGGTCCAGCCGAGCGATGCCACCGCCATGATGCGGACGGAGGATCGGTTCTTCAGCCCGTCCGCCATGGCAAGGCCGAGCAGGCCATGCGCCACCCGGCCGGGAAAGCCCTGCTCGCGGGCGAATTCGTCGTCCATGTGCAGGTCGAAGAAGTCGCCGGAGAGCCCGGCGAAGCCGATGATGTGGGCATCGGTGATGACGATATGGCCGGTGCTGTAGTGGTCGCCATCGCGCAGGTCCTCGAACCAGTATTCGCCAGGTTCGAGCAGGCGGCCGGAGGTGGATGTCACCATGGCGCGTTCCTCAAAGCCGGGTGATCGACAGGCCGCCGTCGATATGGACGGTCTCGCCGGTGGCATAGGGCAATCCGCCGGAGGCAAGGGTCGCCACCGCGCGGCCGACATCCTCCGGTTCGCCCCAGCGGGCGATGGGCGCGAAGCCGGAGGCGAAGAGCCGGTCGTATTTCTCCTTCGCCACCGCCGTCATGGCGGTGCGGATGACGCCCGGGCGCACCTCGTAGGTCATGATGCCAAGCTCGGCGAGGCGGAGCGCGAAGACGCGGGTCATCATGGCAAGCCCGGTCTTGGCGATGCAATATTCCGCGCGGTCGGGGGAAGCCGCCTCGGCATTGAACGAGGAGATGGTGACGATGGAGCGGAAGCCGGATGCCGGCGCCGCCGCCATGCGCTTTGCGACAGCCTGGGTGAGAAAGAAGGGCCCGCGCAGATTGACGTGGATCTGCCGGTCGAAGCTCTCCGGCGTCACCTCGAACAGGTCACCGCGCACCGCCACCGAGATGCCGGCATTGTTGACCAGGCAGTCGAGCCCGCCAAAGGCCGACCATACCTGATCCACCAGTGCTTCGTGACGGGAGAGGTCGCTGATGTCGCCTGGCGCGGCGAGCGCCTCGCAGCCCATGGCGCGGACAGCGGCCAGCGTCTCCTCGAGATCGATGGAGAGGGTGAGGTCGTTCAGGACCAGGCGGAACCGCTCGGCCGCAAGCGCCAGCGCGATGCCCCGCCCGATGCCGCGCCCCGCGCCCGTGACGAAGGCCGTCCTGCCACCGCTGCCTGTCATGTCCCGTCCCTGTCATCCGGATCTTTTCGAGGCGCTTGTCGGCACTCGCGTCCATGTGGGCCATTTAGACCGATCTAAATCAGGATTTCAACAGGCGCGAAGCATCCAACTGGTTGTTTGACACTTGCGGTCCGGTCATGCAGGCTCAGGGTCTGTGGCGGGCATTGCCTGTCCGGTTGAACAGAGGCAGGCTCGCTCAAGGCCCGCCGGAATTCGGGCGCTGCCCGTCGAGGGATTGATGCCGGACGTGACGTCTCTGCCTGATCGCTTCGCCTCGATCGAGGATCTGGAAGCCTTTCTGAGCAGCCACTCGGCCGGGGTCGCTGCCGACCTGGCCGCGGTCGACGGCGATATCCTGATCCTGGGCGTTGCCGGCAAGATGGGGCCGACACTGGCGAGGATGGCGCGGGCGGCCTCGCCGGGACGGCGGATCATCGGCGTCGCACGCTTTTCCGAGCCCGGGCTCGAGGCCGGTCTGCAGCGCCACGGCATCGAGACGATCAAGGCCGACCTGCTCGACCGCAAGGCGATCGAGGCGCTGCCGAAGGCGCCGAATGTCATCTTCATGGCGGGACGCAAGTTCGGCGCGAGCGGCGCGCTGGGCCTGACCTGGGCGATGAACTGCCTGGTGCCGGCCGCCGTCGCCGAGACCTTTCACGCCTCGCGGATCGTCGCCTTCTCCACCGGTAACGTCTATCCGCTGGCAGCGGTTGCCGGCGCCGCGCCGGACGAGACCGCCATGCCCGGTCCGGTCGGCGAATATGCCCAGTCGTGTCTCGGCCGGGAGCGGGTGTTCGAATATGGCGCCTCGGTCCATGGCACGAAGACGGTGCTGTTCCGGCTCAATTACGCGATCGACATGCGCTACGGCGTGCTGTTCGACATCGCCTCGAAAGTGGCGGCGGGGCAGCCGGTGGATGTCACGATGGGCCATGTCAATGTGATCTGGCAGGGCGATGCCAATGCCCAGGCGCTGAGAGCGCTCAAACATGCGGCGAACCCGCCGCTGATCCTCAATGTCTCGGGTCCGGAGACGCTGTCGGTGCGCCGGCTGGCCCAGGCCTTCGGCGCCAGGCTCGGCAGGCCCGCCATCATCATCGGCGAGGAGAGCCCGACGGCGCTCTTGACCGACACGTCGCGGGCCTCCGGGCTTTTCGGCTATCCGCACGTGCCGCTTGACCGGATGCTCGACTGGACGGCTGACTGGGTCGCCCGCTCCATGCCGAGCCACGGCAAGCCGACCAAGTTCGAGGCGCGTGATGGCCGGTTCTGACATGATTGCGCGCTGTCGTTCCGGAGGACGCGGATGATGCCGAAGGGGGGCCGCCAGATCCTGTCGCTGGTGCCGGTGGTCGCGCCTTTCGTCGTTCTCATCGCGCTGTGGCAATTCTCGGTCGACTTCTTCCAGGTGCGCGAGTTCCTGCTGCCCGGCCCCTGGAAGGTGGTGCAGGCCATGGCCGGCGGCGACATTCCCTGGACCCGCCATATCCTGTTCACGGGTGCCGCGATCCTCGGCGCCTTCGCGCTGGCAGCCAGTGCCGGCGTGCTGCTCGGCACCGCCATCGCCTGGTCGCAGCCGGTGGCGCGCTCGCTGACGCCCTTTCTCGTCTTCGTCAACGTGCTGCCCAAGGTGGCGATCGCGCCGCTATTCATGCTCTGGCTCGGCTATGGCATCTGGCCGAACATGCTGATCGGCGCGCTGATCGGCTTCTTTCCGGTGGTCATCAACACGGCGGTCGGCCTCACCCAGATCGAGGACGACATGCTCGACCTCGGGCGGGTGTTCAACGCGCCGACCTGGAAGATCTTCCTCAAGATCCGCATGCCCAATGCGCTGCCCTATATCCTGAGCGCGCTGAAGGTGACCGCGACCGCCGCCGTGGTCGGTGCCGTGGTGGGCGAGTTTGTCGCCTCGCAGGCGGGCCTCGGTTTTGTCATCGTCACCACCCAGTCGAGCATGAACACGCCGGTGGCGTTTGCTGCGCTTGCCTGGATCTCGATCATCGGCCTCCTGCTCTATGGCGCGGTGAGCGGCATTGCCGCCATCGCCGCGCCCTGGGCGCAGGGGTCCGATCGCTGAAGTCCGAACCGCCGACCTCAAGGGAGAGTGTCATGACGACGTGCAGATCGACCTGGATATCCTTCGCAGCCGCCATGGTCCTCGCTGTCGCGGGGGCGGTGGGCGCGCAGGCACAGCAGCTTGAGAAGTTCACCTTCGCGCTCAACTGGTTCGCGGTGGGCGACCACGCGGCTTATTGGGTGGCGCTGGAGAAGGGCTATTTCCGCGACCGCGGCCTCGACGTGACGCTGGAGAATTCGCGCGGATCGGGCGATTCCATCGCCAAGGTCGATACCGGCCGCGCCGATGCCGGCCTTGCCGATGCTGCCGTGATCGTCTCGGCCCTGTCGCGCGGGTCGACCGCGCGCATCATCGGCATCGTCTTCGACAAGACGCCGCTCAACATCTTCTCGCCGGCCTCGAAGCCTGCCCGGACGCCGGCCGATCTTCTGGGCCGGACCATTGGCGCGCCTCCCGGCGACAGCCAGCGGCAGATCTGGCCGGCCTTCGTGCGCGCCACCGGCATCGACGGTTCCAGGGTCGAATGGGTGAATGTCGAGCCGGCCGCCAAGATCGCGGCGCTCGCCACCGGCCGCGTCGACACGATCGCCGACTATTCCACCGGCCTGCCGCTCTACGAGAAGGCCATGGGCCAGGGCAATGTGGTGATGATGCAATGGGCCGATTTCGGCCTCGACATGTATTCCATGTCGATCATGGCGAGCGACAAGACCATCCGCGAGCGGCCCGAGGTTCTGAGGAAGTTCCTCGAGGCGGCCTATCTTGGCTGGCGCGACGTGATGGCGGATCCGGAGGGCTCGATGGCGATCTTCAAGCGCCGGGTGCCGGAGGTCGATGTCTCGGTGATGCAGCCGAACATGATGCTGGGTCTTGGCCTGATGCGGACCGACCGCTTCCGGGCAAATGGCATTGGCGCGATCGACCGGGCCAAGATGTGCGCCTCCGTCGACATCATCAATGCGAATATGGGCTTGCCCCGGCAGGTGACCTGCGACGAGACGTTCAATGCGAGCTTCTACACGCGGGTGGACATGCCGCCAGCGCGGTGATTGGACGAGCGGGGCCTTCATTGAGAGGCCCCGCTTGACGACACGGTGATCCTTCGAGGCTCGCTTCGCTCGCACCTCAGGATGAGGTGAGGAGGAGGCGGACCTCGACAGGGCCACACGACAGACGTAGCGCCATCGTCATATGCGATCTCTCCATTCCTCATCCTGAGGTGCGAGGCAAAGCCGAGCCTCGAAGGACCTTCTCGCCACGTGATCCACGACTTCGACCCATGCGCATGACCAGAGCGGACACCCACCTTCCATGATCGAGATCGACCACGTCGGCATGGTCTACGAGACCGGTAGCGGTCCGGTAGAGGCGTTGCGCGACATTTCGCTGACCATTGCCGATGGCGAGTTCATCGCGCTGGTCGGACCGTCCGGCTGCGGCAAGTCTACTCTTCTGCGCATCATCGCGGGGCTTCGTCCGATGACATCGGGCGCGGTGCGGGTGGCCGGCGAACCGGTCACGCGGCCGCTCACGTCGGTGGGAATGGTGTTCCAGGCGCCCGTCCTGCTGAAATGGCGGACCATTCTCGACAATGTCCTGCTGCCGGCCGAACTTGCCGGCCACGACGCCCGCAAATATCGCGACCGGGCGATGGATCTTCTCGGCATTGTGGGTTTAAGCGATTTCGCATCCAAACTGCCGCGTGAGCTCTCCGGCGGCATGCAGCAGCGCGCCTCGATCGTGCGCGCGCTGCTGCTCGATCCGCCGCTCCTACTGATGGATGAGCCGTTCGGCGCGCTCGACGCCATGACACGCGACGAGATGAATATCGAACTGCTGCGCGTCTGGGGCGAGACGTCCGAAGCCGGCAAACGAAAGACCATCCTGTTCGTCACCCACTCCATCCCCGAGGCGGTGTTCCTTGCCGATCGCGCGGTCGTCATGTCGCCGCGGCCCGGCCGCATTGCCGAGGTGACGCCGATCCACTTGGCGCGGCCGCGCACAGTGGAGACGCGGATCAGGCCCGAGTTCGGAGAGCTGTCCATGGCGATCTATCACCGGCTTCATGGCCGGGTGCCGGCATGAGCGGACAGCGCATGCGCATTGCGCTCTGCAATGAGGTCGTGCGCGATCTGCCCTTCGCGCAGCAATGCGAACTGGCAGCAAGCCTTGGCTATGACGGGCTGGAAATCGCGCCGTTCACGCTGGGAACGGAACCGCATCTTTTGCCGGCTTCTGATCGAGCGGCGGCGCGCCGTGCAGCCGCGGATGCGGGGATCGCGATTTGCGGTCTGCACTGGCTCCTGGTAGCACCGGCCGGCCTGTCGATCACGACGGACGATGTTGCGATCCGCGCGCGGTCGCTCGACGTCATGCGCGGGCTCGTCGATCTCGCCGCCGATCTCGGCGCGGGCGTGCTGGTTCATGGGTCACCGGGACAGCGGGAGTTGCCGGATGGCGCGGGCGCCGTCCAAGCGCGCCAGCGGGGCACCGACATGTTTGCTGCCATCGGTGAGGTCGCGACCAGGACCGGCCTGACCTATTGCATCGAGCCGCTGGCTTCGACCGACACGCAGTTCGTGACGACGGTGGAGGAGGCTGTCGGCATCGTCCGCGCCATCAACCTTCCGGGTCTCAAGACAATGATCGACTGCTCGGCGGCGCGCACCGAGAGCTTGAGTGTACCGGATCTGATTGACCGCTACCTGCCGACCGGGCTGATCAGCCATATCCATTTCAACGATCCGAACCGGCGCGGGCCGGGGCAGGGCGCACTTGCGCTGGCGCCAGTCCTTGATGCCCTCCGACGTCAGGCCTTTGCCGGCTGGACCGGCGTCGAACCCTTCGACTATGTGCCGGACGGACCGGGCTCTGCCGCCCGCGCGATCGGCTATCTCCGCGGTATCGAGGAGGCCCTGTCATGACGGCGCCCAAGGTCAAGGTCCTGTCGGTCGAGCTGTTCGAGCGCCCTTACAAGCTGCGGATGCCGTTCCGCTTCGGCGTCATTACGGTGACCCACGGCATCCAGGCGGTCACCCGCGTGCGCATCCGCCATCAGGATGGCCGGGAGGAGTTCGGTCATGCGGCGGAAGCGCTGGGCGCCAAATGGTTCGACAAGGACAAGACCCTGTCGGATGACCAGAATCTCGATCAGCTGCGCCGGGCGCTGGAGATTGCCACGGCTGCCTATCTCGTGGCGGCGCCCTCGACGGCGTTTGGCCTGTTTGCCGATGGCTATCGCGGGCAGATCGCGGCGGGCGCGCAGGAACGGCTGAATCCGCTGGTGGCAAGCTACGGCCCGGCACTCCTTGATCGCGCCGTTCTGGATGCACTTTGCCGGCTCGAGAACGTCAGCTTCTATGAGGCGATCCGCACCAATCTGCCGGGTATCGGTCACCATCCGATCATTGCGGATCTCGATGGTTTCGATCTTGCGGGTTTCCTCGCAGGTCTCAGCCCGCAGGCCGGCATCGATGTGCGCCACACGGTGGGACTGGTCGACCCGATCGTTGCCGCCGATCAGGCGCCCGGCACGCGGGTTGATGACGGCCTGCCGGAAACGCTGGAAGAGGTCGTCTCCTTCTATGGCTGCCGCTGGTACAAGCTGAAGGTGGCGGGCGACGTGCCCTCCGACATCGCGCGGCTGGAGAAGATCGCCGCCGTGCTCGACCGCATTCCCGGCGGCTATCGCGCGACACTCGATGGCAATGAGCAATATGAGACCGCGGAGGCCTTCGCGCCGCTCTGGCAGGCCATTCAGGCGAGGCCGTCGCTGGCGAAACTCTGGGAGGCCATCGTGCTGATCGAACAGCCGATCGCGCGCCACGCTGCGCTGAGCCAGCCGCTGGGCGCTGCGGCCCCGCCGAAGCCGGTGATCATCGATGAATCCGATGGCGATCTCGACGCGTTCCCGCGGGCAAGAGCGCTCGGCTATCACGGCGTGTCGTCGAAGGTCTGCAAGGGGCTCTACAAGTCGATCCTCAATCTGGCGCGCTGCCGGATGTGGAACGGTGGCGCCGATGGTCCCTATTTCATGTCGGGCGAGGATCTGACGACGCAGATGGGCGCCTCGATCCAGCAGGATCTGGCGCTGGTCAGCCTGCTCGGCATCACCCATGTCGAGCGCAATGCGCATCATTTCATCGACGGGTTCGACGAGCGCCCGGAGACGGAGGCGCGCGCCCATCTCGCCGCCCATCCTGACCTCTACCGCGACGACCACGGCCGGGTGAGGCTGGCCATCGTCGAGGGGCGGCTGGCCATCGGCTCGCTGGATCGGCCGGGCTTTGCCGCCTCGCCGCCGCCGGATGTCTCGGTGCTGGCGCCGATGCGGAAGTCGGGTTGGGATGGGTAGGTCAGGTGCCCGCTGAGGAACCTCGTCAACGTGTTCGTCACCCCCGGCGAGCCCGAAGGGCGAGGGACGGGGGTCCAGGACTGTTGGAAGGCGTCCGCATTTCGACGAGCTTCTCTGGATCCCCTTCCCTCGCTGCGCTCGCCGGGGATGACGTGGGAGCCTTTCGGCGGCATTCGTGATTCAAGACCGGGAGAATTCGATGTTCCCCTACGAGGATTTTGACGGACTGGCGCTGGCGGCCCTTGTGCGGAAGGGCGAGGTGACGGCGTCCGAACTGCTGGACGCGGCGTTGGCCCGCATCGAAGCGGAAAATCCCCGGCTCAACGCCATCGTCACGCGGCTCGACGATCTGGCGCGACAGGCCATTGCTGGCGGCCTGCCGAAGGGGCCCTTCGAGGGCGTGCCCTTCGCGCTGAAGGAACTGCTCGTCTCGATCGTCGGGGCGCCGACGACCTCGGCCTCGCGGATGCTCGCCGGCAACATGCCGGCGGCCGACAGCGAACTCGTCGCGCGCTACAAGCGGGCGGGACTGGTGATCCTCGCCAAGACCAATTCGTCCGAATTCGGCCTGGCGCCGGCAACCGAATCCCATCTGTTCGGCGAGACCCGCAACCCCTGGAATCTCGCCCTGTCGCCCGGCGGCTCGTCCGGCGGTTCCGCGGCTGCGGTTGCCGCCCGCATCCTGCCGATGGGCCACGCGACCGATGGCGGCGGCTCGATCCGCATTCCGGCCTCCGCCTGCGGCCTGTTCGGGCTGAAGCCGACGCGGGCGCGCATCACGGCAGGTCCCGAAGGTGGCGAGGGACTTGGCGGACTTGCCGCGCAGCACGCGGTCACGCGCTCGGTGCGCGACAGCGCGGCGCTGCTCGACGCGACCTGTGGGCCCATGCCGGGCGATCCCTATACGGCCCCGCCGCCGGCGCGCAGCTTCCTGTCGGAGGCCCAGCAGCCGCCCGGTCGTCTGCGCATCGCCGTCTCAACCCGCGCGCCCACCGGCGTGCCGGTCGATCCGGCCTGCGTCACGGCGGTGGAAGAGGCCGCGCGCCTCTGCGAGGAGCTTGGCCACCATGTGGAGCATGGCGCACCGGATTTCGATGCAGCGGAAGTGCGGCGCGCGACCACCATCATCTTCTTCGCCAATACGGCGCTGAATGTGACCCGCTTCAATGGCGGGCGCTTGCCGGAGGGCGATGCGATCGAACCTGTGACGCGCGCCTTCGCGATTGCTGGCCTGCGCGTCCCGGCGACCGACTACATCGCCGCGCTGCAGAGCCTGCACCGGCAGGCACGGCGCATCATGGCCTTCTACGAGCGCGTCGATCTCTGGCTGACGCCGACCCTGGCCCTGCCGCCGCAGCCGATTGGGGCGTTCGATACCCATGCTACCGATGCCGAGGCCTGGATGGCCAAGGTGATGGCCTTCATCCCCTTCACCGTGCTGTGCAACGTCACGGGACAACCGGCCATGTCGGTGCCGCTGCACTGGTCGGATGAGGGCCTGCCGATCGGCGTCCACTTCGCCGCGCGGACGGGTGAGGAAGGGCTGCTCTACCGGCTGGCGGCGCAGCTCGAGCAGGCGCGTCCCTGGGCCAACCGGCGGCCGCCGTACTAGCGCATTGAGCGTGCTGCATTGCAGCAGCACAGCCCTGCGTGACAGAGTGGAGGTTGTGGTCTTCAGCGCATCGTGATTGATTTGTCTTATGTTGTCTGATCGCCCCGTAACGGCCCCGGTCATCGCCCTTCGTGCCATCGAGAAGTGGTACGGAACGCGCGACGAGCCTGTTCACGCGCTGTCGGCTACCGATCTCGATGTCGGCGCGGGCGAATTGCTGGTCCTTCTTGGGCCGTCAGGCTGCGGCAAGACGACGCTGCTGCGTATGATCGGCGGGCTGATCGAACCGACAGCGGGCTCGCTCTCCATCGTCGGGCGCAGCCTGTGGGAGAAGGGTGGGCGGCAGAGCGAGGCGCTGGCCGATCTCGGCATGGTGTTCCAGGACGCCAACCTGTTTCCCTGGCTCACCATCGAGGACAACATTGCCCTGCCGCTGGAATTGAAGGGCATGGGTGTTGCCGATCGCCGGGCCAAGGCGCGCGAGCTGATGAAGCTCGTCGGCATTGCCGGTTTTGAGAAGCGTTGGCCGCGCGAGCTCTCCGGTGGCATGCGCCAGCGCGCGGCCATTGCCCGGGCGCTCTCCTATAATCCGAAGATCCTGCTGATGGACGAGCCGTTCGGCGCGCTCGACGCCATGACGCGTGACGCGATGAACATGGAATTGCAGCGGCTGTTTCTCGCCACCGAGAAGTCGATCGTCCTCGTCACGCACTCCATCGCGGAAGCCGTGTTCCTTGCCGACCGCATCGTTCTCCTGTCGCCGCGCCCCGGCAAGATCGACCGCATCGTGACCGTGCCCTTCGCCCGGCCGCGCACGCTGGAATTGCAGGCGACGGCAGCGTTCCAGGATATCGTGCTGAGCTTGCGCGAACGGCTGGCGGAGATTTCCTGACATGGCCGAGCCGACCAAGGACATCTCCACACCCACCATGCCGCTGCCGGTGCGCCGCAGCTTCATCGCCGGCCGCGAGGCGACGATCCCCTGGATCACGACCCCGCTCCTTCTGGGGATCCTGGTGCTGATCTGGCACGTCTATGTGCGCATGACCGGCATCTCGCCCTTCATCCTGCCGGCGCCCGGTGCCGTGGTCTCCGATTGGATCGAGATGCTGACAAACCGGCGCGCCTGGTTCCATGCCGGAATGACCGTCTATGCGACGCTGGTCGGCTTCTTCTGGGCAGCGCTGATCGGCGTCGTGCTGGGCGTGCTGATCGCCCGCATCCGCTGGCTCGAGCTGACGCTCAATCCCTTCATCGTGGCGACCCAGGTGATCCCGAAAGTGGCGCTGGTGCCGCTGTTCGTCGTCTGGTTCGGCTTCGGCATCACGTCCAAGGTGATCGTTGCCGGCGTGCTCGCCTTCTTCCCGATCCTGACCAACACGGTGCTGGGCGTGAAGTCGATCGACGAGGGCCATCGCGACGTGATGACGGCGCTCAATGCCAGCCGCTGGCAGGTGTTCAAGCGGCTCGAGCTGCCCTCGGCGCTGCCCTATATCCTCACCGGCTTCGAGGTGGGCATCGTGCTTGCCATCATCGGCGCGGTGGTGGGCGAATATCTCGGCGGCAGCCAGGGCCTCGGCCATCTGCTGATCCAGAGCATGAACGGCTTCGAGACCAGCCAGATGTTCGCCGTGCTGATCCAGATGTCGCTGATCGGCTTCGCCTTCTATTTCGCCATCGGCTTCCTCAAGCGCCTGCTGATCCCGTGGCACGCCACGGGGGCGGCGAAATGATCCGCCGCGTCCAAATGTTCCATGGGCGATCCGATTGCCCCCGCGCACCAGCCTCGTAATCTCGACCGACCGCTGACACCCCCAAGATAACGGAGAGCACCATGACGACCTCAGATGGTTCCGTGTCCCGCCGTTCGGCGCTGGCACTCGGCGTTGGCGCCTTCACCGCCATCACGATCCGGGCGGCGGGCGCACAGACGGCCAAGCCGCTGACCTTCATCACGCCCTTCGCTTATATCCTGGCCTTCGTCGACATCCTGCATGCCAAGGGCGGCGGCTATTTCGAGCGCGAGGGTCTGGATGTTTCCATCGAGCAGGGCCGCGGCTCCGCCATGGCGGTGCAGCAGGTCCTGGGCGGCGGCGGATTGCTGTCGCGCACCGGCGGCATGGACCAGATCCGCGCGGCGTCGCGCCCCGGCGGCGATGCGCTGATCGCGGTCGGCACGATCAGCCAGGGTTCGCCCTTCTACGTGATCTCCTCGGCCGACAAGCCGATCCGAAACCCGAAGGACATGGAAGGCAAGACGATCGGCATCCTGTCGGTCGGCGGTGCCACCGAAATCCTGCTCGACTGCATGCTGGTCGCAACCGGCGTCGACAAGACCAAGGTCCAGCGCGTGCAGGCGCCCAACACGCCGGCCGGCATGGCGCTGATCGCCCAGGGGCGGATCGACGCCTATATCGTCAGTGCCGGCGTGCCGGTGGCGCTGCGGGCGACCAATGAGCGTTTCCTGTCGTGGAACACCGACGAGTACGCGCCGATCCCGGCCCAGTGCTACATCGCCAAGCGTGACAGCCTGCGCGCCAATGGCGATCTGGTCGTGCGGTTCCTGCGCGCGGTGAAGCGCTCGCTCGACGACATGCTGGCCGACACCGATCTCACCACCACGATGAAGCGGCTCGAAGGCTTCGAGATCGCCGAGATGCGCAACAAGGCCGTCGCGCCCCTCATCCTGAAGAACGAGATGAAATACTGGCTCACCGCAGGCCGCGAGAACATGCTGCGCAACGTGCCGGAGCGCTGGCAGAAGGGCTATGACCTGATGGTCGCCGCAGGTTTCACGCCGCCGGGCAAGGCCGACGGGCTCTACACCAATGAATATGTCGAGCAGGCGTTGAAGTGATGCGCTTCGACCGGCGCGAGGCAGCCCTCGTTCTGATCGACCTGCAGCGCGGCTTTGTCGACGAGGACGGCTTCGTCGCCCGGCAGGGCCGCGACGTGTCGGCCAGCAAGCGCGCGGCGGATCGGGGCGTGGCGCTAGCCCGCGCGGCGCGTGCCGCCGGCATGAAGGTCATCTGGACCCGTCACGTGCTGCGCGCCGATTATGCCGATGGCGGATTGCTGGTGACCGAGATACGTCCCCGGCTCGGCGAGCTCGGCGCGCTGAAGCGCGGCACGCCGGATATCGAGCTCTATGAGGGCGCCGAGGTCGATCCCTCCGACTGGATCATCGACAAGCCGCGCTATTCCGCCTTCTTCAGCACCGATCTCGACATGCTGCTGGCGGCCAACGGCATCCGCAGCCTGGTGCTCGGCGGGGTCACCACATCGATGTGCGTGGAGACGACGGCGCGCGATGCCGCGCAGCGCGACATCCGCACCTTCGTGGTGCGCGAGGCGGTGGCCGATTTCGACGAGGCGCGCCACCAGGCATCGCTCTCGGCCATTGCCTTCGGCTTCGGGCGGGTGGTGGGACTGGATGCGATGACGGCGGCGATGGCCGGCGGGACCGCGGATTTTCCGATCGGGTGAGGTTGGGCTGTTGTAGAGGCCCCACCCCAACCCTCCCCGCAAGCGGTGAGGGGGCTCTGACGTGTCAGCTCAGAGTTCGTTCGTACCTTCAGGGTTCGTTCTTCCCGATTGAAGAGCTGCAGCGGCCTGCGCTGCGCGCACTCAGAGAAGGCGCACTAGAACCCCCTCCCCGCTTGCGGGGAGGGTTGGGTTGGGGTGTCACGCGGAATGTCGGTCAGCGGCCTGACCGAATGAAACGCCGCAGCCAGGCCTCACCCCTTCGGCAGCCGCTCCACCAGCTCCCGCTTCAGAACCTTGCCGGCACCGTTCTTCGGCAGATCCTCGACCACGAACACCGCCTTCGGCCATTTGGCGCGGGCCAGCCGCTCCTTCGCAAACGCGATCAGCGCCGCCTCGTCCGCCGGTGCCGCGAGCCGGACAAAGGCGGCGATCTCCTCGCCAAACTCCTGCGACGGCCAGCCGACGACAGCTGCTTCGGCCACCGCCGGATGGGCCGTCAGCGCGGCCTCGACATCGGCGGGATAGATGTTGATGCCGCCGCGGATGATCATGTCCTTGGCGCGGCCCTTAAGCGTGACGAAGCCCGCCGCATCGATCTCGGCGAGGTCGCCGGGATAGAACCAGCCGTGCCGGAAGGCTTCGACCGAGGCCTCGGGATCGCGGTAATAGGCGGTGGCGACACCAGGGCCGCGATAGCGCAGTTTGCCGATGGTGCCAGCCGATAGCGGGCGATCCTCGTCATCGACAACCTCGACCTCCACCGCGAAGACCGGCCGTCCGACGCTCTCGCCATGGTCGTCGATGTCAGCCGGGCCCAGCAAGGTGATGCCGCCGCCTTCGGTCGAGGCGTAATATTCGAAGAAGCGCTCGCACATGCGGGAGCGGATCGCACGGCGCTCATCGGACGAGAGGGGGGCTCCTGATGAGAACAGGAGGTTCAGCCGCTTCAGGGGCGCGAGCGCCTCATCGGAGAGTTCCAGCAGCCGGCGGAACTGGGTTGGCACCAGGAACAGGCTGGTGCCCTGTTCGGTATCGATGGTGCGGATCAGCTCTTCCGGCGAGCAGGGCGGCGGCTTCATGATGACGGTGCCGCCGGAGAACAGCACCGACATGGCGAAGGTGCGCCCTCCGCCGAAATAGAGCGGCGTTGCCATGACGAAGCGGTCCCGGCCATTGAGACCGAGATTGATCCAGTGGGTCATGAACCGGCGAAAGAAGTGCCGGTGAGCGATCAGCGGTCCCTTGGGCCGGCCTGTCGTGCCCGACGAGAGCGACAGGACGAAGGGCGTCTCGCCATCCTTCGGAAAGGCGATGGCGGGGTCGGCGCGGTCGATTGCGCTGTCGAGATGGTCGTCCCAGACAAGCGTCGGCACGCCCGCGACATCCGGTTGGCCGGGCTCGCCGAGCACCAGCGTCGCGCCGAAATGGACCGCGACATTGGCGCGCTCGGTCTCGGTCCAGCGGAGGTCCATGGGCAGGATGGCGCGTCCGGCACGCGCCAGCGCATAGAGCGCGATCACATAGCGCGCCGTATCCGCCAGGCAGAGGCCGACGATAGCGGTCTCATCCGGCACCCGGGCGGTGATGAGCGACGCGAGCCGCCTGACACGGTCGCGTAGTTCGGCATAGGTGATGATCGCGCCGTCTTCCACGATCGCCGGATGGTCGGGCCGCGCGACCGCGTGGATGTCGAGAGCATCGGCGAGGTTCATCATCGCTGGTCGAGCTTGTAGAGCTTGATGGCATTGTCGCGCAGGAACAGGGCGCGGACCTCGTCGGAAAAGCCGAGCGCGTCGATCTCGGCCATGGTGCGCTCGAAATCCAGCACCGGGAAATCCGTGCCGAAGATCACCTTGGTCTTGCCGAACGACTTGATGAAATGGACGAAGGATTGCGGCCAGTATTTCGGGCTGTGCGCGTCCGAACCGATATAGACATTCTTGTGCTTCCATGACATGGCGATCATCTCGTCGGTCCAGGGAATGCCGACATGGATGCCGACGATCTTCAGTTCCGGGAAGTCGCAGGCGACCGCGTCGAGGGAGATCGGACGGCCGACCGAGCGGCGCGGATAGGTCGGGTCATAGACCATGGACTGGCCGACCTGGAGCTGGATCGGCACGTCGAGCTCCACGCATTTGGCGTAGAATGGGTACCATTTGGCATGGTCGGGCGCGAGTTCGAACCAGTGCGGATAGAAATGCGCGCCGATGAAGCCGTATTCCTTCACCGCGTGCTCCAGCTCGCGCACGCCGCGCATGCCCTCCGTCGGATCGAGGCCGGCAAGCCCGTAGAAGCGGTCGGGATGGGCCTGCACCGCTTCGGCCACCAGTTTGTAGGGCACGTGATAGCAGGCGGGATGGCCGAGCTGGCCAACCTTGGCGGCAATCAGGAAGCTCTTCTCGATGCCGGCGCGGTCCATGCGCTCGAGCATTTCCTTGTGTGTTGTGCCGGCAAAGGTCTTGGCGTTGACCTTCATCTTCTCGGTGTAGAAGCCCGTACGGTCGGGCCGGCCGGCCAGCGCCTCGGGCGTCCAGATATTGACGACGGTGTCGATCGCCTTCACGCCGGTCATGGTCTTCCCTTCGCATGGAGCCCGAGGTCGCGGGCAATGGAATCGCGGAGCACTTCGTTGGCGCCCTCGCCGAATGTGTAGAGGCGCGAGTCGCGCCAGAAGCGCTGGATGTCGCTCTCGGCCGAATAGCCGGCGCTCGCCATGATCTGCATGCCCTGATCGGCGACGTCGCGCAGCGTCTCGGTGGCGACGATCTTGGCCTGGGCGGATTCGCGTCGGCAGGGCAGGCCGCGGGCGATCAGAGTTGCAAGATGGCCGACCATCAGGCGGGAAAGATCGATGCGGATCTGCAGGTCGGCGAGCCGGTGGGCGATCACCTGGAACGAGGCGATGGGGCGACCGAATTGCTCGCGGGTGGTGGCGTGGGCTACGACGCCGCCAAGCGCTGCCTGGGCCGCCCCGGTGACAGTGGCCGCCATGCTGGCGCGCGAGAAATGCAGCGTCGACATGAGGTGCCGGAAGCCGTTGCCGACCTCGCCGATGACGGCATCCTCGCCGACTTCGACCTCGTCGAACCCAACATCGAAACTCGGCATGCAATTGTTGCCGATCTTGGCGAGCGGATTGAGCGCAATGCCCTTCGCATCGCTCGGCACGAGGAACAGGGTTATGCCGTTGGCGCCTGTCGGCTCGGGGCCGGTGCGGGCGGCGGTCAGGAGATAGCGCGCGCCCTTCGCATCGCTGATCCAGATCTTGTTGCCGGAGATCGCGTAGCCGTTGGCGGTGCGCCGTGCACGGGTGCGGATGGCGGCGGCATCGCTGCCGGCGCCGGGCTCGGTCAGGGCCAGCGCGATGAAGAAGGTGCCGGTCATCAGGCCGGGCAGGAACGCCGCCTTCTGCGCGGGCGAGCCATAGGTCAGCACCGAGCTCAGGCCGAAGCCGACGACGCGATTGAAGATGGAGGCGGCCATATAGCCGTGGCGGCCGAGCCGGTCCTGCACGAGAGCGACATGGGTCCAGTCGAGGCCAAGGCCGCCCATATCGGCCGGCACGCCAAGCGCGAAGAAGCCGGCTTCACCCATGGCCGGCAGCAGGTCGTAGGGCGGGATATGCTCGCGGTCGCGCCGCCGCACCTCGTCCGGCGGCAGGTGGCGCTCCGCAAAGCGGTCGACGCTCGCCACAATCCGGCGCTGGTCCTCGGTCAGCAGGGCATCCATCGACTGCATACCTCGCAACGGCTGGTGGATCAGCCTGATCAATAAGACAAGATAAGACAAGCGGTCAGGTCAGCAGACAAAGCGGATGGTTGGCAGGGTTGGGCCTCATGCACGGCTGACCAATGGGCAGACTGGATCATGCCCGGCTGTGGGCGGCAACCGCCGGCCATGACGCGAAGGTGATCGCGCCTCGCGCAGGGTTCAGCCGCCGCCAGTGGACTTGCGCGGCGCTGAGCCGCTAGCCTTGAAGGGTCATCAAGCCCGCCCGGCCGCGATCAGCCGCTTTGCGCGGTGGTTGAAGGCCAGCGGCGTCCTAGCGAAGGAGCAGACAATGACCGGCAAGATCATCGTTCTCGATCGCAGAGTTTTTCTCGGTGGTTCCGCGGCACTGGCCGCCGCAGGCTTAATGCCCGGGGTCGGGGTATCGGGCGTTGCGCAGGCCGCCGGAGCGCTGGCAGCGACGGCGACCATGCCGGGCGGCGCCAACAATTACTTTCCCAATGCACCGCTCGTGCAGAATCTCGGCACGGGCTTCACCGTGTCGGGGGTGGTGCGCAGGGCCGGCGACGGTCAACCGCTGCCCAATCTGCGCGTCCAGATCTGGGCGGCCACCGAGCGCGGCGGCGAGCGGGTGCCGAGCAATCGGGGCAGCGTGATGACCGGTCCGGATGGCCGCTACAGCCTCGACATCTCGCCGATCGTGCCCCAGTTCGGCCAGCCGCACATTCACATCGCCTATGACGATCCAGGCTTTGCCACGCTGTTCCTGCGCCCGGTTCTCGGCAGCCGGCACGACAAGACCATGAGTGCCGATTTCGTGCTTGCCCCCGCCGTTTGAGGATGAAGGGCGGCAGACCAGGGCGAACCCTGCGTATCGCAGCCTGGATCGTAGTGCTTGTTCTAGCGGTCGTCCCGGTGATCTTCGCTGCCGCCAGCCCGTTGCAGCGGGGGCGGGAATTCCTGTGGTTTGTCGGCGGCATGGCCGGCGTCGTTGCGCTGAGCCTTCTGTTCGTTCAGCCGCTTCTGAAGGCGGCCGCGCCGCCCCTGCTCGCACCGCGGGACGGCGTGCGGTGGCACCGCCTCGGCGGCATGGCGATCGTGGGGCTGGTGGCCCTGCATGTCGGCGCGCTCTATGCCTACAGCCCCGATGACATCACGGATGCGCTGCTCCTGACGGCGCCGACGCCGTTCTCGGTCTATGGCGTGATCAGCCTGTGGTGCCTCGTGCTGACGGCCGTTCTGGCGGCCACGCGGCGCGCGCTGAACTTCGACCAGCAGCTGTGGAGCATCCTTCACAGCGTCCTGGCGGTCGCGGTCGTTGGCGCGGGAGCCGTCCATGCGATCCAGATCGAGGGCGCGATGGAGGACATGTCCAAGATCGCCATCTGCATCGCGGCGCTGACGGCGACAACCGGCGCCGTGATCGAGGTCAATGTGCTCAGGCCCTTGCGGCTGCGGCAGAGGTCGCGCCGCGCCTGAACCCGATCTCAGCGGTTCTCGATGCGCAGCCCGCGCTCGTCCATGCGGATTTCAACGCCTGGGCTGCGATTGCGCTCCTGCATGTAAGCGGCGACGGCGCCAACAGCCACCACGCCAAGGATTGCGATGATGGCAAGAAGCATAGGGCGCGAGAGGGTCATGCTTGTCTCCGGTCAGGTGGCCCAACAACGCGGGAGCGTGGCACTTGTTCCCGCCACCTGTTCCAGCCTTGCGGCCTGCCTCAACCGCAGCAGGGTTGTGCGCCGCAGGTCTTGTTCGCCGGCAAATCTCGCCGCGTGTTGATCAACGAGCAGGCACCGCAGCCAGCAGCCCCCGGCGTCACGCTGGATCAAAGTGTTGTTTGGAAAAGGTTATCTGCTGCACATCTGTTGGCGGGCGCTGGCCGGACGATGAGCGTGTCCGCGCAGCGCCACGCCTGGCATTCATTCAACGTAGACGAATTGGCGTTACGTTATGAAGTGTCCCCGGTTGCAGAAAGACAGGCCCATGCGCGTCGCAGACATTCGCATGTCGATCAAGATTCCCGCGCTGGTCGTGGTGTGCGCTGCGCTGACAGCCATCATCCTGGGGGTTTCAGCCTTCGTCACGGCACGGTCCAATACGGTGAACATGCTGACGGTTGCGCTGTCGTCGGTTGCGACCGACCGGCAGAAGGCACTGGAAAGCTATTTCAACGCGATCAAGGAAGACACGTCGCTGATCGGGGGCAGTGCGATCGCAGCGGATGCGCTGGCCAGCTTCTCGGCGGCCTGGCGCGAGATGGGTGCCAATTCTGGTCCGCGTCTGCAGCAACTCTACATCGAGGCCAATCCTAACCCCAACGGGAAGAAGGACGAGCTCGACGATGCCGGCGACGGTTCGCGCTTCTCGCGCGAGCATGCCCGGCTGCATCCCTGGTTTCATCGTCTCCAGCGCGAGCGCGGCTATTACGACGTCTTCGTTTTCGACCGCGAGGGCAACGTGATCTACACGGTGTTCAAGGAGCTGGATTTCGGCACCAATGTGCTCACCGGCCAGTGGAAGGACACCGATCTCGGCGCGGTCTATCGCGCGGCCATGGCGAGCGGCACCGCCGGCTCGGTTCATGTCTCGGACTTCCGGCCCTATGCCCCATCCGAAAACGTTCCGGCGAGCTTCATCGCGACGCCGATCATGGGCCCTGACGGCAAGCCGATGGGGGTCTTTGCCTTCCAGATGCCGGTTGACCGCATCAATGCGGTCATGAACGCCACGCATGGTCTCGGACAGACGGGCGATGCCTTCATCGTCGGTTCCGATGGGCTGATGCGGTCGAATTCCCGCTTCTCGGCGACCGGTGACAGCACGATCCTGAAGACGCGCATCGAGTCGGAGGCCGTGACGCAGGCGATCCAGGGGCGCAATGGCCAGTCGGCCATGAGCTATCGGGGCGAGTCCGCGCTGGCAACGGCTGTGCCTTTCCGCTTCGGCGATCTCACCTGGGCAGTCGTCGCCACCCGCGGCGAGGCCGAGGACATGGCTCCGGTCGTCGCGCTGCGCAACAATGTGGCGCTTGCGTCGCTGCTCATTCTGGCCGTCATCGGCTTGCTTGGCTATGTGGTTGCGCGAAGCCTGACCCGGCCCATCGTGTCCCTCGTCGGCGAGATGCGCTCGCTGGCCGATGGCGACAACGATATTGCGCTTGCCGATGTCGCTCGCGGCGACGAAATCGGCGCCATGAACAGGGCGGTTGCCGTGTTCCGCGACAATGCGGTGGAGCGGCAGAAGCTCGAGGGTGAGGCCCTGCAGGCGCAGTCCACCGAGGTGGCACGCCAACGGCATGTCGAGAAGCTGATCGTCGATTTCCAATCGGTCGTCACGGTCGTCATGACCGAACTGACCTCCCAGATCGGCTCGATGGGCCGGTCGGCCGATACCCTTCTGGGGGCTGCCACCACAACCACCAGCGAGGCAGGGTCCGCCGCAAGGGCGGCCGACAATGCGGCCGCGAGTGCCCAGGCCGTCGCTGCCGCGACCGAGGAGCTCGGCTCCTGCGTGCGGGAGATCGCCCAGCAGGCGCAGCGCGCCAGCGTCGTGGTCGGCGAGACCACCGTGCAGGGCCAGCAGACAGACCAGGAAGTGTCAGGCCTCGTGGCGCTGGCCGAAAGGATCGGAGCCATCATCGGCCTGATCCGCAACATTGCCGAGCAGACCAACCTGCTCGCCCTCAACGCCACGATCGAGGCCGCGCGCGCCGGCGAGGCCGGCAAGGGCTTTGCCGTTGTCGCATCCGAGGTCAAGGCCCTCGCGACACAGACGGCGCGGGCAACAGAAGAGATCGCGACCCAGGTCGCCGGCATCCAGTCGTCGACGCAAAGCGCCGTCTCCTCGATCCGCGGCATCATTGGCCGGATCGGCGAGATCAACATGTTCACCTCGTCGATTGCATCGGCCGTGGAGGAGCAGGAGGCCGCGACCCGCGACATCGCTGCCAATGTGGCGATCGCGGCGGATGGCAGCATGGTCGTGTCGGACAATGTCCGGGCCGTGACCGCCGCCGCAGGCGAGACGGGGCGTGAGGCAGCCCTGGTGTCCGATGGCGCGCGGCTGCTTGGCGAAGCGCAGTCGCGACTTGCCCAGGCTGTCGAGACCTTCCTGAAGGGCGTGGAAGCCGACGTGAACGAGCGGCGAAAGGCGATCCGCCGGCCCGCCGATGTCGTTGTGCCGTTGACGTCCGGCAATAGCTCTCGCGACGTTCGTCTCGCCGACATCAGCCTCATCGGCTGTCGTGTGGAACCGGCGGCAGACCTCGCGATGGGACACAAGGTCAGCGTCCTACTGGATGGTCGCGACGTGTCGGCCGAGGTCGTCCGCGTCGATGCGGAGGGCGCGGGTCTGCAGTTCATGCAGAGGCTGGGCCGTATTCCGACGATGCGGTCGGTCGGCATGGCCGCTTAAGCCTGGTCCATCCGGCTCGGCCTATGGGGGTGGGGAGACAGATCACCCCCAAAGCCGTCCTTGGCCGGGGTGGTCGGGGCCTGCGACCCCGCCGAAGGTCCGGAGCTGCAAAAACGAAGACGTGCCCCTAGCCGGGATCGAACCAGCACTCCTTGCGGAACTCGATTTTGAGTCGAGCGCGTCTACCAATTCCGCCATAGGGGCAACGCGCGGCGGACTATAGCCACGGAAGGTCCGGGGTCAATCCGGCGATCCAGCTTTGCGCGCCGGCCGTAGGACAAACGAAGGCCTCCTGTTGACAACAGGCGGGTGTGGGAGTTTGAGACGAGCATGAGCGACCAGCCCTCTTTCACAACCGCCGTGGCCATCGACAAGCCGACTGCAGCCGTTGAAGCGCCGAAGCGGGAGCTTTCGGCTGCTGCCCAGCGCGCGCTGGCAGAGGCCGCCGAGCGGCGCGCGGCGCTGGATGCCAAGGCGGCCGAGCTGGCCAAGGATGCCGAGCTCAATGGCCGTGGCGGCGCCGATCCGGTGCGCTACGACGATTGGGAAATCGGCGGCATCGCCGTCGATTTCTAGTTCAGCGGCTGATCTGACCCGGCTGACTTCCCGTCAGCTGCGGTTCTTGCGTTCGCGCAGTTCGGTGAAGACGGCGACCGAATCCGAGCCGGCCAGGCCGAGATGGGCGGCGATGGCCGGATCGTCGGCGCGCAGGAACGGGTTGGTCGCGAGTTCCTGACCGATCGTGGTCGGCAGCGTCGACAGCCCCTTCTCGCGCAGGGTCTCGACCTCGGCGGCGCGCACCTTGAGGGCCGCATTGGCGGGATCGACGGTCAGTGCGAACCGGGCATTCGACAGAGTGTATTCGTGGCCGCAATAGACCTTGGTGTCTGCCGGCAGTTTGCGCAGCACCTGCAGCGCGCCCCACATCTGGGCCGGCGTGCCCTCGAAGAGACGCCCGCAGCCCATGGAGAACAGCGTGTCGCCGGAGGCGAGCAGCTTCTCGGCGGCGAAGTGATAGACGATGTGGCCGACGGTATGGCCGGGCGTGTCGATGACATCGGCGGTGAGGCTGCCGAAGCTGGCGGTGCCCCCGGGGCTCACCCACTCGTCGACCTCGGGGATGCGATGCTTGTCGGCGGCATTCGCGATGACATGGGCGCCGGTGGTGGCCTTCACCGCGGCAATGCCCTGCACGTGGTCCGGGTGATGGTGGGTCACCAGGATGTGGCTGATGGTCCAGCCCTTCGCCTTGGCGGCGGCCAGGACCGGCTCGGCCTCGGGCACGTCGACGGCGGCGGTCGCTCCCGTCGCGGGATCGTGGATCAGCAGGCCAAAATTGTCGGACAGGCAGGTGAAGAGAGCGATCTCGGCGGCCATCAGGGTCTCCCGGCAATGAACTGGCGCGCTTATCTCATTGCTCACCGTGCTCCGCCAATCCATTCTGCAGATCTCTGACCTGAAAGTGAACCTGCCGGCCCATGTCCGACGTCGTCGATCTGCGCGCCTTCTATACGTCCTCGCTCGGCATGGTGGCACGGCGCATGGTCAACCGTGCGATCCGCGCCCACTGGGCGGGCGCGCGCGGCATGACCGTGGTGGGGCTTGGCTATTGCACGCCCTATCTCGGCCTGTTTCGCGAGGATGCCGACCGGTCGCTCGCCTTCATGCCGGCCCGCCAGGGCGTCATCCATTGGCCGACGGCAAGGCCGGGCCGCTCGGCGCTGGTGGAGGACGACATGCTGCCGCTGCCCGACGCGGCAGTCGACCGCATGCTGATCGTCCATGCGCTGGAGATGTCGGATGATGTCGGTTCGCTGCTCGGCGAGGTCTGGCGGGTGCTGGCAGCCGGCGGGCGCGTGCTGGCCGTCGTGCCGAACCGCCGCGGCCTGTGGGCGCAGCGCGACACGACGCCGTTCGGCCAGGGGCGGCCCTATTCGTCGCGGCAGCTGACCGAACTGATGCGGCAATCCTCGTTCACACCCGTCGCCTGGAGCCAGGCGCTGTGGGTGCCGCCTATCCGGGAATCGGTGGTGCTGCGTTCGGCCGCCGCCTGGGAGCGGGTGGGCTCGGCGCTGTCGCTGCCCTTTGCCGGCGTCCATCTCGTGGAAGCCACCAAGCAGGTCTACAAGCCGGCGGCGGTCAGGCGCGAGCGCGCGGTCGAGATCTTCCGGCCTTCGCTGGCTCCGAGCCCGGCCACGCGGATTGCGCAGGACACCTGACGGAGGCTGCACGATGGACGAAGGCCGCGGAAAATGGATCCGGCTTGCCCTGATGAGCGGGGCGACCTCGGCGCTGCTCCTCTACCAGATCTTTGGTGCGACCGAGGCTCCCAGCACGGCGCTCAAGGTGATGCAGTATGGCCTGCTGGCGCTTGCGCTGTTCGCGCTGATCGGCGCCCTCGTCAAGATGATGAACGCTCGCTAGCGCCCCGGTAGCTTCGACTTCAGCACGAAGAGCAGGTCGGCGATCTCCTCATCGGCCAGCAGGCCGATGCGGCGCGCCAGCAGGTTGGCAAGTTCGGTCGCCTGCGGCGACAGGCCCGACGTATCAATGACGATGCGCGGGTGCGAGATCTCGGCGAGCTTAGCCAGCTCCTCCGCCTCGTCCCAGATGATGCCGAAATAGGCGATGATCCGCTGGACCAGATACCAGCTGGGACGGCCGCGCTTGCCGTGCTCGAGCGCCGAGAGATAGGCGGCCGAGACGCCGATTGCTTCCGCCATGGCGGTCAGGGTGGTGCCCTTGGCCTCGCGGAGCGAGCGGACCCGGGCGCCGAACGGCGTCATCGCAGCGCGGCCTCGACGGCTGCCAGAGCCGCCGCGAAGGCTGGCTCGATGGCAAGGTCGGTCGTGTCGATCACGACGGCCCCGGGGGCGACGATGAGCGGTGCGTCGGCCCTGCCGGAATCGCGGGCGTCGCGCTTGGCGATGTCGGCGAGCACCGCCTGGTAGCTGTCGGCGGTGTCGGCAAGCTCACCGCGTCCGACGAGTTCACGGAAACGGCGGCGCGCGCGCTCCTCGGGGCTTGCCGTGATGAAGAGCTTGGCCTCGGCATCGGGCGCGATGACGGTTGCGATGTCGCGGCCATCGAGCACGGCGCCGCCGGTCTGGCTCGCGAAGGTCCGCTGCAGCGCCAGCAAGGCCTGGCGCACCGGGCCGTGGGCTGCGACGACGGAAGCGGCTTCGCCGGTGTCTCGGGTGCGCAGCTTCTCGGCATCGAGGTCGGCGAGGTCGAGGTTCTCGGCAATCGCCTGGGCGATCTCGACATTGTCGAGCGGGAAGCCGCGGTCGAGCATGATGCGGCCGACGCCGCGATAGAGCAGGCCGGTATCGAGATGCGGCAGGCGATAATGCGCGGCGAGCCTGCGGGCGAGGGTGCCCTTGCCGGAGGCGGCCGGTCCGTCGATCGCGATGATCACGAGAGCTCGCCCCCGAGGCGGCGCATCAGCGGGATGAAATCCGGGAAGCTGGTGGCGATGAACGTGGTGTCGTCGACCGTCACCGGATTGTCGGCGGCGAGCCCCATGACCAGGAAGCTCATGGCGATGCGGTGGTCCATATGGGTCTCGACCGGGCCGCCACCGGGGGCGCGGCCGGTGCCGCGCACGATGAGATCATCGCCTTCGATCACGTGATCGACGCCGGTCACGGCGAGGCCGGCGGCAACGGCTGCCAGGCGGTCGGATTCCTTGACGCGCAATTCGTGCAGGCCGCGCATGCGGGTGGTGCCAATGGCGAAGGCGGCCGCCACCGCGAGCACCGGATATTCGTCGATCATCGAGGGCGCGCGATGGGCCGGAACATCGACCCCGTGGAGCTTCGAGCCGCGCACACGCAGATCGGCGACATCCTCGCCGGATTCGACGCGCGCGTTCAGCGTCTGGATATCGGCGCCCATCTCGATCAGCGTGGTGAGCAGGCCGGTGCGCAGCGGGTTCATCATCACGCCGGTGATGGTGACATCGGAGCCCGGCACGATCGCGGCGGCGACCAGCGGGAAGGCAGCCGAGGACGGGTCCGCGGGCACGACGACCGGGGCGGGCTTCAGCTCCGGCTGGCCGACCAGCGCGATGCGGCGGCCGTGCTCGCCCTCCGGGGTCACGGTCACGTCGGCGCCGAAATGGATCAGCATCCGCTCTGTATGGTCGCGGGTCGCTTCCTTCTCGATCACGGTGGTGACACCCGGCGCATTGAGGCCGGCGAGCAGCACCGCCGACTTCACCTGCGCCGAGGCAACCGGCGACGCATAGGTCACGGGAATGGCGTTCTTGGGCCCCTCGATGGTAATCGGCAGGCGGCCGCCTTCTGCCTGGGCGACGACGGTCAGGCCGAATAGCTCCAGCGGATCGAGCGCGCGGCGCATCGGCCGCTTGCGCAGCGAGGCATCGCCATCGAAGGTCGCACGGATCGGATTGGCGCCGACGACGCCCATCATCAGCCGCGCGCCGGTGCCGGAGTTGCCGAAATCGAGTGGTTCTGCCGGCTGGTGCAGGCCGCCGACGCCGACGCCGTGAACGGTCCAGGCGCCGGGGCCGGTGCGTTCGACCTTGGCGCCGAGTTGGCGGCAGACCTTGGCCGTGTTGAGCACGTCCTCGCCCTCGAGCAGACCGGTGATCTTCGTCTCGCCGACGGTCATCAGGCCGAACATCAGCGCGCGGTGCGAGATCGACTTGTCGCCCGGCACAGTGAGCGTACCGGCAAGCGCGCCGGAGCGGCGGGAGGTCATCGGCTGCGGGGTTTCGCTGGCGCTCACGGCATCGATCCGGTCATGAGAAATCAAGGATGCGCTCTATCCCGCGCCTGAAGCCTCTTGACAATAGGAGTTCGC
Source organism: Phreatobacter aquaticus (assembly GCF_005160265.1). NCBI lineage: Bacteria > Pseudomonadati > Pseudomonadota > Alphaproteobacteria > Hyphomicrobiales > Phreatobacteraceae > Phreatobacter > Phreatobacter aquaticus. The sequence continues at coordinate 732,677 of NZ_CP039865.1, read as the reverse complement.
AAGGCCAACTGACGCCCCTTCAAGAGATGTTCCGTATCTAACAAGGAGTCCGCCGTGGCGAGACCCGAACTTGGCGTGAAGCGCATCGACCCGACGACGGGCAAGAAGTTCTACGATCTCAACCGCGATCCGATCGTGTCGCCCTACACGGGCGAGGTGCTGCCCCGCGCCATCTTCGAGCCCGTGCGCCGTGGTTCGGCCGCTGCCGCCGCCAAGGCTGCTCCGGTGGTCGCCGACGAGGAAGTCGAGCTCGAAGTGCCGGACGCCGAGCTCATCAGCCTTGAAGAGGCCGATGACGAGGCCACGGGCGCCGCCAAGGTGGTTGTCGTCGATGACGACATCGAGGTCGAGGACGACGCGGCCGACGATGCCGACACCTTCCTCGAGGAAGACGAGGACGATGCCGGTGACGACGTCACCGACCTGATCGGCGACGCCATCGAGACCGACGACGAGGTCTGATCTCGAGCCGGCCGGGGTCCCTTTGGGCCCTGCCGGCGCGAAACTTGGCCGATAGCCGGGCGCTGCGCAGTCAGGGCCTTGCGAAACCGCCGGGTTGGGCGTATGTGAAGCGCCTATCGCCCTCATCGATCCGATCGTGAGAGTGGGTTCCGTCCGGGGCCCGCTCTTTTCGTTTCGGAAGGGCCCTGAAGCACCCGAGTGGAGAAGCGCTTGTCGGCGGAAGATCCGCGCCTGATCGTTGAAACCGGAATGGCAGCCCGCGTGGCCGCCATTGTCGAACCTGTGCTCGAGGGCATGGGCTTCCGGCTGGTGCGTGTCCGCGTCTCTGGCGGCGGCAACAGCGGCGTCACCTTGCAGATCATGGCCGAGCGGCCGGACGGCACCTTCACCATCGAGGATTGCGAGGCCGCGAGCCGCGCCCTGTCACCGGTGCTGGACGTCGAGGATCCGATCACCGAAGCCTACAGCCTGGAAATGTCATCGCCGGGCATCGATCGCCCGCTGGTGCGCGTCGGCGATTTCGATCGCTGGTCGGGCCACGAGATGCGCGTCGAGATGGCCGTCGCCCAGGCAGGTCGCAAGCGCTATCGCGGCATCCTGCTCGGCACATCCGGTGCGTCGGCGAAGCTCCGGCGGACCGACGCCAATCCGGGCGAGGAGGTCGATGCGCTGTTGCCGATCGAGGAAATCGGCGAGGCACGCCTGGTTCTCACGGACGAGCTGATCCGCGAGGCGCTGCGGCGTGCCAAGCAGGCGGGACGCTCGATGGAAGACGACGACGAGGATGCCGACGACCTCGACGACGAGGACGACGACTTCCTGCCGCCGGATGCCGACAACGAGAATGACGAGAGCCCCGACATGATCGTCGTGCGGCCCGCGACGCCACGGCCGGTCAAGGCCGCGCAGGCGCCGAAGAAGTCACCCCAATCGAAGCCCGTTCCGCACAGCGACGGGCCGCGTGGTCCGAAGCCCAAGGGGCCGGGCCGATTTGCCAAACCAAAACCGACCCGCTGAAGGGGGAAACCGAGCCATGGCCGTTTCAGCCAACCGCCTCGAATTGCTGCAGATCGCTGACGCGGTCGCACGCGAGAAACAGATCGACCGGCAGATCGTGCTTGAGGCGATGGAGGACGCGATCCAGAAGGCCGCGCGCTCGCGCTATGGCCAGGAGACCGAGGTCCGCGCCGAGATCAATCCGAAGTCCGGCGAGATCCGCCTGTCCCGCCTGCTGCAGGTGGTGGATGCGATCGACAATCTCGCGACCCAGATCGCGACCGACGAGGCCCGCCGCAAGAACCCGGCGGCGCAGCCGGGTGACTGGATCGCCGAGACACTGCCGCCCTTCGATTTCGGCCGCATCGCCGCACAGTCGGCCAAGCAGGTCATCGTGCAGAAGGTCCGCGAGGCCGAGCGCGACCGCCAGTTCGACGAATACAAGGATCGTGTCGGCGAGATCGTCTCGGGTCTGGTCAAGCGCGTGGAATACGGCAACGTGGTGGTCGATCTCGGCCGCGGCGAGGCGATCATCCGCCGCGACGAGCTGATCCCGCGCGAATTGTTCCGCAACGGCGATCGCGTCCGCGCCTATCTCTTCGACGTCCGCCGCGAGCAGCGCGGGCCGCAGATCTTCCTGTCGCGCACCCATCCGCAGTTCATGGCGAAGCTGTTCGCCCAGGAAGTGCCGGAAATCTACGACGGCATCGTCGAGATCAAGGCGGTCGCCCGCGACCCCGGCTCGCGCGCCAAGATCGCCGTCGTGTCGCGCGACTCGTCCATCGACCCGGTCGGCGCCTGCGTCGGCATGCGCGGCTCGCGCGTTCAGGCGGTCGTCGCCGAACTGCAGGGCGAGAAGGTCGACATCATTCCGTGGAACGGTGACATCGCCACCTTCGTGGTGAATGCGCTGGCGCCCGCCGAAGTCGCCAAGGTGGTGCTCGACGAGGACCGCGAGCGTATCGAGGTTGTGGTTCCCGATGCGCAGCTGTCGCTGGCGATCGGCCGTCGCGGCCAGAACGTCCGCCTGGCCTCGCAGCTGACCGGCTGGGACATCGACATCCTGACCGAGGCCGAGGAGAGCGAGCGCCGCCAGGCCGAGTTCGAGGCCCGCACCAAGCTGTTCATGGGCGCCCTGGATGTTGACGAGGTTGTCGGCCAGTTGCTCACCTCGGAAGGCTTCCGCACCGTCGAGGAGGTCGCCTATGTCGATCTCGTCGATCTCGCGGGCATCGAGGGCTTTGACGAGGAGACGGCGCAGGAACTGCAGCGCCGCGCGCTGGATTATCTCGGCCGGATCGAGGCCGAGCACGACGAGAAGCGCAAGGCGCTCGGTGTCGCCGACGACCTCCGCGAGGTCGAGGGCATCACCACCGCCATGATGGTCAAGCTCGGCGAGAACGACGTGAAGTCGCTCGAGGACTTCGCCGGCTGCGTGCCAGACGACCTCGTCGGCTGGTCGGAGCGCAAGGAAGGCCAGACCACCAAGCATGCCGGCTATCTCGACGGGTTCGACCTGTCGAAGGAAGAGGCCGAAGCCATGATCATGGCGGCCCGCGTCAAGGCCGGCTGGATCGAGGCTCCGGCCGAGGCGGAAGCCGAAGCCGTTCACGAGGAGGCCGGGGCGTGAGCCTCGGATGACCCCAAGGGATGATGATGACGATCGAAGAGGGTCCCGATCTCAACCTCGATGCCGGACCGCGCGTCCGGCGTGGCGAGGCTGAGCGGACCTGTATCGTCAATCGCACCGCCGGCTCACCGGACGGTCTGATCCGTTTCGTCATCGATCCCGAAGGCGTCGTCATCGCCGACCTCAAGGCCAAGCTGCCGGGCCGCGGTGCCTGGGTGACCGCCACCCGGGCCGCGCTGACCGAGGCGGTCCGCCGCAAGGCTTTTGCCCGCGCCTTCAAGAGTGAGGTCACCGTGCCGGCCGACATTGCCGACAGGGTGGATGCCTTGCTGGAGGGGCAGGCGCTGTCCGCCCTGTCGCTTGCCAACAAGGCGGGCGCCATCATCACAGGCTTTTCCAAGGTAGAGGCCGCGGCCTCCAACCAGGATATTGCAGGCCTCATCCATGCCAGCGATGCCGGTGAGGATGGGGTGAAGAAACAGGCCCAGGCGGTCCGCCGCCGCCATGGGGACGACGAGGGACAAGTCGCGCGGGTAACGCTGTTCGACTCCTCACAATTGGATTTGGCATTGGGCCGCATGAATGTGGTACATGCAGCGCTGCTCGCCGGCGGGCCGAGCGCTCATTTTCTCGCGCGCTGCGCTGCCCTCGAGGTTTTCCGCTCCGGTGCCCTGACCGGCGGACCATCTCCGGCTTCCGTTAACGAGCCGAAACACTGACTTTTCAGGACCAGCCGTAGGGCGCAGGACCGAACCGAATGACCGATGAGAAGACCCCCGGCGACAAGACCCTCAGCCTGACCGGCAAAACGCTCAGTCTGAAGAAACCCGCCGGACACGAACAGAGCATGGTTCGCCAGAGCTTCAGCCATGGCCGCAGCAAGACTGTGGTGGTGGAGAAGGTCTCGGCCAAACCGCGCGCGTTCGCGCCGCCGCAGCGTCCGGCTGCCGCGCCCGTCGCCCCGACGCCAGCGCCCCCGGCGCCGGTGGCAGAGGCTCCGCGTCCGGTTGCTCCTCCGGCTCCGCCGAAGGCTCCCGCTCCCGGCCTGATCCTCAAGACGCTCTCCGACGAGGAGCGCGATGCGCGGGACCGCGCGCTCGCCGACGCCCGCTCGCGCGAAGCTGATGAGCGCAAGGTGGCCGCCGACCAGGCCGGCCGTCGCGCCGAAGAGGATGCCCGCCGTGCGGCCGAGCGCGCCGAGCAGGATCGCCGCAAGGCCGAGGAAGAAGAGCGTCATCGGCGCGAGGACGAGACGCGCCGCCGCGCCGAGTTCGAGGCTCGCCGCCGCTTCTCCGGCGATGGCCGTCCGCAGAGCCTGGATGACATTGGCCGTCCGGCGCGCGTTGCCGAACCGGCCGAGGCACCGGCTGCCGCCGCGCCCGTCGAGGCGCGCGCTCCGTCGGCGCCCGCCGGTGGCGATCGCCCGCAGGGTGACCGTCCGCCCGCCCGTCCCTATGGCGACCGCCCGCCGGCCCGCCCCTATGGCGAGCGCCCCCAGGGTGAACGCCCTGCCTATGGCGACCGTCCGCCGCGCCCGCCGGGCGACCGTCCGTTCGGCGATCGTCCGCCGCGTCCGCCGGGTGACCGTCCGTTTGGCGATCGTCCGCCGCGTCCGCCGGGCGACCGCCCGTTCGGTGATCGTCCGCCGCGTCCGCCGGGTGACCGTCCGTTCGGTGATCGTCCGCCGCGTGAAGGTGGCTTCGGTGAGCGTCCGCCGATGCGCGACGGCCGTCCGCCGCGCCTCGACAGCCCGCGTCCGCCGCGCCCGTTCAATGCCGGCGCGCCGGCTGCCAGCGCCATTCCGACCCGTCCCGAAGGTGCCGGCCCGATGCGTTCGGGTCCGCCGTCGCTCGGCCGTCCGCGGTCCGCGGGCGATGACGATGACGCGCCGCGCGGCGCACCGCGCCGGGGCGCTCCGGGCAAGGCTGCCGTTCCGCCGCCGCGCCCGACCCAGACGCCGGCTGCCCCCAGCCGTACGCGCCTGACGCTGACCAACGCACTGGAAGATGCCTCGGAGCGCATGCGCTCGGAAGCCTCGTTCCGCCGCCGCGTGCAGCGCATGACCGGTCGTCGCGTGACCGAGCAAAAAGAAAAGATCATGCGCGAAGTGACGATCCCCGAGACGATCACGATCGCGGATCTCGCCAACCGCATGTCGGAGCGCGGCGTCGACATCATCCGCATGCTGATGAAGCAGGGCGCGATGCACAAGATCACCGACGTGATCGATGCCGACACCGCCCAGCTGATCGCCGAGGAACTGGGCCACACGGTCAAGCGTGTTGCCGAGTCCGACGTGGAAGAGGGCCTGTTCGATGTGCCCGACGCCGACGAGAGCCTGGAATCGCGTGCACCGGTCGTGACCATCATGGGCCACGTCGACCACGGCAAGACCTCGCTGCTCGACGCCCTGCGCAAGACCAATGTTGTCTCCGGCGAAGCCGGTGGCATCACCCAGCATATCGGCGCCTATCAGGTGGTGTCACCGCTCGGCGGCAAGATCACCTTCATCGATACGCCGGGCCACGCCGCCTTCACTGCCATGCGCGCCCGCGGCGCCAAGGTGACGGATATCGTGGTGCTGGTGGTTGCTGCGAACGACTCGGTCATGCCGCAGACGATCGAGGCGATCAATCACGCCAAGGCCGCCAAGGTTCCGCTGATCGTGGCGATCAACAAGGTCGACCTGCCCGACGCCCGCCCCGAGCGGGTCAAGACCGATCTCCTGCAGTACGAAGTTCAGGTCGAAACCCTGGGCGGCGACGTGCTCGAGGTCGAGCTGTCGGCCAAGACCGGCCAGAACCTCGACAAGCTGCTGGAACTGATCCAGCTGCAGGCCGAAGTGCTTGATCTCAAGGCGAACCCCGACCGTCTGGCCGAGGGTACTGTCATCGAGGCCAAGCTCGATCGCGGCCGCGGTCCGGTGGCAACCGTGCTGATCCAGCGCGGCACGCTGCAGGTCGGCGACATCGTGGTGGCCGGCGCCGAATGGGGCCGTGTCCGCGCGCTGGTGTCCGACAAGGGCGACCAGCTCGCAGAGGCTGGCCCCTCGACCCCGGTCGAGGTGCTCGGCTTCAACGGCACACCGGAGGCGGGCGACCGCGTCGCGGTGGTCGAGAGCGAAGCCCGTGCCCGTGAGATCACGGCCTATCGCCAGCATCAGAAGCGCGAGAAGCAGGCAGCCCGCGTGGGTGCCGGCCGCGGTTCGCTGGTGGACATGATGAGCCAGCTCAAGGCTGGTGCGGGGAAGAAGGAATTCCCGCTGATCATCAAGGGCGACGTGCAGGGTTCGGTGGAAGCGATCGTCGGTGCACTGGCCAAGGTCGGCAATGACGAGGTTTCGGCCCGCGTCATCCTGTCGGGTGTCGGCGGCATCACCGAGAGCGACATCACGCTGGCGGAAGCCTCGGGTGCGGCCGTCATCGGCTTCAACACCCGTGCGCACAAGGAAGCGCGCGAGGCCGCCGACCGTGGCGGCATCGAGATCCGCTACTACGCGATCATCTACGACCTGGTGGACGACATCAAAGCCGCCATGTCCGGACTGCTCACGCCGGAACTGCGCGAAACCATGCTCGGCAATGCCGAGATCATGGAGGTGTTCAACATCACCAAGGTCGGCAAGGTCGCCGGTTGCCGGGTGGTCGAGGGCCGCGTCGAACGTGGTGCCAATGTCCGCCTCATCCGCGACAACGTGGTTGTGCACGAGGGCAAGCTCTCGACGCTCAAGCGCTTCAAGGACGAGGTCAAGGAAGTCCAGGTCGGCCAGGAATGCGGCATGGCCTTCGAGAGCTACCAGGACATGCGCGCAGGCGATGTCATCGAGTGCTTCCGCGTCGAAGAGATCAAGCGCTCGCTCTGAGCGGGTCTCGACGAAGACGATCTGGAAAAGGCGGCCCTCGAGGCCGCCTTTTTCGTGCGCAGCATTGAACCCGGCAGGGGGTGCACGCGACCCATGGTCAAGTGATCCCTCGAACCGGCTCGCCATGAGGAGGGGCCGCAGTCACCAGCGGAGCGGACAATGGCCCAGACGACCTACCGCTTCACCTTCGTGATGACTTTTGCCGACTACATTGCGCTCTCCCGCGCGCGGGAGAGCCTCGGGCCGTTACGCGGCTGGGGACGGCCCCTGCGCTATCCTGTCTGGATTGCAGTCTTCCTCGCCACGCTCTGGTTGAGCAGTGGCATGGATCTTCAGGTCCTTCGGGAGGCAGACGTTCTGGTCTGGCTGCTGGTCATCCCGATCATGATCTTCGCGATCGACCTGTTCTTCCGCCATGTCGTCTATCGCTGGGTGTTCTCGCGCTATGCGATCGCCAACCGCGAGGCGGTCGTGGAGGTCGATCAGTCAGGCGTGAACTGGACTCTCGGACCGATCACCGGCGCTGCGCCCTGGGCAAGCGTCACCGCGACTGTCCATACCGACAGCCACGCCTTCCTGTTCCTCAGCAAGATCGAGGGGATCACCCTGCCATCGCGGGGCCTTCAGGAAGGCGACTTTGCCGCCTTCCTGGATTTCGTCGACGCGCGGATGTCCGCGCGCGGGGTCACACCACCTTCAGCTTGATCTCGCCAAGACCCTCGACCGCGCCGACCATGGTCTGGCCGCGGACGACCGCGCCCACGCCTTCCGGCGTGCCGGAGAAGATGACGTCGCCAGGGAACACCTCGAAATAGGACGAGAGGTAGGAGATCTGCTCGGCCACCGACCAGATCATGGCCGAGAGGTCGGAGGTCTGCTTGACCACGCCGTCGACCGACAGCGAGATCGCGCCCTTCTCGCGGTGACCGACCTGGGCCACCGGATAGATCGGGCTGCAGGGACCGGAGAGGTCGGAAGCCTTGCCGGGCTCCCACGGGCGCTTCAGCTGCTTGGCCTCGTCCTGCAGGTCGCGGCGGGTCATGTCGAGGCCGATGCCGTAGCCGAACACGCAGTCCAGCGCCTTCTCGACGGGAATGTCCTTGCCGCCCTTGGACAGCGCCACGACCATCTCGATCTCGAAATGATAGTTCGAGGTCTTCGGCGGATAGGGATGATCGACGGTCTGGCCGGTCGGGATCACCTGCAGCGCGTCAGCCGGCTTCTGGAAGAAGAAGGGCGGCTCGCGGTTCGGATCGTGACCCATCTCGCGGGCATGGGCCGCGTAGTTGCGGCCGACGCAATAGACGCGGCGAACCGGAAACAGCTTGTCGGAACCGACAACGGGAAGGGCAGGGCGGGCAACGGGGTCGAACACGAAAGACAAGGGGCGCTCCGGAACGGATGGCGTGAGGGAGGTGGTCTTGATGACGCGCGCACGCTAAACTGCCAGACCGATTTGTCCATGGCTTCAAGGCTGATGACACATACCGAAAAGCACAGCCTGCCGCCGCTCCTGAAGCTTGCCCTCGAGATGGGGCCGCTGGTCCTGTTCTTCCTGACCAATGCCTATGGCGAGCGGCTGTTCGATCTCGCCAGCAGTTCGCGGCTCTTTGTGGCGACCGGCGTGTTCATGGTGGCCGTGTTGGTGTCACTCGGCGTGACCTATTCGCTGGTCGGCAAGCTGCCGATCATGCCGCTGGTCTCGGCGGTCGTGGTCCTGGTCTTCGGCGGGCTGACGCTGATCCTGCACGACGAATTGTTCATCAAGCTCAAGCCAACCATCGTCAATTCGCTGTTCGGCACGATCCTGATCTGGGCCGCGGCGACGGGGCGCAACCTGTTGAAGGTGGTGCTCGATTCCGTCTTCTCCATCACCGATGAGGGCTGGCGCCAGCTCACCTGGCGCTGGGCCTTCTTCTTCTTCCTGCTGGCGGGCTTGAATGAGGTGGTCTGGCGTACCCAGACGACCGATTTCTGGGTCGCCTTCAAGGTCTGGGGCATCATGCCGCTCACCATGATCTTCGCCCTGGCCCAGATGCCGCTGATCATGCGCCACGAAGCCCCCGAAGGCGGCGAGGATGCCATCTGACGCGGCGATGTGCCGGTCTTCCGGCCTTGCGGCGGCTCCTGTAGAAAGCCGCAGACCAACTTAACCAGGGATCCCGGTTTGGCCCGTCGACTGCTCCTGTGGCTGACCGCCGCAACCGCGCTGATCGCCCTTGTCCTGGCGGTGTACCCGAGCCTCGATCTCGCGGTGTCGCGGCTGTTCTGGACGCCCGAAGCGGGCTTTGCCCTATCGCGGCAGGGATGGGCGCAGGTGGTGCGCAAGCTCAGCATGTGGCCGACAGCCATTCTGGGCATCGCGGCGCTGGTCTCGTTGATCCAGCACATGTTCTGGCCGGCGACCCGCCAGTTCATGCGGGCACGCGCGGCCATGTTCCTGCTCGCCACCGTAATCGTGGCGCCGCTTCTGGTGGTCAATGGCGGATTCAAGGAACATTGGGAGCGCGCGCGGCCGGTTCAGGTGACCGAATTCGGCGGCGCCTGGACCTTCACGCCCTGGTGGCAATTCGGCGTCGGCGGCCAGTGCACGACGAACTGCTCCTTCGTGTCGGGCGAGGCGTCTGGCGCAGCGTGGCTCGCGGCGCCTGCGCTGCTGGCACCGCCACCCTGGCGGATTCCGGCGCTGCTGGCGGCTGGCGCCTATACCGCGGCGGTCAGCGCGCTGCGCATCGCCTTCGGCGGCCATTTCCTCTCAGACGTCATGCTCGGCGCTCTCGTGACGCTGCTCCTGATCGCGCTGGTGCACTACCGGATCTATCGCCGGCCCGGTCATCCGGACGAGCAGCGGGCCGCCGCCGGGCTCGCGGCACTGGGCTCCCGGCTGACCGGCTTGATCCGCCGCAAGGCCTGAACGCTTGCGCGGTTTCGCGCTCTCCCGTAAGTCGTCGCTTCCTCATTCGTTCTTCGTGCTGGATATCAAGCCATGGCCCCGCAGAAAGCCGTCAAGAAGGTCGTCCTCGCCTATTCGGGCGGCCTCGACACCTCGATCATCCTGAAGTGGCTGCAGACCACCTATGGCTGCGAGGTCGTGACCTTCACGGCCGATCTCGGCCAGGGCGAGGAGCTGGGACCGGCGCGCGACAAGGCGCTGCTGCTCGGCATCAAGCCCGAGAACATCTTCATGGACGACCTGCGCGAGACCTTCGTGAAGGACTACGTCTTCCCGATGTTCCGCGCCAATGCGATGTATGAGGGCCTCTATCTGCTGGGCACCTCGATTGCCCGTCCCCTGATCGCCAAGCGCCAGATCGAGATCGCCGAGCAGGTCGGCGCCGATGCCGTCTCCCATGGCGCCACCGGCAAGGGCAATGACCAGGTTCGCTTCGAGCTGTCCTACTACGCGCTGAAGCCCGACATCACGATCATCGCGCCCTGGCGCGAGTGGGACCTGCGTTCGCGCGAGCAGCTGATCGCGTTTGCCGAGCAGCACCAGATCCCGATCGCCAAGGACAAGCGCGGTGAAGCGCCGTTCTCGGTCGACGCCAACCTCCTGCACGCCTCGTCCGAGGGCAAGGTGCTGGAGGATCCGGCGCAGGAAGTGCCGGATTACGTCTATTCGCGCACTGATGGCCCGGAGAGCGCGCCGGACAAGGCGACGGTCATCACGATCGACTTCAAGGAAGGCGATCCCGTCGGCATCAACGGCCAGGCCATGTCGCCGGCGACGCTCCTCACCAAGCTCAACGAGCTTGGCAAGATCAACGGCATCGGCCGCCTCGACCTCGTCGAGAACCGCTTCGTCGGCATGAAGTCGCGCGGCATGTACGAGACGCCGGGCGGCACGATCCTCGCCATGGCGCATCGTGCCATCGAGAGCATCACGCTCGACCGCGGCGCGGCGCATCTCAAGGACGAGATCATGCCGAAATATGCCGAGCTGATCTACAATGGCTTCTGGTTCTCGCCCGAGCGCGAGATGCTGCAGGCGCTGATCGACAAGAGCCAGGAATTCGTCACCGGCACGGTGCGGCTGAAGCTCTACAAGGGCAATGTCATCACCATTGGCCGCGAGAGCGTCTATTCGCTCTACGATCAGGACCTGGTGACCTTCGAGGAAGGCGCGGTTGCCTACGACCACCGCGATGCCGCGGGCTTCATCAAGCTGAATGCGCTGCGCCTGCGCACGCTCGGCCAGCGGAAGAAGAAGCTCGGCCTCTGAGCCTGGTTTCGGATGGAACACGCAAGGCCGGGCTCATGCCCGGCCTTTTGCGTTGAGGGCTTGGATCTTAGCGGCCCTGGACGATCGCCGGGCGCTGATCGGCCGAACCGACAAAGCCCTGGAAGCGATTGGCGGGGCGGGTCAGGCGGTGGTGGTTCTGGCCATCCTGCGCCGCGCCATAGCCGGACAGATCGAGGCTCGTCTCAGCTGCGGTGCGCATTCCGGCAGCCAGCGGCGAGGCGTGAACCGAGGAGGCGACCATGCCGGCAAGGGACAAAGCTGCGGCGCCAAGCAAGGTGAGAGCCGACTTTCGAATGTCGATGATCGCAAACATGGTCGCCTCCCCGGTTCAAGCCCCGCAGCGATGTGCTGCGAAGTGACCATGGGTGGTGTTGGCGACGGATAAGGTTCGATCGGTTGCGGCATATTTCCGCTTAATCCTCGACCTTGAAGCGCAGCCCCCAGCGCCGCAGCGGTTCAAGCGCGCTGCGCGCCTCGCGGCCGAGCTCGGTCAGGCGATATTCGGTGCGTGGCGGGATCTCGGCAAAGGCCTCGCGCTCGAGGAAGCCGAGGCGCACCAGCGCCTTCAGTTCGCGCGCCAGCATCCGCTCGGAAATGCCGTCGATGGCCCGGCCAAGCTCGCCGAACCGGTGCTGACCAAGGCCGACATGGTGAAGGATGAGGGTTCGCCAGCGGCCGCCCAGCAGCGCGAGGCCGAGCTGCAGCGGACAGGAATGGCGTTCGTCGGCGAAGGCGAATTCGGCCATGGTGCTCACACCGGTGTCAGTATCTGACGCGTAGGACCGTTCTTGCCCTTGGGTCAGTTCACCGGAACAATGACCGCACTGTTCCCAGGGAGGCAAGACATGACCGAGATGACCGGCCGATGCCATTGCGGGGGCGTGCGCTTCCGGATCACCCAACCGGTTGCCGGCGCGATCCTGTGCCATTGCCGCGACTGCCAGCAGATGCACGGCAATTACAACGCCATGGCAGCCGCTCCCCGCGACGCCGTGGTGTTCGACGCCGACGAGACGCTTGCCTGGTACGCCTCGTCCGACAAGGCGCGCCGTGGCTTCTGCACCACCTGCGCCAGCCGCCTGTTCAAGGACAATCTCGGGTCGGACCGGCTGATGGTGTCGATGGGCGTGATCGATCCGCCCACCGGCCTGCATGTCATGAAGAACATCTGGACCCAGTCGAAAGGCGACTGGTACGAGCTGCCGGCGGAAGTGCCGCCGGCCTGATTAGCGTCAGCCGAGCTTCTTCAACCAGCGTTTGGCCTGGGCGCGGACGTTCTTCGGCGCCGTGCCGCCGTAGCTCAGGCGGCTCGCCACCGACTTCGTCACCGACAGGACCGAATAGACGCCCTCGGTGATCCGCGGCTCGACGCTCTGGAAATCGGCGAGCGACAGCTTGTGCAGCGGCACGCCCTTCTCGGATGCGAGGCCCACGCTGCGCGCCGCAATGTGGTGGCTGTCGCGGAACGGGATGTTGAGGCTGCGCACGCACCAGTCGGCAAGGTCGGTGGCGGTCGAATAGCCCTGGCCCGCCGCCTTCTTCATGTTGGCGCTCTGGGCCGTCATGTCGCGGACCATGCCGGCGGCGGCCGCGATCGCCAGCGACAGGGAGGCCAGCGCGTCCATGGCGGGCTCCTTATCTTCCTGCATGTCCTTCTGGTAGGTCAGCGGCAGGCCCTTCAGCACCACGACGATGGCGGTGAAACCGCCGAGGATCCGGCCGACCTTGGCGCGCACCAGTTCGGCAGCGTCGGGATTGCGCTTCTGCGGCATGATGGACGAGCCGGTGGAGAAGGCATCCGACAGCTTCACGAAGGAGAAGGGCGAGGAGCACCAGATCACGATCTCTTCCGCGAGGCGGGACAGATGGACGGCGGTGATCGTGGCAGTCGAGAGCACTTCCATGACGAAGTCGCGGTCGGCGACCGAATCCAGCGAATTGGCGGTCGGGCGGTCAAAGCCCAGCGCCTTGGCGGTCATGTGGCGGTCGATCGGGAAGGACGTGCCGCACAGCGCCGCGGCACCGAGCGGGCTTTCGTTCAGCCGCTTGCGGGCATCGGCGAGCCGGCCGCGATCGCGGCCGATCATCTCGACATAGGCCATGAGGTGATGGCCGAAGGTGGTGGGCTGGGCGACCTGGAGATGGGTGAAGCCGGGCATGACGGTGGCGGCTTCCGCCAGCGCCTTCTCGGCCAGTGCCTTCTGTAGGTCCTTCAACTGGGCATCGAGCCCGTCGGCGGCGTCGCGCACCCAGAGCTTGAAGTCGGTTGCGACCTGATCATTGCGCGAACGGGCGGTGTGCAGCCGGCCGGCGGGCGCTCCGATGATCTCGGCAAGCCTCGCCTCCACATTCATGTGGATGTCCTCGAGGCTCCGCTTGAACGTGAACGTGCCGCCCTCGATCTCGGCCAGAACCTGGTCCAGACCCTTCTGGATCGCGGATTCGTCAGCGGCGCTCACGATGCCTTGAGCGGCCAGCATGCGGGCATGGGCTTTCGAGCCGGCGATGTCCTGCCTATACAGACGCTTGTCGAATTCGATGGAGACGTTGATGTCTTCCATCACGGCGGCAGGTCCGGTGGCGTAGCGGCCACCCCACATGGCATTGCCGTCTGAACTGCCGCTGGTCATGGTCTCGTCCTCGAAAGGTTGTGCCGTGTTGTCCCGTGCCAAAGCGATCGTCCTGGTGACCGGCCTCATCGGCCTTGGCGCGGGCTTTGCGGCCTTCTACTGGACGGGAGGCCTCTCAAGCAATCCGGCTGTTGCGGCCTGCGCGGCGGCAAAGCCGGTGGCGACCGCCATGTCGCCGCTCGCCCATGGCGAAGTTGCCGCCTTCCGGGTGACGGAAACGCCGGCGCTTGCCACCAATCTGCGCTTCAAGGCGCCGGATGGCCGCGACCTGACCCTGGCTGATTTCCGCGGCCGGACGATCCTCCTGAACCTCTGGGCGACCTGGTGTGCGCCCTGCCGACACGAGATGCCGGCGCTCGACAAGCTGCAGGCAACGCTCGGCGGCGAGAAGTTCGAGGTGGTGGCCATCAATATCGACACGCGCAATCCCGAGCGCGCCGAAACCTGGCTGCGCGACACCGGCATCCGCAACATGGCGCATTATTCCGATGTGTCCGGCAAGGTGTTCCAGGATCTGAAGGCTGTCGGGCGGGCCTTCGGCATGCCGACGACCCTTCTGATCGACGGCAATGGCTGCGAACTCGGCCATATTTCCGGCCCGGCCGAATGGGCGAGCGACGATGCCCTGAAGCTGATCCGCACCGCGCTTGCCCGCTAACCGCATTGCCTCTGTCATGACCGATATCGCAGCCCGCCGCGCCGACCTGTTCGCCACGTTTGACCGCCTCGGCATCGCCACCACCACCCACGAGCATGTGGCGGTGTTCACGGTGGCGGAGAGCCAGCACGTCAAGGACACGATACCTGGCGGGCACACCAAGAACCTGTTCCTCAAGGACAAGAAGAGCCGGCTGTTCCTGGTCGTCGCCCTGGGGTCGGCGGTCATCGACCTGAAGCGCCTTCATGAGGTGATCGGTGCCAATGGCCGGCTGTCGTTCGGCTCCGGCGAATTGCTGGAAGAGGTCTGGGGCGTGAAGCCCGGATCTGTGACGCCGTTCGGCGCCATCGCCGATCCTGGTGGCCGGGTCACGGTGGTGCTCGATCAGGCGATGATGGAACACGAGGTTCTCAACTATCATCCGCTCGAGAACACGGCGACCACGAGCATCGCCCGCGCCGATCTGGTGACCTTCCTCAAGGCGACGGGGCATGACCCGCTCATCCTGCCGGTGAGCCAGCCGCCTGCCTGAGCCTTGCAGGCAGCAGGAAGCAGCCTTCACGGGAGCGTCATCGACGCCATGGTCCGGCCCCATTTCGGCCCCCGTGGGGCCAAGACGCGGCGCGACCCTTCCCCTCGTTGTCTCGTCGTCTGGCCGGTGTCCGCTCCGGACTCTTCAGCCCCCCAGCCCCCCGGGGCGCGTCATTCGGTCGACAACGAGCGCCACGGACTTGTTGGTTCGTGGTCATACGTTCGGTCATCCCCTCCGACGCGAACGTGGCGGGTCGGCGCTCCCGCGCCGGCCCGCTCTTCATTCATCAAGGTCTGTGGCATGATCCGCGGCCGAAAGAGGGACCAGACGCCATGGCTGCCAAGCTGACACCCGACAAGCGTTCCGCCGCTCTCGCCTCGCTTCATGGCTGGGTCGAGGTCGATGGCCGCGACGCGATCACGCGGGTCTTCAAGTTCCGCAATTTCTCGGAAGCCTGGGGCTTCATGAGCCGCGCCGCGCTGGTGGCCGAGGGAATGGATCACCATCCCGAATGGACCAATGTCTACAGCAAGGTTGAGGTGACGCTCTCCACCCATGATGCGGGCGGCGTGACCGAGCTCGACATCAAGCTTGCCCGCGCCATGGACGAGATCGCGGCCTAGTTCGACGACCTAGTTGCAGCTCCAGGTCATCACCGGCAGGCGCGCCTCGCGTTCGCCGATGAAGCCATGCGCGGTCCGCGCCGGCACGTCGACTTCGATCAGGCGGCCGCTCGGCATGTCGATGACCTGCTTCACCTGAACCTTCTCGCCGGGCTCCAGCCGCACGATCGGCTGGCCGCCGAGCGGCGCATCGAGCAGGCTCGCGCCCTCGGCCGCAATCTCCACCTCCAGCGTCCGGCAAGGCTGGGTGACGACGGCTTCCGGCGGCGGCGTGACGATGATCGGCACCGTGCGAACCACGCGCGGGGCTTCGGGGCCCGGCTGCGGCAGGGTCGCTGCGACATTGCCCAGGTTCATCGTTGTGAAGACGGCAATGCCGAGCGCCGCAAGTGCCGCCAGAACCATGGCGACCAGGAACCATTTCAGCCGGCCGGGCGAGGCATCCGGCAGCTTGACCGCCTTCTGGCCGCCATTGCGCGTTGTCTCAAGTTCCCGCTCAAGCGTCTCCAGCGAGGCCATATGGCCGATCTGGGCATCGAGCTGGTCGTACCAGCCATCGAAATCATGGGGCTCGGGATCCATCGCCCGGTAGGAGCGGTCGATGCCGTCGAGCGTGGTGCGCATCTCGATATGCGGCCCGACATCCGGTGCGCCGATATCGGTGCCGTAGCGGGTGATCGCGATGGCGAGGTCGTTCTCGGCACGGGCGATGGCGTCGCGCAGTGCTGACCGGGTCTCGCTGTTGATCTCGGCGGCACGCCGGCGCAGTTCAGACGGTGGGTCGGCCGTCAGCTTCAGATCGGCCGCGGCCTTCCGCAACGCTTCCTCGATGGAGGCTGCAGGTCGCGCAAGTCCGCCGAGCCGCGTCCCATAGGCATCCAGCACATGGTAGCGGTAGCGGAAGGCGGAGACGAGCGGTGCGACGTCCACAAGCGGTCCTTGACGTTCAGTTGGTCAGTATAGGCCAGTCAGGCGGGCGAAGCCGCCTGGCATATCGGCGCCGTCGTCTCCAACCGGCGCGCTGACATCCAGACCAGACCGGCATGGAAGCGTCAGCCCTGGGGCCAGGGATTGGCCAGCTTCGGGCGAAACCGTGGCAAAAAGGCGTGCAAAAAGAGCGGACATGGTCCTGCAGATTTGGCGACCGGTAAATGGTTATGGTTTGCAACGCCGCTCAGCGCAATGGGTTGCGTCGGAGCGGCAGCCTCGGCGTCGTGACAATGAGCGTCCTTCGGGGATTGAACAATCGGACATCGGGCGCCTTGAACAGGGCGACCAGGGCGGCACCTGCGATCAGGCCGCCGACATGGGCCCACCAGGCCGTGTCGCCGCCGACCGAGGTCACGAGATGCACGATCTGGAGGCAGATCCAGGCGCCAAGCGCCAGCCAGACGGGGATCGAGACCGGGACAATGTTGAGCGCCAGTCCAAACACACGGACATGGGGAAACAGCAGGAGATAGGCCGCCAGCACGCCGGATATGGCGCCGGATGCGCCGACCAGCGGGGCCTGCGAGGCAGTGTTCATCAGGAGATGGGCCGCGGCCCCGGCAAACCCGCAGATCAGGTAGAAGGCCAGGAACCGCACATGGCCCATGGCGTCCTCGACATTGTCGGCGAAGACCCAGAGAAACAGCATGTTGCCGATGAGATGCATCCAGCCGCCATGCATGAACATGTAGGTGAGCCAGGTCTGCCAGGGCGAGACAAGAGCCAGGTCGACCGCCAGCGATGCCTTGCCGGTGATGACAGCGGGGATCAATCCAAGGCCCAGCGCATTGGCATTGGCTGTCGCGCCCGGGACCAGCGCCGTGGTCGTCAGGAAGACCGTGATATTGGCCGCGATCAGCGCGTAGGTGACATAGGGAGCCGTGATGCGGCGGTGGGGATTGTCGTCGGCGAGGGGGAGGAACATGGGCGGAAAGATTAGCCGCTCCGCCCCGGAACTGTCATCCTCCTCGTTGCGGCTTGATTCCACGATGTGAGATTTGTAGTCTCAGATGTGAGAGTGGAGCGCCGCGCGCGCCGCCCAGACCTTCGGGAACCAGAACCATGACCCAGTCCAAGCCTTCGGGCCTCCAGCCCCGCACGCTCGCCGCCCAGGCGCTCGGCTGGGAGGAACCGGAAACCCATGGTGTGGTGACGCCCATCCACGTGGCGACGACCTATATCCGCGATCCCGACAATCAGTATCGCAACGGCTTCGTCTACGGCCGGCCGGACAACCAGACCGTCAAGCAGGCGGAAGCTGTGCTGGCCATGCTGGAAGAGGGCAAGGAGGCGATGGTGCTCGGCTCCGGCATGTCGGCCGCGACCGCCGTCATCATGGCGCTGCCGGCTGGCGCCCATATCATCGCGCCGACGATCATGTATTGGGCATTGCGCAACTGGCTGATGAACGATGCGCCGACCTATGGCTATACGACGAGTTTCGTCGACACCGCCGATCTTGCTGCGGTGAAGGCCGCGGTCCAGCCGGGCAAGACCAAGCTCATCTGGCTGGAGACGCCGTCCAATCCCTTGTGGACGCTCGCCGACATCGCCGCGATCTCGGAGATCGCCCATGCCGCCGGCGCGATCTGCGCGGTCGATTCGACCGTCGCCACGCCGGTCTTCACGCGCCCGCTGACACTTGGCGCCGATATCGTCATGCATGCGGCGACCAAGTATCTCAACGGCCATTCGGACGTGGTGGCCGGTGCGCTGGTCACCCGCGAAGCCAACGATTTCTGGGCGAAGGTCCGGCGCGTGCGGTCTATGCACGGGCAGATCCTGGGCCCGTTCGAGGCCTTCCTGCTGATGCGCGGCATGCGCACCCTGCATGTGCGCGCCGAGGCGCAGGCCAAGGCCGCGCTGTCGCTCGCCGAGAAGCTGAAGGCGCATCCGCTGGTCGCCGACGTGCTCTATCCCGGTCTGACGACGCATCCGCAGCATGCGCTGGCCGTGCGCCAGATGCAGGGCGGCTTCTCCGGCATGCTGTCGATCCGGGTGAAGGCCGGCGAACAGGCGGCGGTGTCGACGGCGGCGCGCGTGGCCGTGTGGAAGCGGGCGACCTCGCTCGGCGGCGTCGAGAGCCTGATCGAGCATCGCGCCTCCATCGAGGGCGCGGGCTCGCCCTGCCCGACCGATCTGCTGCGCCTGTCGGTCGGCATCGAGGCGGTGGATGACCTTTACGCCGACATCGACCGGGCGCTGCGCGGCGCGAACGACTGATAGAGGCGGCCGTGCGCGGCAACGCGTATTGAGTTTGGCCCGGCGCATGCATCACTCTTCGGGCAATGTCTTGAGGAGTGCATGTCGATGCTGCGCCGGTTCACCGCCACCCTTGTCCTGATCCTTGGTGGCCTTGTTGCCGCCGCGGCCCAGCCGGCCACCTTCGACCTGGTCAACGAGTACCCCGCCAGCTCGCTGCCGGGCGAGGCCGACAAGGCCTTTGCCGATCTGGTGGCGGCGCGGCTGTCAGCCAGGCTGGTCGTCCGGCCCGTTCCGAACGCCGCCTCGGGCCTGCGCTCGCGTGACCAGGTCGCGGCGGTCGCCGAGGGGCGGGTCGCCATGGCCAATACGTTCGGCGGCGCGATCGGTGATCTCGACCCGGCGCTGGCCATTCCCTCGCTGCCGTTCCTGACCCCCACCATCGCCGATGCCCGGCGGCTGCTGGAACTGGCAGAGGCGCGCTATCAGACGGCCTTCGCCAGGCGCAACCAGAAGCTCCTCTTCGTCTCGCCCTGGCCGGCCTCGGGGCTCTGGACGGTGCGCCCGGTCGATGGGCTTGCCGCCCTGAAGGCGCTGCGGGTGCGCACCTATGACACGACCGGCACGGCGCTGTTCCGCTCCATCGCCACATCGGCCGAGGTGATCTCCTTTGCCGATGTCGAGCCGCGGCTGACCGCGGGCTCCATCGATGCGGTTCTGTCGTCGGGCGATGGCGGTGCCGGCCGCAAGCTGTGGCGCTTCCTGCCGCATTTCGCCGCCATCAATTACGCGATCCCGCTGTCCTTCGGCACGATCAACCTCGATGCCTGGAACAGGCTCGATCCCGAGACGCGCTCGGCACTTGAGCAGATCGGCCGCGAGGTTTCCGAGCGGCAATGGGCCGCGATGACCGGCCGCGTCGAGGCGAACTATGCCACCATGCGCGAAAATGGCATGACCATCACGTCACCGATCGCGCCGGACCTGGTCGCGGCGTTGCAGGCAGCGGCGGCTCCCGCCATCGCCGCCTGGGCGGAGAAGGCCAGTCCGGAAGACCGCGAGATCATTCAGCGCTATAGGAGCGGCCAGCCAGCGAAATGACGATTCGCAAGCCCTGCTCCCCCGGAGGGTTCGGCACCACCGGACGAAGAAGGACAACGCGCCATGAAGGTCAAGGATTCCAACGGCACCGAGCTGAAGGACGGCGATTCCGTCACGCTCATCAAGGACCTCAAGGTCAAGGGCGCCAATGTCACGCTGAAGCGGGGCACGCTGATCAAGTCGATCCAGCTCACCGACAACGAGGATGAGATCGACTGCCGCTACGAGAAGGTGAAGGGCCTCGTGCTCAGGACCGAATTCGTCAAGAAGGCCTAAGGGCCTTACAGGCCGTCGCAGGGCAGGCAGGACGCGATTTCCAGGACGGCGCAGGCGCCGTCCCCCCACCAGCTGGATTCGGCCTTCTTGGTTTCGGGCTTTTTCTCCCCGGCCTCGGCATCGCCTGCCTCTTCCGACCCGAGTGTAGTGATGCCCGCAATGCCGGCCGCCGCCATGGCCAGCAGGGCGGTGTGAGCCTTCCGGCAGCGGGCGAACTGGCGGGGCAGCGCCTTCGCGAGCGCCAGCGTCCCACGCTCCGTCACGACCTTCTTGGCGTAGGACGAACAGGTCCAGCGTCCGGTGGCAACACCATAGGCGCAGCAATAGCCCTTACGGGGCGACAGCCATTTCTGATAGGCCGAAATCGATCCGGCCGCGGCATAGCGCAACATGATGTGCCCCCATGGGCCGGTGCCCTCAGGCCCGCCCCTTGGCAAGGTTGGATCTCCAGCATTGCTGGATTGTTGCGGCGATCGGCCGGCATCATTACCGGCCGCGTCAGCGCTTGCTCAGTTGCTGCCGTCGAGCAGGCGCCTGGCGATCACCTGCGCCTGGATTTCGGCCGCGCCCTCGAAGATGTTGAGGATGCGCGCGTCGCAGAGCACGCGGCTGACCGGATATTCCAGCGCGAAACCGTTGCCGCCGTGAATCTGCAGAGCGTTGTCGGCGGCGGCCCAGGCGACGCGGGCGCCGAGCAGCTTGGCCATGCCGGCTTCCAGATCGCAGCGCCGGTCGTGGTCCTTCTGGCGTGCGGCGTAATAGGTCAGTTGGCGCGCGATCATCACCTCGACCGCCATCATGGCGATCTTGTCGGCAACACGCGGGAAGGCGATCAGCGGCTTGCCGAACTGGATGCGCTCCTGGGCATAGCGAAGGCCCAGGTCCATGGCGGCCTGCGCCACGCCGACGGCGCGGGCGGCCGTCTGGATGCGGGCTGCCTCGAAGGTCTGCATCAGCTGCTTGAAGCCCTGGCCCTCGACGCCGCCGAGCAGGTTCTCCGCCTTCACCTCGAAGCCGTCGAAGCCGATCTCGTATTCCTTCATGCCGCGATAGCCGAGCACCTCGATCTCGCCGCCGGTCATGCCGGGAGCGGGGAAGGGGTTCTCGTCACTGCCGCGCGGCTTTTCCGCGAGGAACATCGAGAGGCCCTTGTAGCCGGGCTCATCCGGATTGGTGCGGGCGAGCAGCGTCATCACGTCGGCGCGGACGGGATGGGTGATCCAGGTCTTGTTGCCGGAGACCTTGTAGACGTCTCCGGACCTGACCGCGCGGGTCTTGAGGGACGCAAGGTCGGAGCCGGTATTGGGCTCGGTGAAGACTGCGGTCGGCAAGATCTCGCCGGAGGCGATCCTGGGCAGCCACTTCTCCTTCTGCTCCTCGGTACCGCCAGCGAGGATCAGCTCGCAGGCGATCTCCGAGCGGGTGCCGAGCGAGCCGACGCCGATATAGCCGCGCGACAGCTCCTCGGAGACGACGCACATGGATTCCTTGCCGAGGCCCATGCCGCCGAATTCTTCCGGCAATGTCAGGCCGAACACGCCGAGCTCGGACAGCTTGGCGATGACATCCATCGGGATGTATTCGTTCTTCAGGTGCCATTCGTGGGCGAAGGGAATGACCTCGGCGAGCGCGAACTTGCGCATCTCGTCGCGGATCTGCTCCAGCGTCTCGTCGATGGCCGGTTCGCCGAAATGGCCGGATGTCTCGCGTTCCTGGACGAGGACGGCCAGCCTTGCGCGATTGGCGGCGGTGTTGCCGGTCGCAATCAGCGCATCGACCGGGTCTGCGAAACGGCGGGCGATGTCGGACGCCGACAAGCCGAGATCGACCGGGCGCACTGTCTCGCCCTGGCTCATCGGGATGCCGCCGAGAATCTGGCTGCAATATTCGCCAAGGCCGATGCGGACGATCAGCTCCTCGATCTCGCCGAACTTGCCAGTGGCACCCAGGCGCTCGGCATAGGAGGCGAGCTGGCGGACGCTTTCCACGTAGGTCGCCAGCCAGGACAGGCCGTGGGTCGCGCGCTGCTCGCGTTCCATGGCCGCGTTGGAGATGCGGCCGTTCTCGGTGACCAGCGCCCTGACCGCGGCGGTAGCATCGGCGAGAATGGCGTCGACGGCGATCACGGCGCCCTGGGCGAGGTCTGCCAGCGGCGGTGCATTGTCCTTGACGGCAAGGGCGGGGCTCATCGGGCGTCTCCGTGACGAGATCTTCTCATGCTGCAATGCAAAATACCGCAGTGCTGCTGCGATGCAATGCCGCTAAAGGCCGATGCGGCTTTTGGCTCAGGCCGGGCGCGTCGCGAGCCAGACGCCGGTGGCGGTGACGGCCATGCCGATGAGCTGAACAGGCGTCAGCGTCTCGCCGAAGATCAGATAGGCCATCAGGGCGGAGGCCGCTGGTACCAGGTAGATGAAGGCCGCTGTGCGCGATACGGCGCCGCGCGCGATGAGGAACAGGAAGAGGCCAATCCCGCCCACCGACAGGGCCAGCACCGACCAGGCCATGGTGAGGACAAGCGTCAGATTCCATTCGGCGCGCGCCTCGCCGAACAGCAGGAACAGCGGCAAAGTGGTGAGCGCCGCGCCGACATATTGCCAGGCGGTGGTGGTGCGCAGGTCGCCGCCGGAGACGAAGCGCTTCTGGTAGAAGGTGCCGAGCGTGACGGCGACCATGCCGAACAGATTGACCCCGAGCGGCAGGGCAATGGCCCGCAGGGCCGATGGATCGACACCGACGATCTTCGGCATCAGCACCAGGATGACCCCGGTAAAGCCGAGCACCACGCCCGCCACCTGCCGCCTTCCGATATATTCGCCGGCAAGGCTCGGCGCGAGCAGGGTGGTGAGGACCGGCTGCAGTCCCGCCATGATCCCCGAGACGCCCGCGGGCACGCCGTTGGCGACCGCCCACCAGACGCCGGCGAGATAGATCGTGTGCAGCAGCACGCCGGAGACCATGGCATGGGCGGCATCGCGGCGGCTGGCGGGCCATGGCGCCTTCATCACGAAAGCGATCAGCGCGACAATGATCGCCGCCATGGAAAAGCGCAGCAACAGGAACCAGAGCGGATCCGCCAGGCGTGCGGAGAAGCCGGCGACAATCCAGCCGGTTGACCAGAGGAAGACGAAAATGGCCGGGGCGATCTGGACGAGACGCGACATCGAGGCAACCTGACAGGGGGCCGCGACCCTAGGTGGCATTGGGCGCGCGGGGAAGGCCTGCCAGATGGCTGGCACTGCCGTGGCGGGGAAAAAGGTCGCCGGTCGGATCGACCGCCTCTGCTGTTGTCGTCGCTACTCGAGGAAAAGCCAGTGATCAGATTTCTGCTTTCCGTTGCGGAATCTAACGCTTTGCTCCGGCAGTACAATTCAAATCAGCATAGCAATGAACTAGGGCTTCCTTAACTCTTTCGCGGCAATCTTGCGGACCTCTGACATCTGTTTTGGGATCGAGTGTCCATGTCGTTGCTGCCAGCCCTCTCGATTCGCGTCCGCATTGCCCTTCTCGCGATCTTCCCGATCGCCGGCGTCCTCGCTGCCGCGGGTGTCTCCTGGTACGGCGAGCGCGCCGCTTCCGCGGCGTTCAATTCCTATGACGGCTACGCGAACCTCGCGGCCGATGCGAACCGGGTCAGGGCCAGCGTGCGCGACCTGCGGTTCACCGCCGTCGATTTCGCCGAACGCTACTCGACCAGCGCGACCGGTGCCTTCGCCCAGGCGCGGGTCGCCGCCACGATGGCGCTGCGCGAGGCCCAGCGGAAGCCGCAGGCCGCCGCTCTCTCGGGAGATATCGAGCGCTCCTTGAAGCAACTGGCTGAAGCCGGCCAGGCCTTCGATCTCGTCAAGTCGACGATTGAAACGCTCGGCCTCGACGAGACATCGGGTCTCACCGGTCGCATGAACGAATCGGTCCAGCAGCTGGAAGTTCTGGCGCGCCGGGTCGCCCAGAATTTCGACGACGGTGCCGGTATTCTCGAGCAGGTGCTGCAGATGCGGCGCCACGAGAAGGATTTCATGATCCGCGGCAACGAACAGGATCTCGAACTGTTCAAGCAGGCGCGCAACAAGTTCATCAACGAAGTGTCCCGCTCGGTCATTGCGCCCGCAATGAAGACGGAGCTGATGAAGGCTGGCGAAGTCTACTGGCCTGCCATGGAAGCCTTCGTCGAGGGCTCCAAGACGGTCGAGACGACGGTCAAGGCGCTGGAATCGCTGCTCGCCGGTCTCGACCAGACCACCAACGTGCTGGTCTCCGCCGCCGACGACGGCAAGACGCGGGCAAACGAGCAGCGGCTCGCCGCGCAGGAATCGACCCAGGTGATGGTGCTCGGCATCATCGGCGCGGTCATCCTGCTCTGCGGCCTCGTCGGCTTCGTGCTCGGACGGTCCATCACCCGGCAGATCAGCGGCATCACCGGTGCCATGCGCGGTCTCGCCAGCGGCGACACGTCGATTGCCGTGCCGGCCACGGATGCCACCGACGAGCTCGGCGAAATGGCCCGGGCCGTTCTGGTGTTCCGCGACAATGCCATTGAGCGTGAGCGGCTCGCTGCCGAACAGATCGCCGAAGTGGAGGCCCGCAACCGCCGCGCGACGGCTGTTGATCAGCTCATCCGCTCGTTCGAGGAAAGCTCCGACCTGTCGCTCCATGCCCTGCGCGGCGCCTCGGGCCAGCTGGACGGCGCGTCAGACGCCATGGAGACTTCCTCCGGCGCCGTGACCTCCGAGACCCTGACCGCTTCGTCGGCCATGGAACAGGCCTCGCATTCGGTGGCTTCGGCTGCCGCCGCGGCAGAGGAGCTGTCAGCCTCGATTTCCGAGATCGCCACGCAGGCCGCGAAATCGACCGAGGTCGCCGGCACTGCGGTGGAAGCCGCCGAGCGCACGGCCCAGACCATGGGATCGCTGGCCCAGGCGGCGACCCGCATCGGCGAGGTCGTCAACCTGATCCAGGCGATCGCCGCCCAGACCAACCTGCTGGCGCTGAACGCCACGATCGAGGCGGCACGCGCCGGCGAGGCCGGCAAGGGCTTCGCGGTCGTGGCATCGGAAGTGAAGGGGCTTGCCGCCCAGACGGCCAAGGCGACCGAGGAGATTGCCTCGCAGATCGGCGCAATCCAGGAAGCCTCGGGCGATGCGGTCGATGCCATCGACAAGGTCGGAACCGTGATCGGCGAGATGCGCCAGATCGCGGCGTCGGTCGCGGCCGCTGTGGAAGAGCAGAATGCCGCGGTCTCGACGATCGCGGAGGCGGTCAACCGCGCGTCCGAGGAGACCCATGGCGGTGCCGATGCAATGGTGCGTGTCGGTGGCACGGCCCAGTCGGCGCGCAAGACAGCCGAGGACGTGCGCTCGCTGTCCGGCCGGCTCGGCGAGGAAGCGGTGAAGCTCGAGACCGAGATCCGCTCGTTCCTCGAGGGCGTTCGGGCGGCCTGAGGCCGCCCGCCCGAAGCCTGTCAGCCGCTTACTTGGCGGCGACGACCATGATCTCGACGGTGAACTGGGGGGCGGCGAGCTTCGCCTCCACCGTGGCGCGGGCCGGGGTGTGGCCGGGAGCAACCCAGGCGTCCCATTCCTTGTTCATCTCGGCGAAGGTCGACATGTCCGACAGCCAGATGTTGGTGGAGACGAGGTTCAGCTTCGACGTGCCGCATTCAGCCAGCAGGCCATCGATGATCGACAGGATTTCCTTGGTCTGCTCGCCCACCGACTTGCCGGCGGCTTCCTTGGCCACCTGGCCGGCGAGATAGACGGTGTTGCCGTGGATGACGGCGCCGCTCATGCGGGGGCCGACGTGCTTGCGCTCGATTGCCATGATCATTCTCCGTTCAGCCGCGATAGGCGGTGCCGTCTCCTAGCGCGCCGGAGGCCGCGGGCCAACCCGTTCCCCGTCCAATTGGCGAGGAGGTCTTATGCGCGGCTCAAGGGATTGCTTGCGCGAGGCGGTGCTGCAACGCGATGATGACGCGCCCAAGGATGAGTTCCCCCATGCTCGACAGTTTCTTCGCCCTGATCCAGAACCTCGCCGGCGAAAGCCCCCCGGCTTTCGAGGAGGGCGATTACCGGCTGGCCGCCGCGGCCCTGCTCATCCATGTCATGACGGTCGATGGCAAGGTGACGCCCGCTGAGGAGACCAAGCTGGAAACCATCCTGTCCGCCGGCTTCGCCATGACCCCGCCTGACACCCGCCGGCTGATCGAGGCCGCGACCGGGCTGGAGCAGGAGACAGTCGACATGGTCCGCTTCACCGGTGTGCTGCGTCGCGCGCTCGACGAGCCGGCACGCCAGCGGATCGTGGCGATGCTGTGGGATCTCGTGCTGGCAGATGGGCAGGCGGTGGAATCGGAGGATGCGACGGTGGCCCGCGCCGCCGAACTGCTCGGCGTCAGCGCGAGGCCTTGATCCCGCGTCCGCTCACATCCATTCCGCCGCGATCTCGGCTTCCAGGTTGAGCGTGCCCTTCACGCCGAGATCGGCGAAATGGTCCTTCAGGAAGGTCTCGCCGGCGGTCCGCCCGGCATCCGCGAGGCGCAGCAGGAAGTCATAGTCGGTCGTCGCCTTCGAGCCGGCGGTGAGATCGGTCATGGCGTCGCTCAGCGCGATCCGGTGCATCTTCACCTCGCGATATTGGCCTGACGAGCGGCCGTGCGGCAGGGTGCCCTGGCGCACGAGGCGGGCGACGAACTCCACCGCACGCAGCTCCGCCTGCAAGGGCGAGTTGAAGGTGATTTCGTTCAGTCGGTTCATGATCTCGCGCGACGAGGTCGGCTTCTCCTGGCGCACCACCGGATTGATCTGGATGAGGATCACGTCCTCGGCCTCGGTGGTGCGGAACAGCGGGAAGATCGGCGGATTGCCCATATAGCCGCCATCCCAATAGGGCACGCCGTCGATCTCGACAGCCTTGAACAGCGCGGGAAGGCAGGCCGAGGCCATCACGGCTTTGGCCGTGATCTTCTCGCGCGGGAAGATCGCGAGCTTGCCGGTCTGCACATTGGTCGCCGAGATGAAGACCTGCAGCGCCTTGTGGGCGGCCAGTTGTTCGAAATCCACGTGTTCGCGGATCAGGTCCTCAAGCGGATTGATGTCAAAGGGATTGAGGTCATAGGGCGAGAAGAAGCGCTGCATGGAGGAGAGCCAGGCCTCCATCGGCGAGCCCTCGAACGGCACGATGGCGAACAGCCGGTCGAGTGCCTTGCGCTGGATCTCCGGCATCTTGCCGTCGAGCGAGGCGGCCCGCCAGAACGAGGCGAGCTTGTCCTGCGCGACCTTGGGCCCGCCCTCGGCGAGCCCGCCGGCCAGCAGAACGGCATTGACCGCGCCGGCGGAGGCTCCGGTGATTCCGTCAATAACGAGCCGTCCATCGGCGAGCAGCGCATCGACCACGCCCCAGGTGAAGGCGCCGTGGGCGCCTCCGCCCTGCAGGGCCAGATTGATGCGCTTGACGCCGCGTCGCCCGGTCATGCGGCGGTCCAGCCGCCGTCCACCACCATGTTGGCGCCGGTGATGTTCTTGGCCATGTCGGAGCAGAGATAGAGCGCCATGGCGGCGATCTCCTCGGTCTGGACGAACTGCTTGGTGGGCTGGGCCGCAAGCAGCACGTCGTTCATGACCTGCTCCTTGGTCATGCCCCGCGCCTTCATCGTGTCGGGGATCTGCTTCTCGACGAGAGGCGTCCAGACATAGCCTGGCGAAATGCAGTTCGCCGTGATGCCGAAGGTGGCCAGTTCCAGCGCGATGGTCTTGGTGAAGCCGAGCAGGCCGTGCTTGGCCGAGACATAGGCCGACTTGAACGGGGAAGCGACCAGCGAATGGGCCGAGGCCATGTTGATGATGCGGCCGGACTTGCGCGCCTTCATGCCGGGAACCGCCGCGCGCACCAGATGGAAGGTCGCGGTCATGTTGATGGCGATGATGGCGTCCCACTTGTCGATCGGGAAATCCTCGACCGGCGAGACATGCTGGATGCCGGCATTGGAGACGAGGATGTCGACCTTGCCCAGGCCGGTTTCGGCGGCCTTCACCAGGCCCGCGATCTCGTCCGGCTTCATCATGTTGGCGCCATTGTAGAGCACTTTACGGCCGCTCTCCTTCTCAAGCCCCGAGCGGATCTGCTCGATCTCGCCGGCATCGCCCAGGCCGTTCAGCATGATGTCGCAGCCCTGGGCCGCAAGCGCCTTGGCGATGGCGAGGCCAATGCCGCTGGTCGAGCCGGTGATGACAGCGCTCTTTCCTTGCAAGTTCATGATACCTATCTCCTGCCTCGGGGCCGTTCGCATGAGGCGGGCGGCACGATCTGATGAGCCCGTGCGGTTTGCAATGCAACATGGGCCGAAAAGCGGCGCGGCTTTGGGCGTGCACGGGCTCGTGATAAGAGCATAGGGCGAACAGGAATCGAAACCGGGACATGTCGAAGGCTCATCACCACGCCCATGACCACGAGGCCTGCGCGCACGGCCATCCGCCGACCGATGCGCTGACCTTTGCAGAAGCGCGCTGCGCCGAGCGCCGCCTGAAGCTGACGCCGATCCGCCGCGAGGTGCTGGAACATCTGGCGGGTTCGCCGGCGCCGGTCGGCGCCTATGACCTGATCGAGCGGATGGAGCGCGCCAAGGGCCGCCGCCCGGCACCGATCACCGTCTACCGGGCGCTGGAATTCCTGCTGGAGGCGGGCCTTGCCCACCGGATCGAGAGCCGCAACGCCTATGTCGCCTGCGCCCATCGCCACGAGCATTCCGACCTGGTTCTGTTCATGATCTGCGATGCCTGCGGCTGCGTCTCGGAAGCCCCCGCCGCCAAGGTGCAGGCCGACCTCGACCTGATCGCCGCCGCCGCGAATTTCAAGCCGACCACCAAGGTCGTCGAAATCTTCGGCCGCTGCGCGCACTGCGCCTGAGCGGTATCAATCAGGCAGCGAGATGGACATCCTGTTCCTGCATGCGCTTCCCCTCGATGGCTCGATGTGGGATGCGCAGCGCAGATTCCTGCCAAACCCCTCCTACGCGCCGACACTCTACGGAATGGGCGATAGCGTCGGACAATGGGCTCGCGCAGCTGTGTCACTGGTCAAGGGCGACCGCATGATCGTCGTTGGCTGCTCGGTCGGTGGCTCCTGCGCACTTGAAGTCGCGGCTATCGCGCCCGAGAGGGTTGCAGCCCTCGTTCTGATCGGAACGAAAGCCCAACATCGTCCAGATCCGGCGCTTCATGGTGCGGCTCTATCCCTGCTGCGCAACGAGGGACTCGAAGCGGCCTGGAGAGCGTTCTGGGCTCCGTTGTTTTCGGATGCTACTCCCCATCATGTCGTCGACCAGGCCAAGGGCATCGCGCTTCGCCAAACCGCGCGCGATGTCGAAGCGGGCGTGACCGCCTTCCATTCGCGTCCAAGCCGGGATGGGCTGCTGGCGCAGTGTCGCCAGCCTCTGGTCTTCGTCACAGGCGAGGACGACCGTGCTCCTGGACGGGATGCCAATATGGTGCAGGCCAGTCAGGCACGGAACGGGGCGCTGCACATCGTTCCGGAATGTGGTCACTATGTGCCGCTGGAGAGGCCCGAGGCAGTGAATGCGATCCTTCGCGATGTCATCACGGCTCAAACATAGCTCGGCGCGTCCGATGACCAGGAGAGGCTTCAGCCTTCACGCCGCCTTCAGCGCGTCGACAAAGGACTGGACCTCGTGCTGCAGGGTGGCCGCGTGATCCGAGAGATCGGTAGCGAGCGTGTTCAGCCCTGACGCCGAAAGGCCCGTCGCTTCCGCAGATCGCCCGACTTCGGCAATCGTGCCGGTGACGCCACTGGCAGCGGCCGCTGTCCGCTGGCAATTGCCGGCAATGTCCGAGGTTGCCGCGCCCTGCTCCTCGACCGCACCGGCGACCGCGATGGTCATGGCCCGGATCTGATCGATCGAACTGGCGATGGTCGCAATCGAATCGACGGTGTCGGCTGTCGCGCTCTGGATCTCGGCGACCTTGAGCGCAATGTCCTCGGTCGCCCTGGCCGTCTGGGAGGCCAGGCTCTTCACCTCGGATGCGACGATCGCAAAGCCGCGACCCGCTTCGCCGGCGCGTGCCGCCTCGATGGTGGCGTTGAGCGCCAGAAGGTTGGTCTGGTCGGCAATGGCGCGAATGAGGTTGACGACGTCGCCGATCCGGTCGGCGGCAGAGGCGAGTTCGCGGATCTGGGCTTCCGTCCGCCTGGCGTCAGCAACGGCTGCGTCGGCGCTCTCGGCCGACTTCACCACCTGGACATTGATCTCGCGTACGGAGGAGGCGAGCTGCTCGGTGGCCGCGGCCACCGTCTCGACATTGCTGGAGGCTTCTTCCGCGGCGCCAGACACGGCAGTTGCCTGACGGGTCGTCAGTTCGGCGGTCTCGGACAGATCGCGCGCGGCCTGTGCCACGCGACCGGACGATCCGGTGAAGCCGGCGGCGAGATCGCTCATCTTGACGACGAAGGCTTCGGCGACCTGATTGCGCCGCGCCAGCCTTTCCGCTTCGGCCAGCTGGCGGGCATCCTGATCGGCGCGGGCGGCCTCGGCTGCCACCATCGTGTCGCGGAACACCTCCATGGCGCCCGCCATGGCGCCGACCTCGTCGCTGCGGCCGGCGCCGGGAATGACGATCTCGTGGCGGCCCGATGCGAGCTCCTGCATGGCGAGCGTCATGCCGGCGATCGGGCGGACGATCATCCGCGCCAGCACCAGGGCGATGGCAAGACCGGCCGCCAGCGACAGGCCCGCGGCGATGGTCAGCATCAGCGAGAGGGCGGTCGCGAGCTCCGCCGCCGAGCGGGCATCGCTGTTGAGAAGGGCTATCTGGGCGTCGATCAGTCCGCCGGATCTCAGGCCGTTCGATCCGGCCGGCCCTTCCAGTGCGGTGAGGATCTTGTCGGCCAGGGGCATCACCTCGGTGCGCATCAGCGCGAGCGGCGCATTCCATCCGGCCTCGCCGCGCAATTCGACGGCATCGGTTGCGCCGTCGCGGATGGCGGACATGGCTGCGCGGACCTTGTCGAGCGCCGTGTTCTGTTCCGTGTTGAGCGTGCCGCCAAAAATGGAGAGATCGCTCAGCCGTTCCTGCGCCTTGGACCAGGACTGTTCGTACTGGGTCTTTTCCTGGTCGCGGCCGGAATGGACGTAGCTTCCCAGGTCGCGCACGGCCGAGAGCGTGCGGGCCTGTAGCGTCACCAGGATCGACATGACCTGCTCGGAAGCGTCGGCGCCCTTGTCGATCTCCCGCGAGACCAGTGTGGTGAGCGCCTGCTCCAGCGGCTGGAGCCTTGGCATGACATCGCGCTCATAGGCGGTCTGTGCGGGATATTGTTCGTCGGTGCCGACGAGGTTCATCAGGCGGCGCTGGGACGCCTTCATCTCGTCGAAGACTGCGCGGATTCCCTGCCATTTCGCGCGGTTCTCCGCGGAGACGAAGCCGGCAGCATAGCGGTCCATCTCGTCGCGGGAGCGCGTGAGGTCGGTCCAGACCTGTTCCCACACGGCCAGGTTTTGCGGCTGGGGATCGATCAACTGTTCCGCGACGATCACGCGCGCCTGGTTGACGCTGGCCACGATGCGCGCGCCGAGGACCGCTGCGGGCGAGCGCTGCGTCGCCACCATGTCGACGCTTGCCGCGATGTCGCCGGCCTTCCACAGCGAAAAGCCAGCCGATGCTGCCGATATGGCGATCAGCGCGGCAAAGCCGGCGATCAGCTTGCCGCGGAGATTGAGAGCGAGCATCGGCATTCCCTCATGTTTTCATTGGGATCAAGGACAACAAGACAGAGTGAATGTTCCGTTAAGTTCGTGTTGAGGCGGGCAGATGCCGGTACCATAGGTTGCATTTTGTGAGGTCATCGAGGTGTTGCATCGCGCCGTCACACGTGATGGCTCCAATGGCGACGCCTGGCAGCACAAGCTGGCGTCGGCCTTCCCGGCGGTTTATGTGCAGGGTCAGCGAGACGGAGACCGCTCCATGATCGAAGCTTTTGGCGTCAAGCCGCGCCACCCCACTGTCGGTGTCGATGTCGGTTCCGTCCGGGTCGGCGGCGGTGCCCCCATCGTCGTCCAGTCGATGACCAACACCGATACCGCCGATATCGAGGCGACGGTCCGCCAGGTGGCGGCGCTGGCCCGCGCCGGCTCGGAACTGGTGCGGATCACGGTGGATCGCGACGAGAGCGCGGCGGCCGTGCCCCATATCCGCGACCGGCTGGTCCGGATGGGCGTCAATGTGCCGATCGTCGGCGATTTCCACTATATCGGTCACACGCTGCTGACCGATCACCCGGCCTGCGCCGAGGCGCTCGACAAATACCGGATCAATCCCGGCAATGTCGGCTTCAAGGCCAAGAAGGACCGCCAGTTCTCGATGATTGTCGAAAAGGCGATCCAGCACGGCAAGGCTGTCAGGATCGGTGCGAACTGGGGTTCGCTCGACCAGGAGCTGCTCACCCATCTGATGGACGAGAACGCGAAGAGTGCCGCGCCGCTCGATGCCCGCGCCGTGATGCATGAGGCCATGGTGCAGTCGTGCCTGCTCTCCGCCGAGCGTGCCGTCGAGATCGGCCTGCCGAAGAACCGCATCATCCTGTCGGCCAAGGTCTCGGCGGTTCAGGACCTGATCTCGGTCTATTCGATCCTCGCCAGCCGCTCCGACTATGCGCTGCATCTGGGGCTGACCGAGGCCGGCATGGGCTCGAAGGGCATCGTCGCTTCGTCGGCAGCTCTCGGCGTGGTGCTGCAGGCCGGCATTGGCGACACAATCCGCGTCTCGCTGACGCCGGAGCCGAACGGCGACCGGACGCTGGAGGTCAAGGTCGCGCAGGAGATCCTGCAGACCATGGGCATCCGCACCTTCGTGCCGCTGGTTGCCGCCTGCCCCGGCTGCGGGCGCACGACCTCGACGCTGTTCCAGGAGCTTGCCCAGGACATCCAGGGCTTCATCCACACCTCGATGCCCGAGTGGAAGACGCGCTATCCCGGCGTGGAAGCGCTGAACGTCGCGGTGATGGGCTGCATCGTCAACGGCCCCGGTGAATCGAAACATGCCGATATCGGCATTTCGCTGCCCGGCACCGGCGAGAACCCGGCCGCTCCCGTCTTCGTCGACGGGCAGAAGGTCGCGACGCTCCGCGGTCCGACGGTTGCCGCCGACTTCAAGGCCATGGTCATCGACTATATCGACAAGCGCTACGGCATTGGCGGTCCCGGCCGGTCCGAGGCCGCGGAATGAGCGCGCCGACCTGCCTGATCACCGGTGTTTCCACCGGCATTGGCGAGGCGATTGCCGCCGATCTGGTGAAGCGCGGTTGGCGCGTGTTCGGAACGGTCCGGCGCATGGACGATGCCGAGCGGCTGGACAATGACCTCGGCCAGTTGTTCACGCCGCTGATTGCCGATGTCACCGACCCTGGCAGTCTGTCGGACGCGGCGGCGAAGGTGGCGACAGCACTGGATGGTCGCACGCTTGACGGCCTTGTCTGCAATGCCGGGATTTCGCTGCCCGGCCCGCTGCTCAACCAGCCGCTCGACGAGCTCGACCGGCAACTCCGGGTCAATGTGCTGGGCGTCGTGGCGACCGTGCAGGCCTTCGGGCCACTGGTCGGCGCCGAGCCCGGCTTTGCCGGCAAGCCCGGCCGTATCGTCATGATGTCGTCGGTGTCGGGCCGGCTCGCCTGGCCCTTTGTCGGCGGCTATGCCGCGTCGAAACATGCGCTGGAAGCGGTGAGCCATGCGCTCCGCCGCGAGCTGATGCCGTTCGGCGTCGACGTGGTGATCGTCGGGCCGGGGCCGGTGGCAACGCCGATCTGGGAGAAGTCGTCGGCGGCCATCGACCGCGAACGCTACAAGGCGACCATCTACGGGCCGATCATCGAGGGCTTCGAGAAGGAAGTTCTGGCGCGGGCCAAGGATGCGCTGCCGGCGCAGGCGATCGCCGCTATCGTGTTCGAGGCGCTGAGCGCAGCCAAGCCCAAGGTGCGCTATGCGGTGACGGCGTCACCGCTGACCAACTGGCTCTTGCCGCTGATCCTGCCGCATCGCTGGCTGGACCGGATCGCGGCGAAGCGGCTGGGGCTGACGCAGAAGCCCTGAGCTGGGCACCCTACCCGGGGCGACCTTCAGTCGCCGACCCTCCCCCTCCAGGGGAGGGTGAAGGGGCCCGACCTCGCCGGTTGAATGCGAGCCCACTGCTTTCATTTTTCTATCGGCAGGCGGCCGCAGGGTGCACCCCCCCTGGAGGGGGAGGGTCGATCGAGCGTCAGCGAGATCGGGGTGGGGTGACGAGCACAGGCCGCTCGCCCCGCCTCTTACCGGAACAGAAGCGACGACAGCTTGCGGCGGCCGGCGAGGGTCGCCTCGTCCATCGGTCCCCAGGCCTCGAAGAACTGGACCAGCTGCTTGCGCGCGCCGTCGTCGTTCCAGGTGCGGTCGCGCTTGAAGATGTCGAGCAGGTGGTCGGCGGCCTCGTCGCGACGTCCGGCGCCGTTCAGCGCCACCGCGAGGTCGAAGCGCGCCTGATGGTCGGCGGGGTTCGCCACCAGCTTGTGCTCCAGCTCATGGATGGGGCCCAGATCGGCGGCCTGTTCGGCCAGCTCAAGGGCGGCTTTCGCCGCGACCACGGCCTTGTCATTCTCCTTGCCGGCCGGAACCTGCTCGAGGATCGCCTTGGCCTGTTCCAGTTCGCCGGTCTCGATGGCGCAGCGGGCAAGGCCGGCCAGCGCATGGAGATTGTCCGGCTCGACGCCGAGAACCTGCGCATAGATGCCAGCGGCACCCGGCGCATCTCCCTCGACCAGCGCCGCGTCAGCGGCGGCCAGCGCTTCGGTCATGTCAGGGCCTGCCTTGCCGCCCGCGAGCTTCTCGATGAAGGCGGTGACCTGGCTCTCGGGCAGCGCGCCCATGAAGCCGTCAATGCCCTGGCCCTTGTCGAAGGCGACGATGGCGGGGATCGACTGGATGCCCAGCTGACCGGCGACTTCCGGATATTTGTCGATATCCATCTTCACCAGCTTCACCTTGCCCTTGAAGGCCTTCACGACCTTCTCGAGCACGGGGGTGAGCTGCTTGCAGGGGCCGCACCAGGTCGCCCAGAAATCGACCAGCACGGGCTGGTTCTTCGATTCCTCGATGACGTCCTTCACGAAGTCGCGGGTCGTGGTGTCCTTGATCAGGCCCTCGACCTCAGCGCCGGCTGCCGCAGGCTCGGGGGCGGGCGCCGCCATGGGCTGGGCAGGTGCGCCGAAGCCGCTCATGCCGCTGCCGAGGCCAGAGCCCATGCCGCCGCCATAGCCGCCCGCGAATGAAGCCCCGATTTTCGCTCCGCCATTGCCGCTCATCGATCATTCTCCCAGGCGTGCCGCTCGACGGGCCCGCGCTTGCGCGTTGTTCGAGGCATAGATGGACGCTCAGGCCAAAATTGCAACGTGAAATCGGTCCGGCGGGGTCCACGGCGCGGCGCATCGGCCGGATGACGGAAGGCGATTGCCTTGACAGGAATGCTAGCGTTCCAACCATGGGACAGGAGCCGCACAAGACGGCATGGGGGGGAAGATCGTGACAGGCAAGGGGCCGCTCGCCGGCGTGAGGATCGTGGAACTGGCCGGCATCGGGCCAGGACCATTCTGCGGCATGATGCTGGCCGATCTCGGCGCCGAGCTGATCCGCGTCGACCGGGCGGGCAACACACCCTGGGGCGCGGGGGATTCGCTCGGACGTGGCCGCAAGTCGATCGCGGTCGATCTCAAGAAACCGGGCGCCGCCGATCTCGTCCTCAGGCTGGTCGCCGGCGCGGATGCGCTGATCGAGGGCTATCGTCCAGGCGTCGCCGAGCGGCTGGGCCTTGGGCCGGACGCCTGCCTCGCCGTCAATCCGAAGCTCGTCTATGGCCGCATGACCGGCTGGGGCCAGGAGGGGCCGCTCGCCTCGGCGCCCGGCCACGACATCAATTATCTCGCGCTGTCCGGCATGCTCTGGCCGATCGGCCCGGCCGACCGTCCGCCACCGGCGCCGCTCAATCTGGTCGGTGATTTCGGCGGCGGCGGCATGATGCTGGCGCTGGGCATCGTCGCGGCGATCCTCAGCGCCCGGACAACCGGCAAGGGCCAGGTTGTCGATGCCGCCATGGTCGATGGCGCGGCCGTGCTCGGCACTATGATCTTCGGCATGATCGGGGCTGGGCGCTGGAAGGTCGAGCGTGAGGCCAACATGCTGGACGGGGCGACGCCGTTCTATGGGGTCTACGAGACGTCCGACGGCAAATATGTCTCTATCGGGTCGCTGGAGCCGCAGTTCTATGCGGCGCTGCTGTCGTCGCTGAACCTCACCGATCCGCGCTTCACCAAGCAATGGGACAAGGCGATGTGGCCGGATCTCAGGGCCGCGCTGACCGCGACGTTCCGCTCCAAGACACGCGATGAATGGTCGGCCCTGCTCGAGGGCGGCGATGTCTGCTTCGCGCCGGTGCTCGATCCGATCGAGGCGACGCAGCATCGGCACAATGTGGCGCGCGGCACGTTCCAGCCGAGCGACCAGGGCGTGGTGCCGAAGCCGGCGCCGCGCTTCTCCGGCACACCAACGGCGATCCCACCCATGGCAGGCGTGCCCGGCAGCGAGACGGGCGCGATCCTGCGCGCGGCAGGGTTCACCGACACCGAGATCGCCGCAGCCCTGGAAGCCGGCATCGTGGCAGGAAGGACCGAGCGATGAACGAGGCTGCGACCTATGCGATCGAGGACGGCATCGCCACCCTGACGCTCAACCGGCCCGAGCGGCTGAATGCCTTCAACAACGATCTGGTCAGCGCGGCGCTTGCGGCGCTGGAGCGCGCCGCGGCGGACCCGGCGGTCAAGGCGCTGATCATCACCGGCGAGGGCCGCGGCTTCTGCGCCGGTGCGGATCTGGCGGGGATCGTGCCGAGCGCGGAGGGGATCAATGCCGCCATGCGCGATCTCTACAATCCGCTGATCCTGGCCATCGACCGGTTCCCCAAGCCGACCGTCTCGGCGATCAACGGGGTTGCCGCCGGCGCGGGCGTCGGCCTTGCACTGGCGACCGACATCCAGGTGGCCGCGCGTTCGGCCTCCTTCGTGCTGACCTTCGGGCCGCAGCTCGGCCTCGTTCCCGATCTCGGCGTCACCTGGTTCCTGCCACGCGCCATCGGACGGGCGCGCTCAAGGGCGCTGGCCCTGCTCGGCGACAAGCTGCCAGCGGATAAGGCCTGCGAATGGGGCCTCATCTGGCAGGTGGTGGACGATGCCGAGTGCCTGGCGACAGCCCGCATGATCGCCGGCCGGTTGGCGAAAGGGTCGGCCGAGACCTTCTTCGAGATCCGCCGCCTTCTTGATGCCGCAGAGACCCGCGAGCTTGACGCCCAGCTCGACGACGAGCGCGAGACCCAGATCGGTCTCATCACCCGGCCGGCCTTTGCCGCCGGTGTCGCCAATTTCCTGGGCAAACGGACGAGCTGAGAGTTCCCCATGACCGATACGCTGACCGCCCTTCTCGAACAGGCCCGCCCGCTGATCGCTGCCGCGCCCGTATCCGACGCCCTGGACCAGCACGGCTTCCACCATCAGATCCTGCCGCCGAACATCCGTCCGGCCGATGATTCCACGGTCCTGTTCGGCCCAGCCCGTACCGGCTCCTACGAGCCGATCAACAGCTTCGTAGCCAATATCTACGATCTGGAGATTGCGCTGGTCGACGATCTCAAGGCCGGCGAGGTCTGCGTGCTGGGCACCAGCGGCAATCTGGCAATCGGCCCCTGGGGCGAGCTCCTGTCGACCCGCGCGCGCTATCTTGGCGCTGCCGGTTTCCTGTCGGATGGCGCCGCCCGCGACGTGGTGGCCGTGCGCGCCATGGGCTTTCCCATGTTCACGGGTGCGCTCTCGCCGGCCGACACGCAGCACCGCGGCATGATGACCAGGAAGGACGTGACGATCCGCATCGGCGAGACCGATATCGCGCCGGGCGACATCATCGTCGGCGATGTCGATGGTGTGGTGGTGGTGCCACGCAGCGCCGCTGCCGCGGTGCTGGCGACCGCGCTTGGCAAGATCACCGGCGAACGGCACATGCGCGCCGATATCGAGGGCGGCATGACGCTGGCCGATGCCTTCAGGAAGCACGGATTGCTGTGAGAGCGCTCAGGCGACGTCGCTGAGCGGCGGCGCTTCCGCATAACCGGTCGAGGTTTCCATCTCGCTCGGCAGGTCGCCCCAGTTCAGCTTCTTGTACTTGAAACCGCGCTGGATGGTCGGCTTCACCACGGCAAAATAGGGCGAGATGTCGAAATCGCGCGGGGCGTAGAGCGAATGGTGGCGGATGTGCAGCACTTCGCGGCGAGCGGCCCTGCCGCGCACGCGCTGTTCGCCCTCCTTCGCAACATGCTCGATCTTCGGCAGGATCGGGTAACGCACCGATTCGAAGGCCTGGGCGATCAGCGTCGAGCAGATGGCGCGGGTCGGATCGCCGGAGCCGAAGGCGATCATCCGCCTGCGCCAGCGCACCGGTACGGGCAGGGGCACCAGGAAGCGGAGCATGTCGAGGATGTTCTTCACATCGTAGTCGAGCCCGATGCGCGCGGTGACGAAGCTGACAACCTGGCTCTGGTCCTCGTTCGTCAGTCCCACAGGACGGCAGATGCGGGTATGAAAGTCGCGATATTTGGACAGCGGCGCGGAAATCACGCCCTCGCCGAGATAGGCCTCGATCAGCACATGCGGTTCGCCGTCGGGTTCGCAGCGTCCCTCGATCGGCCCGACATACATGGCCGCATGCGACCAGGTGGACTGGGTGAGATATTTGATCACCGCGGAAATGCGGGTGTCGCCTTCGACCAGCAGGATGTCGGCCGGGCGCAGCGCCTGGCGCAGCGCACAGGGGTCACTCGGCGTCGTCGGCTGGTAGCCCGGCGTGCGCTTGTCGAGGAATCCGGCGAGGCGCTGTCCCAGTGCCTCGAGCAATCTCTCTCCCATGATGTCCCTCCCCAGGGACTGTCGTTCTTGGACGCTGAGTGTGGGTCGCTATCCGTTGCCAAGCGGTTCACGAAAGATGCCCGTGGCGCAACGCCGGTGAAATGAGCCCGTGATATGGACCCGTTATGAGCAGGATTCGCGAAGCACGATGAACGGAAGCTTGATGACCCGCCGCGGCCTCATCGCCGGAACAGCCACGATCCTGTCGGCGCCCGCGCTCGGCCAGGGGACGCGACCGCCGGTCGTTGATGTGGACGTGGTGGTGATCGGCGCTGGAGCCGCCGGGATTGCCGCGGCGCGGCGGCTGAAGGCCGCCGGGCGCACGGTCGTGGTGGTGGAGGCCAAGGACCGCATCGGCGGCCGCGCCCATACCGATGTGGTCACTTTCGGCGTGCCGATGGATCTCGGCGCCCACTGGATCCATGCCCCCGCCGACAACCCCGTCGTGCCGCTGGCCAAGGCGGCGGGCTTCGACCTCTATGACGATCCCGAACGGCCGCGCCTGCTGATCAAGGGCCGAGGTCCGCGGGAGGGCGAGCGCGAGAGCTTTGCAGGTGCGCTCCGGCGCAGCCAGCGGGCCATTCTTGATGCCGGCGAGGCTGGGCGCGAGGTGCCGCTGTCAGAGGTGATGCCGTCCGACCTCGCCGACTGGCGACCGACCATCGAGTTCCTGCGGGGAGCCTGGGATTCCGGCAAGGAGACCTCGGAAATCTCCTGCGTCGATTTCTACAATGCGCTGGAGACGCGCGACCAGTTCTGCCGCCAGGGTTATGGCGCAGTGATCGAGAAACTCGGCGAGGGCCTTCCTGTGCGCCTGTCGACAGCGGTGACCCGCGTCGACTGGTCCGGTCGGGGCGTGACAGTGGAAACGCCGTCGGGGAAGATCCAGGCGCGGGTGGCCATCGTCACCGTGTCGACGGCTGTGCTGGCCTCCAACGTGATCCGCTTCGCGCCCGCGATCCCGAAGCGCCAGCTCGATGCGATCCAGGCCCTGGGTTGCGGCGCCTATGAGCACCTGATCGTGCATCTTGCCGACAATCCGATGGATGCGAAGCCCGATGAGCCCTTCGTGGTCAAGGCCGACACATCGGCGACCGCCAAGCCGCTCGCCCGCATCGGCGGCTCGGACTGGTGGTATCTCGACATTGGCGGCAAGTTCGCCCGTGATCTCGCCAATGCGGGACCGACCGCGATGAAGGCCTTTGCTGCCGAATTCGTCGGCAATGAACTGGGGCCACGCGCCCGCCGCGCTCTCGGCGAGATCCATGTCACGTCATGGACCACCGATCCGTTCATTCGCGGTTCCTGGTCGGTGGCGGGGCCGGGTGCGACGGGGCAGCGCCTCAGGCTCGCCGAGCCGGTGGGACAACGGCTGCTGTTCGCCGGTGAGGCGACAGACGATGGCCTGTGGGGCACGGTGGGCGGCGCCTGGGCGTCCGGCGAGCGGGCAGCGGATGCCGCCGTGCGGATCGTCGCGCCTCAGCCTGCCGGCAACCGCCAGACCAATCCGCCGAACCGGCGCTGAAGGGGTCTCAACGGATCGTTAAGGTTAACGGACTATGACCATTGGATCGGGGCTAGCCTGATCCGAGGTTCATGATGTCGCGTTCCCTTTCCCGTCTGACCTGCCTTGCCGTGGCGCTTGCCACAGGCCTCGGCGCAGCCGGGTGCACGCTCACCGGCCGCTCCGGCGGCGATGTCACCGGTTCGATCAGCCAGCCCATCACACAGGCGCAGGCCCGCAGCGAGATCGACCAACTGGCCGCGCGCTACCGCTCCTCGCCGACCGACATGGCCAATGCGGTGCGCTATGGCCGCGCGCTGCGCGCGACCGGCCAGTCGGCCCAGGCTGTCGCAGTGCTCGAGCGGGTCGCCATCGGCACACAGCGTTCGCCCGTCGTGCTCGGCGAATATGGCCGGGCGCTGGCTGATGTCGGTCGCTATGATCAGGCGCTGCAGGTCCTGTCCGGCGCCCACCGTCCCGACCAGCCGGATTGGCGCATCGTCAATGTCCAGGGTTCGATCTACGACCAGATGGGCCGTCACGACGAGGCGCAGAAGGCCTATGAGGACGCGCTGAGAATGTCGCCGGGACAGCCGACCGTACTGGCCAATCTCGGTCTTTCCTATGCGCTGTCACGCAAGCTGCCGCAAGCCGAGCAGGTGCTGCGTCAGGCAGCCGCCCATCCGCAAGCCGATGCCCGCATGCGTCAGAATCTGGCGCTTGTGGTAGGTTTGCAGGGGCGCTTCCAGGAGGCGGAAGAGATCGCCCGCCGCGATCTGCCGCCCGCCGAGGCCGAGCAGAACGTCGCCGCGATGCGCGCCATGATCAGCCAGCCGAACACCTGGCGCCAGATGGGCCAGGGGCAGCGCCGTCCTGCCGCGCAGCAGACCCAGCAGACACCTCCCGCCGCGCCTCGGGGTTGAAGGCGGCCGCCTTTACCTCGCCCCGCCTGCGGGGAGAGGTCGACCGAGGCGGAGCCTCGGGCGGATGAGGAGCTTCATCCCTTCCGCCAATGCGCTGTCCATTCTGCCCGGCGGGACCAGCCCCTCACCCTTGCCCCCTCCCCGTGAACGGGGAGAGGGTTTGGCGGTGCCCCACG
Organism: Phreatobacter aquaticus; assembly: GCF_005160265.1. Classification (NCBI taxonomy): domain Bacteria; kingdom Pseudomonadati; phylum Pseudomonadota; class Alphaproteobacteria; order Hyphomicrobiales; family Phreatobacteraceae; genus Phreatobacter; species Phreatobacter aquaticus. The sequence continues at coordinate 690,897 of NZ_CP039865.1, read as the reverse complement.
GCGCCAGATACGACAATGCCCGGCGCGAGGCCGGGCATTGTGAAGAAAGAACGGGACTAAGCCTGGCGCTTATTCAGCGGCCAGGCGCACGGCCGGTGCGGCAGCCTTCACGTCCGAATCCACATAGGGCTCGAACTTGGTGAAGTTCTCCTGGAACATCTCGACGAGCTTGCGAGCCGTGGTGTCGAACTCGGCTTTGTCGCGCCAGGTTTTGCTCGGATAGAGCATGTGCGGCGGCACGCCGGGCACCGAGGTCGGCACCGCAAAGCCGAAATAGGGGTCGCGGCGGAAGTCGGCCCGGTTCAGCGAACCATCCAGCGCCGAGCGCAGCAGCAGGCGGGTGATCGAGATCGGCATGCGGCGGCCGACGCCGTGCTTGCCGCCGGTCCAGCCGGTGTTCACCAGCCAGCAATCGACATGGTGCTTGGCGATCAGTTCGCGCAGCAGGTTGCCGTATTCGGACGGGTGGCGCGGCATGAACGGCGCGCCAAAGCAGGTCGAGAATGTCGGCTGCGGCTCGGTGACGCCCTTCTCGGTGCCGGCGACCTTGGCCGTGAATCCCGAGAGGAAGTGGTACATGGCTTCCGCGGGCGTCAGCTTGGCGATCGGCGGCATGACGCCGAAGGCATCGGCCGTCAGCATCACGATGTTCTTCGGATGGCCGGCGCGGCCGGTCTCGGAGGCATTCGGGATGAAGTGCAGCGGGTAGGCGATGCGGGTGTTCTCGGTCTTCGAGCCGTCGTCGAAATCCGGCACGCGGGTGACGGGATCGATGACCACGTTCTCCATCACCGAGCCGAAGCGCTCGGAGGTCGCGTAAATCTCGGGCTCCGCCTCGCGCGACAGCTTGATCGCCTTGGCGTAGCAGCCGCCCTCGAAGTTGAACACGCCGTCCTTGCCCCAGCCATGCTCGTCGTCGCCGATGAGGGTGCGGGTGGCGTCGGCCGAGAGCGTCGTCTTGCCGGTGCCGGACAGGCCGAAGAACACCGCCACTTCGCCGTTCGACGACACGTTGGCCGAGCAATGCATCGGCATGACGTGCTGCGGCGGCAGCAGGAAGTTCAGCATGGTGAAGACCGACTTCTTCATCTCGCCGGCATAGGAGGTGCCGCCGATCAGCACGATCTTGCGGGTGAAGTCACAGGCGATCACCGTCTCGGTGCGAACGCCATATTTCTTCGGGTCTGCCTTGAACGACGGCAGATCGACGATCGTCATGTCCGGCACGAAGGAGGCAAGGTCGCTCGCATCCGGGCGGATCAGCAGGTTGCGGATGAACAGGTTGTGCCAGGCATATTCGGTGAAGACGCGGGTCTTGATCCGTGTCGCCGGGTCAGCGCCGCCGTGGAGATCCTGCACGAAGAGCTCGCGACCCTTGGCGTGCTCCAGCATGTCGGCCATGAGCAGCTCGAAGGCCGCGGGCTCGATGGCGCCATTGTTGTCCCACCACACCGTGTCCTTGGTGGTGGCGTCGCGGACGACGAACTTGTCCTTCGGCGAACGGCCGGTGTGCTGGCCGGTCTCGGCAACGACGCAGCCGCCGGCCGAGAGCTTGGCCTCGCCGCGGGCAATCGCCTCTTCGACGAGCTTCGGCTCGAGATAGTTCCAGTGGACCGCCTTCAGGCCGGAAAATCCGAAGGCCTCGGCCCCATGCGCTTTGTTCCAGGTGCCCGTCTGCTGCATGGAGAATATCCCCTCGTCTTCCGTGGCCGGCAATCGCGTGTGGCCCGCGCTTCGCCGCATCAGCGCGTGGACAGCGCCCGTGCGACGGCGAACCCCGTAATGGAAAGCCCCCCAAGCGGCAAGTGCGACCCTTGGCCGAGGGACCCTTTCCAAGACAATCTTATGAACCAGGGTGAATCCCCGTGGTTCCAGCCTTGCTCTCGGACGCCGACCGGGGCACAGACCTGCCCATGACAACCTCCGACCGCACCCTGCGTTCGCCGGATGACCTCATTGCGGCGGGACTGCTCGCGCCCGACCGGCTGGTCGAGGCGCAAGAGGTTGCCCGCCGCTACGCGGTCGCGGTGACGCCGGTGATCGCCGCGTTGATCGAACGCACCGATCCGGCCGATCCGATCCAAGCACAATTCGTGCCTGACGCAAGGGAACTGGAATCCCGGCCGGAGGAGCGCGCCGATCCGATCGGCGACAAGGCCTTCATGCCGGTGAAGGGGCTGGTGCACCGCTATCCCGACCGGGTGCTGCTGAAGGTGGTGCATGTCTGCCCGGTCTATTGCCGCTTCTGCTTCCGCCGCGAGATGGTGGGGCCCGATGGCGACGGCAGCCTGAGCGGGCCGGAGATCGCCGAAGCTCTGGCCTATGTGGCGGCGCGGCCGGAGATCTTCGAGGTGATCCTGACCGGTGGCGATCCCTTCATGCTGTCGGCGAGGCGCGTACGCGACCTGACGCAGGCGATCGCGGCGATCGGCCATGTGAAGGTGATCCGCTGGCACACGCGGGTGCCGGTGGTGGATCCGGGACGGGTCACGCCCGAGTTTGCTCGCGCGCTGCGGGCTCCCGCCGGCAAGGCCGTCTATGTCGCCGTGCATGCCAACCATGCGCGCGAGTTCTCCGCCGACGCCACTGTCGCGCTGGCGAGGCTCGCCGATGCCGGGATCGCGCTGGTCAGCCAGTCGGTGCTGCTGAAGGGGATCAACGACGATGCCGGAACGCTCGCCGATCTGATGCGGGCCTTTCTCGCCAACCGGGTGAAGCCCTACTATCTCCACCATGCGGATCTCGCGCCCGGCACCAGCCATTTCCGCACGACGATTGCCGAGGGCCAGGCGCTGATGCGGGCGCTCCGGGGCCGGCTGTCGGGGCTGGCGCAGCCGACCTATGTGCTCGACATCCCTGGCGGCGAGGGCAAGGTGCCGGTTGGGCCCGCCTATGCGGGCGAGGGCGAGGTCAGCGACTATCGCGGCGGCACCCACCGCTATCCGCCGGACTGATCATTCCATAATCGGCACGGCCCGCTCGACCACGATCTCTTCCGGCGTCAGGCGGCAGCGATAGGCGAGCATCTCGACGCCTCGGGTGCGGGCCCGGTCAAAAGCGCGGCCATAGGCAGGGTCGATGTCGCGGGCGAGGCAGAAGCGCTCGGCACCGCCATACTGGATGAGGAACACCATGACGGCGCGGGCGCCTGCCTCCACCTGGTCTCCAAGCTCTTCCAGATGCTTCGCGCCGCGCGTGGTGACCGAATCCGGGAATTCGGCGAGCTGCGGCTGGCGCATCAGGTGGACGTTCTTCACCTCGACATAGCAGGGCGGCCGGTCTGCAGCGGACAGCACCATGTCGACGCGGCTCGCCCGGCCATAGGCCACCTCGCGGGCCAGAGAGAGATATCCGTCCAGTTCTACGATGGTTCCGGCGCCGATCGCCTCGGCCACCAGCGCATTGGGGTGGGCCGTGTTGATGCCGACCGTCTCGAGGCCCTGCCCGAAATCGATCTCGGCGAGCTCCCAGCTGTGGCTGAGCTTGCGGCCGGGCTTGTCGGATTTCGACAACCAGACCCGCGCGCCAGGCACGTTCAGACCCGTCATCGCGCCGGGATTGGCGCAATGGGCGGTCAGCTCCTCGCCGGTGTCGAGCCGGACATCGGCGAGGAAGCGCTTGTAACGGCGGATCAGGCGGCCGGGGATGAGGGGGGTGGGGAAGCGCATCGCCCCTGGCCGCTTCGTGTTACGCCACCTTGCCGCCGAGCTCATCGTCGACATGGGCGCGGACGATCTCCTCGAAGCTCGTCTCGGCCGTGAAGCCGAGCTCGGCCGCACGCTTGGCGTTGAACCGCTGCGACCAGCCCGAGACGATGCGGATGATCAGCTCGTCCGGCTCGCGGCGGACCAGCTTCAGCGCCTTGTCGCCACCGATCTTGCGCAGTGCTTCCAGCTGTTCGCCGACAGTCGCCACCACGCCGGGCATCGAGAGGTTGCGGCGCCAGCCGAGCTGGGCGGTGTCCATGGTCGCGGCATGGATGAGGAAGCCGACCGCCGAGCGCGGGCTTGCATGGGTGTGTACCACGTCGTCGCCGACCGGCAGCACGGCTTCCAGGCCCACCAGCGGTTCGCGGATGATGTTGGAGAAGAAGCCGGAGGCCGCCTTGTTGGGCTTGCCCGGACGCACGCAGATGGTCGGCAGACGGATGCCGACGCCGTCGAAGAAGCCTTTCCGCGAATAGTCGGTCAGCAGCAGCTCGCCGATGGATTTCTGGGTGCCATAGCTGGTCAGCGGCGTGTGGAAGAACTCGTCCTCGATGAATTCATGGAACGGTGCGCCATAGACGGCGATCGACGAGGTGAAGACGAGGCGCGGATGGTAGGGGGCCTTGGCGCCCTCCTGGCGGATCGCCTCGTAGATCTGGCGGGTGCCGTCGAGGTTGATCCGGTAGCCCTTGTCGAAATCGACCTCGGCCTCGCCCGAGACGATGGCGGCGAGGTGGAAGATCACGTCGGGACGGCCGGCGACCATCGGGCCGGCGGTGCAGGGCGCCGAAATATCCACCGCCCACGTGGTCAGCTTGCCGGTGAAGCCCTTGGGCGCATCGGGTTTGACCACGTCGCAGAGCGACAGGGCATCGACCGGCTTGCCGCCGAGATGGCCGTCCTTGACCAGCTTCTCGGTGAGCTTGCGGCCAACCATTCCGGCGGCCCCGATGATCAGAATGTGCATGGGCGTATCCTCTGCTTTTCAAACGATTTGAATGGCAGGCTAGCGCGGTCCGCGACGGCAGGGAATGGGGGGCGAAGAGGGAGCGGGTTGCAAGGACGGATGGACATGCAGGAACGGCCCGTGTCCCTGCCCCACGCCTTCCGTCGCAATTGACCTTCCGGCCCCGGCGCGCGATGGATCGGGCCAAGGGCCGCATCCGAGAGCCCGTGCGACGACAGGTTGAGGGATCATGGCGCGACAGCTCGGCGGCGAGTGGGACTATATCGTGTGCGGCGCGGGCACCGCCGGCTGCCTGCTGGCCAACCGTCTCTCGGCCAACCCAAGGAACCGCGTGCTGCTGCTGGAGGCGGGCACCAAGGACGACTGGATCTGGTTCCACATTCCGGTCGGCTATCTCTTCGCCATCGGCAATCCGCGCTCCGACTGGATGTTCAAGACCGAGCCGGAGGCGGGCCTCAACGGCCGTGCGCTCGCCTATCCGCGCGGCAAGGTGATGGGCGGCTCCTCGGCGATCAATGCGATGATCGTGATGCGCGGCCAGGCCGCCGATTATGACCATTGGCGCCAGCTGGGACTTGCCGGCTGGGGCTGGGACGATGTGCGTCCGCTGTTTCGCAAGCTGGAGGACCATTTCCTCGGCGACAGCGAGCATCACGGCAAGGGCGGCGAATGGCGGGTGGAAGCACCACGCGTGCGCTGGGACCTGCTCGACAAGGTGCGCCAGGCCGCCGGCGAGATGGGCATTCCGGCGATCGACGATTTCAACACCGGTGACAACGAGGGCGCCGCCTATTTCCACGTCAATCAGAAGAAGGGCCTGCGCTGGTCATCTGCGCGCGGCTTCCTCAAGTCGATCATCGACGAGCGCGACAATCTCGAGGTGCTCTCCGGTGTCACGGTCAACAAGCTGGTCGTCGAGGCCGGCCGTGTCACCGGCGTCCAGTTCGCCAATCACGGCGAACAGGTGATCGCGCGGGCTGCCGGCGAGGTCGTTCTGGCGGCTGGCTCGCTCGGCTCGGTCGCCATCATGGAGCGCTCCGGCATCGGCCGCGGCGAGGTGCTTGGCCAGCACGGCATTCCGGTGGTGCTCGACAAGCCGGGCGTCGGCGAGAACCTGCAGGACCATCTGCAGATTCGCTCGATCTACAAGGTCCATGGCGTCAAGACGCTGAACGAGACTTACCACAATCTGTTCAAGCGGGGCCTGATGGGCCTCGAATATGCGCTGAGGCGCACTGGCCCGCTGACCATGGCGCCGAGCCAGCTCGGCATCTTCACCAAGTCCGACCCGCACCAGGTGCGGGCCAATATCCAGTTCCATATCCAGCCGCTGTCGCTCGACCGGTTCGGCGAGCCGCTGCACCGCTATCCCGCGGTGACGGTGGCGCCCTGCAATCTCAGGCCCACCTCACGCGGGTCGATCCATATCCGCTCGGCCGAGCCGGACGACAAGCCGATCATCGCGCCGAACTATCTCTCCACCGACGAGGATCGCCAGGTGGCGGCGGATTCGCTCCGGGTCGCCCGCACCCTGATGCGCCAGCAGGCGCTTGCCGCCTATCGTCCGGAGGAGGTGCTGCCTGGTCCCGCGATTGGCGACGACGAGGCAAGCCTTGCCCGCGCCGCCGGCGATATCGGCACGACGATCTTCCATCCGGTCGGCACCGCCAGGATGGGGCTGCGCTCCGATCCGAACGCCGTAGTCGATGAGCGGCTGCGGGTCATCGGCATCGATGGCTTGAGGGTGGTCGATGCCTCGGTCATGCCGACCATCACGTCGGGCAATACCAACACGCCGACGCTGATGATCGCCGAGAACGGCGCGCGGATGATCCTGGAGGACGCGCGCGCCGCGGCGAAAGCCTAGGCCCGCGTTCCCGAGACGAGGATCGCCTCGACCATCGCCTGCACGTCGAGGGCCTCGGGAAGCGTCGCCAGATGATGCGGCTCGCCGCGGACCAGCTTCGCCACGCCTTCGAGCTGGCGCTTCAGCACGAGCGGCCGTGCCTGCGGGTTGGGCATGGCGTTCGGGTCCGGTTGCCAGGTGCCGTCGGGCATCCGGCGTTCGGCGATCGACCAGTCGCAGAGCCGGACCGCGCCATTGGCGCCTTCGAGCGTCCAGACATTGTGGTCGTCCTTGGCCGTTGTGCCGATACTGCCGGTGAGGGCGATGGGCACGCCCGCTGCCATCAGCCGGGCCTCGATCCGCCGTTCGGACTTACCCGGTTCGGGGAAGGAGGCGCTCGATTCCAGGTCGTGCAGGGGTCCCACAAGCCGGCGTGACAGGAACAGGAAATGCGAGACGACCTCGCGGGTGAACCCGCCCTGCGCCGGCGCATCAAGCCAGGCCGCAGCGTCCACCTGCCAGGAGCGCGGCCAGGTGGCGAAGGCAACCTCGATGCTGATGCTCTTCAACGGCCCGACCAGGCCATCCTCGATCCACTTTGCAAGCGTCGCGACGCCGAGTGAGGACGCGAAGGGGAAGTTGACCGCCCCGCGCTTGCCGGCTTCCGCGACGAAGGCGCGGGCATCGTCATAGTCGACGGCCAGCGGCTTCTCGCAGAACACGGTCTTGCCCGCCGCCAGAGCCGCCCGGGCATGGCCGAGATGGGAGGCCGGCGGCGAGGCGATGTAAACGCAGTCGCTCGCTGCGATCACCTCTGCCGCACTGGCAAGCAGCGGCACGCCGGGAGCGGTCGAGCCGATGCGGGCCAGCGCCGCCGGCGCCGGATCCCAGATGCCCGCTGCGCGGACAATGCCGCTCGCCGGCTCGAGGATCGCGCCGAGCATGCGCTCACCCATGATCCCCGCACCGATGATGCCGATGGCCGGGCGTGCGTCCTTTGCTGCTGCCATGGTCACGCCGGCATCGCGGTTTCGACGAGCTTGGCCCAGTAGCTGGTGCCGGCGGGGATCGCCTTGTCGTCGAAATTATAGGCCGGGTGGTGGCAGCTCGCGGTGTCGCCATTGCCGACGAAGATGTAGCAGCCGGGCCGGGCATTCAGCATGTAGGAGAAGTCCTCCGCGCCCATCAGCGGCGGCGTGTCGGTGTCCACCTTGTCGGCGCCGACGATCGCCTTGGCGACGCCGGCGGCGAACTCGGTCTGCTTCTCGTGGTTGAAGGTCACGGGATAACCGCGCAGATAGTCGCAGGTGCCGGTGCAGTTCATGGCGGCGGCGATGCCCTCCACCGTCTGCTTCATGCGGGCCTCGACGAGATCCTGCACTTCAGGCTTGAAGGTGCGCACCGTGCCGATCATGCGCAGCGTCTGCGGGATGACGTTGAAGGCTTCGCCCGCATGGATCGCGGTGATCGAGATGACCGCGCATTCCACCGGATCGACATTGCGCGAGACGATGGTCTGCAGCGCCTGGCCGATGGAGAAGGCGACCGGCACGGGATCGATCGCCAGGTGCGGCATGGCGCCGTGGCCGCCCTTGCCCTCGAGGTCGATGACGAAGCGGTCGGCGGCCGCCATGGCGGGGCCGGTGCGGACCGCGAACTGGCCGACCGGAATGCCCGGCATATTGTGCATGCCATAGACCTCCTGGATGCCCCAGCGCTCCATCAGACCGTCCTTGACCATGGCATCGCCACCGCCGCCGCCCTCTTCGGCCGGCTGGAAGATGATGATCGCGGTGCCGTCGAAATTACGGGTCTCGGCGAGATATTTGGCGGCGCCGAGCAGCATGGCGGTATGACCGTCATGGCCGCAGGCGTGCATCTTGCCGGGCACCTTGGAGGCATAGGCGAGGCCGGTCGCCTCCTCGATCGGCAGCGCGTCCATGTCGGCGCGCAGCCCGATCACCTTGCCCGAGCCTGACTTGCGGCCCTTGATCACCGCGACGACGCCGGTCTGGCCGATGCCGGTGGTGACTTCGTCGCAGCCGAATTCCTTCAGCTTCTCGGCGACGATGCCGGCGGTGCGGTGGACGTCGAACAGCAGTTCCGGATTCTCGTGGAAGTCACGGCGCCAGGCAGTGATCTCGTCGGCGAGGTCGGCAACGCGGTTGATGATAGGCATGGGAACTCCGGTATGGTTTTAGCCGGCCAAGCCGGCGTCGATCAGTCGTTTGGCGCCGCGACGCACGGTCGCGCGCCGGAGGGCATGTTGAAGGTTGGCGTGCAGCAAGTCCTACGCCGCCAGGCGGCTTTCGACGAGCTTCGCCCAATAGCTCATGCCGAGCGGGATGATCTCGTCGTTGAAGTCGTAAGCCGGGTGGTGGACGCTCGCCGTGTTGCCCTGGCCGATGAAGATGAAGGCGCCGGGGCGGGCCTGCAGCATATAGGAGAAGTCCTCGCCGCCCATGACCGGCACCGACTCGCGGTTGACGGCGGTGTCGCCGACCACCGACGCGGCCGCATCGGCGGCATAGGGCGTGTGGGCGGGATCGTTGACGGTGACAGCCACCACGCGCTCGTAGTGCACAGTCGCCTTGGCGCCGAACAGCGCCGCAGTCCCCTCGGCCACCGCCTTCAGCCGCTGCTCGACATAGTCGCGGACCTCGGCATCGAGGGTGCGCACCGTGCCGCGCAGCTCCGCGGTCTGCGGGATGACGTTGTTGGTGAAGCCGGCATTGAAGGCGCCGACCGTGACGACCGCGTTCTTCAAAGGGTCGATATTGCGCGAGACGATCGATTGGAGCGCCGTGACGATATGGGCGGTGACCAGGATCGTATCGACGGAGAGATGGGGCTTGGCGGCGTGGCCGCCCTTGCCTTCCACTTCGATGCGGAAATTGTCGACCGCCGCCAGAAGCGGGCCGGGGCGCAGCGCGAACTGGCCAACCGGCAGTCCCGGCGCATTGTGCATGCCATAGACCTCCTGGACGCCGAAGCGCTCCATCAGTCCGTCCTCGACCATGGCCTGGGCGCCGTTCTCGCCCTCTTCGGCCGGCTGGAAGATGATGATCGCCGTGCCATCGAAATTGCGGGTCTCGGCGAGATATTTGGCCGCACCCAGCAGCATGGCGGTGTGGCCGTCATGGCCGCAGGCGTGCATCTTGCCGGGCACCTTGGAGGCATGGGGCAGGCCGGTGATCTCGGTCAGCGGCAGAGCGTCCATGTCGGCGCGAAGCCCGATCACCTTGCCCGAATTGTTCGACTTGCCGCGGATGATGCCGACCACACCGGTGCGGCCGATGCCGGTGACGACCTCGTCGCAGCCGAACTCCTTCAGCTTCTCGGCGACGATGCCGGCGGTGCGGTGCACGTCGAACTGCAGCTCGGGATATTCGTGGAAGTCGCGGCGCCAGGCGGTGACTTCATCGTGCAGGGCGGAGATGCGGTTGACGATCGGCATGGGATGCTCCGGGACGGAATGTTCTGGCGGAAGGCGGATCATCGCCTTTCGCGGATGAAAGTCACCCCCGGCGACCGAAGCGAGGGAAGGGGGTCCAGACTTTGTTGCTCAGCCTTGCGGCCCCTGGATCATCTTCCCTCGCCCCCACGGGCTCGCCGGGGATGACGTGTGTGCGTGCGGCCCTGTTGTGCTGCGAAGAACGATACCGACGCGACAGGGCCCGTGATTACGCCGCGAGGCGGGTCTCGACCAGCTTCGCCCAATAGCTCATGCCGATCGGGATGATCTCGTCGTTGAAGTCATAGGCCGGGTGATGGACGTTCGGGCCATCGCCCTGGCCGATGAAGATGAAGGCGCCGGGGCGCGCTTGCAGCATGAAGGAGAAATCCTCGCCGCCCATGACCGGCACGGTCTCGCGGTTGACGCCAGCCGCACCCACCACGGCCTCCGCGACATCCGCCGCATAGACCGTGTTCTCCGGATTGTTCCGGGTCACCGGATAGTCGCGATGATAGGTGAGCTTGGCCTTGGCGCCGAACAGCGCCGCCGTGCCCTCGACGATGGCATGCAGGCGGGCTTCCACCAGGTCACGCATCTCCGGGGTCAGCGTGCGGACCGTGCCCTGCAGGGTCGCGGTCTGCGGGATGACATTGTCGGTGAAGCCGGCATTGAAGGCGCAGATCGAGACCACCGCATTGCCGAGCGGATCGACATTGCGCGAGACGATCGACTGGCAGTTCACGATGATCTGCGAGGCGACCAGGATCGTGTCGACGGCGAGATGGGGCTTGGCCGCATGGCCGCCCTTGCCCTCGACCTCGATCAGGATGCGATCGGCGGCCGCCATGAGAGGGCCGGGACGCAGCGCGAAGGCGCCGACCGGCAGGCCCGGCGCGTTGTGCATGCCATAGACTTCCTGGATGCCGAAGCGGTCCATCATGCCGTCATTGACCATCTCGCGGCCGCCGCCGCCGCCCTCTTCGGCCGGCTGGAAGATGACCGCCACCGAACCGTCGAAATTGCGGGTCTCGGCGAGGTACTTGGCGGCGCCAAGCAGCATGGCGGTGTGACCGTCATGGCCGCAGGCGTGCATCTTGCCGGGCACCTTCGAGGCATAGGGCTTACCGGTGATCTCGGTCAGCGGCAGGGCATCCATGTCGGCGCGCAGCCCGATCACCTTGCCCGAACCTGACTTCGATCCCTTGATGATGCCGACGACACCGGTCTTGCCGATGCCGGTGACGATCTCGTCGCAGCCGAATTCCTTCAGCTTCTCGGCGACGAAGGCGGCGGTGCGGTGCACATCGAACATCAGTTCGGGATGTTCGTGGATGTCACGGCGCCAGCCTGTGACTTCCTCGTGGAGGGCGGAGATGCGGTTGACGATCGGCATGGGGATGCTCCCGGAGGGTCATGGTCTGGCAAAAGGCGGATCATCACCTTTCGCGGATGATTGTCACCCCCGGCGAGCGAAGCGAGGGAGGGGGTCCAGGAGTTGTTGGCTCGGACCTTGAGGCCCCTGGATCCCCTTCCCTCCCCCTCACGGGCTCGCCGGGGATGACGAACGAGTTGCTTGACCTGCCGCGCGGTCGGTTGAAACGAGACCACCCCGCGATCGGTCGGCTGACATTACGCCGCGAGGCGTGTCTCGACGAGCTTCGCCCAATAGCTCATGCCGATGGGCAGGATCTCGTCGTTGAAGTCGAAGGCGGGGTGATGGACGAAGGGCCCTTCGCCCTGGCCGATGAAGATGAAGGCGCCGGGGCGCGAGTCCAGCATGTAGGAAAAGTCCTCGCTGCCCATGATCGGCGTGATGTCGCGGTTGATGCCGGCATCGCCGACGATCGCGGCCGCGGCATCGGCCGCAAAGGTCGTGTTGGCATCGTGGTTGCGGGTCACCGGATAGCCGCGGACATATTCGATGTCGGCGCGGGCGCCGAACAGGGCCGCCGTGCCCGCGACCACCGCCTTGATGCGCGTCTCGACGAGATCGCGGATCTCGGGCTTCAGCGTGCGGATCGTGGCCAGGATCTCGGCGGTCTGCGGGATCACGTTGTTGGTGAAGCCGGCATTGAAGGCGCCGATGGTGATGACCGCGTTTTCCAGCGGGTCCACATTGCGGGCGACGATCGACTGCAGCGCCACGACAATGTGGGAGGCAACCAGGATCGTGTCGACGGCGAGATGGGGCTTGGCGGCGTGGCCGCCCTTGCCCTCGACCACGACGCGCATGCGGTCGGACGAGGCCATCATCGGGCCCGGGCGCAGGGCAAAGGACCCCACCGGCATGCCGGCGGCGGTGTGCATGCCATAGACCTCCTGGATGCCGAAGCGCTCCATCATGCCGTCATTGACCATCTCGCGGCCGCCGCCGCCGCCCTCTTCGGCCGGCTGGAAGATGACGGCCACCGAGCCGTCGAAATTCCGGGTCTCGGCGAGATATTTCGCCGCGCCGAGCAGCATGGCGGTGTGGCCGTCATGGCCGCAGGCGTGCATCTTGCCGGGAACCTTGGAGGCATAGGGCTTGCCGGTTGCCTCATGCAGCGGCAGGGCATCCATGTCGGCGCGCAGGCCGATCACCTTGCCCGAGCCGGTATTGCGGCCCTTGATGATGCCGACCACGCCTGTGCGGCCGATGCCGGTGACGATTTCGTCGCAACCGAACTCCTTCAGCTTGGTCGCGACAAGCGCCGCAGTGCGATGCACGTCGAACATCAGTTCGGGATTTTCATGGATGTCGCGGCGCCAGGCAGTGACTTCGTCCTGCAGCGCGGCGATCCGGTTGACGATGGGCATGGGAAGCTCCGGCAATGGGTTGGTTCTGGCCTGGCCGTCGGCGTGTCAGGCGGGCATCCTGGTTTCGACGAGCCTTGCCCAGTAGCTCATGCCGATGGGCAGAATCTCGTCGTTGAAGTCATAGGCCGGGTGATGCAGGCCATAGTCGCCGCCCTGGCCGATGCCGACCATGCAGCCGGGGCGCGTCTCGAGCATGAAAGCAAAATCCTCGCCACCCATGCCGGGCGGACTGATCCGGTCGACCTGGATGTCGCCAACGACGGAGGCGGCGGCCAGGGCGGCGTGATCGGCTTCGGCGGCGTGGTTGACCACCATCGGGCAGGCCCGCTGATAGGTGAGGGTGGCCGTGGCGCCGAAGGTTTTCGCGGTCATCTCCACGACAGAGCGGAGACGGTCTTCGATCTGATCCTGCACGTCCTTGGACAGGGTACGGACGGTGCCGCGCAATTCGGCCGTCTGCGGGATGACATTGTTGGTGAAACCGGCGTTCAGACTGCAGAGCGAGATCACGGCGCTCTCGAGCGGATCGACATTGCGGGCGACGATCGACTGCACGGCGACGACAATCTGCGCCGCGACGAGGATGGTGTCGACGGCCAGATGGGGCTTGGCGGCATGACCGCCCTTGCCCTCGACGACAATATGGATCCAGTCGACCGCCGCGCTCGATGCACCCTGGCGCACCGAGAACGTGCCGACGGGAGCCGCACTGTTGTGCATCCCGTAGACCTCCTGGATGCCGAAGCGCTCCATCAGGCGGTCTGCGATCATGGCGCGGGCGCCGTGGCCGCCTTCCTCGTCGGGCTGGAAGATGAGGGCGACCGTGCCGTCGAAATTGCGCGTCTCGGCGAGATATTTGGCGGCGCCGAGCAACATGGTGGTGTGGCCGTCATGGCCGCAGGCGTGCATCTTGCCGGGGGTGGTGGACGCATGGTCCTTGCCGCTGATCTCATGGATCGGCAGGGCGTCCATGTCGGCGCGCAGTCCGATCACCTTGCCCGAGCCCTGGCCGCGCCCGCGGATGATGCCGACGACGCCAGTCCTGCCAAGGCCGGTCACGACCTCGTCGCAGCCGAATGCGCGCAGCTTGTCGGCGACAATGCCGCAGGTCCGCGGCAGGTCGAAGTTCAGCTCGGGATGCTGATGAAAGTCCCGCCGCCATAGGGTGGCTTCATCATGCAGTGCGGCGATCCGGTTGACGATCGGCATTGACGGTTTCCAAGGACGCGCCGCCAAGAGAACCGGACGAACCCGCCGGGGTCAATCGACCAGCCATGCGAATAGGTGCTCTTGACGTGCATGGCTCCGGTGCGGCTCCTTGGGCGCCATGCAGATGACCAGCCTTGAACTTCTCGAACGCCTCGTCGCCTTCCCGACCGTGTCGGACGCGACCAATGTCGATCTCGTCGCCTTCGTCTCCGACTATCTGAAGAGCCACGGCGTGCCCTTCGAGGTGGTGCCGCAGGCGGACGGGCGGAATTTCAACATCTTCGCCACCGTCGGGCCGAATGTGCCGGGTGGCGTGATGCTGTCGGGCCATGTCGACGTGGTGCCGGTGGCGGGCCAGCCCTGGACCACCGATCCATTCAAGCTGATCAACAAGGGCGACGGCCGCGTCTATGGCCGTGGCTCCTGCGACATGAAGGGCTTCGACGCCTGCGTGCTGGCAGCCATCCCCGCCATGCTCAAGGCCGGCCTCAAGCGGCCGGTCCACATCTGCCTGTCGGCGGATGAGGAGATCCGCATGGACGGTGCCCGCGCCATCATCGAGAAATTCGACAAGGGCTGGACCAAGCCCTCCATGTGCATCGTCGGCGAGCCGAGCCGGATGAAGGTGGTCACCGGTCACAAGGGCTATTGGCGGATCGACACCCATGTGCGCGGCCACGAGGTCCATTCCTCCAACCGCTATGTCGGCGTCTCCGCCGTGTTCGTGGCGGCCAAGCTGATCTCCTGGATCGAGCAGCGCGACCTGAAGAACAAGGCCGATGCCGAGGCCTATGGCGGCGTGCCCCATTTCGATCCCGGCTGGACCATGCTGCATGTCGGCCAGATGCATGGCGGCACGGCGCACAACATCACCGCGCTCGACGCCCATTTCGTCACCGGCATCCGCACCGTTCCCGGCGACGATGGCGGCAAATATGTGCGCGAATACGAGCATTACATCCGCACCGAGATCGAGCCGGCCATGAAGGCGGTGCATCCCGATGCGGGAGTGACCATCCAATATCGCGTCGGTGGTCCCGCGCTCGGCCAGGAGCCGGATGGCGAGGCCGAACGGGTCGCCCGCCGGCTGACCGGCGACAATGCCATCCATGTCGTCGCCTATGGCGCGGAGGCGGGCCTCTTCCAGGAAGCCGGCATCTCCACGATCATCTGTGGGCCTGGTGATATCGCGCAGGCGCATCAGCCCGACGAGTGGATCGAGCTTTCCGAGCTCGACAAGTGCGACGCGTTCCTGGCGGGCCTGATCAAGGAGTGCGCTGCCTGAGCCACCGACGGCCGCTCGGTTAAGCACATAAAGAAATCTTTATGTCTTTATTGCCTCGGCGGCGAGGGCATGGTAGAGCCGCGCCCAGAGCTTGGGTCCCTATGTCGGTGATCCCGCTTCCCGCGTCCGCCAGAGGATCCCATGGCCAACGATTATATCGTCAAAGACATCTCGCTCGCTGCTTTCGGCCGCAAGGAAATCGACCTCGCCGAAACCGAAATGCCGGGCCTGATGGCGACGCGCGCCGAATTCGGCGCCTCGCAGCCGCTGAAGGGCGCCCGCATCGCCGGCTCGCTGCACATGACCATCCAGACCGCGGTGCTGATCGAGACCCTCAAGGCTCTTGGCGCCGACATCCGCTGGGTGTCCTGCAACATCTACTCGACCCAGGACCATGCCGCCGCCGCGATCGCCGCCGCCGGCATCCCGGTCTTCGCCTACAAGGGCGAGACGCTGACCGAGTACTGGGACTACACCGCCAAGCTGTTCGACTGGCATGGCGGCGGCACGCCGAACATGATCCTGGATGACGGCGGCGATGCCACCATGTTCGTCCATCTCGGCCTGCGCGCCGAGAACGGCGACACCGCCTTCCTCGACAAGCCGGAATCGGAAGAGGAAGAGATCTTCTTCGCCCTTCTGAAGAAGAAGCTCGCCGAGAAGCCGAAGGGCTGGTTCGCCGAGCTCGCCAAGAACATCAAGGGCGTCTCGGAAGAGACCACGACGGGCGTCAACCGCCTGTACCAGCTGGCTGCGGCCGGCAAGCTGCTGTTCCCGGCGATCAACGTCAACGACTCGGTCACCAAGTCGAAGTTCGACAACCTCTATGGCTGCCGTGAATCGCTGGTCGACGCGATCCGTCGCGGTACCGACGTCATGATGTCGGGCAAGGTCGCCTTCGTCGCCGGCTTCGGCGATGTCGGCAAGGGTTCGGCCGCCTCGCTCCGCCAGGCCGGCTGCCGCGTGCTCGTCTCCGAAGTCGACCCGATCTGCGCCCTGCAGGCGGCGATGGAAGGCTACGAGGTCGTCACCATCGAGGACGCCCTGCCGCGCGCCGACATCTATGTCACCGCCACCGGCAACAAGGACATTGTCACGGTCGACCACATGCGTGGCATGAAGGACCGGGCGATCGTCTGCAACATCGGCCACTTCGACAACGAGATTCAGGTCGCGGGTCTCAAGAACTTCAAGTGGAACAACATCAAGCCGCAGGTCGACGAGATCGAGCTGTCGTCGGGCAAGCGCATCATCCTCCTGTCGGAAGGCCGCCTGGTGAACCTCGGCAACGCCATGGGCCACCCGTCCTTCGTCATGTCGGCCTCGTTCACCAACCAGACGATCGCCCAGATCGAGCTGTGGACGAACCCCGGCAAGTACGAGAACAAGGTCTACACGCTGCCCAAGCACCTCGACGAGAAGGTGGCCATGCTGCATCTCGAGAAGATCGGCGTGAAGCTGACCAAGCTGCGCCCCGACCAGGCCGCCTATATCGGCGTACCAGAGAAGGGCCCGTTCAAGTCGGACCACTACCGCTATTGATCGCAGCCTGAACCTCTGCGACACGATGGGCCCGGCGCAAAGCCGGGCCCTTTTCGTTTCCGGTCGCCCATGCCGCCTTTCTCGCTTTCCACCGTCACCGCCGGGATCATCGCCCCGCTGGTCGGCTTTGCCGGCACCGTCGCGCTGGTGATCGCGGCTGCCCAGGCAGTCGGCGCGACGCCTGGACAGACGATCTCCTGGCTTGCCGCCATCTCGCTCGCCAAGGCGATCGGCGGCATGGCGCTGACCTGGCGGTACAAGATCCCGATCATCATGGCCTGGTCGACGCCCGGCGCAGCCCTGATCGCGGCGACCGGCGGCACGATCGCCTTTCCCGCGGCCGAAGGCGCCTTCGTTCTTGCGGCGATCCTCATCATCCTGACCGGCCTCGTCCGGCCGATCGGCGATCTTGTCGCGCGCATTCCGGCCGGCATCGCCTCCGCCATGCTGGCGGGCGTGCTGTTCCGTTTCGTCGCCGATGTCGCTGTCATGGCGCCGACCACGCCGCTGCTGGTCCTGCCGCTGGTGGCGATCTTCCTGGTGGCGCGGCTCATCCATGGCGCCAGCGCCATGCTGGTTGTGGTGGCGGCCGGTGTCGCACTGACCTACGGCCTCGGTCTTGCCGGGCCGCTTCCGACCGATCTCGGCCTGGCCAGGCTCGAATGGACCACGCCGACCTTCGATGCCGCGACCCTCATCGGGCTCGGCCTGCCGCTTTATCTCGTCACCATGGCGGCGCAGAACCTGCCGGGGCTCGCCGTGCTCAGGGCCAATGGCTACAAGCCGGAGGTCGGGCCGATCCTGACGACCACCGGCATCGTGTCGCTCATCTCCGCGCCGTTCGGCGCCCATACCAGCAATCTCGCGGCGATCACGGCGGCGATCTGCGCAGGGCCTGACGCCCATCCCGATCCCGCTAGGCGCTGGCCATCGGGTATCGTCTATGGCCTGGCCTTCATTCTGCTGGCGGCCTTTGCCGGACCTTTCGTCGCCCTCTTCGCCGCTATGCCCAAGGCGCTGATCGCGACCATCGCGGGACTGGCGCTCACCGGTGCGCTGATGGGCGCGCTGACCATCGCCATGGCCGAGGAGCGGGCGCGGTTTCCCGCCATTCTGACCTTCGCAACCGCCGCTTCCGGCGTTTCCGCCTTCGGTGTCGGGGCGGCCTTCTGGGGGCTCGCCATCGGGCTCGTTGCGCTTGGAATCGAGCGCCTTCACGCGATCACCAAGGCGCTATGAGCGTCACGAGACAGTGAGTTCACGGGGCCCGCTCCTTGACGGAGGGGGGAGGGGGTACCTACGTTCAGCCTCCAACGAGCCGATTCTAGGAGGGCCCCATGAGCGCCGTCGCAGCCACCACCGATGCAACATTCGATGCCGATGTCATCAAGTCGACCGAGCCGGTCGTGGTGGACTTCTGGGCGCCCTGGTGCGGCCCCTGCCGCATGATCGCACCCGCCCTTGACGCCATCTCGGCCGAACTCGGCGACAAGGTGAAGATCGTCAAGGTCAATGTCGACGAGAACCCGAAGATCGCGTCGAACTACGGCATCATGTCGATCCCGACGCTGATGATCTTCAAGGGCGGCGAGATGGTCGACCGCAAGACGGGCGCTGCTCCGCAGGCCGCCCTGAAGCAGTGGATCTCCGCCTACGCCTGATCCGGCATCAGCCGCATCGACGTCAGAGCCGCCGGTTTCCGGCGGCTTTTTCGTTGGGTGACGGAGATTGCGACGCGGAGGCAGGCCACCAGTCCGCCGTCAGCCTCTCACCATTCCTCATCCTGAGGTGCGAGGCGCAGCCGAGCCTCGAAGGACGCGTCCACCCGGCGCAAGGCAAGAGATCCTTCGAGGCTCGCCTCTGGCGAGCACCTCAGGATGAGGACCGGATGGAGCGCGCCGTCTCCTCAAGTGGCCGCCGCACCCGCAACCTACCGAATTCAATCACCCTCCGATGTCCGCTAGCCTTGCCCTCATGGAGATCGAGGGCGAGGACTGGGCCGCTCCGAGGCCGACATGGCGCCAGCGGATGGGCAGCGCGCGCACCCGCACGCTTGACTGGCTGCTGCCGCCCCTCTGCCTTGCCTGCCGCGTGCAGGTCGGCTCCCACGGCGCGCTCTGCCCCTCCTGCTGGGCGACGATCGATTTCATCGAGGCCCCCGTCTGCGACCGACTCGGCACGCCGCTGCCCTTTGATCTTGGTCCCGGAGCCCTTTCGCCTGCCGCCATTGCCAGTCCGCCGGGCTTCGACCGAGCCCGCGCTGCCTTCCGCTTCGACGAAGCCGGCCGCGCCCTGATCCACGGGTTGAAATATGGCGACCGCCTGGAGATAGCCCCGGCTCTGGCCGCCTGGATGGCGCGCGCCGGCCGCGAGGTGCTGGAAGGGGCAGATGCGCTGATCCCGGTGCCGCTGCACTGGACGCGGCTGTTCCGCCGCCGCTTCAACCAGGCCGCCGAGCTGACGCGGCATCTCTCTGCCATCACCGGCATTGCCAACGAGCCGATGGTGCTGAAGCGGGCCCGCCGCACCGCCCACCAGGTGGGTCTCACCCGGGCACAGCGGCTGGACAATGTGTCGGGCGCCTTCCGGATCGCAGAGGAGCGCAAGGCCTTGGTGCGTGGGCTCCATCTGGTTCTTGTCGACGACGTGCTCACCACCGGCGCGACCATCGAGGCCTGCGCCCGCGTGCTCCGCAGGGCAGGGGCCGCACGGATCGATGTGCTCACCGCCGCGAGGGTTGTGGACGGCCCCTTCGCGGTCCATATCTGATGACCTGAAACGGCGCCAAAGAGACCCCGCCATGCCCGAGATCGTGATCTACACCAAGGACTATTGCCCCTATTGCCACGCCGCCAAGGCGCTGCTGACCAAGAAGGGCGCGGCCTTCACCGAAGTGGATATCCAGAAGCATCCCGAGCGCCGGGCCGAAATGATCGAGAAGGCCGGCGGTCGCACCTCCGTGCCGCAGATCTTCATCGGCACCACCCATGTCGGCGGTTCCGACGACATCCATGCGCTGGACGATGCCGGCGGCCTCGACAAGCTGCTGGCGGCCTGAAGCCATGGGCGGGACATTCACGGCGGCCTGCGTGCAGATGCGGGCGGACATCGATCCGGCTCGCAGCCTGGAACAGGCGGTGACGCTGATCGCGGGCGCGGCCGGTGACGGCGCGACCTATGTCCAGACGCCGGAAATGACCAATATCCTGCAGCCGGATCGCCCGAAATTCTACGAGGCGATCCGCGCGCAGGAGGACGACCTGTCGCTGCCAGTGTTCCAGGCCGAGGCCAAGCGCCTGGGCATCTGGCTGCATATCGGCTCGCTGGCGATCAAGACCGGCGAAACGCAGGCCGCCAACCGCGCCTTCCTGATCTCGCCGGAGGGCGCGGTCACCGCGACCTATGACAAGATCCACATGTTCGACGTCAATCTCGCGAACGGGCAGACCTACCGAGAATCCGCCGCCTACAAGCCCGGCGACCGTGCCGTGCTGGCGGATCTGCCGTGGGCCAAGCTCGGCGTCACTATCTGCTACGACCTGCGCTTTCCCCATCTCTATCGGGCGCTGGCCGAGGCCGGCGCGGGCGTGCTGGCCATTCCCTCGTCCTTCACGGTTCCGACCGGCAAGGCGCACTGGCACCTGCTGATGCGGGCGCGCGCGGTGGAGAACGGCTGCTTCGTGATCGCGGCGGCCCAGGGCGGCCACCATGTCTGCGGGCGCGATACCTATGGCCACAGCCTGATCGTCGATCCCTGGGGCACGGTGATCGCGGAGGCCGACCATGACGAGCCGGCCGTGGTGCTGGCCGAGATCGACATGGCCAAAGTCGCCGAGATCCGCGGGCGCATCCCCTCGCTCGCCAATGGGAGGGCCTTCACGCTGGGAGGGCCGCCATGATCAAATATGCGCTCGCCTGCGACAAGGCCCACGAGTTCGAGAGCTGGTTTCCCTCCTCCGACAGTTTCGATGCGCAGCAGACACGCGGGCTCGTCGCCTGCCCGGTCTGCGGATCGACCAAGGTGGCTAAGGTGATCATGGCGCCGCAGGTGGCGCGCCGCGACCGCCGGCCTGAGCCGATCTCCAATGCGCCGGTTCCGGCGCCGCAGGCGCCCCAGCCGGTCGCCATCGTCTCGGAAGCCGAGCAGGAACTGCGTGCCAAGATTCGCGAATTCCGCGACCAGCTGCTGGCGAAGTCGGAATCGGTCGGCGATCGCTTCGCCGAGGAAGCCCGCAAGATCCATTATGGCGAGACCGAGCACCGGACCATCCATGGTCAGGCGACGCCCGAGGAAGCCCGCGAGCTGATCGAGGAAGGCGTCGAGTTCCACCCGATCCCGGTCCTGCCGGACGAGCGGAACTGATCGTCGGGCGTCCTGACCTTCAGCTGTGCTTGGTTCCTCACCCTCGCCCTCTCCCCGCAGGCGGGGAGAGGGAATTCCAGCGCGCTTCATCCGGCCTTGCCTGCTTCAATCCGCAGCATGATCGTCGGCGAAACAGGTGGTTGCGTTCCCTCTCCCCGTTCACGGGGAGAGGGTAGGGTGAGGGGTCCTATCGATCAGCGCACTCACTGCCCGCGACACACCTCCGGGCTTCCCTCGGCGGCCTGCCGCTGCTAGGCGAGGACACCTGCCGGAGCCCGCCCGATGAAGCGCCTTGCCATCCTCGCCTGCCTGTTCAGCCTGCCGGCGCTTGCCGAGCCCTCAACCGTCCGCATGATCAACGAGAGCCATCCGACGCTCTGCGCGGAAGAGGACAATGTGGACGTGCGCTTCCTGTCGGATACGGTGCGGCAGTTCCGCGTCGAGGCGTTCCATCCCAACGTGATCGGCACCATCGTGCGGGACCGCACGGCGCCCGACTTCACCAATTGCACGATCACCGACAAGGCGGATTTCCGCTTCACGCCGCGCCGGGTGGTGCTGCACGACGACGCCCGTCTCAGGGTGGTCGGCATCACCTTCGACAAGTTCTGGCGGCCGGAGCGCGTGCCGGTCACCGTCGGCACGCGCCGGGAGGAAGGTTTCCACCTGTTCCAGCTGTTCTGGAAGGAGCGGGGCAAGCCCCCTTACGAGTTCCTCGTCATGTATCCGGTCGATGGCTATTGGCGCATCAAACCGCGCCCGCCGGCCCATCTCCGCGACATCGTCTATGGCTCGTCGTTCCTCGTCGGCCCGGTGGAGATGATGCAGCGCCCGGTGGTCAATCTCTCGGCCATCGTGTTCGATCCTGCCACCATGACCTTCGACCTCACCTTCAAGGCGGGCGGCAGCGCGAAGGTGAAGGTGGAAGCGGTCGATCAGGAGCGGGTGGCGGTGGATGTGACGCTGGAGCGGCCGGTGACCGGTGGCCCGTTCGCCGCCATGCGCTCGATGTATGTCACGGAAGCCAATGCCGACAGCGCGCAGATCGAATGGCGCAAGGCCGGCGAAAACCGCTGGATGCAGAGCCCGATCATGAGTTTTCGCGGCGCCGAGGGCATCGAGGCGCGGATCGGCCGCAACGTGCCGAGCCGGCACAACACCTCCTCGCCGGATCACCTGTTCTCGCGGTTTCAGGACTGAGGGGGCAGGGGGCGTCTGCGCCCCGTCCTACTGACGCTCTGACGTCATCCCCGGCGAGCCGTGCAACGGCGAGGGAAGGGGATCCAGGGGCCCCAAAGGTCGCACCCAGGGATCCTGGACCCCCTTCCCTCGGCCTATAGCATCGAGCGAACGCGAGATGCGTTCGCCTCTCGCTACCGGCCTCGCCGGGGGTGACGTTGTGACGGGCGATGACGTCTCGCCCAAACGGCGTTCCTCGGCCCCGCTTGCCTTGGCTCCGCCAGGATGCTTCGTTCTTCGTGCAACAGCACGACAGGGCGGCCGGGATTCCAGAGCCGCCGGACACAGGGAGCGCGTCATGAAGGCCATCGTCATCAACGGGTTCGGCGATCCCGCCAGCACGATCGAGCTCCAGGACCTGCCCGAACCGGCAGCCCCCGGCCCCGGCGAGGTGACGGTCGAGATGCTGGTGCTCAACATCAATCCGTCGGACCTCCTGCAGATCCAGGGGCTCTATGGCGTGTCGAAGCCGCCACTGCCGTTCATTCCGGGCGGCGAGGCGGTCGGCCGGATCAGCGCGCTCGGCGAAGGCGTCAAGGGTCTGGCCATCGGCGACATCGTCTCGCCGATGATCCTCAATTGCTGGCTGGAGCGGGTGACCATCAAGGCCTCGCTCGCCATGAAGCTGCCCGCTGGCATCGACCTTCTCCAGGCCTCCATGCTGAAGGGCAATCCGGCCACCGCCGAAGCGCTGCTCTCCGACCAGGTGACGCTGCAGCCGGGCGACTGGCTGATGCAGAACGCCGCCAATTCCGCCGTTGGCACCTTCCTGGTGAAGCTGGCGAGACAGCGCGGCATCAACACGCTGAACGTGGTCCGACGCGAGAGCGCTGTGGCCAGCGTCAAGGCGTCCGGTGGCACGGCGGTGGTGGCGGATGCGCTGGATGACCCGCGCGCCTTCCGCAAGGCCGTCAAGGATCTGACCGGCGGGGCGCCGGTGAAGCTTGCCATCGACGCGATTGGCGGCGGCGCCACGGGCGTGATGGCCAATGCGCTGGCCGATGGTGGCGCGATCGTCAACTACGGGCTGCTGTCCGGTGAGCAGTGCCGGATCGATGCGCAGCACCTCATTTTCCGGAAGGTGACGCTGAAGGGCTTCTGGCTGATCCACTGGTTCCAGGAGGCCGGACGCGAGAAGCTGGCTGCGACCTATGCCCGGATGGCGGCGGGCATGGTTGATGGCACGCTGACGACGCCGGTCGCCGAGGTCATCCCGATGGAGGAGGCCAAGCGCGCCATGGCGGCCGCCGGCGAGGGTGGCCGGGCCGGCAAGGTGCTGATGGTGACCAAGGCCTATGGGGGGTAGATGAGGTTTGGCGTCTAGCCACTATCGGATTGGGTCGCCTTGGACGCCAACCATTGACCCGTTTCGAGGCCTAACGCCGAAGCCTTTGCATATGACCACCCTCTAGAAAAATGCGGCACCAGCCGAGTTTCGGCGGAGATGCTCATGCGTTCGATTTCTGCAGCCGCGCTAGCACCATGAACAATGAGCAGTTCGGGCCGAATTGTTTCAACTAGCCAGCGGAAAAGCGCCACGTCTCTATGAACCTGCTCCAACGAGGCTTCGTTTGGCGATGGAAATGTGAAGACGTTGGTTTCTAGACAGCTATGGCGACCCAGTCCTGTAACGATTTGTTCGATAATCCGCCGTGACGGGCTAACGGCCGGTCGGGATTTCTTTCCCGGCTTGAGCGGTCGCGTAGCTCGGTCTCTTTTGTATTCGGCAAACCAGCGAGACTTGTCGAACCCGTATCCTGGCACCCAGAAGTCCCAGAAATCAGCACTCATCTCACTGGCTGGATTGAACCCTACCAGGAAAACACGAGCATCTAACGGCGAGCCATCACACACGAACGGCCTTAATTGGGTCGGACGCCCGATCTGGTTGACCAGTTCGCGCTCGAACGCGTCGAGTGACGACATGGATCGGCCTCGCGTGTTCGCTGTCCTCACCGATACAGCCGCCCGATCGCCTCGGCATATTTCGCCTCGATGGCCTGGCGGCGGACCTTCATCGTCGCGGTCACCTCGCCATCGTCGTGGTCGAGTTCCTTGTCCATGATCTCGAAGCGCCGGATATTGGCGACCTGCGCCAGGGTCTCGTTGGCGCGGTCGACATCGGCGGCGATCAGTTCCCGCACGCCCGGATGCTGCGACAGGTTCTTGTAATTGGTGAAGGCGATGCCCTTCATTTCGGCCCATTTGCCGACTGTGTCGATCTCGATCTGGATCAGGGCCGCGACATATTTCCGGCGGTCGCCGAAAACGATGCATTCCTTGATATAGGGGCTGGTCTTCACCGCATGCTCGATCTCGGTCGGCGACAGGTTCTTGCCGCCGGCGGTGATCATGATGTCCTTCTTGCGGTCGATGATCTTGATATGGCCATCCTGCATCTGGCCGACATCGCCGGTATGCAGCCAGCCATCGACGACGGTCGCGCGCGTGGCGTCCTCGTTCTTGTAATAGCCCTCGAAGATGGTCTGGCCGCGGGCGATGATCTCGCCGTCCTCGGCGAGCTTCACCTCGGTGCCCTTCATCGGTTTGCCGACCGTGCCGACGATCACGTCGTCAGGCGTCTGGCCGAGAATGCCGCCGGACGTCTCGGTCATGCCGTAGATCTCGACCAGCGGCACGCCAAGCGTGCGGAAGAAGCGGATCACTTCCGGTGAGATCGGGGCGGCGCCGGTGAAGGCGACGCGGCAATGGGTGAGCCCGATGGCGTTCTTGAGCGCGCGGAACACCGCGAGGTAGCTGGCCCAGTAGGTCAGGCGCTCGGTCAATGTCCATTGCGAGGGTGCCTTGGCGGCGAAGGGCTCGCAGGCCGCGAAGGCGGTCTTGTAGAGCCATTGCTGCAGCGGTCGGGCCTCCATCATCTTCACGCGGATGCCGGAATGCATCTTCTCCCAGATGCGGGGAACGCCGAGGAAGCTCTTCGGCGCGACCTCGCGCAGGTCCTCCTGCACGGTGCGCAGGCTCTCGCCGAAATTGACCTGGGCTCCCGAATAGAGCGGTCCGAAGATCGTGGTCGCCTGTTCGGCGACGTGGCAGAGCGGCAGGTAGGACAGGGTCGACCAGCCCTCGCCGATGCCATAGCGGTCGAGCAGGCCCGTCGCACCCGCGCGGATGTTGCGATAGGACAGCATCGCGCCCTTGGGCTTGCCGGTGGAACCCGATGTGTAGATGAGCAGCGCGATGTCGGAGAGCTGATGGTCGCGCATCAGCTCGTCGGCGATGCCGGGGTTCTTCTCGTCCTCGGCGCGGCCAAGGGCCTCCAGTTCGTCGAAGGTCATGACCAGGCCGGGCTCGTAGCCGGCGAGGCCACGGTCTTCCAGCGCGATGATCTTCAGGATCTTCGGCAGCTCGGCGCGTGCCTCCACCACCTTGTCGATCTGCTCCTGGTCCTCGCAGACGACGATGGCGACATCGGCATGGTCGAGCACATAGGCGACCTCGTTCGCCGGGCTGGTCGGATAGACGCCAACCGTCACGCCGCCGACAATGCCCGCGCCGATCTGGGAGAGAACCCATTCGATGCGGTTCTCGGAGAGGATGCCGAGATGGCCCTTCCGGCCAAGGCCCAGCGCCCGGAAGCCAAGGCCCACATGGCGGGCACGGCGCCAGTATTCGGCATAGGTCGTGGGCTGCCAGATGCCGAAGCGCTTCTGGCGAATGGCAACGTCGTCGGGCCGCGTGCGCGCGTGCTCGCGCAGCATCTCGACCACACTCTTCATCGGCAGGGCCGAGGGATCGGCGGCGGCCGAAGCGGCGCCTGCGGCCTCGCGGGCCTGGGCGAGGGGAATGACGGTCGCGGTCATGACAGCCACCTCTTGCGGCGCTTGTAGTGCTTGATGTCGCGATAGCTCTTGTGGGCGAGGCCGAGATAGAATTCCTGCACGTCGCGGTCGCCGAGAAGCTTCTCGGTCGGGCCGTCGATGACGATGCGGCCGGTTTCCATGATGTAGCCATAGTGCGCGATGGAGAGCGCGACGGAGGCGTTCTGCTCGACCAGCAGCATGGAGACGCCTTCCTCGGCATTGATGCGCGCGATGATGGCGAAGATCTCCTCCACCAGCAGGGGCGCGAGGCCAAGGGACGGCTCGTCCAGCAGGATCACGCGGGGCTTGGCCACTAGGGCACGGCCGATGGCGAGCATCTGCTGCTCGCCGCCGGAGAGATAGCCGGCCAGGCCCTTGCGGCGCTCGGCAAGCCTTGGGAAATAGCGATAGACGCGGTCGAAGTCGGGCTTCTGGTCGGCACGCCCGGTCAGCGCATAGGTCGCCGCGACGAGGTTTTCCTCCACTGTCAGGTCGGCGAAGATGCGCCGTCCCTCCATGACGTGGAACAGGCCGGAGCGCACGAGACGGTGCGGCGAACCCTGCTCGACGGGCTGTCCGTCGAACAGGATGCGGCCATCGGTGACCAGGCCGTTCTCCATCGGCAGGAGCGCCGAGACGGCCTTCAGCACGGTCGACTTGCCCGCGCCATTGGAGCCCAGCAGGGCGACGATCTTGCCCTTTGGGACAGCCAGCGACAGTCCACGCAAGGCCTGGATGGCCTTGTTGTAGACGACCTCGATATTGTTCACCTCGAGGATCGAACCGGTCTCAGCCGTCATGCCGCAGGCCTCATGCGCGAGAAGGTGGGACGGCTGCCACGCAGCCGCCCCTGGTCTGGATCAGCCGGCGGCCGAGATGGTCATCCAGTCGGAGGCCGCGACAAGGCGCTTCTCGGCGGCCTTGAACTCCCAGATGCGGCCGACGGGAATGGCGTTCTTGACGATCGAGGTCGGCACGCCGATGACGCCGCCGGTGTCGAAGTTCTGGATCGAACGGGCGGCCTTCATCAGGTTCGCGGCGTTCAGCTCCTGGTTGGCGGCGAGCGTCCGCTTCAGGGTTTCGAGCGCGATGCCGGCATTGGTCCAGCCCTGGAAATAGGCGTTGGTGCGCACCTTCTCCTTGTTGATCTCGCGGATCTGCGCCATGTGCGCGCCCTGCGCATTGGCCTCGAAATTGTAGCAGGAGACGCCGAGATAGCCGTCTGCGGCCGCGCCCGCGCGGTTCATCAGCACGGTGTCGGTGGAATAGAACGTGCCCATGAACTTGGAGGTCATGCCGGCCTGGCGTGCCTGGGCCATGAATTCCGGGATCGGCTGCAGGACATAGCCGTGGAAGATCACGTAGTCGGGGTTGCGACGGCGGATCTTCAGCACGTCGCCGGAGACGTCCACCGAGCCCGGCGCGGTCAGGATCTTTTCCACGATGTTGAGGCCGAGGCGCTTGGCCTCCGCTTCCGAGGCGGCGATCGGATCACGGCCGAACTCGGTGTCGGAATTGACCAGCACGACGGAGGCGCCGCGCTTCTGCTGGGCGATGTAGCGCAGCAGCACCTTGGCCTGGTCGGAATAGTTCGGGCCCGGGATCCACTGGTTGGGGAAGGTGGTTGCGTCGTCGATCTCGGTGGCAAAGGAAGCGCCTGCCATCACGGTGGTGCTGCGGCGGTTCAGCTCCGGATTGATCGCCTTCTGGAAGCCGGTGGAATCACCGAAGAAGATCGGGATCTGGTGCTGGCTGGTCAGCTTGGTGAAGATCGCCACCGCATTGTCGACCCGGTAGCCGGAATCCTCGGCGATGTAGCGGATCTTGCGGCCGGCGACGCCGCCCTGGCGGTTGACCCAGTCGAAATGGTCGCGGGCGCCCTCGAAGCCTTCCACGCCGGCAAAGGCGAAGACGCCGGTGAGCGGGCTGGCCGCGCCGATGACGATGTCGGGGGCCTGGGCGAAGGCGCGGCCGGTGCTGGTTGAGACGAGCGCGGCGCCGAGGCCGAGCTTGCCGAATGTGCGTCGATCGAGCTTTGTCATGGTGTGTCTCCTCGGGTCAGGGGTCCCGCCTTGGCTGGCGGTTGTGCTGTGGATTTTCAGGTTCTGAACGGCCAGAGCGCGAAGAAGCGCCGCATGCGTCGCCAGACCTCGGCGAGGCCCATCGGTTCGAAGATCAGGAAGCCGACGATGAGCAGGCCGAAGACGATGTTCCGGACGGGGGCCAGATAGATCGGCGCGTCCGGATAGAACGGGGTGACGAGGGCCGCGACCAGCTTCAGGAGTTCCGGCACCAGCGTCATGAAGATCGCGCCGAACAGGCCACCGATGATGGTGCCCGCGCCGCCGACGATGACGGCCGCGAGGAAGAAGATCGAGGCGAGGCCCGGAAAGCTTTCCGGCGTCACGACGCGGAACATGTAGGCCCAGAGGCCGCCAGCGACCCCCGCATAGAAGGACGAGATGGCGAAGCTGGTCAGCTTGTACTGGAACAGCGAGATGCCGATGATCTCGGCGGAGATGTCGCGGTCGCGGATGGCGATGAAGGCGCGGCCGACGCGGGTGCGGAACAGGTTCTTGGCCGCCAGCACCATGACGACGGTGATCGGCATGACCAGCCAGTAGAGCCGCTCCGGGGTAGCCAACTCGATGCCGGCGATGGTGGCGGTCGGCACGTTCAGGCCGCGCAGGCCGCCGGTCACCGGCGTCCAGTTGAGGAAGACGAAGTGCAGGATGACGGAGGCGGCCAGCGTCGCGATGGCGAGATAGAGCCCCTTGATGCGCAGCGACGGCAGGCCGACCAGAATGCCGATGGCGGCGGAGAGCGCGCCGGCAATGACGAGGTTCAGGAGCACCGGCGTGTTGAAGCGGGTGTCGAAGAAGGCGACCGCATAGGCGCCCACCGCCATGAAGGCGGCATGGCCGAGGCTGACCTGGCCGGTATAGCCGGTGAGGATGTTGAGGCCCGTCGTGGAAATGACGTTGATCATCACCAGCACGGCGAGGAACATCCAGTAGCCCGAGCCGACGAAGGGATAGAGCAGGAGTCCTGCCATCAGCACGCCGAACCAGACCTTCTGGGTGTCGGTCTTGAACAGCGCCTCGTCGGCCGCGTAGCTCTCTTTTGCCGTTGCGACGCGCATCAGAGCCTCTCGATCTCATGGGTGCCGAACAGGCCGTAGGGCCGGACGACCAGCACGACGAGCAGGATCGAGAAGGTGGCGAGCAGCTTGAACTCGCCGCCGAAGAAGCGGCCGACCATGGCCTCCAGCCAGCCAATGAACAGGCCGGCGATCAGCGCGCCGGCAATCGAATCCAGCCCGCCGACGATCACCACCACGAAAACCGACAGGCCGAACAGGCCCATGGCCGAGGAGATGCCGCCGACCGATCCGACGAGGATGCCGGCGAGCGCGGCCACCATGGCGGCGAGCATCCAGGAGAAGGAGAAGACGCCGGCGATGTTGATGCCGACGGAGGAGGCGGCGGCGCGGTCGGTGGCGGTTGCGCGCAGGGCGATGCCGCCACGCCAGAAGGCGAAGACTACCAGCAGCACGGCGATGACGGCGGCTGCGATCAGGAAGGAATAGGCGGTCTTCGAGCCGATGAAGGCCTCTCCGAGCACGATCGGTTGTCCCGGCAGGAATTCCGGCAGGCGGCGCGGCTCGGCGGTCCAGATCAGTTCGACAATGCCGATGAGGATGGAGGTGAGCCCGATCGTCACCATGAAGACCGAGACCGGATTGTCCTTCATCAGCGGGCGGATCATCAGCCGCTCGATGCCGCCACCGATCAGGGCAGCCACGACGAGCGTTGCCGGGATCGAGATCCAGATCGGCAGGGCAAGGCCCGCCGAGAAGCCATAGAATACGAAGGCGCCGATCATCAGCATCTCGCCGATGGCGAGATTGATGACCTTGGTGGCCTTGTAGATGATGACGAAGGCGACGCCGGTCAGCGCCAGCAGCGCGCCGGTGCCAAGGCCCGCAATGCTCGTCTCGATGATGTCGATGGGATCGATCGCACCAAACATCACGCGACCTCCAGATCGGCTTTGCGGGGGTCGCCGGACGAGCCGAGATAGGCCTTGATGACATCCGGATTGGCGCGCACCTCGGCCGGCGATCCCGCGGCAATGCGGCGGCCGAAATTGAGCACGCAGACATGGTCGGAAATGTCCATCACCATGCCCATGTCGTGCTCGACCAGGAGGACGGTGACGCCCCATTCGTCGCGCACATCGAGGATGGCGCGGGCCATGTCCTCGGTCTCCTCGCGGTTCATGCCGGCGACCGGTTCGTCCAGCATCAGGATGCGCGGCCGCATGGCGAGCGCGCGGGCGAGCTCCACCTTCTTCTGCAGGCCGTAGGGCAGGATCGCCACGGGGGTGTTGCGGATGTGGTCGAGCTCAAGGAAATCGATGACGTCGCGCTCGATCTCGGCGCGGAGTTCCATCTCCTCGCGCTTCGCCTTGCCCCAGTAGAAGAAGGCATCGAAGACATTGGTGGTGAGATGGGCGTGGCGGCCGAGCTTGATATTGTCGAGCACGGTCATGCCGCGAAACAGCGCGATGTTCTGGAAGGTGCGGGCAAGGCCGAGCTTGGCGCGGTCGCGCGCCGGCACCTGGGTGATGTCGGCGCCGTCTAGCGTCACCGTGCCGCTCTTCGGCTTGTAGAAGCCGGAAATGGCATTGAAGGCGGAGGTCTTGCCGGCGCCATTCGGGCCGATGAGAGCGGTTATCGAGCCCGGCTCGACCGACAGCGATACGCCGTCGAGCGCCTTCACGCCGCCAAATTGCAGCGACAGGCCATCAACATCCAGACGTGCAGCAGACGGCCGCTGAGGCGCGGCCGGATCAGATGGCGCCAACGCCATGTCCTCCCTGGAAGGCCCGCGCGGCTTGTCGCCGTCTTCGTGCCCAAACATTTCCCTGACTGAAACTTGCGTTTCATTGCCCGAAATATGATTTCGAGCTTCGCCAAAAAGACTATCGGGCCGGACGGGAAGGTCAATGCAATTTCGCGCAAAAACAGGCCCGGTAGGCCGTTTGGACGATGACCAATCGACGCATTGCCTCGAAAAATGGTGGTTCAGCCGTCCAAATTAGGAAGTCCGGCTCCGGCGAAGCCACCGTCGGCGGAGATCGCCTGACCGGTGATGTAGCTCGACTGGGTCTCGTCGAGCAGGAAGGCGATCAGCGTCGCCATCTCGTCCGGCGTGCCATAGCGGCGCATCGGCACATGGCTGAGCCAGCTCTCGCGGGTGGCGCGGTCGTGGATCTCGGCGGTCATCGGCGTCTCGATCGGGCCGGGGCAGACAGCATTGGCGCGAATGCCGAAGCGGGCGAGGTCGGTCGAGAGCCCCTGGGTCATGTTGATGACGGCGGCCTTCGACGAGCCATAGGCGACCCGGCCCTTGGAGCCGCGGACGCCGGAGACCGAGGCGATGGTGACGATGGAGCCGCCACCGGAATCGCGCATCACCCGGCCGGCGGCGCGGGCGCACAGGAACGTGCCCAGCACATTGACCGCATGGACCCGGCGGAACAGATCGACCGATGTGTCGAGGGCCGGCACGTCGGCGCCGATGCCGGCGGAGGTGACGAGACCCGCCAGCCGTCCGCGGGCGGTGGCCGCGTCGATCCAGGCATCGACGGCGGCCTCGTCGGTGACGTCGAGACCGGTATAGGTCGCCTTGTTGCCCAGCGCCGTCTCGGCGGCGGCCAGTGCGCGTTCGTCGCGGTCGCCGACCGCCACATGCCAGCCCTTGGCGACGGCGGCGCGCGCGGCAGCCAGTCCGATGCCGGATGCACCACCGGTAATGGCGATGATGGTCCTGTCCATGGTCGTCTCCTCGTTGTCTCTGATTTGGCCGGGACGAAAGCACCTCGCAGGGGTGATGTCACGCGCCCGCCTGCATGGCCGTTATCTGGAATGGGCCCTGGGCATCATCTGTTCGGCTGTTGGTTCTTGATGGGCGGGCCGAAATCCCCCATTGTCCGCCGGTTCAATCTGCAAGAGTGCGGCATGCATTCGATCGAGGCCTTTGACAAGGCCCGTCTGCGAGGCGATTTGCGATGAGTTCGAAGACCTATTCAACCGCCAAGGATGCACTGGCGGGCCAGATCAAGGACGGCATGACCATCATGTCCGGCGGCTTCGGCCTCTGCGGCATTCCCGACGTGCTGATCGAGGCCGTTCGCGATTCGGGCGCCAAGAACCTGACGGTCATCTCCAACAATGCCGGCGTCGATGGCGCTGGCCTCGGCATCCTGCTCGAGACCAAGCAGATCAAGAAGATGATCTCGTCCTATGTCGGCGAGAACAAGCTGTTCGCGCAGCAGTTCCTGTCGGGCGAGCTGGAGCTCGAGTTCAATCCCCAGGGCACCTTGGCCGAGCGCATCCGCGCCGGCGGCGCCGGCATCCCGGCCTTCTTCACCAAGACTGGCGTCGGCACGATCATCGCCGACGGCAAGGAAGTGCGCGAGTTCAACGGCGAGCAATTCGTGATGGAAACCGGCCTGTTCGCCGACATCTCGCTCGTCCACGCCTGGAAGGCCGACAAGGAGGGCAACCTTGTCTTCCGCAAGACCGCCCGCAATTTCAACCCGATGATGGCGACGGCCTCGCGGATGACGATCGCCCAGGTCGAGCATCTGGTCGAGCCGGGCGAGATCGATCCCGACCATATCCACACCGCCGGCATCTATGTGAAGCGCATCGTCCACCTCGCCAATCCGGTGAAGCGGATCGAGCAGCGCACCACCCGCCCGCGCCAAGCTGCCTGAGAGGAGAGACCCGATGGCATGGACTCGTGACCAGATGGCCGCCCGCGCCGCCAAGGAATTGCGCGACGGCTTTTACGTCAATCTCGGCATCGGCATCCCGACGCTGGTGTCGAACCACATTCCTGCCGGCATGAACGTGCAGCTCCAGTCGGAGAACGGCATGCTTGGCATGGGCCCCTTCCCCTTTGAGGGCGAGGAAGACCCGGACCTGATCAATGCCGGCAAGCAGACGATCACCGAGCTGCCGACGACGAGCTATTTCTCCTCGTCGGATTCCTTTGCGATGATCCGCGGCGGCCACATCAACCTGTCGATCCTCGGCGCCATGCAGGTGGCCGAGAACGGCGATCTCGCCAACTGGATGATCCCGGGCAAGATGGTGAAGGGCATGGGCGGCGCGATGGATCTCGTCGCGGGCGTCCAGCGCGTGGTGGTGGTGATGGAGCATTCGGCCAAGGATGGCCCGAAGCTGCTCAAGCGCTGCAACCTGCCGCTCACCGGCGCCGGCGTCGTCGATATCGTGATCACCGATCTCGGCGTGTTCTCGATCGACAAGAAGGGCGGCACCGGCATGACGCTGCTCGAACTCGCCGACGGCGTCACGCTCGATGAGGTGAAGGCGCAGACGGAAGCCTCGTTCAAGGTCAGCCCGTCGCTCGCCAAGGCCGCCTGACGGCCTGGCCCTCAACCACCGGCGCGCCGCTTGCCTCAACCGCGAGCGGCGCTGCTGCCTGAAGGTTCGCCGCCAGTCGCGTCCTCGCGTGGTTTTGCGGCCATCGAAAAGCCATGGCCGACCCCCAACTGTCTCCGCCCCATCGTTGATCGCAGTCTCGTCATCGAAACGTCCGGCCGTGCCGGACCGCAGCAGGGCAGTGTCGCTTGAGCCTAGCTTCCGCCATCAAACGGGTCATGACCATCGTCGGCGCAGCCGCGGTGTTGCTCGCCTGCGTTCTGGCATTGGTGCCGCTGATCGTTCCCTCGGAGAGCGTGCGGCGGATCGTGGTCCAGGAACTCGGCCAGCGGCTCGGGGTTCCCGTCACGGTCAGTGGATCGGTATCGATCTCGATCCTGCCGCAGCTGGCCGTCCATCTGGAGACGATCCGCATCGGCGCACCTGACCGCCCGGCACTTGCCACCGGCGACAGCGTGGTCGGCGCGCTGAGGCTGCTGCCGCTCCTCACCGGCCAGGTGTCGATCTCCGACTATGTGCTGGTCCGCCCGCGCATCGCCATCCAGGTCGCCGGAGACGGCCGGTCCAACTGGGACGCGGCACTCGACGCGGTGCGCCAGGTGTCGCTGCAGAACCGCAGCGGCGTGCCGGACTTCCGCATTGTCGATGGCGAGGCCGCGATCGTCGACGAGAAGACGCAGCAGCGGATCGACCTCAGCGCTATCGAGCTTGCGGTGGCCTGGCCGGGGTTCGAGCGCCAGGCCAATATTTCCGGCCGGTTCGTGCTGCGTGGGGAAGCAACCGAGATCAGCGCCATCGTCGCGCGGCCGCTGGCCCTGCTCGGCGGCGAGTCCAGTGGCTTGAAGATGCGCTTCGCCTCCGCGCCGCTGCGCGGTGGGTTCGACGGCGAGGTCAGTTCCGGCGACGGCACCACCGCCTCGGGGCTGATGACGCTCGACGGCCCCTCGCTCCGGACATTCCTGCGCTGGATCGGCCAGAACCCCGGCATCGGCCCGGCGCTCGGCTCCTTCGCGCTCAAGGGCGAGGTGCGGATCTCGCCGAATGCGCTCGCCTTCTCCAAGGTCAATGCCGAGCTCGACGGCAATGTCGCCGATGGCGCGCTGACCGTGACGCTTGGCGGCGAGCGGCCTCAGGTCCAGGGCACGCTGGATGCCGGCCGGGTCAATGCCACGCCCTATTTCGCCGATCTCGATGTGGCGCCGGATCATAGCCGCGGCTGGAGCCGCCGGCCGATCGACCTGTCGCCGATCATCGCGTCGGATCTGGATCTCCGCCTGTCGGCGCGCGAGGTGGTGATCGGCAGCGCAACCTTCGGCCGCTCCGCCGCGGCCGTTGTTGCCCGCAATGGCCGCCTGACGCTCACCGTCGGCGAGGCGCAGGCCTATGGCGGCGACCTGCGCGGCGCCCTCGTCATCCAGCCCCATGCGAGCGGCTTCGAGGCGCGCGCGTCGCTGACCGTGCAGCGCGCCCAGCTCGGCCAGGGCCTCGGAGCGTGGTTCGGCTTCCGCCGGCTCGAGGGCACCGCCAATATCCAGGTCGCGCTGGAGGCCCGTGGCGCCCACATGGCCGATTTCGCCCGCACGGCCTCGGGCCAGGCGACGGTTTCCGCGGTCGAGGGGGCCGTCCACGGCTTCAATGCGGAGGCGATCCTGCGCCGGCTGGAGCGCCGGCCACTGGCATCGACCGGCGCCGATGCGCGCTCGGGCCGCACGCCCTATGACCGGGTCGCAGCTACCTTGCGCATCGTGAACGGGGTCGCCAGCACCGAGGACCTGGTCCTCGATGGCCCGATCATCCGGGTCAGCATGGGGGGCGCCATCCAGCTGCCCGCGCGCGAGCTCGACATGCACGGTATCGCCATGCTCAAGCGCTCGACCCGCGAGGGCAATTTCGAGCTGCCTTTCGTCGTGCAGGGCAATTGGGAAGATCCGTTCGCGCTCCCCGATCCGCAGAGCCTGATCCGGCGCTCGGGCGCCGCCGCGCCGCTGCGCGACGTGACGCGCGACCGCGACGCCTTGCGTGCCGTGCTCGACGCGATCAATCGGCAGGGCAACCAGGAGGCCGCCAGCGAGGCCTCGCCGCCGGTCAGCTCCTTCGCGCCATTCCCCGCCATCAGCAAGCCGGGCGGCAACTGAACCGCAATCGGCGCGGTGCGGCTCTCGGTCCACGCGCCCTCCTGTGGCACTCTCGCCGCGCCCGAATCACATCCGCCGGAGACCCCATGCGCAGCCGATTGCTCGACCGATTCGCCCGTGCGCTCGCCTGTGTTCTGGTCGCGATGTGCCTTGCCGGCACGGCCATGGCGCAGGCTCCGGCGCGCGACGCGGCGGAGACAGCCAAGCCGGAACTCGACCAGATCGAGGCCATGCTCGAGCGGCGGCTGACCAGCGACGAACTGACCGCTGTGCGGCGCAGGCTCGACCCTGTCCGTGATCAGCTGGCGGCGGCGCTGGCTGAAGTCGAGCCGCGTCTCGCGGAGGCCCGGGACCGCTTGAGCCAGCTTGGCGCGGCGCCGGCCGCCAATGCGCCGCCCGAGGCGCCCGAGGCCAAGCAGCAGCGCGAGGAGCAGACCAAGGCCGTCGCCGAGATCGACGTGCGTGTAAGGGGGCTCAAGGTTCAGCAGGTGCGCGCCGATCAGGTCGCCGCCCGGATCGTCGAGCGGCGCCGGCAATTGTTCACCGCCCAATTGTTCCAGCGCTCCACATCGGTCGTCGATCCGCGATTCTGGTCCGAACTCAGCGCCGCCATACCGCGCGTGCTGCGCGGAACCCGGTTCCTTGCCTCGGACTGGTGGGATCATCTGGCCCGCAATGTCGGGGCCGCCCGGCTGGCTGTCGCGGGCATCGTCAGTCTCGCGGCCATGGCCGGCCTGATCGTGCTCTATCGGATCCTGCGCCGTCACGGCCTCTATGCGCCACCCGCAGACACCCCGCCGTCCAGGCTCTCCATGGTTCTGTCCGATATCAGGGTGGCGGCCGAGCGCTCGCTGGTCCTGCCAGCGCTGGTCGGCGTCGGCCTTGGGATTGCCGCCAATTTCGAACTGATCCTGCCACGCGGCCAGACCCTGATCCCGCAGGCGATCATCACGGCCGCCGTCGTCATCGCCTTCACCCGCGGCGTGCTGCAGGGGGCCCTCGCGCCCGGCGTGCCGGCCTATCGGCTGATCGCCCTGCCGGATGCCTTCGCCGAGGCGGTCTATCACGCGATGCGCCAGATCGCCTGGATCATCGCGATCTACATCCTGCTGATGAGTTTCGCGCAGGTGATCATCGCGCCGGTCGCCGCTACCGTGCTGATCGCGAGCCTCACCGCGCTGGCCATTGCAACCGTCGGGGTCAATTTCCTGCGCGGCACGACCGAGCGGGACGAGCCCGAGGTCGAGGGGGAGGACAAGTCGGCACCGAAGCCCGCGGCGTCGCAACCCTGGGCCTGGACCCGGCCCGCGCTCTGGCTCGCCATTGCCGTGATCATCGGTGCGTTGTTCGCCGGCTATACAGCGCTCGCCGCCTTCATCGCCACCCATGTCGCCGGCGCGGTCGTCATCTTCGCCGGCACGGTCATGGTCCTGGTGCTGCTCGATGCCCTGATCGCCGAATGGTTCGGCGCCACCACCGTGCGCGGCCGTTCCGTTGCCGCCTCCATCGGCATCAAGCCCGACCGGCTCGACCTTCTCGGCACGCTGCTTGGCGGCATCCTGCATGTCGCCGTCATCGTCGGTTCGGTGCTCGCCGCGTTTGGCGCCACCATCGACGATGCCGTGCTGGGCTTCCGGCTCGGCGACGCGCAGGCCCTTGCGCTGACGGTGGCGATCGCGGGCTGCGTGCTGGCGATCGGCTTCCTGCTGCTGCGCGCCGTCCAGCGCTGGATCCGCGACAAGGTTCTGCCGCGCACCGGCATGGATGCCGGCCTGCAGAACTCGGTGTCGACGATCTTCAACTATGCCGGCGTCGCGCTGGTCATCGCCATTGCGCTTCGGCAGCTGGGGCTCGATCTGTCCAATATTGCGATCGTCGCCGGTGCCTTGTCGGTCGGCATCGGTTTCGGCCTCCAGTCGATCGTGTCGAACTTCGTCTCGGGCCTGATCCTTCTGGCCGAGCGGCCGATCCGGGTCGGCGACTCCATCGTCGTGAAGGGCGAGGAAGGCTATGTGCGCAAGATCTCGGTGCGTTCCACCGAGATCGAGACCTTCGAGCGGGCGACCGTCATCCTGCCCAATGCCGACCTGATCTCCGGCGTGGTCAAGAACTGGACCCATTCCAACACGATGGGTCGGGTGGCGATCCCGGTGCGCGTTGCCTACGATTCCGATCCGGAGCTGGTCCGCGAGGAACTGATGAAGGCGGCCTGCGAGAACCGGCTGGTCATCCAGGAGCCGCCGCCGCGCGTGTTCCTGATGCGCTTCGCCGATCTCGGCCTCGATTTCGAACTGCGCTGCATCGTCAAGAATGTCGATTATTCGCTGACCGTGCGCAGCGAATTGCAACTGGCGATCCTTTCCCGGTTCCGCGCCAAGGGCATCATCATTGCCCCGCCGATCCAGCCGCCGCAGAACGCGACGCCCGCTGGGTGAGGTGCTGGCTGCACGCCGGCTAAGTATCGGCAGGTGTTCCGCGACACCCCACCCAACCCTCCCGCAAGCGGGGAGGGGGCATGGCGCGCCGCCCTCGGTCGTCCGTGTGACTGGCATCAACCGGCCCTGGCCATTGGGCGGAGTCTGAGAGCCGTTGGAATGGAACCCCCACTCCTCCATGAGGGGAGGGTTGGGGTGGGGCGTCAGTCCGCGACCCCAGGCTTACGGCACCGCGCGCAGGCGCCGTCCGCCCGGCTCCTCGCACCAGGTCATCAATGCCCGCTGGCCCGGCGGTGTCACCGCCAGCGTGCGGTTCTCGCCCACCCGCCGCAGATAGCCCCGCCTGAGCGCCAGATCGAGCACAGCCTTGCCGAGTGCGCCGGCAAGATGCGGGCGCCTTTCGCTCCAGTCGAGGCAGGCGCGACACAGGGGCCGCCTGCTCCGATCGAGCTCGGCCATGTCGATCCCCTCGGCTGCGAAGAAGCGTCGCCCCTGGTCGGTGAGCGAGGCAGCCTCGCCGTCGCTTGCCAGCTGGCCATGGGCGACGAAAGCGTCGAACAGGCGCACGCCCCATTCGCCGGCAAGATGGTCGTAGCAGAGGCGGGCGGTGCGCATGGCGGGATCGCGCGGACCGGTGCGGGTGCGTGTCCGGCCGGTGCGCGCGGCAATCCCCATCAACCCTTCCAGCACCTGGGCAATGTCCGGGCCGGACAGGCGGAAATAGCGGTGGCGACCCTGGGATGTGACGAGGACAAGGCCTGCCTCGCGCAGCTTGGCCAGATGGCCGCTGGCGGTCTGCGGTGAGATGCCGGCTTCCGCCGCCAGCTCGCCGGCGGTGAGGGCGCGGCCGCTCATCAGCGCGTCCAGCATGTTGGCGCGGGCGGGATCGCCGATCAGGGCGGCGATGGCGGCAATGGAGGGACCTTCCTTCATGATGTCATCCTAGCCAGATTTCCGGCGGGATGTTTCGGCCTGCGCCGAACCATTCGGTCTGGCGGATCGGCGAGAGTGCCGGCATATCGGATGGCCGCAACGGAGACGCATCTTGGACACCCAGACGCTTGTGATCGCCGCCCTCGTCTTCGTCGCCGCAGGCTTCGTCAAGGGCGTGATCGGCCTCGGCCTGCCAACTGTGGCGGTCGGCTTTCTCAGCCTCATCCTGCCGCCGGCGGGCGCGGCCTCGCTGATGCTGGTGCCCTCGCTGATCACCAATATCTGGCAGATCGCGGCCGGCCCCAATCTCTGGAGCCTGACGCGCCGTATCGCCCTGCTGCTGATCGGGATCGCGGTCGGCACCTGGCTCGGCTCCGGCGTGCTGACCGGAGCGCGTGCGGCCCAGGCGGCGGTGGCGCTCGGCATCGTGCTGGTCGTCTATGCATTGGTCGGACTGGCGAAGGTGAAGTTCGCGGTGCCCGCCGCCGCCGAACCATGGCTTGGACCGCTGGTCGGGATCGTCACGGGCGTTGTCTCGGCGGCCACCGGCATCTTCGTCATGCCCTCGGTGCCCTATCTGCAGGCGCTGGGCTTCGAGAAGGATGATCTCGTCCAGGCTCTGGGCATCACGTTTCTCGCCGCGACCCTGGCGCTGGCCGCAGGCCTCGCGCAGTCGGGCGTGTTCCGGCTGGATGTCGCGGGGGCCTCGCTCGCGATGCTTGTGCCGGCGCTTCTCGGCATGTGGCTCGGCCAGATCGTCCGGGGTCGGATCAGCGCGGAACGGTTCCGCTTCTGGTTCCTGATCGGGCTGGTGGGATTGGGGCTGCACCTGGCGCTGAAGCCGTTGTTGTGAGGGGGCTCGTTGCCGCCCTGGCACCCAGCCGCGCCCGGCCATCGTCGCATGCGCAGTCGTCACCCCCGGCGAGCGAAGCGAGGGAAGGGGGCCCAGGGGCAGTTCGCCAGGGCGTGGCAGCTTTGCCTGCGGCCGGAACCGATCGCGTGGCTCCTGGATCCCCTTCCCTCGACGCTGCGCGTCTCGCCGGGGATGACGTCGTGAGGGGGGGCCGTTTTGTCTGCGTGACGCACAAGCCTCTCCTCACCTCATCCTGAGGTGCGAGGGAGCGTTAGTGACTGAGCCTCGAAGGACGCCTTTGGACTGGGCCGAGAAGAGGTCCTTCGAGGCTCGGCTTTGCCTCGCACCTCAGGATGAGGAAGGGAGAGAGCGCGTCGGATAAGGGAGAGGTCGGGGCTGGACCGACCAGCGTCACACCACGGACGTCATCCCCGGCGAGCCGTGAAACGGCGAGGGAAGGGGATCCAGACTTCCCGCTTCTCAGCCTGCCCGGGCTCTTTCTGGACCCCCTTCTCTCGACGCCTGTTGGCGTCTCGCCGGGGGTGACGTGTGCGCCTTGGGGAGAGCAGGCGACAGACTTCGGCAAGCATCACGTCGAGGTAGGCAGAACTCCCCCTCACATGGTCAGCCATTCCCTGAGCTTGGTGATGCGCGGCTTCATGCGCCCGCCATCGACCGCGATCTTCAGCGCCCGCGTCTCGCCGACCAGCACCACGAGCGAGCGACCACGCGTCACCGCGGTGTAGATGAGATTGCGCGCCAGCATGGCGTAGTGCTGCGTCGTCACCGGGATGACCACGGCCGGATATTCCGAGCCCTGGCTCTTGTGGATGGTGGTGGCATAGGCCGGCATCAGGTTTTCCAGCTCGTTGAACGAGTAGCTCACCTGTCGGCCATCGAAGAGCGCCACCAGCTCGCTCTCCTCCTGATCGATGCGCAGCACCTGGCCGAGATCGCCGTTGAACACGTCGCGGTCATAGTCGTTGGCGGTCTGCATGACGCGGTCGCCGGCGGCATAGGTCCAGCCGAAGCGCTCCACCGAGCGCCCCTGCGGCGGGTTAAGCACCTTCTGCAGCTCAATGTTCAGGTTGCGTGCGCCGAGCACGCCCTTGTTCATCGGCGCCAGCACCTGCACGTCGCGCATGGGGTCGAGCCCGAAGCGGCGGGGAATGCGCTCCTTCACCATCTCGATGATCTTGGCGAGCCCGCTTTCGGGCGTGGTGGCCTCGACCCAGTAGAAGTCGCTCTCGGCACCGGGCGGCACGGGCTCGGGCATCTCGCCCCGGTTGATGCGATGCGCCGTCGAGATGATGCGGCTGGCTTCCGCCTGACGGAACACTTCCGTCAGCCGCGCCACGGGCACGAGACCGGATGCGATGATGTCGGCCAGCGCCTGGCCGGGGCCGACGGGCGGCAGCTGGTCGACGTCGCCGACCAGCAGCAGCGCTGCGTTGGCCGGCACGGATTCGACCAGTGCCAGCATCAGCGGCACGTCGACCATCGAGGTCTCGTCGACCACCAGCAGGTCGCATTCCAGCGCGTTCTCGCGGCCGCGCGAGAAGGCGCCGAAATCGGGATCGATCTCCAGCAGGCGGTGGATGGTCTTCGCCTCGATGCCGGTCTGCTCGGTCATGCGCTTGGCGGCACGGCCGGTGGGAGCCGCCAGAATGACGGAGACGTCGTGGCGGGCGAGGATCTTCAGGATCGTGTCGAGCAGCGTCGTCTTGCCGACGCCGGGGCCGCCGGTGATGACGGAGACCTTCGCGGACAGGATGGTCGCCAGCGCCTCGCGCTGCGAGGGCGCCAGCGCCTTGCCGGTACGCGCCTCGACCCGCGGCACTTCGGTGTCGAGATCGATCGCGCCCCAGGGCGGTGTGCCCTTGGTCAGTTCCTTCAAGGTCTCGCCGATGGTCTTCTCGGCGCGGTAGAGGTCCTTCAGGAAGAGATGTGGCTCGCCGCCGAGATCGTCGGCGATCAGGCTGCGGCTGGCGACTTCCGCCTGCGCCGCGTGTTCGACGAGATCCTCGTCGGCTTCGAGCAGGCGGGCGGCGAGCTGGATCGCCTCGTGGCGGGGCAGGCCGGTATGGCCGTCGTCGCGGGCTTCCTGCAGCGCATAGGTGAGGCCGGCGCGCAGCCGCTCCGGCGCGTCGCGGGCGAGCCCCAGCGACATCGCCACCTGGTCGGCGGTGAGAAAGCCGATGCCGCGGACATCGCGGGCGAGGCGATAGGGATCCTGGCGTATCAGGGCGATCGCGTCATTGCCGAGCGCGCGATGGACGCGGGCGGCCTGGCCCAGGCCCAACCCATGCTCCTGCAGGAACACGCCGAGATCGCGGACCATGCGGTCCTCGGCCCAGCTGTCGGCAATGCGCTTGATGCGGGCAGTCGTCAGCCCGGCGATCTCGGAGAGCCGGTGCGGCTCGCTATCCAGCACCTCGAAGGTGCGCTTGCCGAAGGCCTGGACGATCTTGTGGGCGGTGGCGATGCCGATGCCCTTGATCGCGCCGGAGGAGAGATAGCGCTCGATGCCGTCCTTGGAGGCGGGCGGGGCGGTGACAAGGGCGGAGGCCTTGAACTGCAGGCCGTGGGTGCGGTCGTTCACCCAGACGCCCTGCGCCGTCATCATCTCGCCGGCCGCCACCGCCGAGGCCGAGCCGACCACCGCCACAGGCTGTGGCTTGCCGCGGACACGGACCTTCAGCACCGCGAATCCCGTCGCGGGGGAATGGAAGGTCACGCGCTCGATCGTACCGGTAATGGTCTCGAGCGGCTGATCGGTAAGCGAAGACGCGCTCTCGCGCATGGCGGCGAATCGTGGTTGACGATGAACGGGAAACTGGACCGAACCTAGACCGGCGCGCTTCACCCGTCCACGCCGCGCCCGCTCGAACCGAGCCTATCCCCCATGGCCTTCGCGCTTTCCGATGTCAGCCTGATCCAGGCGGTGCTGGTCGCCGGTACCGCCTTTGGCGCGGCGATCATCGGCGGCATGGCCGGCTATGGCACGGGCCTGCTCCTGCCTCTGGTGCTGGTGCCGGTCATCGGGGCGGAGAATGTCGTGCCGGTCATCGCGGTCTCGGCCCTGTTCACCAATGTCAGCCGGTTCGCGGCCATGCGGGCCTCCGTCGACTGGCAGAAGGTTGCGCTGATGCTGCCGGCGGCGGTGCCTCTGGTGATGATCTCGGCCTATGGCTTCA
The DNA here is from genome assembly GCF_005160265.1 of Phreatobacter aquaticus. Taxonomy (NCBI): domain Bacteria; kingdom Pseudomonadati; phylum Pseudomonadota; class Alphaproteobacteria; order Hyphomicrobiales; family Phreatobacteraceae; genus Phreatobacter; species Phreatobacter aquaticus. The sequence continues at coordinate 647,635 of NZ_CP039865.1, read as the reverse complement.
CGCGGCTGGACACGCGGGGCGCGTCGATCCTGATCGGCGCCATGCTGATCGTGCTGGTGCCGCTGCGCCGCTGGCTGCAGAGCGTCGGCTTCCGCCTGCAGGGCTGGCAGCTCATTCCGGCCGGCGGCACCTATGGTTTCGTCACTGGTGCCTCGACAGGCGCGGGGGTCATCCTCGTGTCGTTCCTGATGTCGGCGGGCCTGACAGGCGCCGCCGTCATAGCCACCGACGCCGCCATCTCCATCGTCATCGGGATCGCGAAGGCGCTGACCTTTGGCTACAACGACGCGCTCCCCACGCCGGTACTGATGTTCGCGCTGCTGGTGGGCTGCGCCACGGTGCCCGGCGCCTTCGTCGCCAAATGGATCCTCGACCGGCTGCCGGTGCGCCTGCACACGCTGATGCTGGAGACTGTGATCGTCATCGGCGGGATCGCGGTGATGGCGCGCGGGCTGATGATGTGAGGTGAGGGCGGGGCGCGTTACTCACTCAGGCTGTTCCGTCTCTCTCCGCGTCATGGCCGGGCTTGTCCCGGCCATCCACGCCTTCCTTTGTCCGTGCATAGAAGGCGTGGATGCCCGCCACATGGGCGGGCATGACGAATGGAGATACGGCGAGAAACACGCGGCGCGGCATCAGGTGGCATCCCTCCCTTCCTCATCCTGAGGCGCGAGCGAAGCGAGCCTCGAAGGACCTCTTCTGCGCCGGGTGGAGGCGGGTCCTTCGAGGCCCGTTCGGCTGTCGCCTCACGGGCACCTCAGGATGGGGGCAGGAGAGATGCCGCGGGAGATGTCCGGTGCGCGTCACAGTCTCCCGCATATGACAGTTTTATGACAGTGGTCGTGACTTTGCCGCCATTGGCGGCCAATGTGTCGGTTCACGCCTCTCCGCCCCCGGGAACAGACATGACGGCGACCCAGGTCATCATCCGCCTTCTCGGCGATGTCGCGCTGCTGCTCTGGGGCATTCACATGGTGCATTCGGGCGTCATGCGGGCGCTTGGCACGGAGCTGCGGCAGGTCCTGGCGGTCGGCCTGCGCAACCGCTTCTCGGCCTTCATCTCGGGCGTCGCGGTGACGACAGCGCTGCAAAGCAGCACGGCGACCGCGCTTCTGGCGACCTCGTTCGCCTCGCATGGGTCGGTGCGCCTGGTGCCGGCGCTGGCCCTCATGCTGGGCGCCAATGTCGGCACGGCGATCATCGTCCAGGTCTTCTCCTTCGATGTCTCGCTGGTCTTCCCGGTCTTCATCTTCCTTGGTCTTGTGGCGTTCCGCCGGGGCCAGCGCACGCGGGTGCGCGATCTCGGCCGGGCCGCCATCGGCCTCGGCCTCATGCTGCTGGCGTTGCATCTGTTGGCCGAGACCATGCGACCGGTGGAGGGTGCGCCGGCGGTGCGCGAATTGTTCGCGGCGCTGACCCGCGATCCCCTGCTCAATCTCGCCATGGCGGCGCTGCTCACCTGGGCGGCGCATTCGAGCGTCGCGGTGGTGCTGTTCATCATGTCGCTCGCCATGGCCGGCATCGTCTCGGGTCCGGCGGCGCTTGCCATGGTGCTGGGCGCCAATCTCGGCAGCGCGCTCAATCCGCTGATCGAGAGCATTGGCGGCGATCCCGCCAAGCTTCGCCTCGCCGCCGGCAATCTCGCCAACCGCGTGATCGGCTGTGGCGCAGCCCTGCCGTTCCTCGGCGTGCTGTCGGCCTGGCTTGCCAGCCTCGGTCTCGGCGCCGGCGCGGTCGCGGCAAGCTTCCACCTTGGCTTCAACCTGGTTCTGGCGGCGGCCTTCATCGGTCTCCTGCCGCTGGTCGCCCGCGCCCTGGTGGCGCTGTTCCCCAAGACGCTCAAGGCGGACGATCCCTCGACACCCAAATACCTGTCCTCCTCGGCGCTCGATACGCCGGCGGTCGCGCTCGCCAATGCGGTGCGCGAGACACTCCGGATGAGCGACGTGGTGGAGGCCATGCTCAGGGGATCGCAGGACGTGTTCCAGTCCGGCGACCGCAAGCGCGTCGGCGAGGTGGGCCAGATGGACAATATCCTCGACCGGCTGCATGCCGCGATCGAGAGCTATCTCTCCGCGGTGGACGGCGAGACGCTGACGGAAGCCGAGACGCGCCGCCTCTCCGATATCCTCGCCTATGCGATCAATCTCGAACATGTCGGCGATGTCGTGGAGAAGAGCCTGATGAAGCTCGCCGCCAAGCAGATCAAGAACCGGCTGACCCTGCCGCCGGATGCGCTTGCCGAGATCGACACCATGCACCAGCGCCTGCTGGAGGACCTGCAACTGGCGACCGCCGTGTTCACCGGCGGCGATGTCGGCGCCGCACGCAAACTGGTCGAGGACAAGGAATTTTTTCGCAATGGCGAGCGCGAAGCGACCGAGCGGCACTTCGCCCGCGTTCGTGACGGGAAGCGCGAAAGCTACGAGGTCAGCGGTGTCCACCTCGATATTTTGCGTGATTTGAAGCGGATTTCGGCCCATATCATCGCCACGGCCTATCCGCTGCTGGAGCAAAGCGAGATGCTCAGGCAGAGCCGGCTGACCTGACATTTGGCTGATGGGGCACGGCCTCTGCCTTATTTTTGACGCATATGACGTCTACCTAGGGTCCATCGAGTTTCGGCCGAACGACTTGGCCCGCACCCCGTCCGCGGTCGGTGCTACCGCTGACGACCTCACCATCCCTAACGTCGATATACCGGGCGCACTTCCTTCGGGGATGGCTGCTCACTACCTATATCTACCCTGAAAGGTTACACCTATGGCTACCGGCACCGTGAAGTGGTTCAACGCCCAAAAGGGCTTCGGCTTCATTCAGCCCGACGGCGGCGGACCCGACGTGTTCGTCCACATCAGCGCCGTCGAGCGCGCTGGTCTCTATGACCTTGGTGAAGGCCAGAAGATCTCCTTCGAAGTGGTCGCCGATCGCCGTACCGGCAAGTCGGCTGCTGACCAGCTGAAGGTCGAGGCCTGATCCCGACGCGAGACGTCTTCCTGCCGACCATGGATGTACCGGCGGCCTGAGGGTAGTTTCGCGTCAACAAATTCTATAAGACCCGAACCCTGGTCGCGGCGACTCGTTCGCTGTGGCCGGGGTTCTTTTGCGCCGTAGCACTCGGCGCGCTCAAGGGATGAATTGCCGATGGCGAAGGAAGACGTCCTCAATTTCGAAGGCAAGGTGACGGAAGTCATGCCGGACGCGCGTTTCCGCGTCGAGCTGGACAATGGCCACATGGTCGTCGTCTACACGGCCGGGAAAATGAAGAAGAACCGTATCAAGACGCTGGTCGGTGACCGCGTGACCGTGGAAATGACGCCCTACGATCTCGATAAGGGCCGTCTCGTGTTCCGCCACAAGGGCGACAGCCCCGCTCCCGGCCCGCGCCCCGGTGGTCCCGCCCGTCCGGGTGGCCCGCAGCGCCGCCGCTGATCCGACGCTTGTCGTCCTGATTCCTGGTCCCGCCCCGACATTCTGGCGGGACGCAGCGCGGGCCTGAACGCCGGTGGACCTTCGCGCATGACCTCCTCCCGTGCCGCGACCTTCCTCGGCTTCGGCGCCATCGGCCTCTGGGGCCTGCTCGCGCTTCTGACGGCTGCGTCCGGCACGGTGCCGCCTTTCCAGCTGACAGCCATGACCTTCGCCGTCGGAGCCGTGGTCGGGCTTGTGCTGGTGGCACGGCGCCCGGGCGGCCTCGGTGTCCTCACCCGGCAGCCGCCCATCGTCTGGCTTCACGGTGTGGCCGGGCTCTTCGGCTATCACGCGCTTTACTTCACGGCGCTGCGCTTTGCCCCCGCCGCCGAAGCCAATCTCCTGAACTATCTCTGGCCCCTGCTGATCGTCGTGTTCTCGGCGCTGCTGCCGGGGCATCGCCTCAGCGCCCACCACGTGCTTGGCGCATTGCTCGGCCTTGCCGGCACGGTGGTGCTGATAGCTGCGCGCGGCGGGCTCGGTGCCGGCTTCGAGAGCGCCCATGTCCTCGGCTATGCGGCGGCCTTTGGCTGCGCGCTGGCCTGGTCGATCTATTCCGTGACGGCGCGGCTGATCGCCGACGTGCCGACCGAGGCCGTGTCCGGCTTCTGTCTGGCAACAGCCCTGCTGGCAGCACTCTGCCATCTCGCCTTCGAGACGACTGTCTGGCCGGCATCGACGCTCGAATGGCTGGCGATCGTCGCCATGGGCCTTGGGCCGGTGGGCGCCGCCTTCTACCTCTGGGATCTCGGCATGAAGCGCGGCGACATCCAGGTGCTGGGTGCCGCTAGCTATGCAGCGCCTGTGCTCTCGACGCTTGCGCTGGTGGCCTTCGGCTATGCCAGCCCGAGCCCGGTGCTGGCGCTTGCGGTGGCGCTGATCGTCGCCGGATCGCTGATCGCGTCGAAGGACATGCTGCGGCGCAAGGCCTGACCGGTCACACCGGGGATGCAGCCTGCTGGCGGCGGCAATGATAGCCATAGACCGGCGAAAAGCCGAGTCGGCCATAGAGCGCGCGGGCCTTCAGGTTGGTGTCGCGCACCTGCAGATAGGCGGTATGAGCGCCATGCGAGCGGCCCCAGTGCATCAGCGACGTGATCATGCGCGAGCCTGCGCCCGTGCCGCGGGCGGCGGGCGTCACCGCCAGGTCGTAGAGGCCGACATAGCCGCGATCGGTCACGCCGAGGCCGTAGCCGACCGGCTGACGATCGACATAGACGGTCGCGAAGGCCGTCTCGACCCGAATGCTGGCGACGATCCGGCCGAGCACCTCGCGCTGCCAATCGGCGAACTCATAGGCCTCGGCCGCGCCCTCGACCCAGGCCTGCGACGGCTCCTCGGAGAGCACGACTGAGGCTTCGGTGGATCCGGTCAGCTTGATCCGCTCGGCGAGCGGCGCGGTCATCACATGGGTCTCGTCGTAGATGGTCCAGCCGGCGCCGGCGAAGGCCTCGTCGATGCCCGGGCTCGCCAGCGGCGTGATGCGCACCATTGGCTCGATACCGGCCTTGCGGTATAAAGTGCGGACGTGACGGATCAGTTCCTCACCCGTCAGGTTCGACGGAAAAAGCGGGCTGGCGGCATTGGATCTTTTTGTGTGGCCATCGGCCATGCGGAGCAGCCAGCCGTCGATATAGATGGTCTGCAGCGCCGGCCAGGCGTTGAACAGCCGCTCTTCGAGGTCACGGACGAGAGCGATGTCCGGCAAGGTCCGGGACGTGTCCGCCGTCATGGCCGCCAACTCCTTGAAAGATGGATCATCAGCCGGAGAGAGGTCTCCGTCCTGTTCCACGACAGCTCCGCCATCAGGCCCCCGGTGCCCAGCCCGGCGGGGCCAGCGTGAAGCCGGCGAAGTCGAAGCCCGGAGCGACGGTGCAGCCGACCAGGGTCCAGTCGCCAAGGCTCTCGGCGGCCTGCCAGTGATCGGTCGGCACGACCCCTTGCGGCCGCTCGCCGCGGGCGAGGTCGGAGCCGAGGATCAGCTCGGTCACCGGGCCGGCATCGGTCGCGGCCATCGAGAGGCGCAGCGGCGCCCCGGCATAGACATGCCAGGTCTCGACCGCATCGACGCGGTGCCAGTGCGAGCGTTCGCCGCGCTTCAGGAGGAAGTAGATCAGCGTCGAGGCCGCGCGCCCGCCATCGGGCGCAACGTCCCGGAATGTCTCGCGAAAGTAGCCGCCTTCGGGATGCGGCTGGAGGTCGAGCAGGCGGATGATGGCGTCGGCGGTCAGGGTCATTTGCGTCCGCGACCGAAGTCCGGATCGGCAGTATCCTGCCGCTGGTCGATGATCGAGCGGCGGATGGCGCGGGTCCGGGTGAACAGGTCGAACAGCTGGTCGCCCTGGCCCCAGCGGATGTTGCGCTGGAGCGCGATCAGGTCCTCGGTGAAGCGGCCCAGAACCTCCAGCACCGCCTCCTTGTTGTGGAGGAACACGTCTCGCCACATGGTCGGATCGGAGGCGGCGATGCGGGTGAAGTCGCGGAAGCCGCCGGCCGAGAACTTGATCACCTCGCTCTCGGTGACCTGCTCGAGATCGGAAGCCGTGCCGACGATGTTGTAGGCGATCAGATGCGGCACATGGCTGGTGATGGCGAGCACCAGATCATGGTGATCGGGCGCCATGACCTCCGTCTTGGAGCCCAGCGCCTGCCAGAAGGCCGCGAGCTTGTCGACGGCCGCCTGATCGCTGCCCGGAACCGGCGTGATGATGCACCAGCGGTCCTGGAACAGTGCCGCGAACCCTGAATCCGGGCCGGAATGCTCGGTGCCCGCCACGGGATGGGCCGGGATCAGATGGACGCCCGCCGGCATGTGCGGCGCCATCTGGGCGACGATCGAGCCCTTGGTGGACCCGACGTCTGAGACGATGCAGCCCGGCTTCAGATGCGGGCCGATGACCTCGGCAACCAGCCCCATCGCGCCGACCGGCACGCAGCAGATGACGAGATCGGCCTGGCGGACAGCAGCGGCAAGATCGGTTGTCGCCTCGTCGGCAATGCCGAGTTCGGTCACCCGCGCGATCACGCCGGGCGACAGGTCGGCGGCCACCACACGATCGGCGAGCTTCACGCCCTTGAGCGCGCGCGCGATCGACGAGCCGATCAGCCCGATGCCGATCAGCGTGACCTGGCCGAACAGAGCCTCGGTGCTCACGACCCCGCCTTGCCGCCCATGAAGGCCGCAAGGGTGGATACCAGCAGGCGGTTGGCCTCCTCGGTGCCGATGGTCAGCCGCAGCGCGTTCGGCAAGCCGTAGGCGCCGACCTTGCGGAGCACGAGGCCCTTCGAGACGAGGAAGGCGTCGGCCTCATCGGCCGTCCGGCCCCTGGTCGTGGGGAAGTGGATCAGCATGAAGTTGCCGACCGACGGCGTGACTGTGAGACCGAGCTTCTCGATCTCGGCGGTCAGCCAGGGCAGCCAGCGGTCGTTGTGCTCCAGAGCCATCTGGACATGGGCCTGGTCCTCGATCGCCGCCGCGCCGGCGGCAATCGCCGCCGCGCTGACATTGAACGGGCCGCGGATACGGTTCAACGCATCGACCAGATGCTCTGGCCCGTAGAGCCAGCCAATGCGCAGGGCCGCCAGGCCATAGATCTTCGAGAACGTGCGGGTCATCACGACGTTCTCGTTGGAGGCGACCAGTTCCAGCCCGCTCTCATAGTCGTTGCGGCGGACATATTCGGCATAGGCGGCGTCAAGGATCAGCAGCACGTTCTTCGGCAGCCCGGCATGCAGCCTCTTGACCTCGTCGAACGGGATGTAGGTGCCGGTCGGATTGTTGGGGTTGGCCAGATAGACGATCTTCGTCTTCGGCGTCACCGCCTTGAGGATGGCGTCGACATCGGTCTGGAGGTTCTGCTCCTTGACCACGACCGGCGTGCCGCCGGCCGCCAGGATCGCGATCCGGTACACAAGGAAGCCGTGCTCGGTGAAGATGCCTTCATCGCCTGGGCCGATATAGGCATTGGTCAGGAGCGAGAGGAGTTCGTCCGAGCCCGAGCCGCAGATCAGGCGTGCAGGATCGAGCCCGTAGAGCTTGCCGATCGCCTCGCGCAGCGCCGCGGATGTGCCCTCGGGATAGAGCTCCAGCTTGCTCGCAATGTCGGCATAGGCCTTGATCGCGGCCGGGCTCGCGCCGAGCGGCGTCTCGTTCGACGACAGCTTGAACACCTTGGCGGCGCCGGGCGCGCCCGACTTGCCGGGCACATAGGCCTCGATCGCCATGACACCGGGACGGGGAACGGGACGCGAGGCTGCGGAACTGCTCATGAGAACACCGGGAAAGCCGCGGCTTCGGGACGTCAGGCCGCGATAGGCTTCGCGGTGTAGCCGACCGTGCGCGCCTCTTCAACTGTCTGGCCGGATGCGACATCGCGGGCGATCTCGGCTTCGTCAGCCTCGCGCGGCCCCCAGGCCAGCACATAGTGCTTCCCGTCCTTCTCGGCATGGGCGATCACCGCGTCGACGGAGACCTTCGGCGGGGCCGGCAGGCGGATCGCAACGAGGCGGGTGTCGAGCCCGGCGGTGTCGATCGAGGGATGGCCGATGACAAGCGCCTGCGGCGGGCGGGGGCTTGCCGCCCGCGCGATCGCCGGGGCGGTCGCCATGCCGATCGGCTGGCCCTCGTGACCGAGCTTCTCCCACCAGGGCTCGGCAGCTGCACCAAGCCCGATCAGGCCGAGATCGCCGCGCTCGCGGCCGATGGCCGAGACGACAGAACCGGCGCTGGAATGTTTCACCAGCGGCACGCCGAAGCCGAAATGGAAGCGGGCGAGGCCGCGGGCGTCCTCCTGCTCCGGGCCCATCACCACATGGACCGAATGGGGCGACTGGACATAGGTGAAGGTGGAGATGATCTGCCGCCAGATCTGGACGATCAGTTCCACCGGCAGCAGGCCCTGATGGTTCTTGACCAGGCGGCGGACCACATCGGCCTCACGGGCCGGGCGAAAGGCCGAGCCGGTCTCGGCGGTCTTCTTGACCTCGATCAGGGTCTCGATGATGCGCCCGCGCTCCATCAGGAGATCGTGCATGGCGGCATCGATGCGATCGATCTCGCCCCGCAGATCAGCAAGGCTTGGGGGCTTCGGCGTGGTCATGATGATCCGGACGTCTGAGGGAGGCTGCGTCAGGGATGCGCGGCCGGCAGCATGGCGGTGGCTTCGATCTCGATCTTCATCTCCGGCTTCAGCAGGCCAGCGACGACGAGCAGGGTAGAGGCCGGACGAATGTCGCCGAACACCTCGCCGAAGATCGGGAACACCTTGTCCGCGTCGGCGGCGTCGGTGATGTAATAGGTCACGCGCACGACATTCTCGAGCGAGGTGCCGGCTTTGGCCAGGGTATCCGCGATGGTCGCAAGGCAATTGCGCGTCTGCGCCTCGACCCCTTCGGGAAGGGTCATGGTCGCGTAGTCGTAGCCGGTGGTGCCGGCGACGAAGACGAAGCCGCCCTGCACGACAGCGCGCGAATAGCCCGCCGTCTTCTCAAAAGGTGACCCGGTCGAGATCAGACGGCGGTTCATCGTTTGCGTCCCGTGATCAAAGCCAGGGACGGGCGGCCGAGACCGTCTGTTCGAATGTGTCGATCGACTTCGCCTTGACCATGGTCAGGCCGATATCGTCGAGGCCGTTGATCAGGCAGTGCTTGCGGAAGGCGTCGACGTCGAACTTGATCGTGCCGCCGTCGGGGCCGCGGATTTCCTGGGCCTCGAGATCGATGGTGAGCGTGGCGTTCGAGCCGCGATCGGCATCCTCGAACAGCTTCTCCAGCTGCTCAGGTGTGACCTTGATCGGCAGAATGCCGTTCTTGAAGCAGTTGTTGTAGAAGATGTCGGCGAAGCTGGTCGAGATCACGCAGCGGATGCCGAAATCCAGCAGCGCCCACGGCGCGTGCTCGCGCGACGAACCGCAGCCGAAATTGTCGCCGGCAACCAGCACCTGGGCATTGCGATAGGCCGGCTTGTTGAGCACGAAATCCGGATTCTCGGTGCCGTCATCCTTGTAGCGCGCTTCCGAGAACAGGCCCTTGCCGAGGCCAGTGCGCTTGATGGTCTTCAGGTACTGCTTGGGAATGATCATGTCGGTATCGACATTGATCGTGCGCATGGGCGCGGCGACGCCGGTCAGCACTGTGAACTTCTGCATGGGGTTCCCCCTTGAACGTCGGGCGGATGTATCAGAGGCACACCATCCGGGGCAAGGCGGCCGTGCGACAGGCGCGGCACGGGGTTGCGGCGGCGGGACATCTCACCGATATCGGGCAGGACTGGAGTTCATCATGACCGTTGCCGCGACCATCACGACCAAGCTGACGGAGGCCTTTGCGCCGGTATCGCTCGATGTCATCGACGAGAGCGAGAACCATCACGGACATGGCGGCTGGCGCGAGGGCGGCGAGACCCATTTCCGGGTGAAGATCGTCTCGGCGGCCTTTGCCGGCAAGTCGCGGGTGGATCGCCATCGCGCGGTCAACCAGACGCTTGATGCGGAGCTCAAGGGCCGGGTGCATGCACTCGCCATCGAGGCACGCGCGCCGGGCGAATGATTGGCCCGAACGTCAGTTCCGCGCGAGATCCGCGATGAGGATGTCGGCAGTGGCCAGGTTGCAGGCCATGGGCACGTTGTAGACCACGGCGAGACGGGTCAGGGCCTTCACGTCGACATCGTGCGGGTGAGGCGATAGGGGATCGACCAGGAAGACCAGCAGGCTGATCCGTCCCTCGACGATAAGCGCGCCGATCTGCTGGTCGCCACCGAGCGGTCCGCTCTTCATCAGGCTGATCGAAAGCTCGGGAAGCTCGCGCAAGAGCATGGTGCCCGTCGTGCCGGTCGCAACCAGCGCATGGCGGCTGAGCACGTCGCGGTGACGCGTTGCCCACACCACCATGTCCGGCTTCTTCTGGTCATGGGCGATCAGCGCGATGGAGGGCGACGGCTCGCTCATGCCTTCGGCTCCAGCGGCGTGATCTTAAGTGCTGTGATACGATTCCTCTGCTTGCGCAGCACATGGAAGCGGAAGCCGTGGAAGGTGAAGGCCTGGCCGGTCTCGGGGATCGATTGCGCCTCGTGGATGACGAGGCCGGCAATGGTGGTCGCCTCCTCGTCGGGCAGGCGCCAGTCCATTGCGCGGTTGAGATCGCGGATCGGGACCGAGCCGTCGACATTGACCGATCCGTCGGCCTGCGGACGGACGCCGGTGACCTGCACGTCGTGCTCGTCCTTGATGTCGCCGACGATCTCTTCAATGATGTCCTCGAGCGTGACGAGGCCCATCACCACGCCATATTCGTCGACAACCAGGGCGAAGTGGGTCTTGCGCCGGAGGAAGGCCTTCAGCTGATCCTGCAGGCTGGTCGATTCCGGCACGAACCAGGCGGGCAGGGCGAGGCTGGTCAGGTCGATCTTGGAGACGTCGCCATTGGCGGCGGCCATGGCCCGAAGCAAGTCCTTGCCGTGCAGCACGCCGACGATGTTCTCAGGCGTGTCGCGCCAGAGCGGGATGCGGGTATAGGGCGCCGCCAGCACGTCGCGCACCACCTTGTCGGGCGTGTCGCCGACATCGATGGTGACCATCTTGGTGCGGTGGACCATGACGTCGGAGACGCTCAAGTCCTTGAGGTCGAGGATGCCGCCGACCATGTCGCGGTCGAGCTTCTCGAACGAGCCCTCCTTGTGCATCAGGTCGACCGTGCCGCGCAGCTCTTCGGCCCCGGATAGCACCGACTGGCCCTCGTTGATCCTGAGGCCGAACAGCCGGAGGAAGGCGCGCACGACCGCCTCGATCGCCAACAGGACAGGCCCGAGGATGGCAACCACCCAGTAGACCGGGCGGGCGATCCTCAGCGCGACCTGTTCCGGTCGGACGATGGCGACTGTCTTCGGCATCACCTCGGCAAAGACGATGATGAGGATCGACATGATCACGGTGGCATAGATCACGCCCTCGGTGCCAAACAGGCCGACCAGCAGGCTGGTGGTGAAGGCGGAGACGCCAATGTTGACGACATTGTTGCCGACCAGCATGGCGCCGATCAGCCGCTCGCGGGTGTTGAGCAGCCGGTTGATGATGCCGGCCCGCTGGTCGCCTGCGGTTTCCATCGCCAGGATGCGCGCCTTGGAGACCGCCGACATGGCGGTCTCGCCCATGGAGAAGAAGGCCGACAGCATCAGGCTCAGCACGATGATGGCCAGCGCCAGCCAGGGATTGATGATGATGTCTTCCATCGTCTCCTCGGCCGCCGCAGCGGCGGCTATCCCGCCGACCGGGGCACGATGCCCGATCGGGGCAGTCTTCAGATGCGCGCCAATTCCTCGGTGAGGAAGGCGCGCACCGCAACCGGATCGACGTCCCTGGCGATGAAGCTCTGGCCGATGCCGCGGGCCAGGATGAAGGTCAGCGCGCCGCGCGACACCTTCTTGTCCTGGCCGATCGCCGTCATCAGCCGGTCGACATCGCCGACGCCGCCGGGAATATGGGCGAGTTCGGTCGGCAATCCAACCGTCGTGAGATGAGCGGCCATGCGGGCGGCATCATCGGCCGCGCAGAGCCCGAGCTTCGCCGAGAAGCGGAAGGCCTGGGCCATGCCGATGGCGACGCCCTCGCCATGGACCAGACGCGAGCCGTCATAGCCGGTGGCGGATTCCAGAGCATGGCCGAATGTGTGCCCTAGGTTCAGCAGGGCCCGGTCGCCGGTCTCTGTCTCGTCGCGCGCCACCACCGCGGCCTTGGCCCGGCAGGAGACCGCGATGGCGTGCACGCGATCGCGTCCGCCCTGGAAGACACCGCGCCAGTTCTGTTCGAGCCAGCCGAAGAAGGCGGGATCGTCGATAAGTCCGTATTTGGCGACTTCGGCATAACCGGCGCGGAATTCGCGGGTGGAGAGGGTATCGAGCGCGTCGGTGTCGGCCAGCACCAGGCCCGGCTGGTAGAAGGCGCCGACCAGGTTCTTGCCGTGGCGCGTGTTGATGCCGGTCTTGCCGCCGACGGAGGAATCGACTTGTGCCAGAAGGCTCGTCGGCATCTGGATGAAGCCCATGCCGCGCCGCACGATGGCGGCGGCAAAGCCCGCGAGGTCGCCAACCACGCCGCCACCCAGCGCGAGAACGATGTCACCGCGCTCCATGCGGGCGGCCAGGATCTCGTCGACCACCTGCTCCAGCATGGCAAAGCGCTTGGTCGCCTCGCCCGGCGGCACGGTGATGCGCTGATGGCGGATGCCAGCTCCTGCAAGCCCTGCCTCCAGCGCTTCGGCGTGGATGGCCCCGACATGGGCGTCGGTGACAACGGCGACGGCGCGTCCGGGATAGCGTGCAGCAATCGTCTCGCCCGCCGACTCGATCAGCCCCGTGCCGATCAGAATGTCATAGGAGCGGTCGCCAAGGATAACCGGGACCTGGGTCGGCGCATCATCGGCGGTTGCGGCAGTCACGTGGATTGTCCTTCGCCATGCGGCAGCAGGTGGTGCGCAAGGGCCGCCAGCACCTCGTCGACGATCTCGTCATGGGTTGCATCACGCGACATGACGGTGAGATCTGCATCCGCATACACCGGATAGCGCTCGTCGATCAGGCGCCTCAGGACGCCTTCTGGATCGCCGGATTTCAGCAGCGGCCGGTCGGCCCGGCGCTTGACCCGGCGCAGCAGCACGTCGAGCTCAGCGTTCAGCCAGATGGACAAGCCGCGGGCGCGAATGTTGGCCCGGGTCTCGGCGTTCATGTAGGCGCCGCCGCCGGTTGCCAGGATCTGCGGGCCCTGTTCGAGAATGCGAGCAACGACGCGGACCTCACCGGCACGGAAATAGGCTTCGCCGTGCTTGGCGAAGATCTCCGGGATCGTCATGTCAGCCGCTTTCTCGATTTCCGTGTCGGCATCGATGAAGGGCAGGCCCATGCGGTTGGCCAGCCTGCGGCCGATAGAGGACTTTCCGGCGCCCATGAGACCCACCAGCACGATGGATCGCGTGCCGAGGGCCTGCCGCACCTGCTGGATGTCGATGTCTGCGGCCGCTATGGCCATGGCGTTCCTCGTCGTTGTCTCCCCTCTGTCATGAAGTGGCAGCGAGGGCAACGGGTGGTCTTGCGGGTCAGGCGCGGGCGGCGATCGCATCGGCGATCGCGACCAGCCGCTTGCCCATGTCGGCATGGAGCCGCTCGACCATGCGGCCCTCGATCTGGATCGCGCCCTTGGTGGCATTCTCCGGCTGCTCGAAGGCTGCGATGATGATGCGGGCCCAGGCGACATCCTTGTCAGCTGGCGAGAAGGCTGCGTTGCAGGGGGCGATCTGGTTGGGGTGGATCAAAGTCTTGCCGTCGAAGCCCATGTCGCGGGCCTCCTGGCATTCCCGGACGAAGCCCGCCTCGTCGGCAATCTCGTTCCAGACGCCGTCGAGGATGGCCAGCCCATGGGCACGGGCAGCGGCCAGGCAGGTCATCAGCCAGGCGTTCATCGGCGCGCGACCGGGCACGATCCGCGCGCCGGTCTCCTTGGCGAGGTCATTGGTGCCCATCACGAAGCCCGAAAGCCGCGTTGCCGGGTGGCTGGCGGCGGCCGCGATGGAACCGGCATTGAGCATGGCGAGAGGCGTTTCCATCATCGCCCATATCCGCGTGTTGTCGGCCATGCCGGCCTTGGCCAGCGCCTCGCCCGTAGCGATCAGCGAGGCTGCATCGCTCACCTTCGGCAGCAGGATGACGTCGGCGCCGCAGCCGGCAAGCTCCGCGAGGTCTGTCGCGCCCCAGGGCGTGTCGAGCCCGTTGATCCGCACCATGATCTCGCGCGGGCCGAAGCCACCCTGCCGAACAGCCGCAGCCACCTGACCACGCGCCATCTCCTTGGCGTCGGGCGCAACGGCGTCCTCGAGATCGAGGATGACGATGTCTGCTGCAAGGGTGCGCGCCTTCTCGATGGCGCGGGCGTTGGATCCCGGCATGTAGAGGGCGGATCGGCGAGGGCGGATGGTCATGGTTTTGGTCCGGATGGCGGCTCGTGAGGCCGGGCAAGGGGGCTATGTGCCCGAAAGGCTAGCCGCGTTGCACTGCACATGCCATCGTCCGTTCGCTGGAATTCGCTGTGGAACCCCCGGGCGCGCGTGACACATTCTGACGTTCTGATCGTGGGTGGCGGGATCATGGGATCCTGCACGGCCTATTTTCTCAAGACCGAACTCGGCTTTTCCGGCACGGTGCGCGTCATCGAGCGCGACCCGACCTATGCGCAAGCCTCGACCACACTGTCGGCGGCCTCGATCCGGCAGCAATTCTCGACGCCCGAGAACATCCGGATGAGCCGGTTCGGCATCGAGATTATCCGCTCGCTGAAGGAGCGCTTCGGCGCCGATGCCGATATCGGCTTCCACGAGGGCGGCTACCTGATCCTGGCGGGCGAGGCCGGCAAACTGGTGCTGGAATCGAACTGGCGCACGCAGCAGGCAGAGGGCGCGGACATTCTGCTGCTCGATCCTGAGGCGCTCTCTGCTCGTTTTCCCTGGCTTTCAGTCGATGGATTGACAGCCGGTGCCTGGGGGCGGACCGGGGAGGGCTGGTTCGACGCAGCCCTGCTGCTTGACCTGTTCCGCAAGGCGGCGCGGGCCGCCGGCGCGATTTACGAGAAGGGCGAGGTGGCGAGCCTCACCCGTGACGGCAACCGGATGACCGGGGCGACGCTGACCGATGGCCGCGCCTTTGGTTGCGGCACGCTGGTGCTGGCGGCCGGCGCCTGGGCCGGGCGGCTCGCGCAAGCGGTCGATGTGCCGCTGCCGGTGGAGCCGCGCAAGCGCACGGTGTTCGTCGCCAAATGCCCGACCGCACTTGCTGGGATGCCACTGATTGTCGATCCGTCGGGCGTCTGGCTGCGCCCCGAGCGCGATCTGATCATCGGCGGCTGGGGGCCGGGGGAGGCTGATCCCGATCCTGCGGCCTATGGCGACTTCGAGCCGAACCACGACGAGTTCGAAACCTATGTCTGGCCTGCCTGGGCCGCTCGCATTCCCGCCCTGGAGGAACTCCGGCAGATCCGTGCCTGGGCCGGGCACTATGACTTCAATGTCCTCGATCACAACGCCATCCTCGGTCCCCATCCGGAGATCGCCAACCTGCAGTTCATCAACGGCTTCTCGGGCCACGGATTGCAGCAGGCGCCTGCTGCAGGGCGCGCCATTGCCGAACTGATCGTTCATGGCGGCTATCGCAGCCTTGATCTCTCGGTCTTCGGTTTCGAGCGCATCCTGCGCAATGAACCGGTGCTCGAACTCAACGTTATCTGACGAGCCTCGTCCAAATCCCCCGCGGGGCAGAAGCCTATGATGAAGATCTGTGTCTATGGCGCGGGCGCGGTTGGTGGCCATGCGGCGGCCCGCCTGATCGCTGGCGGTCACGCCGAGGTCTCGGTGGTGGCGCGCGGCGCCCATCTCGATGCCATCCGCACCACAGGCCTGTTCCTTGAGACCGAGGGCCAACGGATCGGCGGCAAGCCCGCGGCGGCGACGGACGACCCTTCGACCCTGCCGCAGCAGGACCTGGTCGTCGTGACGCTGAAGGCCCATTCCCTGCCGGGCATCGCCAAGCCGCTGCACAATCTTCTGCGGCTCGGCGCCGCCGCCTTGTTCTTCACCAACGGCATTCCCTGGTGGTGGCATCACGGCATGGATGAGGACGGCTCCCTGAAGCTGCTCGACCCGGAAGGCGTGCTGTGGCGGGATCTCGGGCCGGAGCGCGTGCTGGGCGGCGTCGTGCACTCGTCCAATGCGATCAATGCGCCCGGCATAATCACCCATTATGCCGCCAACAAGTGGATCATCGGCGAACCCGGCGGCGGCACCTCCCTCCGTGCCGAGGAGGCCTCCGACATCTTCGAGAAGTCGGGCCTTCATGCGCCCATTTCGCCGGATATCCGGCGCGACATGTGGGAGAAGCTGACCCTCAACATCGCGGCCAATCCGCTGGCGGCGCTCACCCGCCTGCCGCTCGGCCGCTGGGTCGAGGCCCCCGGCATCTCTGATCTTGGCGTCCGGATGATCACCGAGACGCTGGAGGTCGCCAAATCCATGGGCTGGGACCTCACCGATGTCATCGACCCCGCCAAGGCGGTTCCGACCCGGCCGAACAAGTCCGGCGGCCGGCCGTCCATGCTGCAGGATGTCGAAGCTGGCCGGCCCATGGAGGTCGAGGCGATCGTCGGCCAGGTCCAGGCTTTCGGCCGCGAGAACGGCGTGGCCACGCCGGCGATCGACGTGGTGCTGCCGATGCTGCGCGGCCTCGACGTGGCGGTGAGCCGGCCGGCCTGACGACCCTAGTGGTTGGACATCGGCCGCCTGCGGACATTCGGACGCAGGTGGACGAAGGGGATCGTGCCGGTGTCGTCCAGCGCGGCGCCGGGCGATGCGCCAACCACGACTGAATCGGCATAGGGTTGCCAGTCGCCGCGGAAATGGACCGAGCTCTTCAGCACCACCACCTTGTAGCCGGTGATGTCGATGCCGAGATGGGTGCAGACCGCGATGCAGTGCGGCTGCTGGCGCACCGTGCCGACGACCACGTCGATGCCGCCGATCCGCAGCCAGGCAGACGGCCCCATATTGATCGGCTGGCCGCCGACCATCGGGCCCGTGCCGGTGAAGCGGCCGTCCGACAGAGCGATGATCTCGGCGCGGGCGGCGAGGGGGACCTCGCCTGGGCCGGTGCCCGAAGCCGCAAAGGTCACGTCGATCATCGCACCCTTGCCTGCCTGGTGCGCGGTGGCGGCGATGCCCGGTTCGTGGAGCAGCGCCAGAAGGGTGTTCTCGGCCTTGCGGTCGATCAGGCCCTTGAGGAAGCCGGTGGTCATCGATGCGCCGCCAGCGCCCGGATTGTCCTGAGTGTCGGCGATGATCACGGGCTTTGTCGCGCCAGCGGCGCGCTTGTAGGCGATGTCCAGCGCCTCGTCCTGCGGCTTGGCGAGATGTTCGAGGAATGCCGCCTCGGAGCGGATGACCGCGCCGGTCAGCCTGTCGACGGCGGCATCCACTGTCTTCTGGTCGGCGCCGTAGCCGATGACGGTCGCGCCCATGTCGAAGATGTCGGCGGAGGGGAAGCCGGGGCAGAGCGACAGATGGACGCCGGTCTCGGCCTCGATCTCGGCGAGCAGGGCATAGAGGCCCTTCATCGGCTCGATCATCGAGCAGCCGGACGCGATCGGGATCAGGAACGGGATCTGGCGGAAGGCGCGCGCCGGTTGCGGCCCCCAGGCCTTCACACGGTCGAACCATTGGGCAACGCGCTGTCCGGTCTGCAGCCAGTCGATATGCGGATAGGTCCGGTAGGCCGACATGAAGCTCGCATTGTCGACCATCTTGGTGGTGACATTGGCATGGAGGTCGAGCGAGGCCACCACCGTCATGTCGGGTCCGACGAGGCGGCGCACGCGGGCGAGCAGCTCGCCTTCGGCGTCCTCGAAGGACTCCGCCGTCATGGCGCCGTGCAACTCGAGGAACACCGCATCGGGCGCCGTGTCGGCAATGTCTGCGAGGAGATAGGCACAGGCCCGCTCGAACACGCTGTCGGCCACCTTGCCGGACGGCTGGGCGAACGACCAGGACAGCGGGACGATCGTGTGCCCGGCCTTCTCCGCGACATCCATGAAGCCGGCAATCGCGATGTTGAAGGGGCGGAACTTGGTGAGGATTTCGCCGCCGCGCGTGAAGCCGGGCCATGCGCCTTCCTGCGTGAAGCTCGCCCAGCCGGTCGGCTCGGGAACGAAGGTGTTGGTCTCGTGCATGAAGCCGCCGCAGGCGATGCGCATGTCGGAAATCTCTCGTGATCGGTTTGGGGGCCTATTGGTGACTGATCGTGGCGGCTGCGTCATCCCCGCCAGCGCGGGGCTTCCATGCTCGGCACAGTTGGTGGCGCCGGCCGACACCCGTGATCTAACCTTGCGACTAGGTTGCCCGATCTGAACGAGGCGGCGATGGAGGACGACATGAAGGGTCTTGCTCTGGGGCTGGTCCTGGCGATCTGCGCCAATTCTACGGCCTTTGCCGACGACTATCCTGCAGCCGGCCGCCCCATCCGCATCGTCGTGCCCTTCACGGCCGGCGGCGGGACCGACGCGGTCACGCGGATCGTCGCCGAACATGTGGCGAAGGCCTGGGGCGCATCCATCGTCATCGAAAACAAGCCGGGCGGTGGCACGATGATCGCGACCCAGTCGGTCGCCGCTATGCCGGCCGATGGCTATGCGCTGCTGGCCATCTCCAACAGTTTCCTCGTCTCGCCGCTGCTGGCGGAGCGCGCGCCCTATGATCCCATCCGCGACTTCGTCGGCGTGGCGCCGATGGCGTCGAGCCCGCATGTGCTGGTGGTGCATCCCTCGGTACCTGCACGGACACTTACCGAGTTATCGGCATGGGCAAAGGCCAACAGTGCCACGGCGGCCTTCGCATCCTTCGGGCGGGGAGCCTCCAACCATCTGGGCTTCGAAGTGCTCAAGCGCCGGCTGGGAATCGAGCTCATGCATGTGCCCTATGGCGGCAGCGCTCCGGCCATGAAGGACCTGATCGGTGGTCATGTGCCGGCCATGCTCGGCGACCTGCAGAACGTCCGCGAGCAGTTGGCCTCGGGCAATCTCAGGGCAATCGCGGTTGCCAACGAGACGAGGCTCGCCTCGCTGCCGGACGTGCCGACGGTCGCCGAGGCAGGCGTGGCCGGGTTCACGTCGAAATCGTGGTTCGGTCTGGTGATGAAGGCGGGGACGCCCACGGCGATCGTCGATCGCTGGAATATCGCGGTCAGGGCCGCGCTCGCCGATCCCGGCGTGAGGGCGCGGCTCGAGCCGCATGGCGTGACCATCGCCGACATGGCGCCCGAGGCCTATGCGGGCTTCCTGGCAGCCGAGAACCAGTCTGTGGTCGATGCCGTCCGGCAGGCGGGCCTGAAATAGACCCGCCCGCCGGCGCTGGATCAGCCCATGGTCGGGATGACGAAGCTCGCGCCGTCCTTGACGCCCGAGGGCCACCGGGACGTGACGGTCTTCGTCTTGGTGTAGAACCGGAAGGCATCCGGGCCGTGCTGGTTCAGGTCGCCGAAGGACGAGCGCTTCCAGCCACCGAAGGTGTAATAGGCCAGCGGCACCGGGATCGGCACATTGATGCCGACCATGCCGACCTGCACCTTGGCGGCGAAGTCGCGGGCGGCGTCGCCGTCGCGGGTGAAGATCGCGACGCCATTGCCATATTCATGGTCGTTGGCGAGCGAGAGGGCTTCCGTATAGGTCTCGGCGCGCACCACGGAGAGGACCGGTCCGAAGATCTCCTCCTTGTAGATGCGCATGTCCTTGGTGACGTTGTCGAAGAGACAGCCACCCATGTAGTAGCCGTTCTCGTAGCCCTGCATCTTGAAGCCGCGGCCGTCGACGACCAGCTTGGCCCCTTCCTTGACGCCGATATCGACATAGCCCTTCACGCGCTCCAGCGCCTGGGCGGTGACGAGCGGGCCGAAATCGGCATCGGCCGAGGTCGAGGGGCCGATCTTGAGGCTCTCGACGCGCGGGGTCAGCTTGGCCATCAGCTTGTCGGCGGCTTCCTTGCCGACCGGAACCGCGACCGAGATCGCCATGCAGCGCTCGCCAGCCGAGCCATAGCCGGCGCCGATGAGCGCATCGACCGCCTGGTCCATGTCGGCATCGGGCATGACGATCATGTGGTTCTTGGCGCCACCGAAGCACTGGACGCGCTTGCCGGTCGCGCAGCCGCGCGCATAGACATATTCGGCGATCGAGGTGGATCCGACGAAGCCGACGGCCTTGATGTCGGGATCGTCCAGCACGGCATCGACAGCTTCCTTGTCGCCGTTGACGACATTGAAGATGCCCGGCGGCAGGCCGGCCTCAATGAACAGCTCCGCCAGCATCATCGGGACACCCGGATCGCGCTCCGAGGGCTTCAGGATGAAGGCATTGCCGGCGGCGATGGCCGGGCCGGCCTTCCACAGCGGGATCATGGCCGGGAAGTTGAACGGCGTGATGCCGGCGACGACGCCGAGCGGCTGGCGCATCGAGTAGATGTCGATGCCGGGGCCTGCGCCGTCGGTATATTCGCCCTTCAGCATCTGCGGCGCGCCGATCGAGAACTCGATGACCTCGAGGCCGCGCTGGATGTCGCCCTTGGCGTCGGGAATGGTCTTGCCGTGCTCGCGGGCCAGCAGCTCGGCCATCTTCTCGTTGTCGCGGGCGCAGAGTTCCAGAAACTTCATCAGCACGCGGGCGCGGCGCTGCGGATTGGTGGCGGCCCAGGCCGGCTGGGCGGCGGCGGCGTTCTCGACCGCTGCGCGGACCTCGTCCTTGGTGGCAAGGGCCACCTTGCCGAATACCGAGCCGTCCAGCGGCTGGAACACATCGGCCGTGCGGCCGGACTTGCCGGCGACGTGCTTGCCGCCGATGAAATGACCGTAATTGCGCATTGGGAGCCTCCCGCTATCGTGGATGGTGGAGCACTAGAGCGAAGCTGTGCAGAACCCAAGCGCCAAAATGGCGCATGCGTTGTGCGCATTTTGGCGTAAGATCACCCGGCCATGTCGAACTGGGATCATGTCCGGGTCTTTCTCGCCGTTGCGCGCACGGGTCAGTTCCTGTCGGCCTCGCGCGCGCTGTCGCTCGACCATGCGACGGTGGCGCGCCGCATCGCCCTGCTGGAAGAGGCACTGGGCGCGCAACTCGTCTCGCGGTCAACCGCCGGCGTCAGCCTGACACCCGCGGGCGAGACCTTCCTCGGTGCCGCCGAGGATATGGAGACGGCCTGGCTCGATGCCCAGGCGGGTCTGTCACAGGCCGACCGGGTGGTGTCGGGCACGGTGAGGATCGGCGCGCCGGAAGGCTTCGGCGGGTTCTTCCTGGCGCCGCGCCTCGGGCGGCTCGCCGAGCGCCATCCGCAACTGACGATCCAGCTCGTACCCCTGCAGCGGACCCTGTCCCTGTCGAAGCGCGAGGCCGACCTCGCCATCGTCATCGACCCGCCGAAGGACGGCCGGCTGACAGTGCGCAAGCTGACCGATTACGGGCTCGGCTTCTACGCCGCGCGGACCTACCTCGACCGTCATGGCGCGCCGGAGGATGAGCCCGGTCTGAAGCGGCACCTGCTGGTCAGCTCGGTGATGGATCTCCACTACTCGGAAGCGCAGATCTACTACCAACCGGCTTTCGACGCCGGCCAGCGGCGGCTCGAATGCGCCAGCGTCTCGGCGCAGTTCGAGGCGGTGCGCGCTGGCGTCGGGGTCGGCATCCTGCACAACTACGCCGCCCGCGACGTCGCGGACCTCGTGCGCATCCTGCCGGCGATCAGCATCCACCGCACCTATCACCTGGTTGCCCATGTCGACACCCGGCGCATCGCCCGCGTCGACCAGGCCTATCGCTTCGTCGTCGAAGAGGTGGATGGAGCGGCGGGGTTATTTCGTTAGCCGGCATATCAAAAGCGAAAGAGCCCGGCGACAGCAGGGGCGGACCTGCCGGCACCAGGCTCTTCCATCGCTCCGGCCGAGGCCGGAGAGCCTCTATTCGGCGGCCATCCGGATCGTGCCCGGCTGAGGCGCTGATGGCGACGTTCCATGACCATGGTCAGGCGCCGTCGGCTGATCGTCGCCCTCGTCGGCCTTGCCGACAAAGCGGCCGAACACCCAGCCAAAGAACCGGCCGACATCGTCCATCACCGTATAGAACGACGGCACGAAGACGAGGCTGAGCACGGTCGAGACGAGCAGGCCGCCGATCACTGCGATCGCCATGGGCGCGCGGAACTCGCCGCCGTCACCCATGCCAAGTGCCGGCGGCACCATGCCGACCGCCATGGCAAGCGTGGTCATGATGATGGGTCGCGCGCGCTTGCGCCCGGCATCGAGGATGGCCTCCCGGCGCGGCACGCCGGCGCGCACTTCCTCGACCGCGAAGTCGACCAGCATGATGGCGTTCTTGGTGACGATGCCCATCAGCATGAGGATGCCGATGACCACCGGCATGGAGATGGCATTGCCGGTCAGCAGCAGCGCGATGATCACGCCGCCGAGCGACAGCGGCAGGGACATCAGAATGGTCAGCGGTTGGAACAACGAGTGGAACAGCAGGACCAGCACGCCCAGCACCATCAGGATGCCGGTGCCCATGGCAATGGCGAAGCCCTGGAACACTTCCGCCATCACCTCGGCGTCGCCGCCGCGCTGGAACGACACGCCCGCGGGCAGGTTCTGCGCCGCCGGCAGCGCGAAGACCTGCTCAAGCGCCGGGCCGATCTCGATTCCGCCGGTCAGGTCGGTGCCGATATTGACGCGGCGGACGCGGTTGTAGCGTTCGATGGAGGAGGGGCCCTGGCCGAAGCTGATGTCGGCCACCGCGGTCAGCGGCACCTGCTGCCCGGTCGCGGTGGTGACTGTCAGCGCCGACAAGGTGTCGGTGCTGGTGCGTGCCGTGGTCTCCAGCTGGACGCGGATCGGGATCTGCCGGTCGCCCGCATTGAACTTGGCGAGATTGGCTGCGATGTCGCCGATCGTGGCGATGCGGACGGCCTCTGAGATCTGGTCGGTCGTCACGCCATAGCGTGCGGCCTCGTCGGCGCGCGGCACGACACGGATCTCCGGCCGGTCGAGACCCGCTGTGGCCGCGACGTTCACGAAGCCAGGGATCTGGCGCATCTGCGCCTCGATATCGGCAACCGCCTTCGACAGATTGGCGGCATTGGTGCCGCGTACGATGATCGACAATTCGCGCTCACCGCGATCATTGACGTACCAGGCGCGGATATCCGGGATCTGGTTGAACAGTGGCGACACCGCCTGCTGGATCTGCCTCTGAGAACGGGTGCGCTCGGTCTTGTGCTGGAGCCGGACGATAACGGTGGCGCGCCGGATCTCGCGGGTGCCGATCGGGTTCGACCCGCCGACCACCAGCACGGACTGGACCTCCGGAATCTCCTTGCGGATCAGCTTGGCGAGATCGTCGGTGCGCCTGCGGGTATCCTCCAGCGTCGAGCCTGGCGGCAATTCCACCGAGACAACGAAGCGCGCCTCGTCGGGAAAGGGAATGAAGCCGGTTGGCAGGAACTTGATCGCCCAGATTGACAGGGCGAAGACGCCGATGCCGGCGAGCAGGGTGAGGTAGCGGAAGCGGATCGTGCCCGACAGGAACTTCAGGTAGGCGCGCAACAGCACGCCGTCCTTGGGCTCGTGATAAGCGTGCGGCCTGAGAAAATAGGCCGCCATCATCGGCGTGACCAATCTCGCTACAAGCAGTGAGAACAACACCGCGATCGCAACCACCAGGCCGAACTGCTTGAAATACTGGCCGGCAACACCGCCCATGAACGAGACCGGCGCAAAGACGGCGACGATGGTCAGTGAGATGGCGATGACCGCCAGCCCGATCTCGTCGGCGGCCTCCATCGAGGCGCGATAGGGCGATTTGCCCATCTTCATATGCCGGACGATGTTCTCGATCTCGACGATGGCGTCATCCACCAGAATGCCGGTCACCAGGATGATGGCGAGCAACGAGACGAGGTTCATCGAGAAGCCCATCAGCTCCATTGCCCAGAAGGTGGGGATGATGGAGAGCGGCAGGGCAAAGGCCGAGATGAGGGTTGCGCGGAGATCGCGCAGGAACAGGAACACCACGATGACGGTGAGGCCGGCGCCTTCCAGCAGCATGGTCATCGCCGAATGGAAATTGCCCTCGGTGTAGTTCACCGAATTGTCGATCTCGCTGAAGGTGATGTTCGGATTGGCTTTGCGCAGCTCGTCGACACGGGCGCGCGCCAAAGCCGCCACGCGGGCGTCGGACGCCCCCTTGGAGCGGAAGACCTGGAAGGCGACGGTCGGGATGTCGCCGTTGAGCCGCGTGAAGGCACGCGGCTCCTCATAGAGGTCGCTGACGGTCCCGAGATCGGAGAGCCTGACCTCGCGGCCACCTGGCAGCACGATCTTGGTTCCGGCAAGCTGTTCGACATTGGCCGCGCCGGCCAAGGTGCGGATCGTCTGCTCCTGGCCGCCGATATCGCCGCGTCCGCCGGCGAGATCGACATTGGTTGCGCGGACCTGCCGGTTGACGTCGCCAGCCGTGATGCCGAGCGCCATCAGCCGGTCGGGATCGAGCGAGACACGGATCTCGCGCAGAACGCCGCCATTGCGCTCGACGCGGCCGACGCCCTTCAGACCCTGGACCTCGCGCTTCACCGTGTCGTCGACGAACCACGACAATTGCTCGAGTGTCAGCGAGGGTGTCGCCACCGCGACCGTCATGACGGCCTGGTTCTCGACGTCGAGTCGCTGGATGATCGGCTCGTCGATATTGCGCGGCAGGTCGGCACGGATCTTGGCGACCGCGTCCTTCACATCGTTCAGCGCCCGGTCGGTGTTGACCTCCAGGCGGAACTCGATGGTCACGACGGCCGAGCCATCGGTCAGATTGGTGATGACGTTCTTGACGCCGGTGATGTTGGCGACGCCGTCCTCGATCTTCTTGGCGATCTGGGATTCAAGCTCGGCAGGGGCGGCGCCCGACTGGGTCACCGTCACCTGGATCAGCGGAATGTCGATATTCGGGAACCGGGTGATCGGCAGGTTGGTGTAGCTCATCCAGCCGAGGAAGCAGAGCACCACGAACAGGACAATGGCCGGAACCGGCTGGCGGATGGAACTGGCGGAGACGTTGAACGCCATGGTGCGCCTCCTCAGCGGTTGGACAGGGTGACGGCTGTCACCTTGTCGCCATTGCGCACGAAGCTGCCGGACACGGCGACGACCTGTTCGCCCTCGGCCAGCCCCTGGCGGATCTCGATGCGGCCTTCCGCGCGCAGGCCGGGCGTGACCTGGCGGGTTTCGATGACGCCGTTCTTGACGACCTGGATCGTTGCCGGCTGGCCGAACATGACGGACGAGAGCGGCACCAGGATGCCCTGCGAGCGCGCCACCTCGACCGTGCCACGCCCGAAGGCGCCCAGCGGCGGGCGCTCGTCGGCGGCAAGCGCCAGGCGCACGCGGCCAAGACGGTTGGTGCGGTTCACCTCGGCTGCGACGAGGCGGACGGTGGCGGCGAAGGGCTTGTCGAAGCCCGCGGCCTCGACAATGGCCGGCTGACCGGCACGCAGGCGGGCGAAGGTGGTCTCGGCGACCTCGCCCTCCAGCTCGACCGCCGATTCCGCGATGATGCGGAACAGGGGTTCGCCTGTCGCGGAGGCGACGGCGCCGAGGCGGGCAGTACGCCGCGAGATCGTGCCGCCCACCCGCGACTTGATCTCCGAGCGCGCGATCCTGAGTTCGATATCCGACCGCTGCGCCTTGGCGAGCGTCAGGTCGGCCTCGCCGAGGCGCAGCGCATTGGTGGCATTGTCGAGCCGCGCATTGGCGCTGCGCGAGGCGGTCTGGCGCTGGTCGAGCTGATCGTTGGACGCAGCACCTGTCTGCTGGAGCTGGCGGGTGCGCTGCAATTGCTGGTCGGCCAGCGTCTTGTTGGCGGTGGCCTCCGCGATCGACGCGCGGGCCTGGGCGATGGCCGCCTCGGCGCGGGAAATCTGGGCGGCATTCTGCTCGATCTGGACGTCGAGCATCTGGCGGTTCAGGCGAGCCAGAACCTGGCCGGCGGCGACCTTGTCACCCTCTTCGGCCAGGATCTCGATGATCGCCAGGCCCTCGACCTCGGGCGAGATCAGCACTTCCTCGCGCGCGACGAAGGAGCCGGTGACGACGACCGTCTCGCGGATTTCGCCGCGCACGGCCGTTGCGACGGTGACAGAGGGCGCGCGATCGTCGGCCAGGCTGGCGCCGGCGGAGAGGGCAAGAATGGCTGCGGCAAGTCGGAGACGGGGGGACATGGCGAACACTTCAGGTGATGTTGTCGTTGGACGGCAGCAGGGGTGCCAGCAGCATGGTGCGCATCACCTCGAACATGATCTCGAGATGAGGCGCCGGGTCGAAGGCCTCGTCGCGGACGCGGCGCAGCATCAGCCCGTCGGCGAAGGTCATCATGAACTGCACTGTGCGCTCGAGATCGGCATGGGGCGCGGTCTGGCCGCGGCTCTGCGCAATCTTCAGGGCACCAAGCAGTTTCTCATGAATAAAATTGTCGGTCCTGAGACGCAGCGCCGCGATCTGCGGATTGCGCGCCACCTCGGAGAGGGTCTCGATCCAGACCGCGCAGCTGTCGCGCGGCTCTTCCACCAGATGCATGTGGGCGAGCGCGCGAAAGGCCGTCCAAAGGTCGGGCGCGGTCGCCAGGGCATCGAAGCCATGGGCCGCTGCGGCCAGATCGCGCTCGCAGAGACCCTCGATCATCTGCTCCTTGGAGCGGAAATAGCGATAGAGGTTGCCAGGGCTCATGCCGGCCTCGGCGCAGATCTCGCTCATCGACGCGCCGTGGAAGCCGGAGCGCGCGAAACAGCGCTCGGCGGCATCCAGGATGGCGGATTTTTTATCGGTGCGCTGGACACTGTCGATGCGGGGCACGGGCTGCTCCTCCGGCCGCTCTGGTAACGAATTGTAGCAGGCGCTGCAACATAAAAGAGAGTGAACGTTCGCTTTCACCCGTGCTGCTTGCAGCGCGGAGGCGCGTGCAACGCCTCAGGCTTCGGATGCGTGGGTCAGTACGGCGGCCGTTTCCCGGCGGTTCACGCCGCCCGAACCAGGCTCCAGACTGGGAATGTCGCGGATTGAGGACAACCTCCGGTCATGATCGGATGGTCAAACGGGTGCCACGGATACAAGGCCGATTCGGCCGGTCAGCATCCGACGACACGGGAGACATCCATGCTCAAGACCTTGTTCCTTGCCGGTGCCCTGGGCCTTGCCGCCTCGGCGGCGCTCGCCCAGACCGCAACCCAGCCGGCGACGCCCGCCAGGCCCGCCGCACCGCCGGCCGCAACCGCCCCGGCAACCCCCGCGCGTCCCGCAGCTCCTGCGGCTGCGCCTGCCGCGACGACCCCGGCTTCGGCCCTGATCGACATCAATTCCGCGTCCGAGGCCGAGCTGCGCGTGCTGAACGGCATCGGCGAGGCGCGCGCCGCCGCGATCATCCGCGGCCGGCCCTATCGCGGCAAGGACGACCTGGTGAACCGCAACATCATTCCGCAGGGCGTCTATGACGGCATCAAGGACCGGATCATCGCGCGCCAGCGCTAAGATACTGATCTGACGCATGAAAAAGGGTCCGCCGCCGGGTGGCTGCGGACCCTTTCCTGTATCTGTGGCAGGCTCAGTAGGTGTTCGAGCGCTGGGCGTCGACGCTCCACGGGCCGGGGCCAGCGAAGACGAGATAGAGGAAGGTGAAGCAGTAGAGGATGGCGAGCGAGCCGCCATTCATGATGGGGAAGAAGCTGCGGCCGGCATGGCCGAGGAAATAGGCGAAGGCCATCAGGCCAGCCAGCACGAAGGCCACGTAGCGCGTGTAGAAGCCGGCGAGCAGCAGCAGGCCACCGATGATCTCGATCACGCCGGCGAACCAGTAGCGCGAGAACAGGCCAACCGGCATCGGGAAGGCGGTCGGGAAGGAGAGGATCTTGACCAGGCCGTGCTGAAGCAGCAGCAGCGCCGCCATGATGCGCAGCACGCTGAGGATGCGCGGCTGCCAGGCGTTGAGAGTGGGAAGAAGGTTGTCCATGTGTGCCCCGTCAGTTGGATCGGAATGCCACCGGACTTGATCGCCGGCAGCTCTTGTTGACGCGGGCGACCCTAGGGAGCGCTCCGCCTGCGCGAAAGCGCCGCAGGCCCGGCCTCACAGGTTCGTGTCCGCACAAGCGGCGGGGTGCGCCGAAACGTCGCAGAACGTCTCCGCGACATTGTCCGGCCGGCGGGCCCGATTCCCGGCCCTGGCGCGAGCCGTCGTGGAACAGGAGAGAGGTCTCGTTCCGGCCGCCGATGACACAGAAGCGAAACCGTTTCGTGCGAGGCCTGGCGCCATCAGGAGACCCGCATGCCCATCCGCCGCCTTCCGCTGCTCGCGCTTGCCCTGCTTGTTGTCCCCGTCGCGGCCATCGCGCAGGAGGTGCCGCAGCGGTTTCGCGGAACCTATGCCGCCGACGATGCCCCCGAGGCCTGCACAGTGCAGGAGAGCGATGGCCGCATCGCGGTGGAGGCCGATTCCATCCAGTTCTTCGCCTCGGCCTGCGCGCTGCGCCGGCCGCGCATCGATCGCGACGGACGGCTGACCGCGCAGACTGCCTGTGTCGAGGAAGGCCAGGATGGCAGCGACGAGCCGCGCGGCCGCATCGTCATGACGCTCCGGGGCGAACGGCTCGGCGTCACGCTCGACCGCGACCCCGTGCGGTTCTACCGCCGCTGCGAGCGCGCGCTACCGGTGCGCTGATCACTTGGGCGGCAGCGACCTCAGATAGGCGACCAGCGCGTCGAGGTCGGCGGTGGTCATGGTGGCATAGAAGCCATAGCCCATGGGCGGGTTCATCCGGCTGCCGTCCGGCCTGACGCCGGTGGTGATCATCGCCTTCACCTGGGCATCGCTCCAGCGTGAGAGCCCGGTCGGTGTCAGGTTGGCGGCATGGCTGATGCCCCAGGGCCCGGCGAAGGGCATGCCGCCGGCGCCGAGGCCCTTCTCCAGGTCCGGACCGCCGGTCGGCAGGCGGGCGGAATGGCAATCGGTGCAATGGCCCAGCGGTCCTGCGAGATAGGCGCCATAGGCCAATCCTTGAGCCGGCAAAGGACGCGGCACAGAGCCAACCGGCGGGCCGTAGTTCGGCGGCAGCGGGATGCGATAGATGGAGCGTGGCACGGCATTGCGCACCGGCGGCACCGCGCGGAGATAGGCGGCGATGGCGCGCACATCCTCGTCGGCCATGCCGCGATAGAGTTCGATGGGCATGGGCGGCCCGATGATCGAGCCGTCGGGACGCTTGCCCTCGCGGATCGCCAGGATGATCTGCTCATCGGTCCAGCGGCCGATGCCGGTTTCCGGATCGGGCGTGATGTTGGACGCATAGGCAGTGAATGGCGGTTCGTCGGCGAGCAACCGACCCGCCAGTTCCTGGCCGGCCACAGGTCCCTGCGGTCCGATCGGCGTGTGGCAATTGCCGCAGGCGACGATGCCGTTCATCAGGTAGCGGCCGCGCTCCAGCGGCGTCTGGGCCTGCGCCGAGCCGGTGCCGAGGCCGGCCAGCAGGACAAGGGCTGCGAGAACGCGGCGCGGACGGCGAACTTCATGCTGCTTCGGGGGCATGGCCGGTCTCCCGGCGCCTCGGGGTGGCGCCTGTGGTGCCAGAGTGCCGAAGGGGAAGACGACCTGTCACGTCCGGGATTTTGCGGGGGAGGGGAAAGGTTCATCGGCGCGGCGATGGGGCGTCCGGGACCGACCACTCCCGCCGCGCCGCACTCCATCCGCCCCCTCAGATCGCCCGGTACAGAACCCGGAACTGCGCGGCCTTGGCCGACATCAGAGTCTCGGCGGCGACCGGCAGGATCGAGATGATCCGATCGGCGCCAATGCCGCGATCGGCGAGCGCCGCGTTCAGCGCCTCGATGCCGGCCTCGGTATAGATCTCGCCGATGGCGGCGGCACGGTTGGTCTTCAGGGCGGTTGCGGCCATCTGGGCCTCCTCTGATCGGTGATAAGGGATAAGGGGGCGGAGCCGGCCGGGGGAAACCGGCTCCGCGGGCAGCCCGTAGGCCACGGGCCGCCAGGCTCACTCGGCGGCGATCGCCTGGGGCAGATCGGCGGCGGAGAGGCCCATCCGGGTGGCGACGCCGATGCCGTAATCGGGGTCTGCGCGATAGAAATGCACGACCTGACGCTTGATGATCTCGACTGGCACGCCCTGCATGGCCTCGGCGATATTGTCCATCAGGCGGCCACGCTGCTCGAGCGTCATCAGGCGGAACAGGGCGCCCGCCTGGCTGTAATCGTCATTGCCGATGCGGTGGTTGTAGCGGTCGGCATCGCCGGAGATCGCCAGCGGCGGCTCGCGGAAATCGGGCGCTTCCGCCGGGCCATTGACTGAGTTCGGCTCGTAATAGGCATCTGGATTGCCGGTATCATTGCGGAAGAACCGCATCGCACCATCCTTGTGATAGTGATGCGCCGGGTTCTTCGGCTGGTTGACCGGCAGTGCCTCGTAATGGGTGCCGATCCGGTGGCGGTGGGCATCCGCATAGGCGAAGATGCGCGCCTGCAGCATCTTGTCCGGCGAGAAGCCGATGCCCGGCACGATATTGGACGGCGAGAAAGCCGCCTGCTCGATCTCAGCAAAGTAATTGTTGGCGTTGCGGTTGAGCTCGAGCACGCCGACATCGATCAGCGGATAGTCGCCATGTGGCCAGACCTTGGTCAGGTCGAACGGGTTGTAGGGCGTCTTGTCGGCATCCGCCTCCGGCATGACCTGGACCTGCATCTTCCAGCGCGGGAACTGGCCGCGCTCGATGCCGCCGAACAGCTCTTCCTGATAGCTCTCGCGCGACTTGGCGATCACCTGGGCGCCTTCGGCATTGGTGTAGTGCTTGTGGCCCTGCATGGTCTTGAAGTGGAACTTCACCCAGAAGCGCTCGTTCGCCGCGTTGATGAACGAGAACGTGTGGGAGCCGTAGCCGTTCATGAACATGGGGGCGACCGGCAGGCCGCGATCCGACATCAGGATGGTGACCTGATGCAGGCTCTCCGGCGACAGCGACCAGAAGTCCCACATGGCGGTGGGCGAGCGCAGGTTGGAGCGCGGATGGCGCTTCTGGGTACGGATGAAGTCCGGGAACTTCATGGGATCGCGGACGAAGAACACCGGCGTGTTGTTGCCGACGAGATCCCAGTTGCCCTGCTCGGTGTAGAATTTCAGCGCGAAGCCGCGCACGTCGCGCTCGGCATCGGCCGCGCCCTGCTCGCCGGCAACGGTGGAGAAGCGCAGCAGGAGATCGGTCGTCTTGCCGAGCTTGGAGAACAGATCAGCCTTGGTGAAGCGGGTGATGTCGTGGGTGATGGTCAGCGTGCCGAAGGCGCCCCAGCCCTTGGCGTGGACCACGCGCTCGGGGATGCGCTCGCGGTTCTGGTGCGCCAGCTTCTCGATCAGCTGGTAGTCCTGCAGCAACAGGGGCCCGCGCGGGCCGGCGCTCAGCGAATTCTGATTGTCGGAGATCGGTGCGCCGGCTGTCGTGGTCAGTGTGGGCGGTTTTGACATCGGATCCATCCGTTCGTGTCCAGGGGATGGAATGGTTCTAGGGCGGGCTTGGCGATCAAGGCCAATCGTATTATCGATCAGT
Source organism: Phreatobacter aquaticus (assembly GCF_005160265.1). NCBI lineage: Bacteria > Pseudomonadati > Pseudomonadota > Alphaproteobacteria > Hyphomicrobiales > Phreatobacteraceae > Phreatobacter > Phreatobacter aquaticus. The sequence continues at coordinate 615,968 of NZ_CP039865.1, read as the reverse complement.
CTCCATCAGGAAATCTGATCGTCATGCTTTCACTGAAACAACTGCGCTATTTCGATGCCGTGGCGCGCCTCAAACATTTCGGCCGCGCGGCGGACGCCTGTTCCGTGACCCAGCCGGCACTCTCCATGCAGATCCTCGACATGGAGAAGGATCTCAAGGTGCAGCTTCTGGAGCGCCGCCGTTCGGGCGTCGAGCTGACCGACGAGGGTCGCGAGATCGCTCGACGGGCGGCCCGCATTCTCTCCGATCTGCGCGACCTGAGGGATTATGCGCTGCATCGCGACCGCGCGATGACCGGGCCGCTGCGCCTCGGCGTCATTCCCTCGGTTGCGCCCTATCTGCTGCCGCGCGTGCTGCCTGAACTGCGCAACCGCTATCCCGGCCTCGATCTGCACCTGCGCGAGACACAGACCGGCCAGCTGACCCGCGAATTGCTGGAAGGCACGCTCGACCTCCTGCTGGTGGCGCTGCCGATCGACCATCCCGAGATCGAGACGATCCGGCTGTTCGAGGATCGCTTCCTGCTCGCCATGCCCGCCAATCAGGAGAAGACCAGCCGGGCCCTGGCGACGCCCGACCTGCTCGATGGCTCGAAGCTCCTGCTGCTCGAGGAGGGCCATTGCATGCGTGACCAGGCGCTCGCCTTCTGCAGCCTGCGCAGGGTCGAGAACATCGACACGTTTGGCGCGTCCAGCCTGTCGACGCTGGTGCAGATGGTGGCGAACGGCCTCGGCATGACGCTGCTGCCGGAGATCGCCGTCGACGTCGAAACGCGCAGCGCGCCGATCCGCCTGATGCGCTTTGCCGAACCCGAGCCAAGCCGCGTGCTGGGCCTCGCCTGGCGCAGGACCTCGCCGCGCAAGCGCGACTTCATCGAGCTCGGGCAGATGATCACCGCCATGCGGCCGATCGCATCACTCGGCTGAACCGGCGGGGTAAACGTCATTGGGGCTTTGGACGAGGCAGGCTAAAAGGGGGCACTCGCTCCTGACCCCCATGACCGGACCGCCCCATGAACGCAGCACCTGCCTCCCGCCGTCCCCAATCCGCTCTGCGCGCCCTGCTCACCAGCGAAGCGGGTGGCGGCATCGTGCTGATGGTGGCGGCGGCCGTCGCGCTGGTGATTGCCAATTCACCGCTGGCGCCGGCCTATTTCGGCGTCCTGAAGACCTATGTGCTGGGCCTGTCGATCCTTCACTGGATCAACGATCTGCTGATGGCCGTGTTCTTCCTGCTGGTCGGACTGGAGATCAAGCGCGAGTTCCTCGACGGCCAGCTCTCCACCTGGCCGCGGCGCATCCTGCCGGGCCTGGCCGCTGCCGGCGGCATGATCGCGCCGGCCCTGATCTTCGTCGCTTTCAATCTGGCGACACCGGCAACATTGCGGGGCTGGGCGATCCCGACGGCGACCGACATCGCCTTCGCGCTCGGCGTGCTGGCGCTGATCGGCAGCCGCGTGCCGGTCTCGCTGAAGATCTTCCTCACCGCGCTCGCCATCATCGACGACCTCGGCGCCGTCGCCATCATCGCCGCCTTCTATACGGCCGACCTGTCGCTCGCCTGGCTCGGCGGGGCCGTGGTTCTCATCGGTGCGCTCGCCGGACTGAACCGCGCCGGTATCGAGAAGCTGACGCCCTATCTGGTGATCGGCGCCGTGCTCTGGTTCTTCGTGCTGAAATCCGGTGTCCACGCCACGCTGGCCGGCGTCGCGCTCGCCATGACCATTCCGCTGCGCCGTTCCCCCGGCGCCCCCGACGATCACCACTCGCCGCTCCATATCCTCGAACACGCGCTGCATCCTTGGGTCGCCTATCTGATCGTGCCGATCTTCGGCTTCGCCAATGCAGGCGTGTCGCTGTCGGGCATCTCGCTCGCAGCCCTTGTCCAGCCGGTGCCGCTCGGCATCGCAGCAGGCCTGTTCTTCGGCAAGCAGATCGGCGTGTTCCTGGTGACCTGGGCCGCGGTCACATTCGGCCTCGCCGATCGCCCGGAACATGCGTCATGGCCGCAGGTCTATGGCGTGTCGCTGCTCTGCGGCATCGGCTTCACCATGAGCCTGTTCATCGGGCTTCTGGCGTTCCCGACATCGGAAACGTTGCAGGACCAGGTGAAGATCGGCGTGCTCATGGGCTCTGTCGCATCAGCCCTCGTCGGCACGCTGGTGCTGATGGCCGCACGGCGGGAGCAGCGCCCGGCCTGACCTACCGTCCGCGACTTGTTGCGAATGATTTGCAGAACGCTTGACGCATTCTCTAACGCGTGGAAAGAATGCTCATGAGAATGATTTGCAGGATCAGGGCGGCACCATGAGCGCGATTCAACAGGACGGCCCCAGCGGCCTCGGCGGCTGGCGGCGCGGACGCGGCGAACCCTCGCTGATCGAGACCTTCCGCTCGATCCGCGTGCCGACCACCGGGTCGTCATGGCGCAAGCTCGTGGCCTTCATGGGCCCGGGCTACCTGGTCGCCGTCGGCTATATGGATCCCGGCAATTGGGCGACTTCGCTCGCCGGCGGTTCCAAGTTCGGCTACGCGCTCCTCTTCATCGCGCTCCTGTCGAACATCATGGCGATCCTTCTGCAGGCCCTCTGCGCGAGGCTTGCGGTTGCCACCACCCGCGATCTCGCACAGGCCTGCCGTGACGCCTATCCGCGCTGGATGGCCTGGCCGCTCTGGCTGTTCGCCGAAATCGCCGTGATCGCCACCGATCTCGCCGAGGTCATCGGCACCGCGATCGGCCTCAATCTGGTCTTCGGCCTGCCGCTCGAGATCGGCGTCGTCGTCACAGCCCTCGACGTGTTCCTGATCCTCTGGCTGCAGACCAAGGGCTTCCGCTGGATCGAGGCCTTCATCATCACCCTGATGGGCGTCATTGCGATCTGCTTCATCGTGCAGATCGGGCTCGCCAACCCCGTCTGGAGCGATGTCATCAAGGGCTTCGCGCCGACGACGCAGATCGTCACCAATCCAGACATGCTCTATCTCGCGCTCGGCATCATCGGCGCGACCGTCATGCCGCATAACCTCTACCTGCACTCCTCCATCGTGCAGACCCGCGCCTATGGCGACACGCTGCCGGAAAAGCGCGAGGCGCTGAAATACGCGACGATCGATTCCACCGTCGCGCTGATGTTCGCGCTCACCATCAATGCCTCGCTCTTGATCCTGGCCGCCTCCGCCTTCCACGCCAACGGCAATCGCGGCGTCGAAGAACTCGGCCAGGCCCATTCCCTGCTCGCGCCCCTGCTCGGCTCGGCCATCGCGCCGACCCTGTTCGGCATCGCGCTGATCTGCTGCGGCCTCAATTCCACGGTCACCGCCACCATGGCGGGGCAGATCATCATGGAAGGCTTCATCGACATCCGCATGGCGGCCTGGGCGAGGCGACTGGTGACGCGGCTCATCGCCATCGTGCCGGCCATCGTGGTCACCATCATCTATGGCGAGGCGCAGACGGCGAAGCTGCTGATCTTCAGCCAGGTCGTTCTGTCCCTGCAGCTGCCCTTCGCCATCGTGCCGCTGGTCCATCTCACAGCCTCGAAGACCCGGATGGGTGAGCTGGTCTCGCCACGCTGGCTGACCGCCATTACCGGGCTCATCGCGGTGACGCTGATCACGCTGAACGCCAAGATCATCATCGACATGGCGACGGGCTGAGGGTCACGATAGCTTCGATGCGCCGGCCCTTCTGCCGGTGCCACCGAGGTCTTTGCCCATGTTCGTCGAGGTCAATGGCGCGCGGCTCTTCGTCGACATCGAAGGCTCGTCTCTCGTGGTCGATGGACCGGCGATGCGCGGGAAGCCGACGCTGGTCCTTCTGCATGGCGGACCGGGCTTCGACCACAGCGGTTTCAAGCCCACCTTCTCGCAACTGAGCGACATCGCCCAGATCGTCTATGTCGACCATCGCGGCAGCGGCCGCAGCATCGGCGACGATCCCGCCACCTGGAACCTTGCCCAGTGGGGTGACGACGTGAAGGGACTTTGCGATGCGCTCGGCATCGCGAAACCCATCGTCTATGGCGTGTCGTTCGGCGGCTTCGTCGCGCAGTCCTTTGCGACGCGGCACCCGGACCACCTCTCCAGGCTAATCCTGACCAGTACGGCGGCCAAGGTCGATTTTCCGACGATCTTCGCAGCCTTCGAACGGCTGGGCGGACCGGCAGCCCGCGCGGCTGCGGAAGCCTATTGGCTGGGGCCCAGCGCAGAGACACGAGCCCGCTATTTCGAGGTCTGCCTGCCGCTCTATCGCCGACACCCGGGGGATCCCGCCGCCTTCAAGCGCGCCATCATCCGCAACGACGTGGCGATCTGGTTCAATGGGCCGCACAACGAGCAGGGCCGGATGGACTTCCGTGCCGATCTCGCCCGCATCACCTGCCCCGTGCTGGTCCTCGCCGGCGAGATGGACCCGATCACGCCGATCGCCTTCAGCGAGACCATCGCTCAGAGCCTGACGAACAGTGCCGTCCAGTTCGAACGCTTCGACGATTGCGGCCATGGCGTCATCGGCGATCATCCGGAGCGGGCGATGGACCTCATTCGCCGGTTCATCGAAGCCGTGGTGTGAGCGAAGCGAGCCTCGAAGGACCTTTGCTATCCCCAGGCCGTGGCTCTCCCCCGATTGCCAACCTGTCTGGTTCGGCTAGATTTTGCCTCTGCCATGCCGATCTCGATTCCGCCCCCCTTGCAACTTCGTCCCGCCCTCGCCGTTCTCGGCGTGGCGGCGACACTTGCCATGGCCACGCCGGCGCGCGCGGAAGGCCAGCAGGCCTATCATCTCGGCATGCTGCCGGAGACCTATCGCGGCCAGCTGATGCAGCGGGTCGATTCCTACGCGCTGGTGGAAACCTTCCTGAAGGCCTGCGGCCGCCCGCCGGCGCTGGAATCGCGCCTTCGCCGCCTGGTGCGCGGCTGCATCGAGCCTGCCACCGTCAACATGCTGGCGCAGCACTATCGCCGGGCGCTCGCCGCTCGCGCCCATCATCGCTGGGACTGCGTGTCGGCCAGCGGCCGGCAGATGATCGCGCGCTCCGAGGACGCGATCCGCCTGACGGTCGCCGACGTCACAAGGCTCTGCCAGACGCCGCGCTAGACCCCACGCGACCGTGATGCCGGCCCTGATTGACCCTCGCCTGAGCCGATGATCCCATGCTCCCCAAGCCGGACGTCCGATCCGGCACATGGGGAGACATCGATGATATCCAGACGCGCGCTGACAGTCGGCCTGGTGGCATTTGCCGTGGCCATGCCCGCGGCCTTGGCCCAGGTGCCGCCCTCGGCCGATGACATTGCCGGCTATGGCGGGCTGCATGCCGCAGCCCATCGCGGCGATGTCGCGGCGATCCAGCGATTGGCGGCGTCCGGTCAGGACCTCAATGCCCGCGACGGACGGGGCCGCACGCCGCTGCATGTGGCCGCCTTTGCCCGTCGCCACGACGCCATGCGTGCCCTGGTGCGTGCCGGCGCCGACCCGCGCGCGCTGGAGCACCAGCGCTATGACGCAATCACCATCGCGGCGGTGGCCGACGATCTCGAGACGATGAAGGTGGCGATTGCCATCGGCGGCAATCCCAAGGCCATCACCAGCCTCTATGACGGCACGGCGCTGATCGCCGCCGCCCATCTCGGCCACGACACGGTTGTGGGCGAACTGATCCGCGCCGGCGCGCCGCTCGACCACGTCAACAATCTCGGCTGGACCGCGCTGATCGAGGCGGTGATCCTCGGCCAGGGCGGGCCGCGTCACATCGAGACGGTGCGCCTGCTGACAGTGGCTGGAGCGAGACGCGATCTTGCCGACCGCCAGGGCCAGACGCCGCTCATGCTGGCACGCGGACGTGGCTACGGCGCGATGGTCAGGCTGCTGGAATAGGGGTGGCGCTCAGGCCGCCAGACGCACGGTCTCGAACCGCTCAAAGGCGGGGCGCGCCAGCAGGTAACCCTGGACGAGGTCGACGCCGAGATCGCGTAGCGCCTCGAGTTCCCCCAGCGTCTCCACACCTTCGCAGAGTGGGGTGATGCCGAGGTCGGCCAGCATGGCCAACGTATGCCGCACGACGATCCGCTTGGCGCGATCGGTGTCGATATCCCGGATCAGCGCCATGTCGAGCTTGACGATGTCCGGCTGGAACCGGGCGAGCAGGTTCAGGCCGGAATGGCCGGCGCCGAAATCGTCGATCGCGGTGGCGAAGCCGATATCCTTGTAGGTGCGGACGATATTGATCAGATGGTCCGGATCGATCTCCTCGTTCTCGGTGAACTCGAAGATGATGCGGTTGAGCGCGAAGCCAACGCGCTCCGCCGTCTCCAGGGTCAGGCGGATGCAGGCCCGCGGCTCGTAGACCGCGTTGGGCATGAAGTTGATCGACAGCCTCGTCTCGCCGGGAGCGCCCTTCGCGGCAAGCTCGATGGCCTTGACCCGGCACTGTTGGTCGAAGGCATAGCGATTGGTCGCGTTGACCGCGCCCAGCACAGTTGCTGCACCTTCGCCGGCTGGACCGCGCACCAGCGCCTCATAGGCAAAGATCGCGCCTGTATTCACATCGGCGATCGGCTGAAACGCCATTGAAAAGGAGAAGGGCAATGCTTGCACATCGCGACAGGCTTCGCATTTCATCGGTAATTCGCTCAAGTTGCGTTTTTGGGACGCTACAAGTCATTCCTTAATGTTTTTTGCCGTGACCATTTCGGCCGGCAGATGATCGCGCGCTCCGAGGACGCGATCCGCCTGATGGGCGCGGACGTCACCCGGCTCTGCCAACCCCCGCGCCCATCGTCGATCCCGGGGCCGAGATGATCCCTCAAGGCGGCGGACACCGGGCCCGATGATCCACAAGGGCGCGAAAATCGGCAGTCGCTCCCAATGCCAGCGCCTGACTTAACTGGCTTGAAACGCTTCCCTGACCAGGGTGGTCCCGCTGTTTCACACGAGGGGAAGGCAGGCATGTTGGGATTCACGCGCGCCATCACGCGCCGCCGCTATGCCTTGGGGCTTGCAGGGCGGATTGGCCTGTTCGTCGCGGTCACGGCAGGATTCCCGTTCCTTGTCATGTTCCTCATCCAGATCTCGGGCGCACGCAATGTCAGCGGCGCGTCGGGCGCTCTTGCTGTCGTGCTCGGCATCTACCTGAAACCCCTCATCTACCTTCTGTTCGCCCTGTCGATGATGCGGATCGCCGCTCGCCGGGCAGCCTCGGTCGGCCGCACGTCATTCATCGGGCTCGGGATCACGGTTGTGATGCTGGGCGATATCGGGTTCGCAACCGTGTTCGGCTCCCATTGGGGCGTTGCCTTCTCGCTTGGCGTGTTGAGCCTGCAGGCCCCCTGGCTATTGCTGGCCGCGATCATCGCGGTCGTGACGCTCGGCATCCTCCGTGATCAAGCCGGCGGACAACCGGCGGGCCGATGGTTCGCCTTCGCCTATCTGGTCTGGATCGCAATCTTCTGCGGGCTTGTCGGCTATGCCGTGGTCACACTTGTGCCGCCCGTCCTGCTGATCACCAAGCCCGGCGGGATGGCGGCAACCATGGCCTGGCTGACCAAGATCTGGATGCCGATCATCGCCATGTTGCCACGCCCGATCTTTCTGACGCTGACCTTTGCGGGCGCATCGCTCTGGTTGATCGTCGCGGATCGTGCGGCGCCGCCGTCCGCTGGATCGCCCCACACGGATCGGCCCGGCCCGTCGCCTCAGCCCGGTCCGTTTCAGCCTGCGGCTGCGATCGGCTCGGGCAGGTGATCCTTCCAGGTGACCAGCGCGGCCCGCCCGGCATCTGACAGGCCGTAGATCCCGCGCTCTGTCTTCTCGAACCAGCCATAGACATTGCGCTGGAGGATGGCTGCAGCGTCCGGCGCGAGCTCCTTCAGATCGCGCGGCCTCAGCGGCCCGGCGGCGAGCGTCATCGCCATGGCGAGCGTGCGCTGGCGATAGGCCGTCATGATGGGACGGCGCGTGGAGCCACCCAGCGCCGGATCCCCCCGGCGGCGGCGATGCTCGGCGACGATCCGCGAGCGGCGCTTGCCGTCTTGCCGCGGCTTCCACGGCCCCGGCTCGACCACGACCTCGACACCGCCCATGGGCAGCACCGACAGGAGCCCGAAGCCACAGAGCCGGCAAAGTTTCTTGACCCTTGAATCGTGCTCGCGGCCCCGGCCCTTTACCGAGGCCTTGACCGCCAGCCACACCTCGTCGGCAGCGGCGGACCGGTCGACCGCCTGCAACACCAGTTCCAGCGTGAAGGCGAGCTTGAGTTCGCCGATCACCACTGCCTGCGGCTCGCCATCCTTCAGGGCGACGAGGTCGCAACCCATGATCTCGCCCTTCACCTCGAAGCCGAGGCTTTCGAGATGGGTCTTCACGGGGAGATAGAGCGAGGTTTCCAAGGGACGTTGTTCCTGCCGCAGGCGTCAGCGCCGGCAAAGGCACCAGGATCCGGGCGCCTGTTCCCCGGCGCATGACCGAATCTTTCGCCATCATGTCGGAAGGGCCGCCCCTCTGACAAACGGCAGCAGCATCGAGCGCCCATGGAGGCCAGCATGCAACGCACCATCCTCCGCTCGTTCGCGCTCGTCTGGGGCGCCCTCGGCCTCGGCCTCGCAGGCCTCTCCATGGCCAGCCTGTCCATGGTCGGCTTTCCCGATGGCCATGTCACAGCCTATGAGGCGGAGACGCTCGGATTGCGGCGCGTGCTCACCGGACTGTGCGTGGTCCAGGCGCTGGTCATTCCGTGGATGATGCTCGGCCGACGGCGGGTGTCGACCCTCGGCGTCCTGATCGCGCTCACCGCGGCAGCGCTGCTGATCATCGCGCCGCTGCTGATCGTGCCCTCGTGCCCGGGATCGGAGACGTGCAGACGGTGTTATGAGGGGGTGTTCGGCCGGCCGATGAACCATGGAGTGGGTGGGTAAGCGTCGCCCTTTGACCTGGCGCAACGCCAGTCGGCGGCGATGTGGGATGAAGGGATAGCTGAACCCGTCGAGGTCCTCCCATGGCATGGCCCACCGGTCGAAGGACCCTGCTCATCGGGGCAGGCGCATGTGTCTTTGCGGGCGGCGCTGCCGCTTTGGGCTGGCGCGCCAGCATCGGAAGCCAGGCGGATTACGATGACGCAGTCGCCGACATGCGCCGGCCGATGGCCGTGCCATCGGACATGCGCGACCTTGTCCGTTATGCGACGCTCGCCGCCAACAGCCACAACAGCCAGCCCTGGCGCTTCCGCGTCGCTGAGGGGCACATTGCCATCTCGCCCGATCCGACGCGCCGTCTGGCGGCGGTCGATCCGGACGACCACCACCTCTGGGCGAGCCTCGGCTGCGCGGCCGAGAACCTCGCTCTCGCCGCAAGGGTTGGGGGGCGCGGCGCGACGGTCGGCTTCGACCCGCGGGACGGCGGCGCTGTGACGGTCACCTTCGGTGATGGACCCGTCGCCGAGCCGGAGCTGTTTCAGGCCATCCCGCTCCGGCAGTCGACACGTGCCGACTATGACGGACGCACGATCGGCACCAGCGAGCTCGGCGCCCTCGCCGCCTCTGTCGCAGCCGTCCCCGGCGTCGATCTGGTTCTCCTGACCGACCGCCCGCAGATCAACCGGCTGCGCGACCTGATCCTAGCCGGCAACAGCGTGCAGATGGGTGATCCAGCTTTCCGCGCCGAACTCAAGGCCTGGCTGCGCTTCAATCCGCAAAGTGCGCTCTCCACCGGCGACGGCCTCTTCTCCGCCCTGACCGGCAACCCGACCATCCCGACGGCCCTTGGCACAAGGCTGGTCGACATGGTGTTGAACCCGAAGGACGAGAACGACAAGTGCGCCCGCCAGATCGCAAGCTCCGCCGGCATGGCGGTCTTCGTCGCCGAGCGCGATGATCCCGAACACTGGATGCGCGCGGGCCGCGCCTCGCAACGCTTCGCTCTCACCGCCACCAGGCTCGGATTGAAGCACGCCTTCCTCAACCAGCCGGTCGAGGTGGCGCGCCTGCGGCCGGACCTCGCCGCGCTGGTCGGCACGCCGGGCCGCCGCCCGAACCTCGTCATGCGCTTCGGCCATGGCGCAGCCATGCCCTTCTCGGCGCGCCGGCCCGTCGAGGCCGTGCTGGGGTGACGCCCCCTTTCCTTGACTTTTCCCCCCATCCCGCTTAATCGCCCTCCCACTCTCGTTCATCCGAGACCTGCAATCGCCGACCGGGGCCTGATCCCGGAGGCTCTCGCCCGACAGCGCTGATGCGCCCTCGGGCGCGAAACGCGTTGCGGTTTGGGGTGGCTGAGACCATTTCCGGATCTCCGGAAATCAGAACCCAGGGACGACCCATGTTCGAAGGCCTGTCGACACGACTGTCCGGCATCCTCGATCGCCTCAAGGGCCGCGGCGCGCTCAGCGAAGCCGATGTGCAGGAGGCGATGCGCGAGGTGCGCCGCGCCCTGCTCGAGGCCGACGTGGCGCTGGAAGTCGTCCGCTCGTTCACCGACAAGGTGCGCGACCGCGCCATTGGCGCCGAGGTCATCAAGTCGGTCACCCCCGGCCAGATGGTCGTCAAGATCGTCCACGACACGCTGGTCGAAACGCTGGGCACTGACGGCGTCGCCCTCGATTTCCAGGCCGTTCCCCCGGTGCCGATCCTGATGGTCGGCCTGCAGGGCTCGGGCAAGACCACCACCACCGCCAAGATCGCCAAGCGCCTCTTCGAGAAACAGAAGAAGAAAGTGCTGATGGCCTCCCTCGACACGCGGCGTCCCGCGGCGATGGAGCAGCTGGCCGTTCTCGGCAAGCAGGTGGGCGTCGACACGCTGCCGATCGTTGCCGGCCAGTCGGCCGTGCAGATCGCCCGGCGCGCCGTCGAGGCCGCCCGGCTCGGCGGCTACGACGTCGTGATGCTGGACACCGCCGGCCGCACCCATGTCGACGAGGCCCTGATGGCCGAGGTCGCCGAGGTCGAGCGCGCCGCGAAGCCCCATGAAGTCCTGCTGGTGGTCGACAGCCTCACCGGCCAGGACGCGGTCAATGTCGCGCGCTCCTTCACCGGCCGGGTGAACGTCACCGGCGTGGTGCTCACCCGCGTCGACGGCGATGGCCGCGGCGGTGCGGCGCTCTCCATGCGCGCCGTCACCGGCAAGCCGATCAAGCTGCTCGGCACGTCGGAAAAGATGGACGGGCTGGAGGATTTCCATCCCTCGCGCATCGCCAACCGCATTCTCGGCATGGGCGACATCGTCTCGCTGGTCGAGAAGGCCGCGGAATCGATCGATGCCGAAAAGGGCATGGCGATCGCCAAGCGCATGCAGTCCGGCCAGTTCAATCTGGAGGACCTGAAGGACCAGCTCGACCAGATGCTCAACATCGGCGGCATGCAGGGCCTGATGGGCATGCTGCCGGGCGTCAAGAACATGCAGAAGCAGCTGGCCGGCGCCATGGACGACAAGGCGATCAAGCGCCAGCGCGCGGTGATCCAGGCCATGACCCCCTGGGAGCGCCGCAACCCCAAGGAAATCGACGGCAAGCGTCGCCGCCGCATCGCCAAGGGCGCCGGCACCGGGCCGGAAGAGGTCAACAAGGTGCTGAAGATGCACCGCGGCATGGCCGACATGATGAAGGCCATGGGCGGCCCCGGCGCCAAGCGCGGGCCGATGGCCGGCCTCGCCAACATGTTTGGTCTCGGCGGTGGTGGCGGCATGCCGCAGCCGACGCCTGAGATGCTCGCCGAAATGGCCAAGAAGTTGCCGGGCGGCATGCCCGGTGGTCTGCCCGACAAGATGCCGGGGCTTCCCCCCGGCGGCCTGCCCCCAGGGTTCCCCGGTCTCGGCGGGCTCGGTGGCGGAAAGCTTCCCGGATTGCCCGGCTTTCCCTTCGGCAAGAAGAAATAAGCCGGCTTACGACTTATCCCATTCCAACCCACTCAAGACCTATCCAAGGAGTATCCCATGTCCCTCAAGATCCGCCTCGCCCGCCGCGGCACCAAGAAGCGCCCGTTCTATCAGATCGTCGTCGCCGACTCGCGCTCGCCGCGCGATGGCCGCTTCATCGAGAAGATCGGCACCTACAACCCGATCCTGCCGAAGGACCAGAAGCGCTTCGAGTTCGACATCGAGGCCGCCAAGGCCTGGATGGCCAAGGGCGCGACCCCGACCGACCGCGTCGCTCGCTTCTTCGATTCCGAGGGCATCCTGAAGCGCGAAGCCCGTTCGAACCCCGAGAAGGCCGTTCCCGGCAAGAAGGCTGACGAGCGCGCCGCCTCGAAGGCTGCCAAGGCCGCCAAGGCTGCCGAGCCGGCTGAGACCTCGGCCGAGTAAGGAAACGGAACTCCGCGGGTGACCGTCAGACGGTTGCCTGCGTGGCTCACTCCGTCACCCCCGGCGAGGCGCGATCAGCGCCGAGGGAAGGGGGGCCAGACTTTGATCTGTCGCCGGATCGATTGCGATCGTGCGGTGGGCATCTCTGGACCCCCTTCCCTCGCCCTTCGGGCTCGCCGGGGGTGACGACCTTCATGCGGCTTGCACGCACCACGTCCTCCTGGTGTCCGGAGACCATAGACCCATGCCCTCCGATCTCGTCCTGGTGGCCAAGTTCGGCGCGGCGCATGGCGTGCGCGGCGAAGTGCGCATCAAGTCCTACACCCAGGACCCCCAGGCCCTTCTCGACTATTCGCCGCTCGCCACCCGCGACGGCCGGCTCTTCCACATCGAGAGCCTGCGCCCCGCCCGCGAGGTTCTGGTGGCACGCATCACCGAGCTGAAGGACCGCAACGCCGCCGAGGCGGTCACCAATCTCGACCTGCTCGTGCCGAAGGACCGCATCCCGCCGGCCGAGGACGAGGACGAGTTCCTCCATTCCGACCTGATCGACCTCAAGGCCTATTCGGTCGCAGGCGACTTCATAGGCACGATCACCGCCGTCCATGACTTTGGCGCCGGCGCCATGCTGGACGTCGCCCGCAAGGCGCGCAAATCCGTGCTCATCCCCTTCACCAAGGCCATGGTGCCCGAGGTGAACGTGGCCGGCGGCCGCGTCTCTGTCGATTGTCCGCCGGACTATTTCGAGGACACGCCGCGCCCGCCCGAGGACCGCGACTGATGGCCGCCCTGCGCGCCCTGATCTTCGACATGGACGGCACCATCGTCGACAACATGCGCTATCACGACGCCGCCTGGGCCGAATGGTATGGACGCCACGGGCTCACCTTCGACGCCGAGGTGCATTTCCACTCGACCGCCGGGCGCACGACCGCTGAGACCTTCGCCAGCCTCAAGCCCGGCTCGACGGCCGCCGACCACGCAGCGTGGGGCGCCGAGAAGGAAGCGCTCTATCACGAGAGCTATGGCCCGCATGTCGCCGAACTCGCCGGCCTCTCGGCCTTGCTCGACGCCGCCGACGCTTGCGGCCTGAAGCTCGCGGTCGCCACCGCCGCGCCGCCGGTCAACATCGCCTTCATCCTCGACAGGCTGGACCTGCGCCGCCGCTTCGGCGCCATCGCTTCGCCGTCGATGGGACTGCGCGGCAAGCCCAATCCGGACATCTTCCTGAAGGCCGCCGAACTGCTGGACGTGCAGCCCGAGGCCTGCCTGGTCTTCGAGGACGCGCCGCTCGGCGTCGAGGCGGCGCGCCGTGCCGGCATGCAAGCGGTCGCTGTCACCACCCATGTCGGACCCGAGGCCTTCCTGACCTATCCGAACCGCATCGCCACGATCCAGGACTTCACCGGCTTCGACCTTGCCGGGCTGATGGACGCCGGCTGATGTTCCGCGCGAGCGTGCTCACCCTGTTCCCCGAGATGTTCCCGGGGCCGCTCGGCACCAGCCTGGCCGGCCGGGCGCTCGGCGAGGCCTGGCAGCTCGAGCTGTTCCAGATCCGTGACTTCGCGACGGGAAAGCACCGGCAGGTCGACGACACGCCGGCCGGTGGCGGCCCGGGCATGGTGATGAAGGCGGATGTGCTCGCCCGCGCCATCGATGCGGCGGCGCCCGAAGGCGATCCCCGCCCGCGCTTCTACATGTCGCCGCGCGGCCGGCCATTGACGCAAGAGCGTGTCCGCGACCTCGCGGCGGGACCGGGTGCGATCATTCTCTGCGGCCGCTTCGAGGGCGTCGACGAGCGCCTGATCGAGGCGCGCGGCCTCGAGGAGGTCTCCATCGGCGATTATGTGCTCTCCGGCGGCGAGCTTGCCGCCATGGTGCTGGTCGATGCGGTGGTGCGGCTCCTGCCGGGCGTCATGGGCCATGACCAGTCCGGCACGGAGGAGAGCTTCGAGGCCGGCCTGCTGGAATATCCGCAATATACAAGGCCGCAGGTGTTCGAAGACCGCGAGATCCCAGCCATTCTCACCTCGGGCGACCATGCCAAGGTTGCAAAGTGGCGGCGCGCCGAGGCCGAACGCATCACCCGCGAGCGCCGGCCGGACCTGTGGGCGAAGCTGAAGGGCGAGTGACGGGCAGGGCTGGGTCTTCACCCTCCCCTGGAGGGGGAGGGTCGATCGAGCAAGGCGAGATCGGGGTGGGGTGAAAGCCCCATCTGCACAACGTCACCCCACCCCGTCGACCTCCGGTCGCTGACCCTCCCCCTCCAGGGGAGGGTGATCATGCCGCTCGGCTGACATTCGCCGCAGGACGCGAGAAAATGGGGTGACAAGCCGGCCTTTTTCCAGTATCGAGCCGCCTCCCGTCAGCGGGATGGACGAAATCCCTTCGAACCAAGACCAACAAGATGCCGGGCAAAGCGCCGGCCACAAGGACCTGAGACCCATGAACCTGATCCAGACCATCGAAGCCGAAGAAGCCGCCCGCGTTCTCGGCGACAAGACCATCCCGACCTTCGGTCCCGGCGACACCGTCATCGTCAACGTGAAGGTTCGCGAAGGCGACCGTTCGCGCGTGCAGGCCTATGAGGGCGTGTGCATCTCGCGTTCCGGCGGCGGCCTGATGGAGAGCTTCACCGTCCGCAAGATTTCCTACGGCGAAGGCGTCGAGCGCGTCTTCCCGGTCCACTCCCCCTCGATCGACTCGATCAAGGTTGTCCGTCGCGGCAAGGTGCGTCGCGCCAAGCTCTATTACCTGCGCGATCGTCGCGGCAAGTCGGCCCGTATCGCCGAGCGCACGGACATCAAGACCAACGCCTGATCGAATCCAACGATCTTAGGAATTCGGACGGGGCCTTCGGGCCCCGTTTTCGTTTGGGGGCGCTCGCGCCCATTGTTCTCACCACCCAGCACATACTCTCCGGACCTCGCCCTGAGGTGCGAGCGTTAGCGAGCCTCGAAGGGCGGCTTTGCGCTCGCGGATAGAGGTCCTTCGAGGCTCGGCCATAGCTTGTCGCTATGGCTGAGCACCTCAGGATGAGGAAGGGAGAGAGCCTGCCAGTGGACGGCGCTCAACCCTCACTCGATCTTGGCGCCCGAGCTCCGCACGATCTCGGCCCACACCTTCAGATCAGCCTCGAGCTTGGCCGCGAGTTCCGCCGGCGTCGACGGCACGATATCGGCGCCCTGCTGGGCGAACTTCGCCTTCATCTCCGGCGCGGCCAGCGCCTTGTGGGTCGCCTCCACCAGCTTGTCGATGATCGGCTGCGGCGTGCCGGCAACCGCATAGAGCGCGATCCACAATTCCGCATCGAAGCCCGGCACGGTCTCGGCAATCGCCGGCACATCGGGAATGTTGGCATTGCGCTTCAACGTCGAGACGCCCAGCGCCCGCACCGTGCCCGCCTGGATCTGGCTGATCACGGCCGGCAGGTTGGAGAAGGTGATCGGCACATGGCCGGCGATCACGTCCGACAGGGCCGGCGCGATGCCGCGATAGGGAATGTGCTTGAGATCGATGCCAGCGCGCGACTTCAGCATCTCGCCGACCAGATGGTTCAGCGTGCCGTTGCCGGCCGAGGCATATTGGTAGAAGCCCGGCTTCTCCTTGGCGAGACGGATGAGGTCGGCGACTGACTTGGCCTCGAAATTCGGATTGACTACGAGCACGTTCGGCACCGTGCCGAGCATCGAGATCGGTGCGAAATCCTTGACGGGGTCGAAGCCGGTCCGGGCATAGAGCGCCGGGTTGATCGCCTGGCTCGCCGAAATGGTCACCAGCAGCGTGTAGCCGTCGGGCGTCGAGCGCGCGGCCGCCTGCGAGCCGAGATTGCCGCCGGCGCCGGCCTTGTTCTCGATGACGAAGCGCTGGCCCATCACCTCGGACAGCTTCTCGGCGATGATCCGCCCGATAATGTCATTCGCCCCACCTGGCGCCTGCGGCACCATCACGGTCACCGGCCGGTTGGGATAATCGGCCTGGGCGAGGGCTGGCCCGGCCGCCGCGGATGCGATCAGGCCAAGGGTGGTGCGGCGGGTGAAGGTCGTCATCATGCACTCCGGATCCGGTTATCGAACAGCTCGTCTAGGGTGCCACGGCTGGCAACCATCGGCAAAGAGCACGAAAGCAAGACCGCTCCGCAACAGCCGGGCACCGGCTGAACGAAAAAGGCCGCTCGATGAGCGGCCTTTCGAGACTATCGATAGCGGTCGTCGCAGGTGCGACTACCAGCCCCGACCGCGGCCGCGCCCGTCGCGCGGATCATTGTCGGTCACCCGCACGGGGCGACGATAGGTGCGCACCCGGCCCCGGCCCTGCGCATCGTAGGGATCATTGTCGGTGCCGCGCCGGCGTACATAGGCGCCACGGCCCCGACCTTCGCCGTCGCGCGGATCACTGTCGGTCACCCGCAGGCGCTGGGCCTGGGCCGGCTCGGAGGTTGCCACGCTGGCGATCTGGGTCAGCGCCACGGCGCCAAGCAGGGTCTTGAACATGAACAACCGGCGGCCGAACGGAGCAGCCTCGGACGGCGTTGCCGGCGCGGCCGTGTCGACCGTGGCCAAGTCGCTATCGGGAGAGGGGGTCACAGGCACGTCCTTTCGCGGTCGGCGAGGGATCGCCGGTCACCGCTCCATTCCGTTGCGGTATGCCACCAGCGCAGATGCGCGCGAAATGTCAACGCGCAGGCAGGCGCCCTAGCGCAATGGCGGCGCGTAGAGAATGCCGCCCATGGTCCAGAGCTGGTTGAGGCCGCGCGGGATGCCGAGCCGCGAATTGGCGCCGACATTGCGCTCATAGACCTCGGCATAATTGCCGACGGCGCGGACCGAGCGGATCGCCCAGGCATTGTCCAGCCCCAGATCGCGGCCGAGATCGCCCTCCGCGCCGGTGAAGCGGCGCACGGCCGGCTTGGTCGATGCGAGCGCTTCCGCAACCGTGGCCCGCGAAATGCCGAGCTCCTCGGCATTGACGAGGGCATGGCCGACCCATTTCACCGCGTTGAACCAGACGAGGTCATCATTGCGCACCACGGGGCCGAGCGGCTCCTTGGAGATGATGTCCGGCAGGATCAAGGCATCGCCGGGCTTCGGCAACTGGAGGCGCATGGCATAGAGGCCGGACTGGTCGTTGGTGAGCACGTCGCATGCCCCGCCAGCGAGCGCCGCCAGCGCTTCCGCCGCTGTTGGATAGGCCTTGATCTCCATCTGCATGGAATTGGCGCGGAAGAAGTCGACGACATTCGGTTCGCCGCTGGTGCCGGTCTGCACGCAGATCTTGGCGCCCGTGAGCTCCAGCGCCGAAGTGATATTGGGCCGGCGCATCACCAGAAATCCCTGGCCGTCATGATAGGTGATGCCCGCGAACAAGAGGCCGAGCTTGGCCTCGCGCTCCAGCGTCCAGGTCGAGTTGCGCGACAGGACGTCGATCCGGCCCGCTTTCAGGGCATCGAAACGTTCCGCGGCCGACAGGGGCACATAGGTCACCTTGGCGGGATCGTCGAAGATCGCGGCGGCAAGAGCCTTGCAGAAATCGACATCGAAGCCCGACCACTCGCCCTGGGCATTGCGGTCGGAGAAGCCCGGAAGGCCCTGGCTGACACCGCATTGGAGGGTGCCGCGCTGGCGCACGGTGTCGAGCGTTCCAGCCGCGGCGACCGCCGGAACCGACAGGGTGGCTAGCGTTGCGAGCGTGCGCAGAAGTCGGAAAGCCCTCACCGTCATGGCGGCATGTCTCCTCGGAAGTGTTCTGGGGCTTGCGGCGGGCGGTCCCCGCCGGGCCGATGTCACAGGCTCGCGGCGTGGCGGATGATCACCTTGGTGCCCACCGAGACCCGTGAATAAAGATCGATCACGTCGCCATTGGCGAGGCGGAAGCAGCCGGACGAGACCGCATGGCCGATGGTCTCCGGCTGGTTGGTGCCGTGCACGCGGTAGACGGTCGATCCGAGATAAAGCGCGCGCGACCCCATCGGATTGCCGGGGCCACCTGCCATGAAGCGCGGCAGATAGGGCTGGCGCTGGATCATTTCCGGCGGCGGCGTCCAGTCCGGCCATTCGGCCTTGCGCGAGATGCGCACGAGCCCCGACCAGGTGAAGCCCTCGCGGCCGACACCGATGCCATAGCGCAGTGCCCTGTTGTTGCCGAGCACGACGTAGAGGAACCGCTCGGAGGTATGGATGACCATCGTGCCGGGCGCCTCGGTGGTGCGGAAGAACACCACCTGCCGGGCAAAGGGCCCCTCCTGGATCGTCACCTCCTCGGTTGAGACACGGCCGGGCTCATCGCCGACCGACAAGGTCTCGCGCTGCGCCGAGGGCGGTGCGGGCTGTCCCATGGCGGGGCCCGCCACGGATGTTGCGGCAGCGGCGAGGGCGAGAGCCAGAAGCGAACGGCGAGCCGGCAGGGGGCTGGACGCTGTCATGCGGGGGCCTTTCAGGAGCGACGGGCTGCGGTGGCGGGAGCCGACGGGCAGCGCAGATAGACGAAGGTGCCGTAGCGGGCGTGCACATCGGGCGCCACGAACCGCATGACGATCTCGTTGTCGGTGAGCGAGATGATCTCGCGATCCTGCTCGTGGGGCGAGGGCACGCCGTAGCCGAGATAGGTCTTGCCGTCGGAAGCCCCTTTCAGCGTCAGCTCATAGAGCTGCGCGTCATCGGCCATATGCATCATCACGCCATCGGTCGGCCCGCGGGTGATCACATAGGGTGTCCGGCAATGGAGCCTCGCCATGGCCTCGGTGCGCCGCCGGTCACGCTCCTCGCGGAACGAGGCGATGCCCCAGGTGCCGACCAGCCGGTCGACCGGATAGGCGGCCGGCATGAGCGTGGGGCGCTGCGGCGCAACCGTCTGCTGGGGCGCGGATGCACAGCCTGCAAGGGCGAGGCCCGCGACGAGGGCCGCTGCCAAGCGTGCCTGCGACGTCATTGAAAGATCAACCGACACGATCGTGCTCCCCTTGCCGCCGGTCTCTCTGCGGGACCTGAGCGTTCCATGATGCCATGACATTCCAATGGCGCAACTGGCAGTTTCCCCTTCGTCAGCGCTGTCGTCACCCGTCCATCGATCAAGGCTTGCACAAGCTCCGGTGCCGGCCAGGCGGGAGGCCGGATCCGGAGCCAGCGGATCCTTGCGGCTGGGTCGAACGGCCAGCCAATCGTTATTGACAATAACTATTTCCGATGATGAGTTTTGCCTCCAGCCGGAGACCCCCCATGCCCGCGCCGAGCCTCGTCCCCGTCTTTTCGATCGCCGCCGAGGTGGCGCCGGCTGTCGAGGTCGGGATGACGCCGGTTGGCGAGCGCCGGCTGATCCCGATCCTGGGCGGCGAGGTCACCGGCCCCCGGCTGTCGGGCAAGGTCCTGCCCGGCGGCACCGACTACCAGTCGATCCGCGATGCTGGCCTCGCCGACATCCATGCCCGCTATGTCATCGAGACCGCGGACGGCGCCCGCATCTATGTCGAGAATACCGGCATCCGGCGCGGCCCCCCGGATCTGATCGCGAGATTGCGCCAGGGCGAGGTCATCGATGCCTCAAAGATCTATTTCCGCACCGTGCCGCGCTTCGAGACGGCGTCGCCCGACCATTTGTGGCTGATGCGCTCGATCTTCGTCTGCGTCGGCACCCGCCTGCCGGACCGCGTGCTGCTCGACATCTACGAAGTCGGATAACCGGCTCGATCCCGGCGAGCGGCCGCCGTCTTCACAAGCAAAGCCGCAGGGGAGGACATCGTGACCATTCTGTTCCGCGCGGCCGCGGCCGCCTTGACGCTTCTGGCCGGCCTTGCGCCCGGCAGCTTGACCGAGGCCCAGGCCCAGGGACAGCGCACCATCAGCCTCGTCGTCGGCTTCGCCGGCGGCACCGCGCCGGACACGCTGGCGCGCATCCTCGCCGAATCCATGCAGCGCAACGGCAATGCCAGCGTCGTGGTGGAGAACGTGCCGGGCGCCGGCGGACAGGTGGCCTCGGCCCGCGTTGCGCGCGCCGCGCCCGATGGCGCCACCATCCTGCTCGGTGAGGTCGGTTCGGTCGCCATCGCGCCCTTCGCCTTCACCTCGCTGCCCTATGATCCCGCCCGCGACTTCACCTATGTGAGCGAGGTTGCCCGCACCAATTTTGCCTTCGTGGTGCCGGCGCAGAACGGCCCGGTCTCGATCGCCGCCTTCATCGAGGCGGCCAGGAAGGCTGACCGCACCCTGCTCGGCACATTTGGGGTCACCAGCCCCGGCCATATCGCGGCAGAACTCTTTGCCCAGAGCGCCGGCTTCAAGGGAGAGCCCGTCCATTACCGCGCCGTCGCGGATGGCATTGGCGACATTGCCCGCGGCCAGACCGCCGGCGCCTTCCTGTCGATCCCGCTGGCGGCCGCCCAGGCTCGCTCCGGCGGCATCCGTGCCCTGGTGCAGACCGGGGCCACCCGTGCCGACATGCTGCCCGACGTGCCGACGGCCCGCGAAGCGAACGTGCCGGATCTGGCGATGTCGTCCTGGTTCGTGCTGATGGTGCCGGCCGCCGTCCCGGCCGCGACGGTTGCCGAGATCCACCGTGTGGCCGCTGCCGCGTTGAAGGACAGCGCTGCCCTGGAGCGGCTGCGCGGCGCGGGCTTCGAGGCGGTGGGTTCCAGCCCGGACGAGGTGAGGGCCATGGTGGCGCGCGAACGCGACCGCTGGAAGCCGGTGATCGAGCGCGCCGGCATCCGCATCACCAATTGAGGCGAGCGGATCGCTAGCGCGTGGCCATGAGCGCATCGATCATGGCGCGCACCAAGTCGGATTTTGGCCGGTCCGGCGGCAGGATCAGGAGCGAGCGGATCGGCGCTGCCGGTTCGAAGGGTCTGAGGACCAGGCGCGACTGGTCATGGCCGGCGGCGCCATAGCGCGAGACGAAGCCGATACCGACGCCTTCCGACACCAGCGCGCAAACGGTCGCGGCATAGATCGTCTCGACCACGATGCGCGGGCGTATGCCGGCCTGGTCGAAGATCCGGTCGATGCGCTGGCGCGCGCGGTCTTCCGGCACATAGGCGATCATGGGCTCGCCCTCGAGATCGGCCGGTGTGATCACCGCCTTTGCCGCGAGCCGGTGACCGACGGGGAGCGCGCAGACCGCATCGGGCGCGACGAACAGCTGGTGCTGGACGCCGGTCGTGTCGATCTCGTCGGCGGCAAGCCCGAGGTCGAAGGCGCCGGAGGCCACCTGATCGCGGATCTCGCGCGATGCGGCGACAATCAGCGTCACCGCGATGTCGGGATGGGTCTGGCGGAACCGCGCGATCGCCCTGGGCACCAGCGACGACCCGAGAGCTGAGAGCGAGCCGATGCGCAACTGTCCCGAGCCATGGTCGCGGATGCGGGCTGCAGCGGCGCGCAGCGTGTCGATGCCACGGAACGAGGCTTCGACTTCGGTGAAGAACTGATGCGCCTCGGGCGTCGGCACCAGCCGGTTCTGCACGCGGGCGAACAGCTGGAAGCCCAGGGCCTTTTCCAACTCGGCCAGCGAGCGCGATACCGCCGGCTGGGTGACGCCGAGAATGTCGGCGGCCCGCGAGGCGGTTCCGGCACGCATTACGGCGGCAAAGGTTTCGAGCTGGCGGTGGTTCATGGGGAAGAGGTCGCCGGGTGGCGGCGAAGAGTCAATCGCAAGCAGCGCCGCTGTGCCAGGTCCTCCCGCCTCAGCCGGCAAGCACGGCGAGCATGTGCTGAAGGTCGGCCCAGAGGTCTTCCGGGTCTTCCAGCCCGATGCTGATCCTGAGCAGCGGGCCCTTATGAGGCCAGGGCGTGACCGAGCGATCCTGACCGATAAGCTGCGGCGCGAGCAGGCTGCGTGTGCCGCCCCAGGACGCGCCGATGGCGAAGACCTTCAGCGCGTCCATGCCGGCCGCCAGCCGCTCCGCTGCCGCTGGCTTCAGCACCACGCTGAACAGGCCGGACGCGCCCTTGAAGTCGCGCAGGAAGACTTCGTGTCCGGGGCAGGAGGGCAGCGCCGGATGCAGCACCTTCTCGATCAGCGGCGAGGCGGCGAGCCGGCGCGCCATGTCCACCGATACCCGGCCCATATGGGCGAGCCTGACCGCCATTGTCTCGATGCCGCGCAGGGCCAGCGCCGCCTCGTCGGGCGAGACGCCGATGCCGAGCATGCCCAGCACATCCTTGATCTTCTTGCGGATGCCGAGATCCCGCACAGAGATCGAGCCGAGCAGCAGGTCGGAATGGCCGCCGACATATTTGGTCAGTGCTTCCGAGACGATGTCCGCGCCATGGTCCAGCGGCTTGAACAGGAGCCCCGTCGCCCAGGTATTGTCGATGCCGACCAGCGCGCCGCGCGCATGGGCCGCCTCGGCGATGGCGGGCAGGTCCTGCACCTCCATCGTGCCTGATCCCGGCGATTCCACCCAGACCAGCCGGGTGCGATCGTCGATCAGGTCGGCGATCCCGGCGCCGATCATCGGGTCATAGACGGCGAAGGCGATGCCACGCGGTCTCAGATATTCGGCGCAGAAATTCCGGACAGGCGGATAGACATTGTCCGGGATCAGGACCCGGTCACCCGGAGTGAGCAGGCCGAGGAACACCATCGACACCGCTGCTTGGCCGGATGGCACCAGCATGGTCCGCTCGGCCCCATGCAGAGCCGAAATTTGCGCCTCCAGCGTGCGCGTCGTCGGGGTGCCGTGCAGTCCATAGGTATAGCCGTCCGGGCCCCGGTGCTTGCGATCCAGGAACGACTGTGCGTCGGGATAGACGATGGTCGAGGCGCGATAGGTCGGAACGGCCAGGCTGGCAAAGCCGTCGCGGGAAATGTGCGGGTGTTGCACGCAGAGGGTGTTGTCGCGCATGGGGGGCCTCGATGACTGCCCACACAGGAGCGCCTGCGGCGCGCCGTGGCAATTGAGCGGCGCACATAACCTCATGCGGAAAGCTGATAGGCCCGTCGGATTGGCCTTCTCTTTCCGTAAGGGTGACCCGACATTTCATGGGACTGATAACATAGGGTGCCCAAAATGGCGGCAAATAAAATCCCATCAAATTCTTTGCCGTAACAGATTGTTATTCATGATCTGCAACATTGATTCCGTTCTCCTGGGGTCATCGGCGATGTTGAATTTGCAGAACTGGTCGATCGGTCGGAGGATTGCGCTCGCAGTCTCCGTGCCCATGCTCTCCGCCATCGGCTTCGGCGGTTTCATCATCGCGGACGATTGGCGATCGCTCGACAGCGCGCGCAACATGGCGATGGTCGCGGCATCCGGCCCCCATTTCGGCGTGTTCATCCATGAGTTGCAGATCGAGCGCGGGCTTACCAACACGATGATGCGCAATCCGCAGAACCAGGCGGCAGCGCAGGCCCGTAGCGCCCAGATGGTGAAGGTCGACGCGGCCCTGACGGGGCTGCGCAGCGCGGTCCAGGCCAGCGTCGCGGAGGCCGGCTCCAGCGCAGAGGCGGCCCGGCAGGCTCTCACCAGGACCGAAGATCTTGCACCGCTCCGCCAGCTTGTTGCCGCCGGCTCGATCGAGCCAGCCGCTGCGGTTGGTCGCTATACCGCCATCGTCGAGGCCGCCATGGCGCCAGTGGAGGCTCTGGCCCGCCACAGCCAGGTCGGCCAGACCGCCCGTGCCGTGATCGTCTATTCCAGCATGCTCCGCGCCAAGGAAGCTGCGGGCCTCGAACGTGCAACGGGCGCCGGCGCCTTCACCTCCGCCGGCTTTGCCAAGGACATATTGCCCCGGTTCGTTGCCCTCGGCGCCATGCAGGAGAGCTTCCTCGCCGTCGCGCAGCGCTATGGCACGAACGAGCAGACCGCCCTGATCCAGACTCTTGGCCGATCACCGGCGGCCGAGGCCGTGAAACGCCTCCGCCCCGTCGCGGCCGCGGCCGCCTTGAACGGCGACAAGGGCGTGGAGCCCTTGGAATGGTTTCGCATCTCCACAGCCTATATCGAGGGCATGAAGGGGCTGGAGGAGCGCTTTGCCTCAGACCTGATCGCCGCCGTTGCCATTTCTGCCGGCGAAGCGCGGAGCCGGCTGGTCACGGCGATCGGCCTGGTCATCGCGATCAGCCTAGCGGCTGGCATTGCGGCCTTTGCAGCGGCCCGCTCCATTACCCGCCCGCTCAATGTCCTGACCACCCATATGGCGAAGCTCGCCCGTGGCGATACTTCCGACCAGCTCCCCGGCGCCGATAGCACCAACGAAATCGGCGCCATGAGCCGGGCTGTTGCGGTGTTCCGCGAGAATGCCCTGGCCCGCGTCAGTCTGGAAGAAGAGGCCGAGCTTGAACGTCAGCGCGAACTCCAGCGTCAGGGCGTCCTGGTCGACCTGATCGGCCGGTTCCGAGCCTCGATTGCCGACGTGGTTGCCACCGTCGAAACGGAAACCGGCAATATGCGATCGACGGCGACGACCCTGACCTCCGTTGCCGGTCAGGCGTCCGATAAGGCGCAGTCCGCCAGGGACGCGTCGAACGAGTCCTCGATCAACATTCAATCCGTCTCGGCAGCAGCCGAGGAACTGATCACCTCCATCACCGAGATTTCGACCCAGATCCATTCGACCACGACCTGCCTGGCCCGCGCGACGGAAGTGTCGCGCAGCACCGATCGCGACGTCTCAGGACTGGCCGAACTGGCCCAGAAGATCGGCGCGATCATCGACATGATCCGCACCATCGCCGAACAGACGAACCTTCTGGCGCTGAATGCCACGATCGAGGCGGCACGAGCCGGCGAGGCGGGACGCGGCTTCGCGATCGTTGCAGCTGAGGTCAAGACCCTGGCCGGTCAGACAGCCAGGGCCACCGATGAGATTGCCGGTCAGGTCAGCGCCATCCAGTCGGCGACACACAATGCCGTCGCGGCCATTCGGGCAATCGGTGCCACGGTTGAAGAAATCGATGGGCTCACGGGATCCATTGCCGCGGCCGTCGAGGAGCAGAGCGCGGCGACGCAGGAGATCGCGGCCGCCATTGCCCGCGCCTCGGACGGCTCAACCGTAGCCTCCGAGAATGTCGCGGAAGTCGCGGGTGCCATTCAGAAGACCAGCGGCGAAGCCGGGCGTGTGTCGAGTGCCAGCCAGCTGCTGTCGGACGCGGCGCACTCCCTCGCTGCGAGCGTCGACACATTCCTGACCGAAGTTGCCCAGGACGTGAAGGAGCGCCGCTCGGCTGTCCGCCGCCGTGCGACCAAAGGCATCGTGGCGTTGCGGGATGGCAGCCGTCATCCGGTCGCGATCGCCAACATTTCGGAAACCGGCGCCAAGATCGCTAGCCTGCCAGGCCTCGAAACCGGCAAGCCGCTGACGCTGGTCCTGAGCGATGGCACCGAGGCGCATGCCAAGGTGGTCTGGGCCAAGGACGGCGAGGTCGGCATCCAGTTCGACATGCCCTTGAGCGAGAGTGCCGAACTGAAGCGGGTCGCCTGATCGTCCCCGCTCAGGCCCCGCGCCTGTGCTCCGGATGCACGGTCTTGCCGAGAATGCCGCAGGCGGCCTGCTGGAATCGCTGCTCACCGTTAGGAGTGGCGGGTTGTTGGACGCGCCGGGGATCCCCAAGGGCTGATGGCCGTGGACCGGCTCCGGCGGCCCAAGGCAATTGCCCGATGCTGATAACCTCGCGCGCAAAGCAGAGGGATCGCGGTCAGCCAGGGCTCAGCACGAGCGTGACCGTTCTGCGGTCCTGAAGCTGCACCACGGCCTCGTGGCCGTTCATCGGCTCAACCCGCACGATCGGGCTCGGCACTGCCGTCCGCGCGACGATCCGGCCCCGTCCGCCGGCAAAGCTGACCGCCGCAAGGCTCGTACGGTCCTGCACAGGAAGAACGATCTCGGGGCGACCGTCGCCATCGATATCGCTGATGCGCGCCAGGTCGAGGTCGCGTGACCCGATGACGTGATTGGTGACGCCGTCGAGCCGCGCCACCTCGACGAGGGCGCCGGCCTGCAGCCGGTAGAGCCGCAGCGAACCCGCGATATGCGGCGTGATCACCGCGGCAACCAGCGGCCCACCATCTCCGGTGAAATCCGCGACCCCGACAGGGTTGAGCCACCGATTGGGCATGCCGATCGGCTGACTCTCGGCAAGTGGCGCAATGCCTGTCTCGCTGATGCGATAGACGGCCAGTGCCGCACCGTGCCTGAGGCTGGACTTGACGACGATGGCCTCGGGACGCCCATCGCCGTCGATGTCCTCCAACCTGACTCGGCGGTCCTCGAACACGGCATCCTGCGGGAGAGTGACGTGAAACTGCCGTCCGCCGCGGTCCACGACGAATCCGCCCGCCTCAATGGCATCGCCGAGGACGCCGTGGGCATAGCGGGTGGTCGGATCGACCAGCCAGGCCGACAGGCCGCCGTGCATCGTCGTCTCGGTATCCGGCAGTCTCCGACGCGGCGCCTCGGCCGTCGCCGATGCGGTCGCGACAATCAGGCCTGCGACGGCTAGGCGGCGAGAGAGGGCAGGCGATTCGTTCATGGCGCGAGGCCTCAGGGTCCAGCCAGGCACGTCACTTCAACGCGCCCAGATACTGGAATACGACCTTGCGAGGCGAAACGTTTCATCCTTTCTGCAGCCGACTCGTCATAGCCTCAGACCCCGCGCCTGAGCTCCGGATGCACGGTCTTGCCGAGAATGCCGCCGTCGCGGCCGATGACATGGCTGGTCGAGCCGACGATCAGCGGATCAGGATGGACCGCCACGCTGGTGTCTTTGTTCGGATAGGGCAGCGATGACAGGAAATGCTGCATGCAGGCGAGCCGCGCCCGCTTCTTGTCGTCCGACTTGATGATCGTCCAGGGCGCATCGGCGGTGTCCGTGTAGAAGAACATCGCCTCCTTGGCCTCGGTATAGGCGTCCCACTTGTCGAGCGAGGCCCGGTCGATCGGCGACAGCTTCCACTGCTTGAGGGGATCGGTCTCGCGCGCCTCGAAGCGCTGGCGCTGCTCGTCGCGCGACACCGAGAACCAGTATTTGAACAGCCGGATGCCCGAGCGTGTCAGCATCTGCTCGAACTCGGGGCACTGACGCATGAACTCGAGATAGTCGGTGGGTGAGCAGAAGCCCATGACCCGCTCGACGCCGGCCCGGTTGTACCAGGAGCGGTCGAACAGGGCGAGCTCACCGGCCGCCGGCAGATGGGCGATATAGCGCTGGAAATACCATTGCGTGCGCTCACGTTCATTCGGCTTGGCGAGAGCCACGACGCGCGCGGTGCGCGGATTCATGTGCTCCATGTAGCGCTTGATCGTGCCGCCCTTGCCCGCGGCATCGCGGCCCTCGAACAGCACGACGATCCGCTCGCCGCTCTCCTCGATCCAGCGCTGCGCCTTGAGCAATTCGCGCTGCAGCTCGACCATGTGCGCCTCGTAAGGCTTGGTCTGCATGCGGGTCGCGTAAGGATATTCGCCGCTCTCGAACAGGCGGCGGATCACCGCTGGATCGCGCTTCATCTGCGCGAGATCGGAACGGGTGCGCGCCGGTTTGCGCGCCGGCTCGGAGGATCCGACCGCACCGGCTGCCGCCGTGATCGCGCCGACCCCCTCCAGCGGCTCGACCGGGTCTGCGACTGGCCCTGCCAAAGCGGCCTGCGGCACCGGCGATGCCGGAGCGCTGGTGGTCTCGCGGGGAGTCGTCTTGCCGTTGCGCGCCGAGGTGGGTCGTGTGCCGGTCATTCTGCCGCTGTCTCCTGCTGAACCCACCCAGAATGATGATTGCGTGACGCTGCGCCATGCTCTGGATCAATTGACGACCGGCCGATATGTCTTTTTATTTGCGTATCTTCAGATATATTGAATTAATCAACAGGAGGCTCTCATGGCCAATGTCGGCAGCACTGATCGCATCATCCGCATCGTCGTCGGTATCATTCTCATCGCGGTGGCCTTGGTGCCCGCTCTCGCCGCCCTGCTGGCCGGGCTCGGCAAGTGGATCTGGGTCCTGCCGGTGGTGGGCGCCGTGATGATCGCCACCGCCTTCATGCGGTTCTGCCCGGCCTATACGCTGCTTGGCATCAACACCTGCGGCACGAAATAGCGTCCCGCAAACAATCGAGGGTGCGGCGACCGGACCTGTCGCCGTACCCCTTCCGTTCCCACGATTCGGTCGCCATATTCGGCCGATGTCGAAAGCACCCAGATCCCCCGCGCCGAAATCCAAGGCTCCCCGCTCCAAGGCCTCCAAGCCGGAGCTGAAGCCGCTTGGGCCGGCGCTGGCCGATCTGCTGAATCCCGCGATCAACCGCGGCACGGCCGGCCTCGGCTCGGGCACCGGCCCGTCCGCCGGCTTCTCTGAAGCCCCGCAGGCCGCCTTCAAGGCGGAAGCGACGCTCGCCGACAAGGCGCTGGCCCATCGCCTCGGCATCAATGTCGAGCAGGCCCAGGCCCTCGACATCGAGAGCGAGATCGGCACGTCCGGCGTCACCGCCACGGTCAAGGCGCTGGAGCGGCTGATCCAGGAGGGCCGGCCCGAGGTCAACGGCCAGGTCTGGCTGCCGCACAAGCCGGCCCGCCCCGACAAGTGGGAGGGCGGCAAGCATTTCGAGCTGGTGTCGGAATATTCCCCGGCCGGCGACCAGCCCACCGCCATTGCCGAGCTCGTCACCGGCATCAAGGCCGGCGAGCGCGACCAGGTGCTGCTCGGCGTCACCGGCTCGGGCAAGACCTTCACCGCCGCCCAGATCATCAACGAGACCCAGCGCCCGGCGCTCGTGCTTGCCCCCAACAAGACGCTGGCGGCCCAGCTCTATGGCGAGTTCAAGAGCTTCTTCCCGAACAATGCGGTGGAATATTTCGTCTCCTACTACGACTATTACCAGCCGGAGGCCTACGTTCCGCGCTCGGACACCTATATCGAGAAGGAATCCTCGATCAACGAGCAGATCGACCGCATGCGCCACTCGGCGACGCGCGCCCTGCTCGAACGCGACGACGTGATCATCGTCGCCTCCGTCTCCTGCATCTACGGCATCGGCTCGGTGGAGACCTATACCGCCATGACCTTCGGCGTGAAGGTGGGCGAGAAGATCGACCAGCGCCAGCTGATCGCCGACCTGATCGCGCTGCAGTACAAGCGCATCCAGATGGACTTCGCCCGCGGCACGTTCCGTGTCCGCGGCGACACGATCGAGCTGTTCCCGGCCCATCTGGAAGACCGCGCCTGGCGCATCAACCTGTTCGGCGACGAGGTGGAATCGATCGCCGAGTTCGATCCCCTCACCGGCCAGAAGAATGCCGACCTCTCCTTCGTCAAGGTCTACGCCAATTCGCACTATGTGACCCCGCGCCCGACGCTGGTCCAGGCGATTTCCGGCATCAAGGAGGAGCTGCGCTGGCGCCTTGAGGAGCTGAACAAGGCGGGACGCCTGCTGGAGGCGCAACGGCTGGAGCAGCGCACGCTCTATGACCTCGAAATGATGGAGGCCACCGGCTCCTGCGCCGGCATCGAGAACTATTCGCGCTGGCTCACCGGCCGCCGCCCCGGCGAGCCGCCGCCGACCCTGTTCGAATATGTCCCCGACAATGCGCTGATCTTCGTCGACGAGAGCCACGTCACCGTGCCGCAGATCGGCGGCATGTATCGCGGCGACTTCCGGCGCAAGGCGACGCTGGCCGAATATGGCTTCCGCCTGCCCTCCTGCATGGACAACCGTCCGCTGCGCTTCGAGGAATGGGAGGCCATGCGGCCGCAGACCGTCCATGTCTCGGCCACCCCCGGCCCCTGGGAGATGAACCAGACCGGCGGCGTCTTCGCCGAACAGGTGATCCGCCCGACCGGGCTGATCGACCCGCCCTGCGAGATACGCCCCGCCCGCACCCAGGTCGACGATCTCATCGGCGAGGTGAAGGCCACGACCGCCGCCGGCTATCGCTCGCTGATCACCGTGCTCACCAAGCGCATGGCCGAGGACCTGACCGAATATCTGCATGAGCAGGGCGTGCGCGTGCGCTACATGCATTCCGACATCGACACGATCGAGCGCATCGAGATCCTGCGCGACCTCCGTCTCGGCGCCTTCGACGCGCTCGTCGGCATCAACCTGCTGCGCGAGGGGCTCGACATTCCGGAATGCGCGCTGGTCGCCATTCTCGATGCCGACAAGGAGGGCTTCCTGCGCTCCGAGACCTCGCTGATCCAGACCATCGGCCGCGCCGCCCGCAATGTCGACGGCCGCGTGCTGCTCTATGCCGACCACATGACCGGCTCGATGGAGCGCGCGCTGGCCGAGACCAGCCGAAGGCGGGAGAAGCAGCTCGCCTACAATGCCGAGCACGGCATCACGCCGCAGACCATCAAGCGCGCCATCGCCCAGATTCTCGACAGCGTCTACGAGAAGGACCACGTCACCGTCGATGCGGGCCTGACGAAGTCCGGCGCCGCCGTCGGCCACAATCTCGCGGCCGTCACGGCGGATCTGGAAAAGCGGATGCGCGAGGCTGCCGCCGACCTCCGCTTCGAGGACGCAGCCCGCCTGCGCGACGAGCTCAAGCGCCTGCGTGAGACCGAGCTTGCCGTGATGGACGACCCCATGGCCCGGCAGGAGGCCGTGGACGACAAGACGGGGGGTTACAGGGGCGCCCGGAAATACGGCTCATCGGCCAACCTCCCGCCGACCCGGGCGGCGAAGCCGGGGCTGGACAGCATGGGCCCGGGCACGGATCGCGAAGTGCCGGTGGGGGGCGAGGTCAGGAAGAAGGGCGGCGGCTGGAAGCCGAAGGGGAAGGGACGGGGGAGGTGAAACCTCGCCTACTATCTGTCTCTAACGTCAATTAGTATCGCACTTGTAATCGTCTTGTCGCGATTCCGTACGAACCGGACCGTTGCTGTCGTTGCATCTTTATCAATCGCTTCCAGTATTTTCTTCCGCAACCGGCCTCTCATGTCCACTGGAACGGAGAATGTTATTCTATAGACACCAATATCAGTCACATCGCACTTGCCATAACCAGCATCTCTATCATAAGCAAACATTCTCAGTTCATGGACTGCCTCAATCTCATCAATGACTCGATCGTTGATATTTTGGATAGCTTCAGAATCAAACGTTGCTATCGGTCGCTCCCTTCCGACTTGGAGCGACATAATGGTCGCGGATCGCCTGAGGGGTAATCCGATTTCTTCGACTTGCGGGCGGACTTTTGTTGTTAATTGAACCAACTTACTATTGTCAATTTGTTCTAATTTTTGTCGCACTTCACTGAAGTCAGCCTCTCGCCTCGCGCTTTCCTCAAATTCATTTTTGGCATCTGTCAATTCACTCACCGTATTCTTTTGTCTGTTAAACAGCTCGCTCTTCTTATCAAGCGATTCCTTGAGCAACTCCAACGCAAGGTTGGTGGTCATGTTTCCAGATTCAACAACATCTTTTAGAATTTTGTGTCGTTTTGTTTCTTCTTTTGTCTGCTTGGTCCGCTCTTTCTCCATGTCAAGCGAAACCTTCGCAAGCTCAAGAGCGAGTTTATCGGATTTAGGCAAAATTCCTTTTATAATATGTATAACATATTTCAAAAGAACATCTAATGGGATTCCCTTTAGCTGAGCTGCAATATTTGCAGCTTCTGCCGCTATTGGAACGATGATATCAAGAGGAAAGGAACCCTTTTCTGGCGCCTTAATTACAAGATCAACGTAGTTTTTGCTTCCGATTTTCTGAGGAACGTGGCCGCTGCGTCGAAAAATCTCGACAGTCGAAACCAATCGGGCGAAAGCATAACTTGCGCGGCTGAATTCGTAGAAATGAAGAGATCCTTCTGACGCCAGTCCGCCATCATAGATCAGTTTCAACGTCGTTGGTTCTGCCATTATATTCCCCCATCTCTAGAGACTGTGCGAGTTTTGGGCAGACAGTCAAGAAATTTGCCCCTCCCCCAGATCTGCTTGCCACGTGTCCAGCGCGTCGCGCTTGTTCCTGATGCCTCCCTCCAGACGCGCGGCGCCGCCGCCAATTGCGCCGGGCGCACTCTCTCCTGACCTCATCCTGAGGTGCGAGGGAGTGCAGCGACCGAGCTTCGAAGGATCTCTTTGCCCCCGCAAGCGCGATGCAGTCGGGCAGGCGGAAGCCGATCCTTCGAGGCTCGCTGGCGCTCGCACCTCAGGATGAGGTGGGGAGAGGTTGCGCCTGCCTGTGCACTGGACGAGGACGGATTGCCTATTCGAACGAGCGATGGGAGCATTCACCCATGCCCGCCTACGTCTACATCCTGCGCTGCCGTGATGGCTCGTATTATGTGGGATCGACCCGCAGCGAGGATGTCTCGCGCCGGCTACATGAACATCAGACGGGTGCGTATGGCGGCTACACCTCCACGCGGCTGCCGGTGGAACTGGTCTGGTCGAACGGGTTCGAGCGGATATCCGACGCGGTGGCGTTTGAGCGGCAGGTGAAGGGCTGGAGCCGGGCCAAGAAGGAAGCGCTGATTGCCGGCGACTGGGATCGACTGCCGACGCTCGCATCGAGAGCGAAGCGGCAAGGCTCAGACGGGTAATGCGCACTCCCTCCATACCTCATCCTGAGGTGCGAGGGAGCAAAGCGACCGAGCCTCGAAGGACGTCTTTGCCGTCGCAAGCGCAATGCCGCCGGACAAGCGGAAGGCGATCCTTCGAGGCTCGCTGACGCTCGCACCTCAGGATGAGGACGGGAGAAATGGCGCAGTTTGAGTGGCAAGCAGACAGAATAGGCTGATCGCCCCCCTGAACCTTTTCCCATCCCACCGCGACCCATGGGTCCCTGATCCACCGGAGCCCACCATGTCCCGCCCGCTGCTCGCCGCTCTCCTCGCCGCCCTGGCGCTCGCCGTCCTCGCTCCCGCCGCCTCCGCCCAGACGCCCGGCGCCGCCGCCGATCTCGCGGGACGCTGGACCTCCGACACGCGCGACGAACGCGGCATGGAGATCCGCACCGAGGGCGCGCGCATCGCCGCGGTGCGTCGGTGGCGCACCGACGGCACGCTCTGCACCCAGGCCCTGACCGGGACCTACGATCCTGCCCGCCGCAGCGCCTCGCTCGCCCAGAACAGCAAATGCGAGAATGGCGCCAACGGCACCGCCCCGGCCTGCGCCCTGCGCGTCACCGCCAGCGACCGCCTGGTCCTGACCTGCCCCGACTTCAATCCCCGCACCTTCCGCCGCGCCGCGCGCTGACGTCCGGCGGGCTCACACCGCCTGGCCGGCCGCCCAGCCCGATGACCAGGCCCACTGGAAATTGTAGCCGCCGAGCCAGCCGGTGACATCGACGACCTCGCCGATGAAGTGCAGGCCGGGAACGCTGCGGGCTTCCATCGTCTTCTGGTCGAGGTCGCGGGTGTCGACGCCGCCAAGCGTCACCTCCGCCGTGCGGTAGCCCTCCGAGCCATTGGGCACGACCTTCCAGGCATTCACCCGGTCGGCGAGCTTGGTCAGCACCTTGTCGGAGAGATCGGCAAGATTGCCGGTGATCCTCTCGTCCTCGACGATGACCTGGGCGAGCCGCTTCGGCAGGATCTCGGCCAGCGCCGTCTGCGCCGCCTGCCGGCCATAGGTCGAGCGGGCCTTGCGCATGTGCCCGAGCACGTCGGTGCCGGGCGCCAGCGCGACCTCGATCGCCTCGCCCTCGCGCCAATAGCTCGAAATCTGCAGGATCGCCGGACCCGACAGGCCGCGATGGGTGAACAGCACGGCCTCCTCAAAGCGCGTCTTGCCGGAGGAGACCGCGGCGGGATCGGCGGCGATGCCGGCGAGCGGGCTCAATGTGTGGAGGAGGTCGGGTGAGAAGGTGAGGGGCACGAGGCCGGCGCGGGGCTCGACAATCGCCAAGCCAAACTGGCGGGCGAGATCATAGCCGATGCCGGTCGCGCCCATTTTCGGGATCGACTTGCCGCCGGTGGCGACCACAAGAGACTTGCAGGTGACCGCCCGCCCGGAGAGCGTCAGGGCAAAGCCGCTCTCGGTCTTCTCGACTGCGTCGATGGAGGTTTCCAGCGCGAGATCGACGTTCGCCTCCGCCATCTCCTCGCGCAGCATGGCGATGATCTCCATCGCCGAGCCGTCGCAGAACAATTGCCCGAGCGTCTTCTCGTGCCAGGGGATGCGGTGCTGGTCGACCTTCTTGATGAAGTCGTGCTGGGTGTAGCGGGTCAGCGCGGAGATGCAGAAGCGCGGATTGTCGGAGATGAAGGCCTTCGGGCTGCAGCCGAGATTGGTGAAGTTGCAACGGCCACCGCCGGAAATGCGGATCTTCTCGCCGGGCTCATCGGCATGGTCGATGATCAGCACCTTGCGGCCGCGGCGGCCGGCCTCGATGGCGGCCATCATGCCGGCAGCGCCGGCGCCCAGCACGACGACGTCGACCCGGTGGGGCGTGGGGGCGCGGCTCACTGGGGCGACTTGGTGGTGGACGAGTCTTCGGTCGGCGCGTCCGGGCGCTTCAGATAGGGGTAGCGGTCTGCGAAGGCGCCGGTATAGCCAAGATTGCGCACGGTTGGGGAGCGCTTCAGCTCCTTCTTGTCGCCGACAATCGTGCCGAGCAGGCGATCGGCCACCGACGAGGTGATGCCGAAATTGCGGTTCTCGTCGACATAATGATGGATCGCGTGGGCCTGCCGCCGCATGCGGAAATAGTGCGACTCGAAATCGTAGTCCATGTGGCAGGCGAAGTGGACGACCTCGTAGAAGGCGAACAGCGCGAAGGCGATGCCGACCATGGGGGCGGGCTGGATGCCGATGGCCCAGGCGATCGTGCCGATGACGCCAACCAGCAGCACCGTGCTTGCCGGATGGGCCAGGATGACGGTCGGGTCTTTCGGCTCCATGTGGTGGGCATAGTGCACGCGGTCCCAGAACTGGGCCGTTGCCGGCGTCTTCGCCAGCACCAGGATGTGCAGGACATATTTGTGCACGACGAACTCAACGACGGGCATGGTCGCAATGCCGAGGACCACCGCGAACAACGTCCAGAAAAGGCCGGCGGTCGGCAGGGCATAGAGGAAGAAGGCAGCCGAGAGGGCGGCATAGAGCAGCACGGCGAAGCGCGGCTCGCGCTGGCGCACCACGACCATGGTGTCGCGGCCAAGCGCCGGAATTTCTGCGATCAAGGACATCGGGGCATTCCTGTTGTGATCCGCCGGCATATTAGCCTGCGGCACTGGCCCGCGTCACGACTGCGATGGAGCGGGGCCCGTGACCGATAGCCTATCCTGCACTGCAATGCGCCCGCTTTCGGTCACTTCGCAGTAAATGCCGCAATCGGCATGGCCATAGGTGCGCATGAGGAAGGCCGGGATCATCAGGTCGCGGACAGCGGTCGCCGGGTTGACGGTGGTCGCGGCGCAGCGCTCGGTGCGCTTCAGGCCCTTGAGGCGCGTGCCGCCGAGGTTGATCTCCTGGCCGACCCACTCGAACTCGGAAAAGGCCGTGATACCGTCGATATAGACATTGGCGCGGAAGCGGATGGGATCGATCGCCATGCCGGTCTCCTTCTCCAGCGCGCGGACAGTGGCGAGATTGATGATGGAGACGAAGCCGGAGCGCGAATCCATGAAGCGGAAGGCGGGCGGGGCTACGAGGACCTTCGGCTCGCCGGCCAGATCCTTGGCCAGGAACATGCGGAAGAAGGCCTCGATGGCGGAGCGCCCTTCGGCCGTCGAAAGGTCGCCGCGAGCCGCCTCGATCTCGTCGGCGACAATGGACAGCTCGCCGGTCACGTCGTCATAGCGGGTGCGGAGTTTGGCCAGCGCCGCCTGCCGGGCGAGGACCAGGAACTTGGTCTTCGCCTGGTGCTCGGGGGCGGCGGCATCGAAGCCGGAGGGGCCGTTCTCGATGGCGAAGAGGCGGTCGCCGGGGAAATGGCGACTCTTTTCGAGCAAGGCCTCGGTGAGCGGCTCGGCCGAGAGGCCCTTGACGGGGTAGCGATAGAGGGCGGCGATACGGGGGGATTGTTCGGTCATCGGTTTGACGTGGCGCAAGGCGCTGAAATGGTCAAGCGCGCCCTCTTTCAACTCGCGCGACACTTCCCATATCCGGCGTGATCCGGTCGCTTCGGGGCCGGGCCACACCATTGGTCGGACGCTGTCTGCGGGCTCATCAGAGACGCATGTGGCGGGCATCAGGAGAGACCCTATGAACTTCGAGAAATATACCGAACGCGCCCGCGGTTTCGTGCAGTCGGCGCAATCGCTGGCCACCCGCGAAGGCCATCAGCAATTCGCCCCCGACCATCTTCTGAAGGTGCTGCTCGACGACCCCGAGGGTCTGTGCGGTGGCCTCATTCGTGCGGCCGGCGGCCAGCCGCAGGTGGCGCTCATGCAGACCGAGGCGGCGTTGAAGAAGCTGCCGAAGGTCCAGGGTTCGGGTGCCGGCCAGCTCTATCTGGCGCCGGGCACCGCGCGCGTCTTCACCGCGGCCGAACAGGCCGCCGAGAAGGCCGGCGACAGCTTCGTCACGGTCGAGCGGATGCTGCTTGCGCTGGCGCTGGAAAAGGACACCGAGGCCGGCAAGGCACTGGCGTCGGCCGGCATCAATCCACAGGGGCTGAACAAGGCGATCGAGGGCCTGCGCAAGGGGCGCACCGCGGATTCGGCCTCCGCCGAGAACGCCTATGACGCCTTGAAGAAATATACCCGCGACCTGACCCAGGCGGCGCGCGACGG
Source organism: Phreatobacter aquaticus (assembly GCF_005160265.1). Classification (NCBI taxonomy): domain Bacteria; kingdom Pseudomonadati; phylum Pseudomonadota; class Alphaproteobacteria; order Hyphomicrobiales; family Phreatobacteraceae; genus Phreatobacter; species Phreatobacter aquaticus. Next base: position 579,078 of record NZ_CP039865.1, on the reverse strand, counting down.
CAAGCTCGATCCGGTCATCGGCCGTGACGAGGAGATCCGCCGCACCATTCAGGTCCTGTCGCGGCGCACCAAGAACAATCCCGTCCTGATTGGCGAACCCGGCGTCGGCAAGACCGCCATTGTCGAGGGTCTGGCGCTGCGCGTCGTCAACGGCGACGTGCCGGAGAGCCTGAAGGACAAGCAGATCCTGGCGCTCGACATGGGCGCGCTGATCGCGGGTGCCAAATATCGCGGCGAGTTTGAGGAGCGGCTGAAATCGATCCTCAACGAGGTGACCTCGGCTGCCGGCGGCATCGTGCTGTTCATCGACGAGATGCACACGCTGGTCGGCGCCGGCAAGGCCGATGGCGCGATGGATGCCTCCAACCTCCTGAAGCCGGCGCTTGCTCGCGGCGAGCTGCACTGCATCGGCGCGACCACGCTCGACGAATATCGCAAGCATGTGGAGAAGGACGCGGCGCTGGCCCGTCGCTTCCAGCCGGTGCTGGTGTCGGAGCCGACGGTGGAGGACACCGTCTCGATCCTGCGCGGCCTGAAGGAAAAGTACGAGCAGCACCATCAGGTGCGGATCACCGACTCGGCGATCGTGGCCGCCGCCACCCTGTCGAACCGCTACATCACCGACCGGTTCCTGCCGGACAAGGCGATCGACCTGGTGGACGAGGCCTCGGCCCGCCTGCGCATGCAGGTGGATTCCAAGCCCGAGGAGCTCGACGAGATCGACCGGCGCGTCATCCAGCTCAAGATCGAGCAGGAAGCGCTGAAGAAGGAGAACGACGCGGCGTCCAAGGACCGGCTGAAGAAGCTCGAGAAAGAGCTGGCCGGCCTGGAGGAGGAGAGCGCCGCGCTCACCGCCCGCTGGAAGGCGGAAAAGGACAAGCTGGGCGCTGCCGCCGACATCAAGAAGAAGCTGGAAGAGGCGCGCAACACGCTCGCCAAGGCGCAGCGCGAGGGCGATTGGGCGAAGGCCGGCGAACTCTCCTATGGCGTCATTCCGGGCCTCGAAAAGACGCTGGCCGAGACCGAAAAAGTGTCGAGCCAGGCGATGGTGGAAGAGGCCGTCACGGCGGATCACGTCGCGCAGGTGGTCTCACGCTGGACCGGCGTGCCGGTCGACCGGATGCTGGAGGGTGAGAAGGACAAGCTCCTCCGCATGGAGGACGAGATCGGCAGGCGGGTCGTCGGCCAGGGCGAGGCGGTGAAGGCTGTCTCCACCGCGGTGCGCCGAGCGCGCGCCGGCCTGCAGGATCCGAACCGGCCGATCGGCTCGTTCATGTTCCTGGGGCCCACCGGCGTCGGCAAGACCGAGCTGACCAAGGCGCTCGCCGAATTCCTGTTCGACGACGAGACCGCCATGGTCCGCATGGATATGTCGGAATATATGGAGAAGCATTCGGTGAGCCGGCTCATCGGTGCGCCTCCCGGCTATGTCGGCTACGATGAGGGCGGCGCGCTGACCGAAGCCGTGCGGCGTCGGCCCTATCAGGTCGTGCTGTTCGACGAGATCGAGAAGGCGCATCCGGATGTGTTCAACATCCTGCTGCAGGTGCTCGACGACGGCCGCCTGACCGATGGCCAGGGCCGCACCGTCGACTTCCGCAACGTGCTGATCATCATGACCTCCAATCTCGGTTCCGAGCTTCTGGTCATGCAGGGCGAGGGCGAGCCGGTGGAACAGGTCCGCGACGGCGTGATGTCGATCGTGCGCGGGCATTTCCGGCCCGAGTTCCTCAACCGCGTCGACGAGATCATCCTGTTCGGCCGCCTGCAGCGCGAGCAGATGGGCCAGATCGTCGAGATCCAGCTGAAGCGTCTGCAGAAGCTGCTCGACGACCGCAAGATCGTCATCGAGCTCGACGCCCAGGCGAAGAGCTTCCTTGCTGACAAGGGCTACGATCCCGCCTATGGCGCAAGGCCCCTGAAGCGGGTGATCCAGAAGCAGGTGCAGGATCCGCTGGCCGAGAAGATCCTCGCCGGCGAGGTCAAGGATGGCGACCGGGTGACGGTCACCGCCGGCGCCGACCGGCTGTTCTTCGAGACCTCGCCGCAGGCGCTCGCGGCGGAGTGAGGCCGGTTCTTCACTGCTGAATGCAAAGGCCCTCGGGAAATCGGGGGCCTTTTGTTTGCTGCGTCCCCGCATCGTCTGAAACAGCCGCCACCGGGCAGCGGCAACGGCGGGAAAGGCTGCGGGTCTAGTCGGTTCGCCCAGACGCCCGCTCAGTGCGTGCGCCGACCGGATCGACCTCATGCTTTCCCGCCCCGTCTTTGCCTCTCTCGTCCTTGCCGGTCTCTGCCTTGCTATTGGCCAGCCTGCAATCGCCCGCGAACTCGGCACCGCGCCAGAACTTCGCGTTCTCGGATTCTCCGCCGATGGTCGGCATTTCGGCATCGAGCAATCGGGCGGTGACGGAGCCAGCGAGCGCGGCGCCTTTGCCATCGACGTCATCGACCGGAACACGGGCCGCTCTGCCACCGGCTTTCCGCGCGGCGTGACACAGCTCAGCTGGGATTCCGAGCCGAATGATGCCCGCCGCGAGGCAATGCGCGATTTCTCCTTCGACGAGGACAAGGATGACAGCATGCAGACGCCGGCGATCGTCGCCTGGGCGAGGGCCGCCGCCGCGCCGCGTCTCCAGGAGATCAGTCTGAGCGATCCCGGCCAGCGCCTTGCCGGGCGCAGCTGGACCGATCTCACCCGGATCAACGGGCCTATCCGCTTCATGACGCGGCCCGATATCATCGGCGCGCATCCCGGCGTGTCTATGAAATACACGCTGACAGCCCGCATGCCGGCGCCGCACGATCCGCAGCTCAGGTGTCGCGAACGGGAGGCCAGCGCTTCGGCCCGGCTCACCGTGACGCTGAAGCCCGAAATTCCGGCGTCGGACCGCGAGAGTGCGCGCCGCAATCCCCAGGCCTTCGCCGAGCAGAATGCGGTGATCGACTATGTCCTGCCGCCGAAGACCTGCGCCATCGGGGTGCACGTGACCGACGTCTACCGCAACAGCGATGCGACGACGCTCGGCGTCGTGGTGCTGGTCCTGCTCGACGTCGGCCACAGTGATTCCGGCGAATATCGCGCGGTGGCGTTTCCGCTGCGCTGACCCGAGTGACTAGGCCTCCTGCCTTGCTCCCACCACCAGCCCGGCCTAAAAGCCGCTCATGACCCAGATCTCCCCCATTCATATCGTTGGCGGCGGCCTCGCCGGTTCGGAAGCCGCCTGGCAGATTGCCCAGGCCGGCGTGCCCGTGGTGATCCACGAGATGCGGCCAGTGCGCGGCACCGATGCCCACAAGACCCAGGACCTGGCCGAGCTGGTCTGCTCGAACTCATTCCGCTCCGACGACGCCGAGACCAATGCGGTCGGCCTGCTGCACGCCGAGATGCGCCGCATGGGCTCGCTGATCATGGCGATGGGCGACGCCAACCAGGTGCCTGCAGGTGGCGCGCTGGCCGTCGACCGCGACGGCTTTTCGGCGGCAGTGACGGCGGCACTGGAGGCTCATCCGCTGGTCACGATCGAGCGGGGCGAGGTGGCGGGCCTGCCGCCCGCCGCATGGGACAAGGTGATCATCGCGACCGGGCCGCTGACCTCGCCAGATCTGGCGGAGGCGATCCTCAAGCTATCCGGCGAGACCTCGCTCGCCTTCTTCGACGCCATCGCGCCGATCGTCCATTTCGAATCCGTCGACATGGAGACCGCCTGGTTCCAGTCGCGCTACGACAAGGTGGGTCCCGGCGGCACGGGTGCCGACTACATCAACTGCCCGATGGACAAGGCGCAGTACGAGGCCTTCATCGACGCGCTGCTGGCCGCCGAGAAGACCGAGTTCAAGGAATGGGAGGGCACGCCCTATTTCGATGGCTGCCTGCCGATCGAGGTGATGGCGGAGCGCGGCCGCGAGACGCTGCGCTGGGGGCCGATGAAGCCGGTGGGGCTCACCAACAGCCACAATCCGACGGTGAAGGCCTATGCGGTGGTCCAGCTGCGCCAGGACAACAAGCTCGGCACGCTGTTCAACATGACCGGCTTCCAGACCAAGCTGAAATATGGCGAGCAGGCGAAAATATTCCGGATGATCCCGGGCCTGCAGAATGCCGAATTCGCGAGGCTCGGCGGCATCCACCGCAACACCTATCTGAATTCGCCGAAGGTTCTGGACGAGACGCTGCGGCTGAAGGCCGATCCGCGCATCCGGTTCGCCGGCCAGATCACGGGCTGCGAGGGCTATGTGGAGAGCGCGGCGATCGGCGGGCTGGTCGGCCGGTTCGCCGCCGCCGAGCGGCTGGGGCGCGCGATCGCGCTGCCGCCGGTGACCACGGCGCACGGCGCGCTGATCAACCACATCACCGGCGGTCACGTGACCACGATCGACGAGGGGCCGCGCTCGTTCCAGCCGATGAACGTCAATTTCGGCCTGTTCCCGCCCCTGACGGAAGCCGCCCCGAACAAGGGGCCGGACGGCGAGCGGCTGCGCGGCAATGCCAAGACCCAGGCGCGCAAGAAGGTGCTGTCGGCGCGCGCCATCGTGGATCTCGAGCGCTGGCTTGGCGCCAGCGGCCAGGTCGCGGCGGAATAGCGATCAGCGCCTGACCGACGCAGGAACCACTGCCGGCTGCGTCGGCGCGGGTGAAGCCGCGGTGACGCGCGCCTCGGCGCGGTCGCGGGTCATCAGATTGTCGACACGCTCGCGCTCACGGCGGAAGTCGGCCAGCATCCGGCCTTCCAGCTCGCGGCCACGCGGCACGCGTACGCGCATGGGATCGACGAAGCGGCCATTGACCATCACCTCGTAATGGAGATGGGGCCCGGTCGACAGGCCGGACGAGCCGAGATAGCCGATCACCTGGCCCTGGCGGACCCGCCGGCCATCCTCGATGCCGCGGGCAAAGCCTGACATGTGGGAATAGGTCGTGACATAGCCGTTGGCGTGCTCGATCTCGACGCGCCGGCCATAGCCGCTCGACCAGGCGGCCTTGATCACCGTGCCATTGCCGGCGGCCAGAATGGGCGTGCCGACGCGGTCGGCCCAGTCGACACCGGAATGCATGCGGAAATAGCCCATGACCGGGTGGCGGCGCATGCCGAATTCGGAGCGCATCTGGCCGGACACGATGGGCTTGCGGATGAGGAACTTGCGGGCCGACTTGCCGTTCTCGTCGTAATAATCGACGATTCCGTCGGCGGTCGAATGGAAGCGATAATAGCGCCGTGTCTCACCGCTTGCGGTCAGCGCCATGTAGAGAATGTCGCCGCGCCCGGCCTCTGTGCCTTCCTCATCCGAAGCATAGAACACCTCGAACAGGTCGCTCGGGCTCACGCGGCGGTTGAAGTCGACATCATGGGCGAAGACGCGGATCATCTCGTCGATGATCGGCTTGGGGATTTCCTGGCGCAGCGCCGTCTCATAGATGGCGTTGTAGAGGCGCAGACCCTGGCTGTCGTCGTCGTCCTCGGAATCCTGCGCGATGGTGGCGGCGTCGGTCGGGTCTTCCATCGCGACATAGCGGCCTTCGTCCGACAGCGCGACAGCGGCTTCCGGTCCCCGCTCGCCCATCAGGATGACGCGGGCGGGCTGCTGGCGGCCGCCCTGGCCCGCCGTGAACAGCACGCGCACACGCTGACCTTCACGCAGCGTGATCTCGCGGCCACCGCGGTTGAAGGCGGTGGCCACCAGGCGGGCATCGTCGCGGGTCGCGCCGAGCTCCATCAGGATGACGGTGACCGTGTCGCCGGATTTGGCCACCGCGCTCCGATCGGGTGGCGCCTGGTTCGGCGCGGCGGCTTCCGCGGCCTGCTTGGCAACGCGCAGGATGTTCGTCGCACCCTCGTCAGCAGTTGCATCGCTGGCCTGGCGGCCGAAGGACAGGGCGATCGGCAGGGCAATGGTCACCGGCTGGTCGCGCTGCGCCGACACCTCGCGAACCCGCGCCAGGATCTCGTCGGTGCCGAGCGTCATCATGGCGCGTTCCGCCGGCTGCAGTCCGGCGATCGGCTTGGTGACGACGGTCACCTCGCCATCGGTATTGTCTTCGCTCGGATCCTCGGCCCGTTCCGGCTGGTCGCCGGCGAGCAGGCGCATCGGATTGAACTCGGGAATGTCGTAATCGCCGCTGGAGCTCTGGATCAGGTTCGCGACCACGCGGGTGTGCGGACGGACGCGGATGATCTCGCGGTCGCCGACCGTCTGGGTCTGTGAGACGCGGATGGTCTGCTTGGAGGTGGAGAACAGGTCGGCGAGCGGGGTCAGCCTGTCACCCTTGCGGGCGGTGTTGGTGATTCGGTCGGCGGCCGTGCCGGGCCCGCGCGCCAGCGGCTGCATCAGCTCGGCGGGGGCAGGGGGCCTCGTCGGGTTCTCGAGCGCCGCCCAGACGGCGCCGCCCATCAGCCCGGCGCCGCAAAGCCCGGTCAGGACGGTGCCGGAAAACCAGCGCAGGTTGATGCCGCGTCCCTCGATGCCGCGACGCTGCGACCCGTCGACGGCCAGCGGCGGCTCGTCGCCAAGCACGGCGCTGGGCGCCATGCCTGCCGCCGGCATGCCTGCTGTCGAATGATGCGATCGACGGAAGGACGGCA